>CAZJHD010000047.1:0-34337 GCA_964545855.1 uncultured Planctomycetales bacterium
CGGCGCGTCGGACACGCAAGCCCGTGCATCTCCGAATCCTGGTCTCTTATTTAGGTGCCGCGGGCGCTCTCCTTGTTTCGTCTTCGGAGGCCCTCTCCACGAAACGGATTCTCGCGTGCCTCATCGAAAACCGCGCGTCCGACGCGAGACCCCGTCCGTAGCTTGCCCCCCATGCCGATCGCCCCGTACGCCCGCTGGCTCCACACGCAGTTCCCCGCGGGTGTTCCGGAGCCCCTGCCGCAGATCGAGGAGGACGGATCGACGGCGGTGCCGGGAGTCTTCGTGGTGGGCGATCTCACGGGGATCCCGCTGCTCAAGTTCGCGGCGGACTCGGGGGCGCGCGTGGTCGCGCGCATCGCGGGCGACCTCGCGAAGGAGAAGCCTCCGGGCGATGGCGCCGTGGTGGACGTGGCGATCGTCGGCGCGGGAGTCTCGGGAGTCGCCGCCGCGATCGAGGCGAAGGAGCGCGGGCTTCGCTACGTGCTCCTGGAGAGCAGCAAGCCCTTCGCGACGATCGTCGACTTCCCGGCGCGGAAGCCCATCTACACCTACCCGCTCGACATGGATCCGGCGGGAGAACTCAAGGTGACGGCCGACGTGAAGGAGGCGCTCGTCGAGGAACTCGAGGAGCAGGCGAAGCAGCACGGGATCGTCACGACGCCGGGACGCTGCGAGCAGATCGAGCGGGACGGCGGCGTGCTGCGGCTGCCCCTCGCCAAGGGCGAGCCGATCCGCGCGCGCCGCGTGGTGATCGCGATCGGCCGCAGCGGCGAGTTCCGCCGGCTCGGCGTCGCGGGGGAGGACCTCCCCAAGGTCTTCCACCGCCTCCACGATCCGAAGGACGCGGCGGGCAAGCGCGTCCTCGTCGTCGGCGGTGGAGACTCGGCCCTGGAAACGGCGATCGCGATCGCTCGCGAGGGCGGCACGGTGACGCTCTCCTACCGGAAGCCCGAGTTCGCGCGGCCGAAGCCGGAGAACGTGGAGATCCTGGAGACGCTGAAGGCCGACCGGGAGACTCCGGGCCGCGTGCGGATGCGGCTCCCGAGCGACGTGAAGGAGATCCGCGAGGGCGAGGTGGTGATCGCCGCCGGGAAGGAGACCGAGACCCTCCCCAACGACATGGTCTTCCTGATGATCGGGCGCGCCGCGCCGCTCGACTTCTTCCGCAAGAGCGGCATTCCGATCGTCGGCGAATGGAGCGTCGCAAGGGTCGCGGCCTTCGCGGCGTTCCTGCTCTTCTGCGTCTGGCTCTATGCGAGCAAGAGCGAGAAGCTCCAGCGCGACGACTTGGGCGGCGTCGCCGTCGTGTTCCGCGCTCCCGTCGAATGGCTCTCCGCCAAGCTCGCGCCCAATCGCTACGCCGGCTCCGGCGAGGAGGCGCCCTCGCCGCGCCACACCGTGGCCATCGTCTACCGAGACGGCGCGCCGACGGCCGTCGGTTCGGGCTCCGAGGCTGCGCGGTCGGCGTCGTCGAAGTACTTCATCGACACGAGCCTCGCTGGCGTCGTCGGTGAGTCGGCGAGCCACATGGGCTTCTGGTACACGCTCGCCTACTCCGGCGTGGTCGTGGCCTTCGGTCTTCGCCGGATCCGCAAGCGGAAGACGCCCTACGTGAAGGTGCAGACCGCCACGCTCGCGGCCGTGCAGGTGGTGCCGCTCTTCCTCCTTCCCTACCTCGTGCTCCCCTGGATGGGGCTGAACGGCCATCTGCCGCCGGCCTTCCTCGACGGCTTCTTCCCCGAGGTGAACTACGGCCACGGGCGCGAATACTGGCGCGCGTTCGGATTCGTGCTGGCGTGGCCGCTCTTCGTCTTCAACTGGTTCACCGAGCAGCCGCTCGGATGGTGGCTCGCGGTGGGCGCCGTCCAGACGTTCGTGCTCATCCCCGGCCTCATCTGGTTCTTCGGGAAGGGAGCCTACTGCGGGTGGATCTGCTCCTGCGGCGCACTGGCCGAGACCCTCGGCGACGCGCACCGTCAGAAGATGCCCCACGGGCCGAAGTGGAACCGTCTCAACATGGCGGGGCAGGGGATCCTCCTCGTGGCGATCGCGCTCATGATCTGGCGCGTCGCGGGGTGGATCGCGGGTCACGAGAGCGCGATCGCCCGGGCGTTCCCGGTGGTCGACAAGGGGTACTACTGGCTCGTCGACGCGGGGCTCGCCGGCGTCGTCGGCGTCGGCTTCTACTTCTGGTTCAGCGGGCGCATGTGGTGTCGCTTCTTCTGCCCGCTGGCCGCGCTCATGCACGTCTACGCGCGGTTCTCGACGTTCCGCATCCTCGCCGACAAGAAGAAGTGCATCTCCTGCAACGTCTGCACGTCGGTCTGTCACCAGGGCATCGACGTGATGGCCTTCGCGAACAAGGGCAAGGGGATGAACGACCCCGAGTGCGTCCGATGCTCCGCCTGCGTGTCGAGCTGTCCGACGGGCACTCTCCAGTTCGGTCGCGTCGACTCCGACGGCGCCGTCCTCTCGACGGAGAAGCTCGCGGGAAACCTG
The DNA here is from genome assembly GCA_964545855.1 of uncultured Planctomycetales bacterium. GTDB lineage: Bacteria > Planctomycetota > UBA1135 > UBA1135 > JACQFD01 > CAZJHD01. Next base: position 2,500 of record CAZJHD010000047.1, read on the forward strand.
CTCCGGATCGCGGGCCACGCGACGAAGTAGGGCGCCAAGGAGAAGGAAACCTTCGCCGATCGGCTCCAGCTTTCGCCGCTTCCTGCCGATCGATGAGCCGGAGCGCCGATCTCCGAGCCGAGGTGCCGGAGGATCCGGATTCGTGGTGCAACGGGCCGCGGGAATCGTCCGGCGCGCCGCTAGGGCGGACCGCCGGTCGCGAGTGCGGCCATGCGACGCGATCGAAGGGCGTAGGGAGCCGTCCGCCGGCCTGGGCCGCGCGCGACGGCTTCCGTGAACGGGTTGCTGCGGCAATCCGGCGTTGGCAGCGCACGTCTGGAGATCGCGTCCGGGGGGCGTCCTTCGGGCGCCCCCCGTTCGTCTCGTGCTCGGCCGGCTCCGCGGTCGATGGGGTTGCAGCCCTTGGCAGAAGTCGACCGAGCTGCGCGCGGGCCTCGCTGCCCGGCGCGTCGTTGCGCGTCCCCTCCGTAACCCCTGCAACGTCCGCGGCGCGCGCGTCGCGCTCGCTCCGCGGGGCACTTCTGCCACGGGCTGGTAGACTCGAAGTTCGCCTTCGCATCGCCGCACCGTGGTTTCCACCGCCTCCGTCGCTCCCGCCGCACCCTCGGTTCCCGCCGAGCGTCCCTCCGAGGGGAAGGGGCGCTTCTACGTCCATCACACGCGCGAGCTGCGTTTCGCGCTCCACGACGACGTCCCGCCGGAGAGGCTCGCGGAGCTCCACGACAAGCGCGCCTGGAGGCACTTCGCGGTCCTGGCGTGGCAGCTGCTCCTGCTGGCCGCGTCGACGATCGTGCTCGTCCGGTTCGACACGCCCTGGATCTGGATCCCCGCGGCGCTGGTGCAGGGGTTCACGGTCTTCAATTTCACGGTGCTGCTCCACGAGGTGGTGCACAGCGCGGTCTTCCGCAGGCAGAGACCGGGCTGGATGCGCTTCCTCGAGCTCCTCTACTCGGTGCCGAGCGGCATCTCGGCGACGCAGTTCACGCGCTGGCACCTCGACCATCACAACGAGCTCGGGTCGCCGACGGACGACCCGAAGCGCTTCCACCTCTCGCCGAAGCGCAACGCACGCTGGTACAAGCTCCTCTACTTCACGCCCGCGCTCTTCCCGATCTACTTCCGGGCGGCCGCGCGCGAGGCCGCGAGCTATCCGCGGCACCTCCAGAGGCGCATCGCCGGCGAGCGATGGCTCGCCATCGGCTTCCATCTCACGATCGCGCTCACGCTGCTCGCGATCGATTGGCGCATGGCGCTGCGCGTCCATCTCGTGCCCGTCTTCCTCGTGTTCCCCGTCGCCTTCGTCCTGAACCGCCTCGGGCAGCACTACTCGGTCGACCCGCGCGATCCGGCCCAGTGGTCGACGCTCGTGAAGGCGAACGCCTTCTGGAGAGTCGCGTTCCTGAACTCGAGCTACCACCTCGAGCACCACTACTACCCGGGCGTCCCGCTCTACGAGCTCCACCGGCTGCATCTGCTGCTGCAGCCGTTCTACCGGCATCGGGGGATGCGGACGTGGACCTACTCGCAGCTCCTCTGGGGCTGGCTCGTCGAGAACCGCGCGCCCCACACGCGCTGGGCCGGCGACACCGATCCCGCCGTCGCCGAGGCGGCCCCGCTCGCTCGAAGCCGGTAGCCCTCCTCGCTGCGAACCTCGGCGTCGCGGAGCAGAGGCTCGATTCGTTCCCAATGAGTTCCGCGCCAGAGGAGCGTGCCGCAGCGCGAGCAGCGGATGAACCGGGAGGCGAAGCGCCACGCCTTCGGCGGCGCCTCCTGCTCGACCGATGCACGGGGGACCTCGCGGAGTTCTCCGCCGCAGTGCATGCAGCGCGGCGTCCTCAGGGACAGGCGCAGGCTCGCGAGCAGGTGGGTCAGCTGCGCGTCGACCGAGAGCCCTTGGGGAACGAAGACCACGCGGATCTCTCCCCGCCGAACGGTGCGCCGCCGCAGGATCCCGCCGTCGCTCGTGACGACGACTCGCTCCGCCGCGGCGGCCGCGGAGAGGAGCCGCGCATCGTCGATTGCGTACTCCCAGGTGGCGTCGTAGCCCGCGGCGCGGAGCCACCGCGCGAGCCCGCCATGCATCGCGTCGCAGGCGAAGCGGATCTCGATGGGCTCCATGGGAACGCGACGCGTCCCGCCGCGAGGCGCTATTCGACGCGCTGGATGACGTGCCAGCCGAAGGGGGACTTCGCGGGGTCGTAGACCGCGAGACCCGTCTCGCCGACGGCGAGCGAGAAGCCGATCTCTCCGAAGGCGGGCACCATGCCGCTCGCGGGATAGTCGCCCGGCTGCCGCGCGGGAGGATCCGTGAACATCCCGTAGACGCCGGGGCCCGGATCGTCGGAGTGCTCCTTCATGAGCGCACGGATGTCGGCTCCGTCCTTCGCCCGCTGGAAGAGATCCTTCGCGAGACTCTCCGCCTCCTCCCGGGAGCGCGTCGCCGTCGAGCGCGCGGCCCCCCGGAAGGCGATGAGGACGTGAGCGACCTTCAGGCGCGTGGGCGCAACCATGGCCTTGGACGGGTTAGGAGGAGCGGCTCGCTCGGAGCCGGGGCCGTTCGTGGAGGAGTTCGGGGAGGCCGTAGCAGAGGCCGAAGCCGTGATGTCCTCGAAGTGGACGTCGCGGACGCCGCCGTCCACATGGATCTCCGAGGGCGCCGGCTCTTCCTGCGGCGGCGGAGAGCCGCAGGAGACGGCGAGGAGCGTCGCGCCGAGGAGGAAGAAGGACGATCGGACCATGGGAGGACTCCTCTACTCAAGGCGCTGGATGACGTGCCAGCCGAAGGGGCTCTTCACGGGGTCGAAGGGCGCGAGGCCGGTCTCGCCGACGGCGAGAGAGAATCCCACGTCGCCGAAAGCCGGTGCCATTCCGTGGCGCGGATAGTCGCCCTGCTTCTGCGCGCTCGGATTCGTGAAGATCCCGTAGACGCCGGGGCCCGGGTCGTCGGAGTGCTTCGTCATCAGCTCTCGGATGTCCGAACCGCCGCGGACCTGCGCGAGGAGCTGCTTCGCGAGCGCCTCGGCCTCCTCCTTCGAGCGGGTCGCCGTGGAGCGCTCCGCGCCCAGGAATGCGACGAGGATGTGCGCGACCAGGACGCGCCCGGGAGTCGGCTTCGCCGCCTTCGACGCCGGAGCTTCGGGTCCTCCTGTCGCGCTGGAGCCGCCGTCCGAAGGGTCGTTCGACTTGGAGTCGGCGCACGCCGACAGGGCGAGAGGAGCAGCGACGAGGAGCGCCGCGAGGGCGAAGGACGTGCAGAGGATCTTCATGGTTTCCGGGAGAGGGGCGGTCGGTCCCGCGGGCCGCGAGCCGAGCGAGAGAGAAGGAAGGTCGGGATCCGAGTGCTTCGGAGCAAGGGGGCACCGCCCCTTCGAACGGGACGGGTGCGGAGAAGTCCGTGGACCGCTCCGGTCCCGGCGGCTCGCTGGCCGATAGGAACTCCCAGAGTCCTCACGTCAGGGAGGGGATCCATTGGCCAGCTGGTGGAAGAAGGTGTTCGGCGGCGAGACGCCGCCGGCGATTCCGACCGAGCGTCCCGCTCGATCGGGGAGCGCGTACGGACCCAACGCAGTCGGAGTCGAGGAGAGAGAGACGATGGAGATCCACGAATCGTGGTGGGAGGACGCCGATCGAATGGTCGTCGTCGCGGACCGAGTGATGGTCGTCGAGGGGACCAAGGAGTCGGAGATCGCCCACGCGGTCGCCGCCCGTCTCGACTCGGGCCAGTACGCGCTCCCCGTTCTCCCCACGACGCTCGTCCGGGTCATCGAGCTGTCGAACCGGGCCGAGGTCGACCTCAAGGAGGTCTCGGAGTGCATCCGTCGAGATCCCGTGGTCGCGGGCGAGGTGCTGTCCCTCGTGAACTCCGCGGCCTACGCGCCCGCCTCGCCGATCAAGGACCTCCACCGCGCCGTCGTGCACGTCGGAGGACGCCGCGTGCGCAGCCTGATGGTGGCGGTCGCCGCGCGGCTCACGGTGTTCCGCAGCACGGACACCGCGCGCGCGCAGCAGCTCTGGGCGCATTCCCTGGCGACGGCCGTCTTCGGCCGTGCCATCGCGCGGGCTGCCTCGGCCGACCCCGAGGAGGCATTCCTCGCGGGGTTGCTGCATGACGTGGGCAAGACGGTCATCCTCGGCCTCGTCACCGAGGAAGAGCGTGCGCATCCCGGGCTCCGCATCCCCGAGATGTTCATCCAGGACCTGAGCGACCAGTGCCACACGGGGGCGGGCGCGCGCGTCGCGACGTCCTGGGGTCTCGGAGCGGATCTGGTGGCGGCCATCGAGCACCATCACGGCCTCCGGCCCCACTCGAAGCCGCTCGTGGCCATCACGGCGCTCGCGAACGACGTGTGCGCGAGCCTCGGCGTCGGAGTGCCCCGTCGCAAGACCGATCTCGGGCACCACCTCGCCTTCTCGATCCTCTCGATGGAGACCCATGCGGGTCAGAAGCTGCTCTCGCTCCTTCCGGCCGTGCTCGAGGAGGCGCCAGAATTCCGGGGCGTGACGCGGGTCTCGCGGCTGCGACCGGGCCCGGTTCCTGAGAACGGCAGCGGCGGCGGCGGCGCGGGGATCCTCGGCTGACATGCCGGCGGCGCCCTCGGGCGCCGGGCCACTCCGGAAAAGCCGATGCCGGCGGTCCTTGGCCCGAGGGCCAAGAACACGCCGGCATCGAGCCCGTTCCGTGGACGCGCGTGCACCCCGCAACGCGTGCCCCACATCTTCCGGTCCGGTCTGCGGGACGTGTGCTCGGGACCCCCGTCACTCGAGCACCCACCCCGATCCGCAGTCCGATCCGAGAGATGGACGCTTCGGAACAGGCGGGTGGCTTTCGTCCGACCGCCGTCGGTCTCGGCCACCCTCACGCCGCGCGAAATACTCCGAGCGTGGAGAGCGGGAACCCGAAAAATCGTCTCCTTGTCGCCGCCGGCGAAGGCCCCCCGCGCCCTCGCATCGAGCTTCTCCCGAAGGCCGATGGACGTCGCCGTGGAGGAGGAGGCTTGGTCCGCGAGCGGCCCGGTGCGATTCTTCCCATCCCGCAGTCCGCGGGGCGACGATTCGAGACGATCTGCGATCCCCCGGGCGGGCGGTCGCGGGATCGGTACGCATCGAAGCGCGAAGATGCGTGCGGCTCGACCCCTTTGGTCCGGCGCCTCCGCGGCGGCGGGCCCCACAGATCGCCGCGGCGCCCGCGCGGCGGGAGGTGATTCTCGATGCGTTCCATCCCCCTCTCCCTTCTGGCGGTCTCGCTCGCACTCTTCGCGGCCGCACCGCCCGTCCTCGCGAACGAGGCCAAGCCCGACAGCGGAACACAGCTCCAGATCAAGGTCGGCGAGTGCGCCTTCGTGACGATCAAGGGCTTCGCCGGATGCAAGTTCGACGTCAACGCGAACTCGTCTCAATCCGGCATCGTCGAGCTGTCGGAGCCGGCGACTCAGAAGCCGACGCACAAGCTGAAGATCCAGGGAATGAGCGTCGGGACGACGATGGTGACGTTCACCACGCGGAACTCGACGAACCCGGGTTGCCAAGGCTTCTCCTTCATGTACCCCGTGACGGTCTCCGCGAACCCCGAGGCCTTCGACAAGCAGGCGAAGGGGAAGATCAAGGACGCCGCGAAGGAGATCAAGGACGCGCAGAACGACTTCGTGGAGTTCTTCTGCGACGAGCTGAATCTCCTCCTCGAGGACGCCAAGGCAGGAGAAGTCTCGACGGCGGAGGCCCTCGACGAGTTCCTGACCTTCACGCAGAGCGCCATCGACTCCATGTCGAACGGGACGAACGACGGGCTCAACTCCTTCGCGGACGATCTCGACGCTCGGGCCGAGAGCTTCGGCATCACGAGCTTCGATCAGATCGCTCCTTCGCTCCTTCCCGGCGGCTGCGGAGACTGGGACAAGCTCGAAAGCGGAGCTCTGAAGAACGCCCTCAAGGCGATCGACAAGATCCTGAAGAAGGCGAAGAAGTTCGGGAAGGATCTCGACGCGCTCGACGAGAAGAACGGCGGCGACGGAGTGACGGTGCTCCTCTACCCCGCGAACATCCTCGTGGGGCAGGAGGCGCCACCGATCGGCGGCTTCGTGAATCCGCCGCCGCCACCTCCGCTTCCGAAGCCGCTGCAGCGTTCGTGGCGCGCTTCGGGCCGGCTCCTCGACCAGATGAATGGCCGCGCTCACATCGGCGGCACGGCGGATCCGGGCGCCGGGCAGGTGACGGTCACCGTCACGGGGCCTGGAGGCGCGATGACGACGGTGATGGCCGACGTCGACGCCGTGACCTGCAAGTGGACGGCGAAATTCCCGGATCTCCCAAAGGGCCCCTACAACGTGAGCGTCACCCAGGGCGCGAACGGGCCCGTCACGTCGACGATGGCCGTGCCGTGAACGCTGCTCGCCATGCCCGCGCCGGTCTCGCCGGCGCGGGCACGGCACTCAGTCGAGCCAGTCCTTCTCCTTCAGCTTCCGCGGCAGGTACTCCTTCGTGAGGTAGCGGAAGTCCTTGTTGGCGAGCGCGTCGAGCTCGAACTTGAGACCGCTGCGCAGCATGCCGTCGATCTCGCGCTGCCACTCCTTCTTCGCGAACCAGGGGTAGTTCTTGATCTCCTTGGCCCGCGCGATGTCCTTGTCGTTCAGCTTGATCCCGACGTTGCGCGGAAGACTGTGCTTCTGGGGGTCGACGCTGGAGAGGCCGATGAACTTCGCGTCGGGGATCGCCATCCGCATCGACTCGAAGGCCAGGTTGATCGACCCCTGCTTCACGACGGAGTAGATGTAGTAGCCCCAGGGATCGTTGTCGACGAGCACGTAGACGGGGAGCCGGAACTCGTCGTGCAGCCGCCGCGCGAAGCGACGAACGCCGCGCGGCGGCTGCCCGTTGCCCGTGAGGAGCGCGCAGTTGAACCGCTTCCAGAACTTGTCCTCGTTGAGCGCATGCCATTGGGTGCCCTTCTCGATCAGGAGCACGAAGTCGGCCGTGCACTTCTTGATGCGGATCTCTTCCGGCTCGACGATCGAGGGGACCGAGTAGCCGCCCTTGCCGAGACGTGAGCAGTCGATCGTGTCCCCGTCGTCGACGATCGTGAGCGGTCCGACGAGCGTTCCGGCCGCATCGGCGCGGACGTGCAGCTCCTCGCGCAGCGCCTCGAGGGTCACCTCCAGGTCTTCGATGATGGGATCGCTCTCGTCCTGTCCGTCGAAGGTGTTCTCGTTCGAGTCGGCGATCGTGTGCTTCGTGCGGTAGTAGATCTCTCGAAGCGACCGCGAGAGCCCTTCGCGCTGCAGCACCGAGAGCGCGTCTCCCACGAGCACGGTCTGCATGAACTTCTTCGCCGTGCCGAGGTTGAAGAACGTGCGCTCGGTCTTGTTCGTCCCCATCTCGAGGACGCGCGTCTTCTTGCTGAACTCGATGTTCGAGAGCGCGCGCACGGGAATGCGCAGGCACGGGTCCTTGCCCGTCCGCGCGGCCTCGATCACGACGTCGGCGAGCCCGACCAGGCGGGCCTCGACGTCCTTCGCCTTGGGGCGGCGTGTCGAGCGAGAGGGGGAACGGCTCATGGTGCGGTGCGCGGGACGAGGTTGCGGAGTCCGGGGCGTGGAGGGATGCGGCTCAGGATCGGCGCTTCGGGCGCGCCCGCGCCGCCGGAGGCTCGGGCGCGTCGTCGCCGAAGAGCGAGGGCGACGCGTTCGGCTTCGTCGGCTTCGGCTTCGCGACGGGCGATGCGGCGCGGGCGGAGGCGGGCGCTGGCCCTTTCTTCCTCGGTGACGAGCCGGGGATCAGCTCCGCCTGCCGGGCGGGCGGCTCCGCCGGAGCCGGAGGGGCGTTCGCCGGCTCGCCGCCGCTCTCCGCGAGGAGATCGGGGACGGCGCCTTCGGCGCCCTCGGGCGTCACGACGATCGTGTGCTCGCGCTTCTCCTCCTCCTCGCGCTTCTTCCGGAGGAGCCGGTCGGTCTCCTCGCCGCCCGTGCGCGACTCGGCGATGGTCTGGAGCTGCTTCTTCAGCCGATCGGCGGAGATCGAGCCCTTCTTCAGCCGGGCGCAGGCATCGGCGAGCTCGGCGATGTAGAGGGCGAAGACGTTGCGGCGCTTCCACTCGGTCCGGGCGTGCTCCCTCTTGCGCACGTAGGTGCCGAGACGCCGCCCCGCCTCCTGCAGGGCGAGCTTGATCTCCTTGCGGATCTGGTCGTAGTCGGCGATCGCCTCCTTCGACTCGCTGGTGAAGGGCACCCACGCCGAGGCCATGTGCACGAAGATCACGAGTGGGCCCTGGGGCAGGGATCCGCGCGACTGCCCCAGGCCGTACTTCTTCCAGTCGGTGTCGAGCGTCGCTTGATAGGTGCAGCAGGCCGACTGCTGGTAGAGCAGAGGGACGCGGTTCGCGAAGCGGATCACCCGCGCCAGGTCCGAGGACCCGTCGCCGCGTGCCGTCTCGCCCTCGGCGAGCGGCTCCTCGTCGGTCGAACGCTGCTCGACCTTCCGCTGGGAGGGATCGGAGCCGAAGGCGAGGCCCACTTCGATCACGAAGGGGTTGCCTCGGTAGACGGCCGGCGAGCGCGTCACCGCCGTGTAGAACTCGCCGCGGATCTGCTTGTAGAGACCCGCGAGGATCGCGTCCTCTCCGATCGGCGAGAGGCAGTCCGTGGGCGGCGACATGATCTTCGCGCTCTGGATCGCCGCGTACAGGCGCTCCGCCTCGGCTCCCACGACGGATCGCGGCCGCTTCTTCGGCGAGACTTTTGCCGTGTCGCAGATCTCCGCGGCGAGCCGCGAGCTCACGCGGGAGAAGTCCGTCGAGAGGAAGCCCGAGAGCCACCGGCTCTTCGTCTCCTGGAGCATCTTCAGGAGGATGCCGAGCTCGATCCCGTAGGGGTGCGGCTTGATCTCCTTGGGTGCCCGCGGCAGCTCGCCGAGGCCGCGGCGGTAGTGGACCGTGCCTCCCTCGGGCGGCTCGTAGAACAGCTCCACGTGGGGATTCGAGATCGAGGTGAGCTCGAGGTACTCGTCGATCGAGGCGCGCCCCTTCTGGTAGCGGCCCTCCAGCTCGATCGAGACCTGGGTGCCCTGCTCGTAGGGCCAGTCCGCGATCTCCTGGTCGTCGAGCACCACGGGCTCGTTCTTCTGCGTGTGGAGCTGGATCGAGAGGGAGTGGGCCGGCTTCTTCGGCGACGTGCGCGACACGACGCGCACGGGCTTCCCCGTCGTGAGCTGGCCGTACATGCCGGCCGCCGAGATGCCGATGCCCTGCTGCCCGCGCGACTGTCGCAGACGGTGGAACTTCGAGCCGTACAGCAGCTTCCCGAAGATCCGCCCCACCTGCGCGCGCACGATGCCCGGGCCGTTGTCGGTGACGGTGACGATGAACCGCTCCGCCTGCGCCGGCGTCGGCACGCTGCCGTCGGCGCCCGGCACGATCTCGATGCGGACGCGCACCGAGGGGAGGATCTCCGCCTCCTCGCAGGCGTCGAGCGCGTTGTCGACCGCTTCCTTCACGGTCGTCAGCAGCGCCTTCCGCGCGTTGTCGAAGCCGAGGAGGTGGCGGTTCTTCGTGAAGAACTCGGCGACGGAGATCTCGCGCTGCTTGGTCGCGAGCTGCTCGGCGGTGACGCGTCCGTTCGAGGCGCGCGCGCGCGGGCGCGGAGGGGATTTCACGGGTGCGAGGGCGGTGGCGGAGGAGGACGCGTGCTCCGGAGGCATCCTCGGAAGCTGCAGTCCGGCGAGGGTGGATACAAGGCCGGTGGATCCCGTCGTGGGGCGCTCCGGGAGCGACGTCGAGCGGCCGCCGCGACGCACGGGGCCCGGCGGCTCAGCGCGCGCTGGCCGAGAGCGTGAGGCGCCGGAGCACGAGCGTCGTGCCGATCGGCACCAGGAGCTCGAAGCGAACGACGTCGGCGTCGTTCGGGAGGTCGATCGACGGTCCGTCGGCGAGGAATCGGCGCGCGAGCCGAGCCCCGCTCCTCCAGGTCGCCACGACGGGAGGCTGCCCGCGCAGTGCGCCGCTGCGGAGGCCCTCGTCCACGTCGATCGAGACGCGGGAGCCGCGCGGCACGCGGACCGCGGGGAGCACGACGGATCCGACGGACGATCCGACGGAGACGAGCGAGGTCGCCCCGCCCGGTCCCGCGTCGGAGACGTAGGACCGCGAGCCTCCCGGCCCGTCGACGGGAACAGGGAGCACGAGGGTTCCCCCGTGCTCGAGTCGCAGGTCGGTCTCCAGGGACGACAGGTCGTGCGCAGCGCCCGTCGCGTCCTCGAACAGGAGGACGCGATCGTATTCCTGGGGCAGCTTCGGGGTGACGAGGGCGCCGATGCCGTCGACGGCGAACACGTCGGGACGACCTGCCGTGAGGCTCAGGAAGAAGGACGTCGCGTTGCGGAAGCAGAGGGCGTGACCGACCGAGTCGGGCTGTCCGTGGACGAGCACGCGCGCTCCCGATGGAGCGGCTTCGACGAGTGGGGCGAGAGCCGCGCTGCGCGCCTCGAAGGCCTCTCCCGCGCGGATCCAGTCCCGTGCGTTCCACCATCCGACGGCGACTCCCGATCCGGCCAGGGTCGCGAGGGCGAGCCACCGGAACGTCGGCCCCACGGGCAACGCCACGAGGAGCGAGGCCAGCACCAGCGAGAGACCGAGCGCCGCGACGTAGGCGAGCCGCGCATGGGCGAGCCCGCCGGTGACCGGGAGCCAGTGGGCGACGGGCACGAGCGCGAGCAGAGCGATCAGCGTTCCACAGCCGATGCTCCGCGCGTGCGGCCTCCCGAATCCAGCGGCGGCGAGGAGGACCGGCGGGAGGAGTGCGAGCGCCCCGATCCCGCGCGCGATCGCCGCGCCGCCCCCGTCGAACACCGGGAACCAGAGGGCCCCGTGGCTCTCGGTCGCGGCGGAGCGCAGGAGGCCCCGCATCGACTCGCCCAGGCGCTCCCATGGAGTAGCGATCGCCGCTCGGTAGTAGTCGAGGTGGCCGAAGGAGAGGAATCGGATCGCCGTGACGCCGAGGACTCCCGCGACGAGCAGCGCCGACACACGCAGCATGCGTCGCCGCTGCATCCTCGGCGCCCGGAGGCCGGCGAAGCAGCACAGCACGACCCACAGCACCGCGTCCTCCTTCGCGAGCAGCGCGAGGGCCGCGCAGGCGGCCGAGGGGATCGCGCGGACGAGCCCGGGCCGGCGGACCGGCACGAGCGCCAGGGCAGCGAGCCCGAACCCGACGGAGAGGAGCGAGTAGTGGTTCACCATCCAGCTGGCGGTGTCGATCGCCATGGGGCTCGCCGCGAACAGGAGGGCGGCCGCCGCAGCCGTCCCGCGCGGGACCCCGAGCTTCCGCAGTGCGGGCGCGGCGAGGCATGCGTTCGCCGCGAACAGCGCGGCGGCGACGAGGCGCGCGAAGGTGGCGTCGACCGGCGAGACCTGCGCGTAGACCCACCAGAGGAGCCAGGGGAGGGGCCGCCAGTAGCCGGTCTCGGGGATTCCGGCGAGGAAGGTCCAGGGGCTCGGCGCGGCATGCAGCATCCCCAGGAGGTGCCAGTCGTCGCTCAGGTAGGGGACGCGGAACGTGGCGCTCGCTCCCTCCAGGGCGGTCGCGGCGATGGCGAGGCCGATCCAGCGAGGCGCCCGGAAGCGCGGAACGGCCGGCGATCGGATCGCCGAGACGAGGAGCGTTGCGAGGCCGACGTCGGCCAGGACGTTCGCGAGCCAGGTCGGCGCACCGACGGCCCAGGCGGCGGCGGCGCCCACCGCGAGCGACAGGAGGACGACCGGCGCGATGCGCGAGGAGCGGCCCTGCCCGCCGCCGCGCGACGCAGGAAGACCGCGAGCGCTCACGCTCTCTCTCGGGCGCGATCCCGCGAGCGGGAGGCGCGGTGCTGACTCCGGAGGACCACGGCTCGATCCTCCCCGAAGGTCCCGTTCCCACCAAGCCACACGGGGCCGGGCGTCTCCCGGGCCTTCGGAGCGGGCGGAATCTCGTTAGATTCGACGCATGCTCATCGACTGCCACGTGCACTTGAACAACTACCACGAGGCCACGCGGAAGCCGACGAAGGAGAACGTCCTCGCGCTCTTCGCGCAGCTGGAGAAGCACTCCGTCTCCCACGCCGTGGTGCTCACCTCCTACAAGGTCGACATCGATCGTCCGAGCGTCGAGGAGATGATCGAGACGATCGCGCACGACAAGCGGCTCACGCTCGTGGAGGGGCTTCGCTGGCGCGGCGAGACCCGCACGGATCTCTTCACGCTCGAGGAGCGGATCCGCAGCGGCATCGTGAAGGGCATCAAGCTCTACCCCGGCTACGAGAACTATCCGATCAACGATCCGTCGCTCGAGAGCGTGTTCCGCATCGCGGCGAAGTACGACGTGCCGGTGATGATCCACACGGGCGACACCTACAGCCGCGGCGCCAAGGTCCGGCAGGCCCATCCGCTCCTCGTGGACGACATCGCCGTCGACTACCCGGACGTGAAGTTCGTGATCTGCCACCTCGGCAATCCCTGGTTCCAGGACGCGGCCGAGGTCCTCTACAAGAACGACAACGTCTACGCCGACATCTCCGGGCTCACTCTCGGCGAGTTCAGCTCGCGCTTCGAGACGTACATGCTCCAGCGCGTGAAGGACATGATCATGTTCATGGGCGATCCGGCGAAGCAGATCATGTACGGCAGCGACTGGCCGCTGGTCAGCATGGGCGCCTACATCAAGTTCTTCCAGAACCTCGAGTTCACTCCGGAGCAGCGCGAGAACATCGCATGGCGCACGGCGGCGCGGCTCTTCGACATCCAGGTGGACGAAGCGGCGGGAACGGCCTCGAAGACCATCTGACGCGCCGCGCGAGTCGCAGCTCAGATCACCGCGAGGGGATCGGTGATCCCGAGTGGCGCGAGGCCGAGCGCGCGCGCGCGGCGACCCAGCTCGGCGAGGCCCTCGCGCATGCCCGGCGCGTCGAGGTCGTAGCGGCACGCGTCGACGAGGTAGGAGCGGACCTCCTCCTCGGGCATTCCGAGCTCCGCGGCGGCCGCCCGGGCGAGGCGAGGCCGCTCGGCGCAGCCTCGGTCGCGCGCCGCTCGGAGCGCCGCGGCGTGCTCGGGGCGCACGGGCGCGCCGGGCCCCACGAGCCAGAGCGCGAACACGAAGGGGAGCCCCGTGATCGACTTCCACAGCGCCGCCAGGTCGACGACCTCCACCTCCGAGCCGCGTCGCGCGCGACCCTCGCGCAGAGCGGCGTCGCCGATGCGCAGCCAGGCGTCGGCGCCGGCGCCTGCCGGATCGGCGCCGCGCGACACCTCGATGCACCGCGGGGCTTCGCCCGCGACCGCGTGGATCGCGATGCGCGCGAGGGCGGCGCCCGTCCGGCTCGCGGGGTCGAGCGCGAGCGTCCTGCAGCGTGCGACGGGCCGCCGCGCGAAGAGCAGCACGCTGCGCACATCGCCGTCGGCCGCGATCGCGACGGACGGCACGAATCGGTAGCCCGGCCGCTGGAACGCCTCGATGGAGCTCACGAGGGCCGCGTCGAAATCGCCCGCGCGGAGACTGTCGACGAGCTCGGCGGGCGTCGCGCGCACGAGCGCGAAGCGCGGATCGTCGTCGAGCCCACCGAGGCACGGCCGCGCCGCGAGGTACGGCACGGTGCCGAGGCGGAGCGGAGACGCCACCGGATCAGGGGCGCCGGGCGACCACCGCGTAGCCGACGCAGTAGCCGTCGTCGCGCGAGAACCGGCTCACGAGGAGCGTCACCGCCTGCACGATCGCCGAGAGGACGCCCACGACGGGGAGCGCCAGCGGATGGAGCGACACGGATCCATCGCGGCGGATCTCGCGGGAGCCGAGGCGATTGATCGCATGCGTGAGGGTCATTCCCGCGACCATCGGGAAGTTTCCCCGCGGCGCGACCTCGTCCACCTCGAGGCCCGCGTCCTCCAGGAGACGGCGGATCCCGAAGGATGTGTAGCGCCGGAAGTCGAAGGGCGTCGCGTGGAGCTCGCCGGCGAAGGGCACGGTGAATAGCGCGATGCCTCCGGGGCGCAGCACGCGGTGCACCTCGCGCACCACTTCGTCCGGATCGGGCACGTGCTCCAGCACCTCCGCGCAGAAGCACGAGTCGAAGGTCGCGTCGGGGAAGGGGAGCGTCGCGGCGTCGCCCCAGATGTCGACGATCCCCACGGCGCGGGCGAAGGACGTGCGGAGCTCCTCCTCGACGTTCACGGCGGGCCCCGGGTGTTCGATCCCCACGTAGTGCGTCACACCGGTGAACATCCGCTCGTAGGGGCGGTCGCCGCACCCGACGTCGAGCATGCGCCCGCGGAGCCGGGCGGCGCGCGGCGCGATCCCGTCGTAGAGCATCAGCCGGTCGATGTAGTACGGGCTGAAGAGCGAGCGCTTCCAGAGCGTGCGCAGCCGATTGCGCAGATTGCGCGGCGGACGTTCGGGGAGGGTCTCGGGGCTCACGGGCGGGGGAGCATACGCGCCGCCGCGCGCTCGCCATGCTCCCGTCAGGGCCGGCTGCTTCGCTCGTCGCGGCCCCGCCGCCAGTCGATCACGAGCCAGATCGTCCGGCCGCCGGACGAGGCGGCGACGACGGCCCCCGCGATCGCGATCACGAGCCCGAGCGTGCTCCAGGAGTTCTCCACGCCTGGCTCCCGAGCCGCGAGCCGCATCAGGAGGCCCGCCGCGGCGACGCCGATCGACAGCAGCGTCAGCACGCCCCACACCGCGACGCTGATGAGCCGCAGCATCGCATCGGAGGGGTTGTGAGCCACGGGACTCGCCCATCACCGGAGGATGCGGATCTCGATGCGCTCGATCTCGATCGCGGCGCCGGGACGCAGCTGGAATCCGATGCCGCCTTCTTGCGCCACGGTCTGGTCGTCGAAGGCGGCCGGCAGCACCTCGTCGCCGCTGAGAGGCGTCACCTCCATGTGGATGCGCTTGCCGTAGACGCGCTGCAGGACGTCGTAGGAGTTGCCCTCCAAGGGGAAGAACGAATCGGGGTCCTGGTTGCCGGTCACGTCGCGAACCTCGAAGCCGTAGAGGTGGCGCGAGTACCCGGTGCCCTGCCGGGCGACGAGGATGAAGCCCGCCCGCACGATGCGGACGCGGAACCGGAGCTCGTAGTGGCGGATCGCCGTCTTGGGCGACGGCGACCAGAAGGCCACGCCCGCGCGCTCGCCGGGCTTCTGCACGGTCTCGGGCTTCACGCCGTTCATGCGCAGCGTGCTGCCGGCCCAGGAGAGCGCGAGGCCGGGCGACGCCTGCCACGGCGCGCGCTCCTCGCCCGGCACGACCTCGAATTGCTTCGGCTGCAGCAGGTCGATCGCCGGCACCGACTCGAAGCCTCGTGGCGACGTCGCCCATTTCTCGGCCACGTCGCTCATGCGCGACGCGATCGAGTCGCGGAGGTCCTTCTCCTCGGGGAACTTGCTCGCGACCATCACCGACGCGAGATCCCGGTCGGCGTTCTCGTAGGCCGTCATCGCGGCGGCGTAGTCGTCGGGCCGGCTCCTCGCGATCTCGTCCGCCTTCTCGAGGGCCCGCGTCGCGGCGGCGAGGGCCGACCGCCCGCGCGCGACGAAGATCTCGCGCTTCACGTCCTCCACGCGGTCGTCGTCGAGGTCCTTCAGGAGCTCCTCGAGCTGCGCCGCGGCGTCGCGCACTTCGTTCACCTGCTCGGGATCGTTCGCCCGGTTCCGGACGAAGGAGAGCAGGCGGTCGAGCCGGGAGCGCAGATCCGCCTGCCGCCTCTGCTCCTTCAGCGAGGCGAGCATCTGGAACGCCTCCGACTTCTCGCCGTCCATCAGCTCGTCCATCCGCGACTCGACGTAGAAGCGGACGCTCTCGATCTGCTCGTCCTTCGGATTCGTGAGCCGGAAGAGCTTCAGCTCCTCCAGGAGCTTCTTCGATCGGATCGGACGCTCGGCGAACTCGCGGTCGCGCTCGAGCTTCTTCTGCCAGTTGGAATAGAAGAAGAGGCCCGCCGCGCCGAGGACGACGACGCCGAATGCGACGAAGGCGATCATCGCGCCGGGGCCGACGCGCGCCGCGTTCGGGTCGTAGTGCCTCCCGCCGCGGCGCCGATGGCGGCGCGTCGAGGCTTGCGCGAAGCTGCGCGGTCGGTGGCGGTCCATGGAGATGCTCCCGCCCCGGTCGGCGGGGCGCTCCGGTCGCATCGTAGCAGCCCGTGGTGGAAGCGCTCCGCCGAGCACGCGGCGCGAAGGTTCCTCCGCCGTTCCACCACGCACTTTCTTCTCCGTTGCTGGCATCCTTCGCCCACAATTCCCGCCCGCGTGGACCCGGGAGCGCTGCTCGGGCCGAGCAGCTCCCCGAGACCTCCGATCCCGCGAGACCCTTCCGGAGACGGCATCCCTTGGACCCGAGCTTCGTGGCCCTCGAGCAGCGCGTCATGGGCATCACCCGCCCCGACGCCAAGCTGTTCACGCTCTATCTGATCTACGCGATCGCTTCGCTGGTCGCATTCCCCTTCGTCTTCCTCCCGCTCTACTTCCGCTACCACACGCTGCGGTTCCGCTTCGAGAAGGAGGGCGTGGGCGTCTCCTACGGCATCCTCTTCCGCCAGGAGACCTACCTGACCTACTCGCGCATCCAGGACATCCACCTGACGCGCAACCTCTTCGAGCGATGGCTCGGCATCGGCACCGTCGAGATCCAGACGGCTTCGGGCCGCTCCGGCGCGGAGGTCTCGGTTCCCGGGACGCGCGAGTTCGAGGCGATCCGCGACTACCTCTACGCGCGGATGCGCGGCGCCCGCGAGCATTCGGAACCGACGCTGGAGGCCGCCGCCGTCGGCGTCGGCGCGCCGCCCCTCGTGGCCTCGGCCGACGGCGCGCCGGCCGCGGCGCCGCGTCCTGCGGGCGCCGAGTCCGACCTCGTGACGGCCCTCCAGGAGACGGCGGCCGCCCTGCGCGAGGCCGCGCGCGCGCTGCGCGACCGGGGGACCGCATGACGACGACGCTCGCACCCCCCGGATGGCTCGTCCGCACGCTCGAGCCCTACCTGAAGCTCCCCGAGGGAGCACCGCACGTGCCGCTCGGGGCCGGAAGCCCCCGCGCCTTCCGCGCGTCCATCGGGTTCCTCCGCTACCGCTACCTCACGATCGTGGCCGCGCTCCTGGTGGAGGTGCCGTTGCTCGTGCCGCTCGTCGGCGCGTCCCTCGCGAAGAGCTGGATCCTCGCGGCCGTCGTGCTGCTGCTGGGTCTCCTCGTGGCGGCGGCGCTGCTCTCGGTCCTCTACGCCGCGACGCGGCTCGACTACGACCTGCGCCAGTACCTGGTCACCGACCGCGCGCTGCGGATCCGCTCGGGAGCGCTCGTCGTGCGCGAGGTGACGATCACTTACGCGAACGTGCAGGACGTGGAGATCCGGCAGGGGCCGCTCCAGCGGTTCTTCAAGATCTCCGACCTCGTGGTGCACACGGCGGGCGGCAGCTCGTCGCCGAAGGCCGAGGGCGGCGGCGGGACCAGCCACCGCGGCGCGCTGCAGGGGATCGACGACCCCAAGGGGGTTCGCGACCTGATCCTCGCCCGTCTCCGCGCCTATCGAGACGCCGGACTCGGCGATCCCGACGATCGGGGCAGCGCACTCGCCGCGGCGCCGGTCCGTGCGTCCCAGGCGCTGGCCCTCGACGGCGCCACGCTGCAGAGGGCGGCGAGCGAGCTGCGCGCCGCGGCGCGGGAGCTGGTGGAAGCCTGCGGCGCGGCCCGAGGCTGAACGCCGCCGGACGGCCCGCTCAGGCGCCGTCCTCGGAGGTCCAGAGCCGGAAGTCCTCGCTGAACTCGGCGGCCGTGATCGTCTGGAACTCCTTCGGGAACGACGGAGTCGCGGTGCACTCGTCGCAGGCGCGCAGATTCGGCGTGAACGACTTGTTCTTGTTGCCGCCGACGGCGCCGAACGTGTCCCAGACCTTCAGCGCCGCGTTCGTCGACACGAGCCGGCAGAGGTCGCGCCACTTCTTCCCCACCTCGGGCCGGACCACCTTGTAGAAGCCGATCAGGTTGGAGACCAAGTCCTCCTCGCTGTAGCCGCTGCTCGTGACGCGGCCCCAGAGCCAGTCGCTCTGCAGGTCCTCGAAGGCCTTCGACACCTCCGTGAAGATCGCGAAGGCGATCGACTCCTTGCGATGGAGCGACGCGCCGCTCCCGACGTAGTAGCGGCGCTCGACGGCCGTGCCGACGAATCGGCCGCGGATCTTCCGCCCCATGTCCTGGCGGTAGACGACGAGGAAGCCGTTCGCGCCCGCCTTCCTCGACTTCACGCCCGTCTCCTTCACGACTTGCTCCCAGAGGCTCGCGGCTCCGACGTAGGCGCGGCTCGCCGTGGGGTTCGCGTGGCCCGTGTCGACCCACCCACAGTTGCACGTGTAGACGAGGCGGCCCGTCGAGATGTCGCTGCGCTCGGTCATGACGACCCGATCGTAACGGCCCGGGGCCTTCGCGCCCGCTCCGCGGAGCCCTGCCGCCAAGGGCGCGAAGGCCGCCGAGCGACGCGCCCAGGCGCGGAGCCGCCGTCCGCGCCGCACGTATACTCGCGCGCCGGATGCCCGAGGCCCCGCGACCCCGCTCCCGACGCGCCGTCGTCGCGTACGTCCTCTTCCTGCTGGCGCTCGCGGGCGCCGCCTTCGAGGCCTTCGACCGGCTGCGTCCCGCGAGCGTTCCGCGTCCGACGCCCTCGCGTTTCCTCGCGGCGTTCTGGAGCGCGGGCGCGAGCGTGTGGTCGGGAGTGCCCGCCGCCGCGAGCAGTCCCGACGACCCGGAGCTCTTGGCGAAGCTCGCCTACGAGCCGCTCCCCTTCGTCAACTACGGCCTCAAGCGGTCCTTCGCTCGGGATGGAGAGCCGAAGCGGACGAGCAACGCCCAGGGCTTCCGCGGCCGCGAGATCGAGCTTCCGAAGCCCGCGGGGCGCTACCGCATCGTCTGCCTGGGCGGCTCCACGACCTACTCGGACACCGTCGCCGACGACGAGACCTACCCGGTGCACCTCGAGCGTGCGCTCCGCGAGCGGCGCCCGCGCATCGACCTCGAGGTCGTCAACGCCGGCGTTCCCTCCTACACGACGGCCGATTCCCTCGCGAACCTCGCCTTCCGCTGTCTCGACTTCGCGCCCGACGCGATCGTCGTCTACCACGCGGCGAACGACTACCGCCCCCTCGGCTACCGGAACTTCGACACCGCGTACTTCCACTACCGTCGCGTGTGGGACGGCTCCCTGCGGGCGCTCGCCGGCCGCGACTGGCGCGAGGCCGGCGGGCTGAACGCCTTCGTCGAGCTGCCGACGCCCGCCGACAACGGCAACGCCGACGAGAACGTCGTGCGCAACGGCTTCGGCGCCTACCGGCGCAACCTCACGTCGATCCTCGGCATCGCGAAGGAGCACGGCGTCGTTCCCGTGATCGTGAGCTTCGCCGTGGGGCCCGTGGGGGAGTGGCTCACGGAGAAGAAGGTCACCGCCTTCGCGGTGATGAACAACGCGGCGAAGGAGGTGGCGGCGGCGCACGGCGCGATCTTCGTCGACCTCGCGACGAAGATGCCGCGCGAGGGCACGTTCCACGACGCGGTGCACATGAACGCCCGCGGCTCGCGCATCCAGGGAGAGATCGTTGCCGAGGAGCTCGCGAAGCGGCTCTGGTAGCGGTGAGCGCTCAGGAGATCTCGTAGGCGACGCCCTTCCAGAGGAGCACCAGGCATTCGCCGAGGGCGAGGAAGGGGGCGAGTCGCGGATCGGCCTCCAGCAGCGCGAAGTACTCCGGCGAGAGGTAGCCGACCTTCCGCGGCTCCCGGTCGCGGTCTCCGTCGAGGGCGGCGTCGACCCAGACGCCGCCGATCCGGTGGAAGACCTTGCCGCCGACGCGCTGGATGCGCTGGGGATTCCCCTCGCCGCCGCTGAAGCCTCGGGAGAGCTCCTGGATCTCGATGCTGCGCGCGACGCTGCCCGATCCGCCGCGCAGGAGATCCTGCGCGGGATCCCGTGCGAGCCAGCCGCCGCCTCCGCTCGGTCCCGTCACGGGTCCGCCGACGGCGGGGGTCGTGGGACCGCTCGGACCCGCCGGGCTGCGCGGCCCAGGCGTCCTCGGGCCGGGCACGCCGTCGGCCGGCGGCGGGTACGGGAGGGGCCGCTCCCGGGTGAACGACCCGTAGCGGAGCTGTCCGGATCGTGGCGGCCCCACACCCCGCGCCGCGCCGAGGCGATGGACGTCCTCCAGGACGAGGTGCGACGTGTAGGGCGTCACGATCCCGTGCTGCAGCGCGAGTCGGCCCACTTCGTCCACGAGCTCGTCGTTCGGTCCGTGGAGACGGAGCGCGTCGAGGAGGCGTCCCGCGCGCCGCCTGGCCCAGAGCGCCGGGATCTCGCCGTGACGCTCCTCCTCCGCCGGGAGATCCACGACGAAGTGCCATTCGCGTTCCTCGCCGCCGACGCGCGCGAGGAGCGTCACGCGTCGCGGACCCGTGGCCCGGAAGCGCCCCGACGCGACGACCTGCGCGCCGCGGAAGAGATCGGCGGGCTCCAGCGAGTCGACGTCGAAGGCCTCGAGCTGCGAGACGTCGAGGCGGGCGCTCTCCAGCACGGGGTGCGAGGCCTTCTCGAAGAGCTTCACCACCTTCGCGTCGATGACCTCGCCGGGCCGCACGTACTCGCGCGCGCCGCGGCACTCCTCCACGAGCCGGTCGAGGAGATCGGCGTTCACGTCGTCGCCGACGCCGAAGGAGAAGAGCCGGAGGCGAGCCGGCGCCTGCGCTCTCGAAGCGGCCACGATGGCGGCGGGTGACCGCTCGCCGACCGTCGGCGCGCCGTCCGACACGAGGATCGCGAGGCCGCGCCGATCGACGGAGGCCGCCGCCGCGAGCGCGGCGGCGAGCCCGCCCGCCAGGTTGGTGCCGCCGCTGGCGCGCGAGCCGGCGAGCCACTCCCGCGCGCGGGCGAGCGTCTCCGGCGTGGCGGGCTGGAGCGCGCCGAGGCACGCCTGCGCATCCGTCGCGAAGCGGACGATCTCGAACCGGTCGTCCGGGGCGAGCCGGTCGAGGCACTGCCCGACGGCGCGCAGGGCCTGCTCGAGCTTCTCGCCGCGCATGCTGCCGGACACGTCGAGGACGAAGACGGCGTCGATCGGAGTTCGTTGCGCCGGCGTCGCGTCGCCGCGCGGAGAGACGGTCAGCAGGAACGTCCCGGGCTCGCCGGCCTCGCGGTGCGCGACCAGCATCGCGCCGAAGTCGCCGACGGCGGGCGACAGGGCGAGCCGCAGGTCGCGCGGCGTCTCGGAGCCGGTCTCCTCCATCGACCAGCGCAGGCCGTGCGCGCCGGAGCGCACGACGTCGATCGCGTGCGTCGTGCACTGCACGGCGCCGAGGGGCTTCGTCGTCGTGATGGTTCCGCTCGCGACGAGCGTGAATGCGTCGCCCGGGACGAGGGCGCCCAGCCGGAGTGGCAGCTCCAGCTCGAGTCCGGCGGCGCTCGGCGAGAGCACGCTCTGGTAGCGGAGCCGCACGCGCGCCGTTCCTCCGGCCTCGATCGGGAAGATCGACGCGCGCACGCAGCCGTGACCGACCCATTCGAGGAGGCCCGGATCGCGCTGGCGCCGGACGATGTCGAGGTAGACGCCGCGCGCGGCGCCGCCGTCGAGGACCTCTCCCTTCGTCTCCTTCCCGTCGATCCAGAGGGAGAAGGACGAGACGGCCGCGCCCTCGGGGATCGGCCAGAGGTAGCTCTCCTCGGCGGGCGTGGGCCCGTGGTTGCGGAAGACCTGCTCGATCGACGTCGTCGCGAGTCCGTCGGTGATCGTCACCTCGGCGACGAGGCTCTCGATCGTGATCGCCGCGCGCGGGCCCTGGGAGGCGAGCGTCGGTCCGACGAGCGTTGCATGAACGAAGGTGACGACGAGCACGACGGCGAGGGCGGCGGAGATCCGCATGGCGATGCCTCGAGGAGAGGTCTCGTGAGAGAGCTCGCCACGCGCCGCAAGCGCCCCAGACTCTCCTGCGCCTGCGGCGCGCGCGAGCGCGGCCCGTAGAGCCACGCCCGCGCGCCGTCACGCGAAGCCACTGCGCGACCGCGTCGACGCCGCGGCGTCAGCTCCCGATCGTCACCGCCATTCCGCGCGAGGTGCTGAGTCCGTAGGGCGGCAGCGAGCAGCTCGTCCAGGCCCAGAGCATCTGCACGTGGTAGGTCTTCCCCGCGAGCGCCGGGAGCGCCGGGAGCGGAACGGCCGCCGAGCCGAAGCCGGAGGAGTCGCTCGGGATGTCGAAGGAGACGATCTCCGTCGCGCCGAGCAGGTCGACGTGGAGCAGCACGCCGATCCCGAAGGGATCGGACCCCGCGACGTCCTGCGCGTCCGTCGCCATGCCGAGGCCGAGCGAGCTCGCCGGAGCGTTCGTGCAGGTGATCCCGAACTCGGCGTTGCCGACCATCGGGCAGGTGACGACACCGGGCACCTGCGTGCCGTCGCACCCGGGAGTTCCGGTGCCGAAGAGAGCGACGTTGCCCGAATGCTCGAAAGCGTTCGCGAGGGAGCCGGAGCCGAGGCTGCTCGTCACGGTCACGGTCTTCGGGCCCGCGGTGCCGCCCGGCGCGAGGCAGGTGAGCAGCGTGTCGGAGAGGACCGACACTCCCGTCGCCGGGACGCCGCCGACCGTGACGGCGATGCTCGGTGCGACGCCGAACTTGTCGAACTGCAGCCCCGAGACCGTGAGCGGCGTGCCGCCCTCGACGGGGCCGCAGGGGGGCGAGACGCCGAGGACGACCGGAGCGCTCGTCGGCTGCGGATCGCTCCCGGCGAGGAAGCCGAGCTCCGCGCGGAAGCTCGCCGAGGTCATCTCGTCGCCGCCGAAACAGGAGACGCTGCTCCAGCCGGCGAAGGCGATGGAGCAGGTGCCGCCGCCGGCGCCGTCGAGGATCGCGTCGTCGAGCTGGTAGGAGGCGCTCTGCGCGAGCTGGGCTCGGCCCGGCCCGGCGAGGGCCGCCGCCGCGAGGAGGGCGGCCCCGAGGAGATGGATCTTGGGCTGCATCACTTGGCTCCGTCCCGCTCGTTGCGCGGGGGCTCGGGGTGGACGCGCCGCGACTCGATGGCCTCGAGGTCCGGGAGCGGCGCGCTCTCGGTCTCGGCGGGGTTCCGCGGATCCCGCAACGCCCAGCCCATCCGCACGGCCGTGTCCTCGTTCGGCGTGAAGTCGGGATGGAGCGTTCCGTTCTCGACGAGGATCCTGCGGAGCGCCTCGGGGTACTGCGTGCCGAAGGGGACGCCTCGCACCTCGGGCACGAAGCTCCGGTTGTCGTGATAGGGCTGGTACTCCGCGAAGCCGCGGCGCACGCCGTTCACGAAGTAGTCGAAGGCGACGTCGGCCGTGCCGCGCACGACGACGTGCTGCGGATCGACCGACTCGCACCAGAGCGACGCGGGCCCGCGCGGAGTGACCTGCACCGTGAGGCCCGTTGCCTCCGAGACGTCGCGGAACTCCTGGGGCACCGGGAGTACGGCGAGCCCGCCGGAGAGCGCGGCGCTGCCGCGGAAGTAGGTCCCCGACTCGTTGCCCTCGAGGCAGACGAAGCGCACCTCGCGCGACGGATCGCTCGGGTGCGGCTGCGTGAAGTTCTTCATGCCGGCCACGGACAGCGTCCCGAGGGACCAGACGGCGAAGCCGCTCGAGGAAGACGTCTCGCCCACGACGCCGTCGGCGATGCCCGTCGTGGCCGTGGCGCGCCCGTAGACGCCGCGCGTGCCGCCATTGCTCGTCACCTCGCCCATCACGCCGCGTCGCGTTCCCGTGCCCTCGCCGAGGCCGTAGACGGCGATGTTCGGTGCGCGGCCGTAGACGCCGTAGCCGGCCGTCGAGTCGGCCTCGCCCCAGACGCCGTAGTTCGTGCTCCCCGCGAAGCTCGTGGCGTGGCCCTTGACGCCGAGCCCGATGGGCGAGTTGCTCTCGCCGTGGACACCCTCGGTGGCGCCGCTCGATCCATAGGCGTAGCCGAACATGCCCCGGCCCGAGGACGACGCGCTCGAGCCGTAGACGCCGATGGTGCTGCCGGTCGACGCCGTGGCGCGTCCCTCGACGGCGATGCCGCCGCTGCTCGCGACCTCGCCGCCGACGCCCGTCGTGCTTCCGGTCGTCGTCGAAGCGAGACCGAAGACGCCCGTGCCGGAGTTCGAGCTCGAGCTCCCGTAGACGCCGAAGCCGGGCCCCGTCGAGCTGAGCTGGTTGCCACGGACTCCCGTGCCCGTTGTCGATGAGCACCCTCCCCGCACTCCGATCGTCAGTCCCGTCGTCGCGTTCGCGGACGCCTCCACGGCGACGCCGATCGTCGATTCGACGCTTGCTCTCACGGCGCGCGTGCCGCCCGTCGATGCGAAGGATCGCGCCCAGAGGGCGTAGCCAGAGGTCGAGTGTGTCTCCAGCCAACCTCCGTCGGCCGCACCGCTCGACGCCGTCGCGCGACCCAGGAGCGCAGCAACGTTGGAGCCCTGCATCTCACTGACGATTCCGTGTCCGAAGGAGCTCGGGCCCAGCTCGGCGCGGATCGCACCGCTGCTGGCATCGCTCCCGGAATGGCTCACCCAGACTGCCGGAACACTGCCCGTCGAGATGAGCGGGCTCTCGAGATCGGCGACGCCGATCGATCCATCGAGGATCTTCGACCCATCGACCGCGTCGGGCGCGATGCGAGAGCCCACGACGGCGCTGAGCGCGAGGTCGGCCGTCTGAATGGCTCCATCGATGACCGCCGCGCTCCCGACGGAGCCCGACGCGAGCTTCGCCGAAGTGACCACGCCGTTGGCGAGGTCGATCGTCTGGACGCTGCCGTCGGCGATGGCCGCGCTCTCGACGGAGGCGCCGGCGAGATGCGTCGACGCGACGGAGCCCTCGGCGAGGTCGAAGCCCGTCACCGATCCATCGAGGATCTTCGCGCCGTCGACGGCGTCGTCGGCGATGCGGGAGTTCACGACCGACAGCAGGCCGAGGTCGGCCGTCTGGATGCCGCCGTCGGCCAGCGCCGCCGTGCCGACGGAGCTGCCGGCGAGCTTCGCCGACGTGACGGCGCCGTTCGCGAGGTCGGCCGTGGCGACGGTGCCGTCGACGAGATGCGCCGAGGCCACGAGGCCCGCCGGGAGCGTCGCGTTCGTGTCGAGCGCGGCCGCCGTCGCCGCGCGCCGCGCGAACGGCACCGACGCGATCGCACGACGGGGAGTCATCTCCGCGTCGGCGCCCACCTTCAGCGCGAGCCACCGCGTGCCGTCGTCGAAGAGGCTCGACGGCAAGACGTCGATCGACCCGAGCACGAGGTTCACGACTCCGTTCAGCGCCGTCGCCGAGTGCACCTCCGACCAGAGCGGAGCGCCGCCGCTCGGGAGCGCGTAGACGCGCACCTCGACGGTGACGGGACCCGCGAGCGCGTTGCCTCCGGAGTCGGCGAGGCGCGCCTGGAGGTGCAGGAGGTTCGGAGGCGCCGTCTGCGCGAGGAGGCTCGGCGTCGCGAGCGCTGCCTTCGCCGCGAGGAGAGTGGTGAAGAGCACGGCGTGTCGGAGGAGCTGCATGGGAGGCCTCGGAAGAGGAGGAGTCGCAGCCCTTCGCACCGAAGCCCCGCCGCCTCCGTTACACGAGAACTCCCGCTACGCGCCGCCGGCGCTCCGGCCCTCCTCGCGCAGGAGGCGCGCGAACCGCGCGAGTGCGCGCGAGAGGAGGACGCGCGCGTTCCCCGCCGTGATCCCCATCCGCCGTCCCACGTCCGCGCTCGGGAGCCCTTCGATCTGCGCGAGCGTGATGACCTGCCGGTAGCTCTCGGAGAGCCTGCCGAAGGTCCGCTCGATGCGCGCCATCTCCTCCCGCGCGACGGCCTCTCGGCTCGGCGTCGCGAAGGTGCGGAAGAAGGCCGCCGACGCGGCGGGGCTCGTTCGGGCCGAGGCCGGAGCCGGACGCACCTCGCGCCGCGCATCGCGCTTCTCGGCGAGGTGGAAGCGGTGCTTGTCGCGGATCTTCCGCAGGGCCGTGGCGAAGAGCCATCGCTGGAAGCCCTCCTCGCCGTCGTAGCGGTAGCGGTCGAGGTGCTGCAGCACCTCGCGGCAGGTCGACTGCACCAGATCCGAAGCCGACTCGCGCGCTCCGAGGGCGGCTCCCGCGCGCTTCCGGACGTAGCGCTCCAACCCAGGCAGGTGCTTCGCGAGGAGCGCGTCGACGGCGCCGACGTCGCCGTGGCTTGCGCGCTCCACGAGGGGTCGCGACGCGTCGTCCGGCGTCTCGCGCGGGGCCATGGCGCCGTGATGCCTCGGACCGCGGCAGCGGCGAACGGAGAGAGGCTGTGGGGAGATCGCCGCCGCTCGCAGCCGGCCGAAGCCCGGCGCCGATCCTTCCACGACCTCGGAGCGTTCCCCGCTCGACAGCGGGGCCGGTGCGCGAGGAGGATTCGGGGGTCGCCCGCGCATCCCGCGCCGGCCCGCCGCGCTCCGCGAGTCTTCCCATGACGAACGGCCTCGTTCCCCTCCGTCTCTCCCTCCTCCTCGCCGTGGCCGCCGGCGCGTGCGTCGCGCTCGCGTCCTCCGCCGCCCGCGCCCACGAGATCACGCCGACTCCGAAGGAGGGCATCGTCGTGGAGGTGGGGAAGTTCGCGAAGCTCAGCGCGGTCGACCACTCGAAGTGCAAGGCGTTCCTCACGGCCACCGTCGGAGATCCGACGCGCGTGGCGATCAGCGCGAACTCGAACAATCCGAAGACCTCTCACACGTGGAAGATCGTCGGGCTCCAGGTCGGCGTCACCTTCGTGGCGATCGACGTCGACGGCGTCGGCACGAATCCCCAGGGCGTCGAATGCGACGAGGTCAGCACGACGGCGGTTCCCGTCGTCGTGATCCCGAACGTGTCTCTGCTCACCAAGGAGTTCGCCGGTCTCGCGAAGCTCGGGCTCAAGGGTCTGAGCAAGCAGATCAAGGACAAGATCAAGGCCTTCAATCTCGACATGAAGGACCTCCTCGACGACTACGACGACGGCTTCCTCAGCGACGCGCAGGCGTTCTTCGCGTACTGGAGCCTGCTCTCGGAGCTCCAGCTCGACCTCGCGGCCTGCACCGAATCGACCGTGAACGCCCTCGGCGAGGGAGCGCAGGACGTGCTGGTCGGGGGAGGCGCGGCGCTCCCCTTCTTCCCGCGGGCCTTCCAGTCGGGGAGCTGCGACAAGTGGGACAAGGCGGTTCAGGACGCGCTCAAGATCTACTCGAAGGGGAGCGACGCGGCCCTCAAGTCGGCGAAGAAGGCGGCGCTCGCGCTCCTGAAGACCGACGACTCGCTCCTGCTGAACGTGACGCCGAAGCAGGTCCTCATCGAGGCGAAGATCGTCTCCAACGTGACCACGGAGGACCTGGGGATCGGGAAGTCCCTCTCCGTCGTGGGCGCGGCATCGATGGCGTCGAGGCCCGGCCAGACGAACGGCTCCGTGAGCGCCTGGGGCTTCGCCGATCCGGCCGTGAGCAACTCCGTCGAGGTGACCGTTCGCGGGCCTGGGTCGACGACGATCACGATGACGGTGCAGCTCGCCCTCGGGGGATGCACGTGGTCGAAGTCGTTCGAGGGGCTCGACCCCGGCCTCTGGGTGGTGGAGGTGAAGTACCCCGGGAAGGACGTTCCCAAGGCGACGGCGCCGGTGAACGTCGACCAGAAGGACTGACGCGAGCCGATCGCAATGCTCCGGAGAGCGACCTCGGCCCTCGCGCTCGCGGCGATCGCCCTCGCCGCGCAGGCGGCGCCCGCGCTGCGTTCGCAGGACCGGGTCGTCCCCGCCGCCGATCCGGCGGTGTACGACGTCACGATCCGCGGCCGCGTCGTCGACGCATCGAAGGAGCCCGTCGCGTCGGCGCGGGTGGTCCTCCAGCAGCCGATGCATGCCTACTTCGCGCGCTCCAGCCCGCCCGCCGCCGAGACGCGGACTCACGACGACGGGAGCTTCGAGCTCCGCGCCGGGCGGCTCGCCGATTCCGACGTCACGCTCGTCGTCGCGTCGGTCTCGCACGCGCGACCGCTCGTCCTCGGGATCGAGGCGCCCTCGGGCAGCGTGCTCGACCTCGGGACGCTCGACGTCGAAGGCGCGCGAGTCTCAGCCGCCGCCGAGCGGACCGTCGTCTCCGGCGTCGTCGTCGCGAAGGACGGCGCTCCGCTCTCCGGCTGGCGCGTCGGCTTCGGTGACCGACCGCGCTGGTTCGGCGACGGCCTCGGCTCCGTCGCCGTGACGGACGCGGCGGGGAGTTTCCTCGTGGCCTCCGACGTCCACCAGGATCGTCGCTGGCTCTCGGTCCACGGGCCGGGGGATGCGTTCTCCGAGGTTCGCGACGGCTTCGATGCACCGCTCCGCATCGAGATGCAGGGTCTCGTGCCCGTGACGATCCCGCTGCGAGGCATGCGCGCCGACGAGGTATCCGTCGCCTGGCTCCACGGCGAGGAATGGAGCCCGTTGCCGGGCGCAACGTTCCTGGGAGGGAAACGCGAGCACGTCCTGCGCGTCGAGGCGCCGGGACACCTGCCGCGGCTCGTCGTCCGCACGCTCGACCGAACGCTCAGCTTCCCGGACGTCGTGACGCCCGAGGTCTCCTTCGAGGAGGACGTGCCGCGCTCGTTGCGCGTCGTCGCGAGAGGCGAGCCCGTCGCCGGGGCGCGCGTCGTGATCCTCGCGCGGCTGCTGCCGGAGCAGACGCAGGGCGCCGCCTGGGGCGCCGAGATCCTGCTCGGGACGCTCGTGGCCGATGCGCGCGGGGAGGTCTCGGTCCTCGGCCCCGCCGGCACGCTGCGGACGGCCGTCGTGCATGCCGAGGGTTTCGAGCCGATGCGCTTCCACTGGGACGCCGGCGCGCACGTCACCGTCGAGCCCGCGCCCCGCGACGCGGAGATCGTGTTCACGGGTCTCCAGCGCGGCGAGACGCTCCGCGTCGCGCCGTCGGGGACGACGCGCAGCGTGCGGCGGGCGAAGGCGTGGCAGGAGGGGGAGACGATCTCCGCGCGTCTCGCGCCCGGCGCCTACGACGCCGTCGTGCTCGACGGCGGGAACCGGCTCCTGCGCGGGAGGAGCTTCGCGGCGCGGAGCGGCGAGACGACGCGCGTCGACCTCGCCGAGGACGCGCTCCCGATCTGCATCGTCGAGCTGCCCCGACGGATCGACGCAGCCGAGTGGCTCGTCTCGGTCCAGACCGGTGACACGCTCCCGGGCGGACCGGCCGGCGCCATGGCGGTGACCCTCGACGCATCGGCACCACGTCGCGCGCCCCGTCCGCGCGTCGAGGATCTCCCCGACGGCACGGTGGAGGCGCGGCTCCCCGGGCCGGGGACCTACTTCGTGCGCCTCGACAGCCGGAGCTACCGGGGAACGCTCTTCCGCGAGTTCACCGTCGCTCCCGGCGAGCGCATTCGGATCGCGGCGCCTCGCCTCACGGCGACGCTCCACGGCTCGATGATCCTCGGCTTCCGGAACGGCCGCACGGAGCGATTCGCCCATCACGGCGTCGCAGGCCCGCGCCTCTGGCTCCGGTCCGATCGGAGCGCGCTCGGGGCGAGCGCGTGGGACGTCGTGATCCCGTTCCCGAAGACGGGCGACGACGCGCGCTTCGTGGCGGCATCGCTGCCGCCGGGTCCGATCCACGTCTACCACCAGCTCGGCAGCGTCGACGAATGGAGCGGCGTGCCGGCGCGCCTCGCCGACGGCGAGACGACCACGCTCCCCGACTTCGGCGAGATCCCGGCGGGCGACCTGACGGTCTTCGTGCGCGACGCGCGCGGGCGGCCCGTCCGCGGCGCGACGCTCCTCGTGCGCGACCGCCTCGCGGAGGCGTGGCACGAGTTCAGTCTCCAGCCGACGACGGGCGTCTACGCGGCCTACCCTCTCGTCCCGCCGCCTTGGGCGCGCCTCGACGGCGCGCCCGCGACGCTCCCGTCGATCCAGGCGGGCCGCCTGGAGCTCCGCGTCGAGCTCGACGACGGCCGCGTCGTGGAGCTGGAGCGCGACGTCGCGCCGCCCGCGCCGCTCGAGATCCGGTTGCCGGTCGAGATGCGACGGTGAGTCGAGGGCGACGCACGAGCCAGGGGTTTTTCACCCCCATGTGAAAATACTCGCGAGTATCCTCACCTGTCGTGGAATCGGAACGCGGGCGCTATCTCGAGGCGGCTCTCCGCAAGGACCTGGCGAAGAAGATGGTCTTCCTCGGCGGGCCCCGGCAGGTGGGCAAGACCACCGTCGCCCGGTCGCTGCTCGGCGACGCCGAGGAGCGCTACTTCAACTGGGACTTCGATGCGGACCGTGAGCGCATCCTGCGTCGCGAGTGGCCCGCGGGTCGCGGCCTCGTCGTCTTCGACGAGATCCACAAGCACCGGCCCTGGCGCAACGTCCTGAAGGGCCTCTTCGACAAGCGCCGCCACGAGATCCAGATCCTCGTGACCGGGAGCGCTCGCCTCGATCTGTATCGCCGCGGAGGCGACTCCCTGCAGGGCCGCTACCACTTCCATCAGCTCCATCCGCTCAGCGTCGCGGAGCTCGGGCTTCGCACGCCGAGGGAGCTCGACGCACTGCTCCTGCTCGGCGGCTTCCCGGAGCCCTTTCTCGCGGGCAGCCTGGAGGAGAAGAAGCGCTGGACGCTCGAGTACCGATCGCGGCTCGTCCGCGAGGATCTTCGGGATCTCGAGCGCGTGACGGAGATCGACGCGCTGGAACGGCTCGCGCTCCGGCTCCCGGAGCTCGTGGGCTCGCCCCTCTCCTACAACGCGCTGCGCGAGGACCTCCAGGTCTCCCACGCCACCGTCGTGCGCTGGTGCGACATCCTCGAGCGGCTCTACTTCGTCTACCGGATCTACCCCTTCGGCGCGCCGCGCATCCGCGCCGTTCGGAAGCCGCCGAAGCACTACCACTGGGACTGGTCCCTCGTTCCGGAGCCCGGGCCGCGCCTCGAGAATCTGGTCGCGAGCCACCTGCTGAAGTGGTGCCACTATCAGCGCGACACGCGCGGCCGCGACCTCGAGCTGCGCTACTTCCGCGACATCGACGGACGCGAGGTGGACTTCGTGGTGGTCGAGGACCGCAAGCCCCTCCAGTTCCTGGAGTGCAAATCCGCCGGGAAAGGCGTGCCGCGGGGGCTGCGCTACCTGAAGGAGCGTTTCCCGAGTGTCGAAGCGTGGCAGCTCACGCGCGAGCCGAAGGTGGATCGAGTCTCCGGCGAGGGAATCCGGACGACCTCGCTCCTCCCGTTCCTCGGCGGGCTCGTCTGACGGCGGCGCTCTCGCGCGGCTCGCGCGCGGAGAGCGGCCCGGGGGCTACCCGGGGGACTGCTGCCAATGCGATGCTCCCGGCAACCCTCGAGTCGCCGATGGCTCTGTCCGTTCCGCTGTCGCTCCTCCTCGTCCTCGCGCCGCAGGAATCCCAGCCCGCGTCGCAGCCCGCACCGCCGGAGCCGGCCCCTCTCCCCGCGCGGATCTCCGTCGGCGACTCACTCGCGATCCCACTCGATCGGATCGGAGGCGAGGGGCACGGCCTGCGCCTCGAGGTCTCCGTCGTCGAGCCGCTCACGCTCCTCGCGGAGAGCCACGACGCGGACGTGGCGATCGCCGTCGAGGACGACTCGGGCGCGCTCCTCGCCTCCGACGACGACTCGGGGACGGAGACCGACGCCCACCTCGTCCTCGCGCCGGTGGTCGGCGGGCCGCTGCGCGTCCGCGTGATCGCGAAGGGGGGAGCCTCCGCGGGCTCGTGCACCGTGCGTCTCCTCCGCGGCGCCCTCGACCCCGCGCCCGCCGATTCCGCGCTCGCGGCGCGCGCGCACCGGGAGCGCTCCCTCGCGCGGCGCGGCGCCGCCGCGTTGCCGTCCGGTCTCGTCGATGCCCGCCGCCTCGCCGCCGTGGCGGCCGA
>CAZJHD010000048.1:0-32074 GCA_964545855.1 uncultured Planctomycetales bacterium
GCCCCGTCGCGTGCGCGGCCGCGTCTTCCACGCCGACGGTCACGCCCTCACGGGGTTCCGGATCGGCGTCGCAGCGTCCGACGAGGAGCACCAGGCCCTCGCACGGCCCGCGGCCGCCGAGAGCGGTCTCGGCGGCGCCTTCGAGATCGACGTTCCCGCCGACGGCGCCCGCCTCCTCTCCGCCGACCCGGCCTTCACGACGGTGCTCGCCGGCGTCGCGCGGCTCGGCTCTCCGGAGCGGGAACCCACCGTCGTCGTCGCGCCGCGGCTCGCCGTCGGCGGACGCGTCGTGGACGCGTCCGGCGCGGCCGTCGCCGGCGCCGTCCTCGCGCTCGAGCTCCCGTCCGACTTCCGCGCGCGGTTCCCCGTGGCGCTCGACTTCTCGGAGGTGCTCGAGCCCTCGACGATCTCCGACGACGAGGGGCGCTTCGCGCTCTCCCCCGTCGCGTCGACGCGCGGGACCACGCTCGCCGCGCGCCACGACGGGTTCGTTCCCGCGGCGCAGCCCCTTCCGGAGGTCTCCGATCTGGCGCTGCGCGTCGTCCTCGAGCGGCCCGCGGAAGCGGCGGAGCTCGTGTCCGGCACCGTCGTCGATCCCGGCGGCGTGCCGGTCGCGGGGGCACGCGTCTCCTTCGGGCTCGACGCCACGACCACCGACGACGCGGGAACGTTCCGCTTCGTGCGCGACGATCCGCGCTCGTGGAACACGCGCTTCGGCGCGACGCCGCGCGCGCTGCTGGCGGTGCAGCGCGGCTTCCTCCCGGCGGAGCACCGCCCGGCCCCGGAGCCCGACGGGTCGATTCGCTGGCCGCGCTCGGTGACGCTGCGGCTCGGCGGCGAGACGCGCGCGGTGGCCGGCGTGGTCCTCGATCCGAAGGGCGCTCCGCTCCCGGGGGCCTGCGTCTGGGTCGACGACCCCACGTTCTTCGGCGTGGGATCGCGGGGCGGTCCGACCCACGTGGAGTCGCTGCTCGCCGGCGAGGGCGACTCCGGGTGGCGCCGCGTGGAAGCCGACCTCGACGGGAAGTTCCGAATCGACGGGCTCCTCGACCGCGCCTACACGCTGCGCGCGATCGACCCCGCGACGCTGCTGCAGTCGGAGCCGGTCGTCGCGGCGCCGGGCACCGAGAACGCCGTCGTCCGGATGCCGATCGACGGTCTCTTCCCGAGGGTCGCGGGCACCGTGCGCTCGCGCGACGGGAAGCCGATCGCGGGCGTGCACGTGCGTCCCCAGTGCGATCCCTTCCGAACGCGCTTC
This sequence comes from uncultured Planctomycetales bacterium, assembly GCA_964545855.1. Lineage (GTDB taxonomy): Bacteria > Planctomycetota > UBA1135 > UBA1135 > JACQFD01 > CAZJHD01. Next base: position 1,259 of record CAZJHD010000048.1, read on the forward strand.
GAGGGGCAGGTGATCGGCACGCACCACGAGGGTCTCGAGGGCGTCGTCACCGACGCCGAGGGGCGCTTCGCGCTCCGCGACGTGCCGAAGACGCTCGCCTACCTCCGCCTCGACGGGGACACGATCCTCCCCGTCGAGTTCGGGCGCCACGTGGAGGGCGGCCTCGCCGAGCTCTCGAAGGGCGCGATCGAGAAGCTCGACGTGCGCGTGCCGATGCGCTGCCACTTCCGGGTGGAGCTCCCGGAGGACGCCGCGCGCGGCGAGATCGCCGTGCTCGACGCCTCCGGGGCGGAACTCTCGATGAACCTCATCCAGGCGTCCGGCCGTTGGGGAGGCGAGCGATTCGCCGTCGGCTCCGGTGGCTCCGACGTCCTCGCCGTGGAGGACTCGGGGGTCACGATCGTCCTCTACCGCGACGGCGTCGAGGCGATGCGACGCCCCGTCGCCCTCGTGCCGGGCGAGATCGTGAGCGTGCGCTTCTGACGGCGCCGCCGCGCTACCCCGCGACCGACACCAGCACCGTCGCCAGCAGCGTCGCGCCGTCCTGGAGCGGTCCGGCCTCGACGGCCTCGAGCACGTCGTTCTCGCTGTGGTGGAAGTCGAAGTAGCGGGCGGGATCGGGGAGGAGCTCCCCGACGGGCACGCCGCGCTGCCGGAGCGGGATCAGGTCGGCACCGCCGTTGCCCTCCACGACGCGCAGCTCGCCGAGGAATCCCGCCGCGGAGACGGCCTCGGCGATGCGGTCGCGGAGCGCCCCCGTCGCCGTGGTGCCGATGCCGCGGGGCGCGAAGCCGCCTCGGTCGGACTCGATGGCGAAGACGTGCGTCTCCGCGGCGTGCGCTTCGCCGTAGGCCCGCGCGCCGTCGAGGCCGTTCTCCTCGTTCATGAAGAGGACGCAGCGGAGCGTGCGCTTCGGCCGGATCCCCGCCGCGCGGACGAGACGCAGCGCCTCCATCGACTGCACGCACCCCGCGCCGTCGTCGTGCGCGCCCTGGCCCACGTCCCACGCGTCGAGGTGGCCGCCCACGAGAACGATCTCGTCCGGGAGCTCCGCGCCGCGGATCTCGCCGACGACGTTCCAGCTCCGGCGCGTGCCGTTCCACCGGCAGCCGAGACGCAGCCGCAGGCGGACGGGCTCGCGCGCCGTGCGGAGCAGCGCCGCGAGGCGCTCGGCGCCGAGCGTGCTCACGGCGGCGGCGGGCACCGCCTCGGTGCCGTCGGCATCGCGCACGCGCATCGCCCCCGTGTGGGGCGCGTCGTCGAGGCGCGTCGTCATGGAGCGGACGAGGGCCGCGATCGCTCCCGCGCGGGAGGCCGCGATCGCGCCGCGGCTCCGCTGATCGACGGCGGCGCCGTAGGCGCGGAAGGTGTCGGGGTCGCTCGGATCCATCGCTCCGTCGAAGAAGACGATCTTCCCGCGCGCGCGCGCGTCGAGCCGCTCCAGCTCCGCCACGCTCCCGACGCGCACCACCTCGGCTTCGAGGCCCTCCGGCGGCGTGCCCGGGCTGCCGCCGAGGGCGCACACGCGCAGCGTCTCGAAGACGTCGTCTCCGGCGCGAACGGTCGCCTCCTCCTCCACACCGCGCGTCCAGACGGCCACCTCGACGGGCTCGCGGCGCACGGCGTCGAAGCCGAGGCGGCGCAGGGTGGCCTCGGCCCAATCGACGGCCGCCGCCGCGCCCTCGGAGCCGGCGAGGCGCTTCGGCGCGAGCAGGCAGAGCTCCGCGAGCAGCGCGTGGGCGAGGCCCCCTTCGCGCCCGAGGGCCGCGAAGCGGAGGGCCGTCTCCCGCAGGGCCGCCGGCGCCTCGCGCGCGGGGAACGGCTCCGGCGCCGCGGCCCGGGCGGCGCGGGGGCCCGCAGGCGTCGCCGGATCCGGAGCCGCCGCCGGCTCCACGGCGCAGGAGATCCCGAGCCCCGCGACGCCGGCGAGCAGCGCCGCGCGCAGGAGCAGGATCCCCACGCGCTCCTTCCCTCGAAGAGCGCTACTGCGCTCCGTCCTTCGGGGTCTCGGGGTAGGTCAAGTGCAGGGACGCCGACAGCGCTTCCGAGGAGACCATTTCCTGCAGCTTCTCGCGCCGGAGCTCCGACACGATCGCGTCGCGCGCCTGGGACCAGTCGACGGCCGTCATGTCCGGGAGGCCCGGCTTCACCCGCTCCTTCACGCGCACGACGTACACGGCCTTCTTCTCGCTCGAGGCGTCGACGAGGGGACCGCCCACGTCGCCCACGGCGAGCGCGAACGGGTCGACGGGAGCGCCAGGGCGCTGCGCGCCGAATCCGCGCTGCTCCGCGAGGAAGCGCGACACGTCGCGCGGCGCGTCCGCGAAGTCGGGGTCCTCGCGGCGCGAGCGGGCGATCGGCGCGAGCGTCTCGCAGGCGAGGCCACGCTCCGACGCGAGACGCACGAGCCGGTCGTCGCCCGTGGCGTCCTTCAGCGCGTCGGCGAGCTTCAGCATCTCCTCCTTCGCGGCCGCCTGCGCCTTCTCGTCGAGATAGTCGGCGAGGATCTCCGAGCGGATCTCCTCCACCTCGGGGATGCGCGACGGGTTCTTCTTCACGAGGCGCGTGATCTGGATCGCGCCCGGCGCCGCCTGGTAGGTGGGGAGGAGCTCTCCCTCCTTGGCGTCCGTGAGCGGGATCTGGATGCCGGGGCAGCCGTGCACCGGGATCGTCGCGACGTCCGCGTAGACCTTCGGGTCGCCGGAGGTCCAGTGGGCGAGGCCGTACTTCTCGCCGATCGTCTTCAGATCGAAGCCCGGCTGGCTCAGCGCCTCGCGCACCTCGCTCGCGACCTTCTCGAGGGCGCGGGCAACGCGGGTCTCGCGGATCGCGCGGTCCTTCACTTCGTCGAACTCGAAGTAGACGGGCGCGCTCTCGGGGAGCGTCACCGCGGGATCGGCGCCGGGATCGGCCGACTTCCGGAAGCGCACGGCCTTCGCGAGGTCGAAGTACGTCCGGGCGTCCGAGTCCTGCACCGTCGCGGCGGCGACGAGCGCCTCGAAGGCCTCCGCCTGCGCCGCCGACGGATCGAACACGGCGAGGCCCTCGAGGACGAAGGTCTCGGGGCGGCGGAACTTGCTGTTCTCGAACTCGTCGCGCGCCGAGAACCACGACTGCAGGTCGTCGTTCGTCACCTTCTCGGGGTCGAGCTTCGCGCGCGCGTCGGCGATCGGAAGACTCGCCACCTCGAAGGTGAACCGCTCGTTCTTCTCGGCCCAACGCGCCACGATCTCGTCGCCCGAGGGCACGGGCACCTGCGCCTGCAGGATGCTCATCACGCGCTTCAGCAGGAGCGCCTCGCGGAGCGCCGCTTCGAAGGTCGGGATCGGCAGGGAGAGGTGGCGGCAGACGGCGCGGTACTGGTCGGCCGTCTCGAAGGCCTCCGTCACCCAGTCGGAGAGCTCCTCCTTCGCGATGGCGATTCCCTGGTCGCGCGCGAGGGCCGTCAGCAGCATCGCCTGCAGCACCTCGTTGTTCTTCGACTTGTGGTCCCCCGCCGCGCCGAAGCCGACGAAGAAGAACTCGAAGAGCTTCTGCTGGAGGTTGCGGACCTGGCCCGACTGAGCGATGGCCCAGAGTCCTCCGCGGCCCTGCTGCGTCGGCGGGAAGAACACCTCCAGGGCGAGACCCGCGAGGGCGCGGTCCTCGGGCGTGAACTTCTTCTTGGCGCCCGACGGCAGCGTGACATGCATCTCGCTCGGCCCCGTGCGGTCGGGGGCGAACGTCGCGATGACCGCTCCGGTGATCGTGAAGGTGAGCAGCGCGAAGATGGCGACCCCGATCATCACGGGACCGGTCTGCATCTTCTTGAAGGTCTGATACAGCGACATGCGCGTGGGCGTCCTGGAGGAGGCGTCGAGTCGCCGGCGGCGCGTCGCGCGCCGGCAGGGAGGGAAATCGAAGGACCGGAGGCTGGAGGAGGAGGCGTCGAGAGGGACGGATCGGAGGGAGCGTTCGCGGCCCGCGCAGGAGCTCGCCGGCGCCCGAAGCGCCGCACGCGCGGACCTACGAGCGCGTGAGCTCCTCCACCGTGGGAAGGTCCTTCAGCGTGGAGAGATGGAATCGGTCGAGGAACTCCCGCGTCGTGCCGTACTGGAGCGGCCGTCCGGGCACGGGGGCGCGCCCGGTGACGCGGACGAGGCCGCGCTCGAGCAGCGATCGGAGGATGGGGCCGACCTGCACGCCGCGCATCGCCTCGATCTCGCTCTTCGAGACCGGCTGGCGGTACGCGACGATCGCGAGCGTCTCGAGAGCGGCGGCCGAGAGGCGCTCGCGCTTCTGCTCGCCGCGAAGGCCGGCGACCCAGCGGGCGAGCGCCGGGTCGGTGAGGAAGCGGTAGCCGCCGGCGATCTCCGTCAGGGCGAAGGGAGACTCGATGGTCCGAAGGCGTTCCGCGAATCCCTCCAGGGCGGATCGGAGCCGGCCCTGGGGCTGGCCGAGGAGCTGGGCGAGGCGCGCCGCGGGGATCGGGCGGTCGGACGCGAAGACGAGCGCCGCGGCGACGCGCCCGACGAGCTCGGGCGTGGCGTCGTCGGGGAGCGCCGGGAGCGCGCGGTCGTCCGCGTTCGCGTCGGGGACGGGGTCGGGCTCCGACGCGGCGTCCTCGGTTTCGTCGCCGGCCTCGAGCTCGGAGGCTGCCGCGTCGCCGCTCGACGCGTCGCCCGTGTCGATCGACGCGTCCGGCTCGCACGTCTCCTGCGCGTCGCTCGACTCCGGCTGCGCCTTGCGCCGGCGCGCGCCGCGCGGCGACCGACGCGGCTGCGGCACGTGGAGATCGTCGACCACCTGCGCCACCTCTTCCGGCGCCGCCTCCTTCGGCTCGGGCACGGACGCGCCGGCGGCCTCCTCGGCTTCGAGGAGGGCCGCGTCGTCGCGGACGGGCTCGTCGGATTCGGGCACGGTCGTGCGAGCCAGGGTCGGGCCGGCTCGCGGGGCGAGGAAAGTACCAGCCGGAGACCCCCGAGGCGACGGCGGGGCCCGGCTCCCGGGAAAGGGGTCTGACCCCATTCCCGGGACCTTCGCCGCTCGCCGTCAGCGCTGCGGCAGGATCTCCACGTCGTAGCGGCGGCCCTGCTTGCGCATGTAGGTCTCGTACTCCGTGCGATCGATCGGGAGGTCCTGCAGGCCCGACCGGATCTCGTCCTCGTGCGCGGCGAAGGGCGCGTCGCGCCCCGGGATCCGCTCCAGCACGCGGAAGATGCGGAAGACGGCGACGCCGCCGCGCGCATCCTCGATGGGCCCGCCGATCTCGCCGACGGGCGTCGCGAAGGCAGGCTCCACGAGGGGATGCTCCAGCTCGCGGTCGAAGGGCGGCAGACGCCCTCCATCGCGTCGCGAGGGCGCGATCGACTCGTTCCGCGCCAGCACGGCGAAGTCGGCCCCGTCGCGCGCGCGCTGGAGGACCGCCTGCGCCGCCGCGCGGTCGCGCACGGCGATCTCGCGCACCACGACGCGCTCGTTGCAGATCTCGTCGTAGCGGACGAGGAGCGCCGCGAGCCGGCTCGTCTCGACGAAGGACCGCAGACGCGCCGCGTACTCGCCGCTCGACGTCTGCAGGTCCTCCGCGAAGAAGCGGTCGAGGCTCATCTCGGGCCCATACTCGAGCTCGAGGCGCTCCCGCAGGTGCTCGAAGGCCTGGCGCACACCCGCGTCGACGTCCTCGGCGCGCACCACGACGCCGAGTCGCCGCGCCTCGGCGCGGAGGATCGCGTCGCCAGCGAGCTTGCGGATGACCTCGAGGGTCACGTCGCGATGGTGGAAGAGGAGCGCCTCGAAGGCCTGACCGACGGTGATCGCCTCGCCGGCGGCGCGCGCGACGAGGCGCTCGGCCTCGGGCCGCGAGCCCGTCGCCTGCGCCGACGCGGGACCGGACGCGGACTCCCGGGACGCCTGCGGCGCCGGGATCGCGGGGCGCTCACGCGGAGGCGCCAGCTCGCGTGCGACGGGCGTCCCTCCGGGCGCGCCGTCGACCGCACGCGACGCGCCGCAGGCCGCGAGGGCGGCCGCCAGGATCGCGCCGAGCCCCGCCCGCGTGCCGTGGAGTCCCCGTCGCGCGAGGTCGCTCAGCGGTATCGCAGCATGCGCTGCACCTGGACGCCGTGGCACGTGGGGCACTCGACCTGCACGAGGCCCGAGCCGCCCCCGCCGCTGTTCCCGCCGCCGCTGCGGCCGCCGACGCTCACCGTCGGCTCCGCCTGACCCGTCGTGAAGGTCTCGTAGTACCCGCGCCCGCCGCACGTGCCGCAGGGGCGCGCGAGGCGGTCGACGATCTCCATGTCGCCGGCGTTCTCGACGTAGGTCGAGAGGAGGAACTGGTAGCGCTCGAAGCTCGGCGCGCGGAGGTACCACTCCTCGGCCGTCTCGGGCTTCTTCGCTCCCTGGTTGTTGCCGCTGCCGCCGCCCTGGCGCTCGAGGAGACGCTTCATCTTCGCCTCGAGGTCCTTCTCCTCCTGCGACTTCACGGGGCCGGCGGCGCCGGGCGCGCCCGTGACGGACAGCAGGTTCGACACGCCGTCCTTCGCCTTCTGCTTGCCGAGCGTGAAGGTGGCGTTCCCGTAGCTCACCTGGCGCACGCGCGGCCGCGTCTTCGGATCGGCGTTCCGCTCGGTCCAGAGCTTCTGGACGTTCGCCTCGGTGAACTCGGCGGACTCCTTGGAGAGGATCGCGGCGACGGCGGCCACGACCTCCTTGCGCGCCTCGCGGTTCACCCAGGCGACGGCGGCGGAGAGCCCGAGCTTGCGGTCGAGCGACTTGTCGCGGATGCGGCGCTCGACGCGCTCGTGGTAGCGCTCGTGCACGCGCTTCACGTAGTCGGCGTGCTTCGACGTTTCGATGTTCGCCTTGCGCTTCTCCACGTCCTCGCGCGTGCGCGCGTCGCTCCGCGGGAACTTCGCCGGGAACTCGGCGCAGAGCTGCAGCGCCAGATCCCACTTCCGGCGGACGCGCTGCACCTGGATCTCCGCGAGGTAGTCGATCTCGTCCTGCCGCGCCTTGCGCTGCTCGCAGCGCGCGAGCGCCGAGGAGACCTCTCCCGCGTGCTTCGCCGGCTCGAGCTCGGAGACCTTCCGGTAGTGCTCCATCGCGTGCTCGAAGTCGGAGATCTTCTCCAGGTAGCGCGCGAGCTCCAGGTGGCCGAGGGCCGTCGTGAGGTCGTGCCGGCCGAGCTCGTCCCGGTAGAGCTCCTCGCGCGTGTAGACGTCGAGGGCCGGGATGCGGACGCGGCCGGGCTCCCCGTCGAGCATCTCCCGCGTGTAGAGGAGCGTGCTGTTCTTCTCCTTCAGCAGGATCCCCTGGTCGCCCGACTCGAGGATCGTGCCGACGCGGCGGCTGCCGTCGCGCAGCACGAGCTCGTCGACCTCCACGAGGATCTCGTCCGAGGTGAGGTCGACGTAGCCGAACTCGGCGCGGAGCGCCTGCTCGAAGGGAGGCGCGAGCTGGGTCCACCGGAGACGCACGATGCCTCCGTTGTCGAGGCGCTTCACCTCGAGGCCCTCTTCGTCGTGATCGGCGACTTCCCCCACGAGGATCTCGCCGTCGCGCAGCGGGATGAACTTGCCCTGCTCGTCGCCTCCGTCGGAGGAGGCTCCGGAGGAAGCTGCCCCGGGGAGCGCGATTCCATGGACCGCGGCCCCGCCGAGCGGCACCGCGAGGGCGAGGAGGAGCGCCGCGGGAAGCAGCGCGAGGCGCGTGGTGGAGATCGGATCGTGCATCGTCGGTGCTCCGGCCCTCGTCGCGAGGCTCAGCGATCGACCGGGGGCGGCGAGCCCCGCATCTCGATCTCGAGCCGGTGCGCGAAGGGCACTTCTCTCTGGAGGATGGTACGGAATGTCTCGAGACGGCGCTTCCCTCGCTCCTTCCAGCCGATCTCGACGGTGGCGATGTATTCGCCCGCGAGGAGGGGGTTCTCGCGCAGCTCGATCCGCGCGACGAGGCGGGAGTGGCCCGGCACCGGCCGCTCCAGGACGAGGGCGGCGGGCGCACCGACCGACCCGTCGGGCTGCATCGGGAAGAGCGCGGGGTCGTCCCGCAGGGAGGCGACCATCTGGGCCGCCGCGAGGGACGCCTCGTTGCGCGCCTCGGCCGTGCGCTGCAGGGCCGCTCCGAAGGAGAGGAGCCCGAGGATCGAGCTCACGCCGATCACGAGGATCCCCATGGCGACGATCATCTCGATCAGCGTGAAGCCGCCGGCTCCGCCGCGCGGTGCGCGCGCTCGGCGGATCGGACGGGAGTGCGGGACGAGCCTCATCGCGGCAGCGGATCGCGGAAGGTCGCGATCGGCACCTCCAGAACGAAGCTCCGCCCCACATGCACCGCGAGGCCCTCGGCGTGCGTGGAGCTGCGGGTGCCCATCGCCCCCCGCACCCGCACGCGGAGCCGCCGCGGCTCGGCGCTCGCGACGACCATCCACTCGGTGCCGATCTTCACCACGTCTCCGGGGCCGACGGAGAGCGGGCGCGGGTCGTCGAGCGGGAGGTCGTTCTCCCTCGAGTCGATCGCCTTCGCGAGACGCACGACGCGGCGGTCGGGCTCCTCGCGGTCGAGCACGAGCTGGATGCGGATCCTTCGCGGCACGACGCGCTCGCGCGGATGCACGCCCGTCCCGAGGGCGAGACGGAAGAGGTTCGGCACGCGTGCCCCGGGGGCGAGGAACTCGCCGCGCGTCGAGTCCCAGGCGATCTCGGGACCGCCGGCGTCGGCCGGCGCGTCCCAGTCGGCCGTGCCGGAGGTCGCGAGGGCGAGGCCGAAGTGGAGGACGCCGCCCACGATCTCGTGGGACTGATCGGCGAATCCTCCCTTCGCCCGCTCGAACCAGTCGTGGGCGAAGATCGAGCCGGGGGATCCCGGCTCCTCGCGCAGGCGGACGGCGCGGCGGAGCACGAGGAGCGCCGGGTCCTTGGAGCCGGGGTCGTCCACGGCGGCGTAGGCGACCTCCAGGAGCCGCGACGTCGACGCAGGCACGGCGGGCTTCGCCGCCGCCGGCACGACGGGCGTCGAGGCGGACGTGACCCCGGCCGTCGCCACGGGACCCGCCGCCGCGAGGCCCGCGAGGAAGCGAGCCTCCTCGGCCCGGCCGAGGACGCGCACGAACCGGAGGCGCGGCCACCAGAGCGCTTCGCCGTCGGACTGCGCCTCCGCGTGATCGACGACGAAGGGCGAGGTGGACGACGCGTCGGTCTGCGCGAGGTCGAGGCGCGCGAGATCGAAGACCGTGCGCGCTCGCTCCTCCTTGTCGCGGGAGTCCTCGGAGGTCTTCCAGATGTCGAGGCCCCCGGAGAGGAGACGGAACGCCATCCAGGAGAAGGCGAGGAGGAGCGCCAGCACCAGCAGGAGCTCCACCAGCGTGAACCCGCGGGAGCGTCTCACCGCCGCTCCTCCCGGCGCAGCACGCGCGTCGCCTGGAGGACCTCCAGCACCGAAGCGTCGAGGCGCGGCACGCGCTTCCAGCTCTCGCTGCGCTTCAAGTCGTTCGTCATCGGCACGATCACGTCGAAGGCGTCCACGGCGTAGCGCACGCCGAAGCGCATCTCGAGCCGCTCGCCGCCCCGCTCGATGCGGTTCGCGCCGCCGTCGACGCTCGGCTTCGTGAAGAGCCAGAGACCGTCGGCTCGATTCGGCTCCGCCGTCCATCGGCTGCGGCCGTCGAGCCGCGCGAGGCATTCGACGGAGACGTTCGGGTCGTCGGACTTCTCCTTCCACCAGAGCCGGCGGAAGAAGGCGGAGACCGAGCGATGGTCGACCTGCAGGGAGTGCACCTCCGGCGCGTCGGAGCCCGGCACCCAGCGGTCCCAGTAGCGGAACGGGAAGCGGAACACGAGCTCGCCGCCTCCATGGGAGACCGCGAGCGAGCCGTAGCGGCCGCGGAAGATGCCGTTCCCCTGGCGACGGCCCGCCACTGCGACCGTTCCGGGCGCGCCGCCGGGCACGGCTCCGGCGCCGTCCTCGGCCTCGTCCTCGAAGCCGGGCATCTCGAAGCGGGTGCCCTGGATGCGCGTGTGGTGGATCAGCTCCGAGCCGATCAGGAGCGTGCCCTCGGGCGCGAACTCGGAGACGTCCTCCACCTCCAGTGCCGCGTCCGTCGCGGCGACGCCGGAGGCGAGCTGCGTCACCTTCAGGTGCTCGAGGAAGACCGCCGTCTCGTAGACGCCGTGGGGCCGCGGCGTCGTGCCGAGGATCCCGCGGCCGTTGGGCGCGATCGTGACCGTGCCCGTCGCCGCGTCGTAGCTCTCGTAGCCGATCAGCTCCTCGCCGAGGAGGAGCACGCCCGCGTCCTGCGGGAGGAAGCCGAGGAAGTTCGCGCCGGCCGCCCCGAGGAGCCCATGGGGGTAGGCCATGAGGTTCGGCTCCAGCTCGATCGTCGTGTCCGTCGCGAGCGCGGCGACGCGCACGACGTAGCGCCCGAGACGCACGGCCTTCGTGCCGGCCGAGATGTTGGGCGCGGAGAACTCGAGCTCGTCGACGGTGCCGGGGAAGACCGATCCGTTGCCGTCGAAGCTGCCCCCCGCCGCGAAGGCGCCGATCTTCCGCGGGAGCTCCCCCGAGGGCACCTTCAGAAGGCGCGCGTAGTCGCGCGAGTCGATGGAGGGCGGCGGCGGCTGCAGGGGATTCGCCACGAGCTGCCCGGGCTCGATGAGCACGCGCGGCTGCTCGCGCGTCGCCACCCAGTACTGGTTCATCGTCTTCGGGCTCCCCCAGAGGATCGTGCGCCAGAAGCCGATCGTCTGCTGCTGCGGCTCGATCAGCGCGATCCGGTCGAGGCGGCCGGGCCTGCCCGCGAAGACGTCGCCGCGATACACGAGGAACGCGGGGATCGCCTGCGTCGGCAGCGTGTGCTTCTGCGTCCAGGTGTTGTTCGTCCCACGGAACGAGAGGGCCTGGCGGATGCGGAAGACGGCCCCCGCCTCCTGGCTGACGCCGGGCTCGCCGATCACGCCCTCGACGGCGGCGAGCGCGACGGGCGCGAGACCGGCGCCGCCGGCGACCTGCGGCGGGAACTGGTTCGGCTGCTGCGTCGTCACGGCGACGCGCACGGAGTTCCAGCGGTTCGGGTCGAGCCGCGCGAAGTGCCCGTCGGTCGTGATCGTGTCGTACTGCACCCACTCGGCCTTGCCGTCGTCGGTGCCGATCCCGTCGTCGCCGTCGAGGAGCTGGATCACCCCGTAGTCGTTCGCCGGCGGCTGGTAGTAGTTCGTCGCCGTCACGCCGCTCACGGGAACGGCGCAGGGCACGACGAAGACCCAGGCGCGCGGGTTCTGGTTGATCTGCGGATCGATCCAGTCCGTCACGAAGGCGTGGGCGCCGCCGTAGCCGTCGTAGGAGCCGTCGGGGAAGTGGGGCGGCGCGGCGAGACCCCGCTGGATGCCCGTGAGCGTCGTGCCCTGGCGCGAGGCGTAGCGCATGAGCTCGGCGCCGAAGAGCTTGCTGCCCTTCGGAGTGAGCCGCGGCGATGCGGGCTCCGTGAACTGGAAGACGACGACGTAGCCGCCCGTCGCGGGGAAGGCCTCGTGGAAGTTCGGATCGGCGCCCGGATCGAGGGACTCGAGCGGGATCTCCGTGAGCGCCTTCGTGCCCTTGCCGTCTCCCTCGACGCCGCGGCCGAGCTGGATCGGCCCGCCCAGCGGAGGCGAGCCCGGGAGCGGCGGGTTGTTCGCGTCGACGATGTCCTCGAGCTGGAAGCCCGCCGCCACCCTGGCGGCGCTGAAGCGCCCGAGCGTCGTCGGGAGCGTGCCGCCGCCGGGGACGACCCAGGAGCTGACGCGCGTCGAGTAGCCGTAGAAGGTGACCGTCTCGCCGGCGCGGTGGGCGTTCTGCTGCAGCGTCGTCACGATGTTGAACTCGCGGCGTCCGCGTCCGCCGGTCCAGGCGGAGAGCCCCGACGTGCTCCAAGTCGTGTCGAAGCTCCGGGACGTGCGGCTCGAGTATTCGATGAGCTCGTTGCCGACGCGGATCACGCCCCAGAGCGGGAATCCGCGCGCGTCCTCGACGGCGATCTGCGTCGGCGGATCACCCGGCGCGAAGGCGGGCAGGTCGGCCGTGAGCACCGTCTGCAGCGTGCGGCGCCCGCGCGGGAGCCCGTCCACGAAGAGCGCCACGTCGCCCGGCGCCGAGCCGGCGAAGGAGACCGTGAAGTGGTACCAGGTGTTCGGCTCGATCTGCCCCGCGACGGGGAAGCGGATCTCGTTCGCGACGGCGAGCAGGTCGTCGGGGTCGTCGCCGGCGGGATCGCGGACGCGCGCCACGAGATCGCCCTGGTCGATCGCGAGGGAGACGCGGTCGCGGTAGTCGGCGTCGGCGCCGAGGTCGAGGAGCGTCCCCGTCACCTGGCCGCCGTCGGCGCGGAACCATCCGGAGACGGCCCCGGGATAGAGGTATCCCGTCGACGCATCGCCGAGGAGCAGCGGCGCGTCGGCGACGGGCCGCGACCAGGGCGCGAGCCGCTTCACGTCGCGTCCTTCGATCGACAGCTCCGCGTCGAAGTGCTCCGCGCGCGCGTCGGGGAAGGCGCTCCGCGACGGGGACGGCTGCGCGTGCGAGAGATCGGGATCCTCCGAGGAGAAGATCGGGAGCGTGTCCGCCAGGACGCGGAGCGACTCGAGGTACGCCTGCGCGCGCGACGGCGGATCGTTGCCGCCGTCCCACACCGTCGTGTTCCACGGGTAGGTCATCCAGCCGCGCGCGCGGCGGGAGAGCCGGAACGCCTCCTCCAGCTCCACCTGCCGCGTCCAGAGGCGCACGCCCACCTCGTCGTTGCCGTGGTTCTGCCGGTGCACCTCGACGATGCTCTCCACCTCCACGCGCGCCCGCTCGACACCCGAGGGCGCCATCGTCGCCGCCGACGCCGTGATGCGCGTCGCTCCCTCGGCCGTGAAGGCGAAGGGGAGCGTCGCGTAGCGGAGCAGCGCGTCGTTCGAGTTCTCGGCGTTCCGGAGGATCGCCGCGAGCTGGCGGAGCGAGATCACCTGGTCGACGGCGGCCGGCAGGAGGATCCGCTCCAGGAAGTCGCGCCATCCCTTCACGGGCTCCGCCGCGATGCGACGCGCGAGGTCGCGCGCCGACTCGCGCGCGACGGGATCCGGCGTGCCGCCGCGCAGATCGAGCCCGACGAGGAGCCGCTCCAAGAGCTCCGGCGGCGCCGAGTTCACGTGGATCGCGTGCGGCACGAGGGCCGACACGCGCGCCTGGAACGCCGCGTGCGACGTCGTGAAGGGCTCCTCGAGCGTCACGTTGCCCTGCTGGTTCCGCACCACGATCCCGTACTCGACGCCGCCGGGTCCCTCGAGGCGGACGGTCGCGCCGGGGCCGAGGTAGCCCGGCTGGTCGCAGCGGAAGGAGCGCTGGAGCCCATCGGCGTCGACGGCGGAGACGATGCGCACCGGGGCCGACCAGTCGTCGTGGCCGTTCCGTGCCGACCACTGCGTGAGGAACGGCTCGAGGCGCACGAGGTCGACGGCGGTGATCGGCGGGCAGCTCTCGGGCTCCATCGCGGCGAGCGTGATCTCGGCGACGGACGCGTAGGGCCGGAAGCCGCCCCGGAGCGCGCGGATCCGATGCTTCGCGAGGTGGTGCGCGCGCGCGTCGAGGACGGCGCTCCCCGCCGCGTGCGCCGCCGCCTCCTCGTAGGGTCCGGCGGGCGAGCCGAGCGTGCCGCGGACGCAGTCCTGGAACGTGCTCCCGCTGCGGCGCCCGTAGCGCACGAGCTCGCCCTCGATCCAGAGGCAGCCGCGCTCGGGGAACGACGACGCGTCGTCGACGACGATCTCCGTCGCCTCCTTGTCGAGCTTCGCCGTGAGGAAGGCCGTGCCGAAGGCGACGCCGAAGGCCTGCGGCGAGGCCGATGCCACGTGGATGCGGGCCTGCTCCGGCGTCGCGTGCGCCGAGACCACGGCCGACGACGGGTCGCGCAGGCGGTAGATCGTGTCCGGGAGGTCGAGCGTCATGGCCGCCTCCGCCGCGTCGTCGTAACCCGGCGTCGGGTCGACCTCGGGATCGGTCGCCTCGAGCCGGCGCACGAGCGCCGCCGTCGCGGCATCGGCCTCCAGCAGCGCGCGCGCGTCGCCGACGCGGCGGGCGCTCGAGCGCGCCGACCCGCGGGCCGTCAGGAGGAACGCCGTCGCGATCGTCGCGAGCGCCGCGATCACGACGATCGCGAGGATGAGGGCGTAGCCTCCGCGCGACCCGTCGTTCTTCCGAGCGAGGAGCCTCACCGCACGGTCCCGTAGGGCCCGATCAGCACCTCGCGCCGGACGGTGCCGCCGAAGAGGAGGCCGACCGCGAGGGACCCGCGATGGAACGCCGGATCGAGCCGGCCGTCGGACGCGAACCGCACCTCGACGCGCGGCGCCGTGAAGGCGAACTCCACGTCCTTCGGCAGCGGCGTGCCCGCCTGCGACACGACGGCGCTCACCTTCACGCTGTCGAGCCGGCCGTGGAACGCACCCTTCGCGTCGCCCATCTCGAAGGGCTCCGCCGACGGGGCGACGGGCCAGGTGCCGTCGACCGCCGCCTGCGGCACGCCGTCGGCGAGGATCGTGAGCGCGTGCCGGTCGTAGACGACGCCGACGCGCGTCCAGCGTCCCGGGGGCGCGGCGCCCGGAGGCGTCGTCGCGACGAGGGAGCCGGCGGAGCGGGCGCCGGGCAGCTCGCTCTCCACGAGGGCGATCGTCGCGTCGAGGGAGCCGTCGGCCTGCAGCACGATCCGGATCTGGTCTCCGCGACGGAAGAGGACGGACGTCTGCTCGCGGTCGGGGAAGACGTCTCCCTCGACGGCGCATCCGGCGGAGAAGGACCAGGACGCGAGCGGCCCCGGATCGGCGACGGCGTGCGCCCGCGGCTGCGTGCAGACGAGACCCGCACCGAATCGGCCCACGGGCTCGACGGTGGCGTGCACCGTCCGCGCCGAGAGACCGAAGGCGCCGCTCGACTTCTCCTCGGAGATCTCCTCGAACTGCCAGTAGCCCACGGGATCGAGCGAGAGGTCGTAGATGCGGCGGTCGGCGCGGTCGCACACGACGGTGATGGGGAGCCCGCTCGCGACCGCATTCTCGCGCGCCGAACGGAGCACGCTCCGCAGGGTGCCGAGGGCCGCGTACTTCGCGAAGTTGAGCCTTCCGAGGACTCCGACGCCGAGCCCCAGCAGGATCGCGAGGATCGACATCACGACGATCAGCTCGAGCAGCGTGAAGCCGGCGCGCCGAGCCCGCCGAGACCCGCGCGATGCCCGGACGACGATCGCCACGGTCCCCTACCTCTCCGCGTTCAGGAGATCGTCCGGCGTCCCGAAGACGCCGTCGCGCCCGGCGGAGATCAGCTGGAACGACGTCGGGCGCAGGAACTGCCCCGTCTTCTCGCTCTTCACGGCCTCCACGAGCTGCTCCTCGAAGCCCATCCCGTCGAGCGCCTTCGCGAGCGCCTTCACGCGCTTGCCGTAGGACTTGCAGTGGAAGTAGACGACGGGGTTGCCCCATCGGTCGACCAGCTCGAAGGCCTCGTTCGACGCGTAGCTCGTCACCAGCTTCGGGAACTTGTCGCCGTCCGTGTTGCCGAGGTGCTTCTCCTCGATCGGCGGCCAGGTGGCCGTCGGGCCCGCGAGCGCCGCGACCATGCTCTCGATGCCGGAGTTGAGGTCGTTCGCGGGATTGCTCCCGAGCCCGGCGAAGTCGTCCGGCGGGTAGTCCCCCTTCGCGATCTCGTACTCGCCCTCGATGAGGAACGAGTACTGGACGAGCAGGGCCTCCACCTCGCGCTCCTGGGCGCGCACCTGATACTTCGTGAAGGCGACGGCGAGGCCGGCGATGAGCATGGCGAGGATCGCCATCACCGCCAGGAGCTCGATGAGCGTGAAGCCGCGCTGCGCCGGAGAGATCACTCGGTCCTCTTCGTGACGATGCGCACGTCGTCGAAGGAGACGGACGCCGTGCGGCCGGAGTCCGACGCCACGGAGATCCCCAGCACGAAGTTCCCGGCGGCTCCGCGCGGGAACTTCAGATCCGTCGCCACGACGACTCCGTCGACGGAGAGGAAACCGCGCGGCTGGCTCTCCTGGTCGTCGCGTCCGATGGTGACGCGGACGGGCCGCCCCTCGGGCCACGCGATGGCGAGCTCCCGCGCCGGCGGCGCGTCCTCGGCGAGCTTGTAGCGGAGCTTCACGAGACCGGACCGCTCGCGCACGACGGCCACCTCGAAGGTGACGGTCGTCTGTCCCTGGCGCAGCTCCTCGCGCCGCACGAAGACGACGACGTCGGCCTGGTTCGCCGGCGCCTGCGGGTCGCCCGAGGGAACGCGCACGTCCACGGTGAAGCTGCGGAACTGGTTCGCCGCGATGTCCTCGCGGCGCACGCGGGCCTCGCCCCCCACCTCGAAGACGCCCTGGAGGCGCGCCTCGCCGTTCAGCACGGAGCTGCGAACGTCGACGACGTGCTCGGTCTTCCAATCGAGACGGAGCGCCGAGCGATCGAAGGAGTCGTTCCACTCCTGCTTCAGGTCGTGGATCTCGATCCGCTGGAGCGTCGAGAGGGCGTAGTCGGCGAAGGGGCCCTTCCCGTCGGCGACGGCGCGGAGCCCGAGCTTCGCGTTCTTCCCGTCGCCGTCGAGGTAGTCGCAGAGGGCGACGCCGAGCCGCGACAGGGAGTGCTCCCTCGTGACGCCGAGGCCCGCGACGAAGGCCTCGCGCGCGCGACGCACCTGACCTCCCTCCAGCAGGTTCAGGCCCCGGAGGGCATGGATCTCCGGATTCGTCGCGTCGATCTCGATCGCCTTCGCGAAGTAGCGGTCGGCCGACTCCACGAGGCCCTCCTCGGAGCCGACGAGGCCGAGCTCCACCAGAGGGTCGACGAACTCGAGATCGGCGAGCGTCGCCTCCTTCAGCTTCGCGCGCGCCTGGTCGAGCTGTCCGCGGTCGCGCAGAAGGCGCCCCTGCAGCATCAGTGCATAGGGATCCGTCGGGTCGTTGCGGAGAGCGCGCTCGATGGCGGCGTAGGCGTCCACGGGACGTCCCGCCTGCAGGTCGAGGAACGCGAGGCCCGCGAGCGGCCGGACGTCGCGCACGGGGTCGAGACCGACAGCGCGCTCGAAATCGCGCCGCGCGTCCGCGTGCGCGCCCTGGGACGTCTTCAGCACGCCGCGCGTGACGAGGGCCGCCGCCGTCGGCCGCCGCTCGATCTGCGCGTCGAGGAGGGCGAGGGCCGCCGGCAGGTCGCGCCGCAGGAACGCGACGGAGGCGAGGCCCGCCGTCGCCTCGGCGTCGTCGTCGTCCGCCTCCACGGCGCGTGCCTTGCCGAAGGCGTCCGCCGCGGCATCGAGGTCTCCGCCCGCGAGCGCCGCCTCGCCGAGACGCGTGCGGATGCGCGTGCGCCAGGCCGCGTTCTCGAGACCCTGGGGCTCGGAGCGAACGGCGCCCTCCAGCAGAACGCGCGCGCGTCCCGCCTCGCCCCGTGCCAGGAAGAACTCGCCGAGGGCGAGCTTCGAGCGGAAGTTGGCGGGCTCGAGCTGCGCCGCCCTCTCGAGGTGCGCCTGCGCGTCACGATCGAGGTGCAGCCGCGCCTCGAGCGACGCGAGCGCCACCCAGGCGTCGGCGTCGGCGCGGAAGCTCCCTTCGGTCATCCCGCGGTAGAGCTTCCAGGCATCCTCGAATCGGAACGTCGTCTCGAGGAGCCGGCCGAGGGCGAGGGAGTTCTCCGGATCGTCGGGCGCGAGATCGAGGGCCTTGCGCAGGAGACGCTCGGCGTGGCCGAACAGCTCCGGGAGCTCGTCGCCGCGCGCGAGGCACCAGAGCCCCATCTCGCGGATGCGCGACTCGTTGCCCGCCAGCAGGGAGACCTTGCGCACGCGCTGCTCGTATTCGTTCTTGAGAGTCTTCGCGAGCTGGTAGCGGAGCACCTCCGTGCGCGGATAGGTGATCGGAGCCCCGAAGGTCTTGTTCGTGCGGACGTTGAATTGCTGGAAGACGATTCCGTCGTCGGGGCCGATCTCGTACTTGTTCGTGTTCTCGATGCGGCCCCACTGCTCGAGGCCCGCGTGCGTGACGAGCAGGTCGTAGCGCTTCTCGAGGACCTCCTTCGCCGGCGAACCGACGTCCTGCGGCGCGGCGGGTGCGCCCGGAGGACTCGGATCCCCCGCGGGATCGGCGAGGAGCTCGCCGTTGGCGCCCCCGACGTTCCCGTCGTCGACGACGGACGCGACGGCCGGGACGCGCAGGAAGCGGTGCCAGTGGGCCGGACCCGGTCCGGGGACCGGCGGCGGCAGGCACCAGGCCCAGGGCGCCGGCTCCGGAGCGGCCAGCTCCGAGGGCACGCGCAGCTTCGGGAGCGGCCGCGTGTCGCGGGGCTCGCCGTAGAGGTCGCGCTCGACGGAGCCCCGCGGAGGGATCGGCAACGACTCCAGGTCGGGAACGCGCCGCGGCGCCACCTCGAGCCCGCGGTTGTTCCACTGCGGGCGCCGGAGCGGATGGCTCCAGTCGTCGTAGAGACCCCACGCGCAGAGGCCCACGACGAGGGCCGCGAAGGCGAACAGGATCGGTTCTCGGCGGAGCTCCACGCTCAGTTCTCCTGCAGCTCGCCGATCTCGAGAGCCTCGAAGGTGATGGCCACCTGCACCAGCGCCTCGCCCGTCGAGGTCGTCGCGGCGACGCGGCCCTGGGATCCGAGGGCCGGCGCGTCGTAGGCGGCGATCATGAGCGGCGGATCCGAGGCCTGCGTCGCCTCGAGGAACGCCGACAACGCGCGCGACGTCGCCTTGATGGAGGCCTCGACGCGGATCTCGTCGCGGAAGAGCGACTCCTCGGCTCCCTTCGAGGACCGCTGCATGGCGAGCTGCAGCCGGTCGATCGAGTCGACGCCCGCGTCGATGGCGAGGCCGATCACGCGGTCGGCGAGGTCGAGGCCGCGCAGCGTCCTCCGGATCTCCTCGAGCTGCGTCGGCGCCCGGTCGGGGAGCCCGGCGTTGTCGGCGAGGTCGATCCCGCGGGACCGGGCGTCGTCGAGCCGCTGCTCGCGCATGCGCGAGGCGATGTCGAGGTACTGGTTCGCGGGAGACGCCCCGCCCTCCTGGATCTGGAACGCCGGGCGCGGCACGAAGGCGACGCGCTTCGAGAGACGCGCGAAGGCCGCCGTGAGCGACTCCTCCTGCGCGCGCGCCTCCTGGAGGTTCGCCTGCACGAACCAGGGGCCGCGGGGCTTGCCCTGGCCCGACAGCACGTCGAAGCGCGCCGACTGGAGTTCGCTCCCGTAGACGGATCCGACGAGGGCGCGGCCCGTGATGAAGAGCGCGAGGCCGACGACGGAGCCGGCCAGGAACTTCCGGTTCTCCTGCAGGAAGGCGTTCAGGTCGAAGGCCATGGGATCGTCGTGGGGGGCGCGGCGCCGGCGGGGCGTCAGCCTCCCTTCGGCGCCTCCGTCGCCTCGGCGGCGCGGACGGGAACGAGGCAGAGCTGCAGCTCCCACTCGAAGCCCTTGCTCGTCGTCTTCGCCGACTGCACGGGCACGACTCCGGGGAACTGCTCCGCGATCTTCGTCGTCGAGAGGATGAAGGAGTGGTCGATGCGCTCGGCGCCCTCGCGGCCCCGGCCGGAGATCGTGACGATGGGCCGGCGGAT
The DNA here is from genome assembly GCA_964545855.1 of uncultured Planctomycetales bacterium. Classification (GTDB taxonomy): domain Bacteria; phylum Planctomycetota; class UBA1135; order UBA1135; family JACQFD01; genus CAZJHD01. The sequence continues at coordinate 20,844 of CAZJHD010000048.1, forward strand.
CTCGGCGGCGCCGAGGTCGGGGTGCGTCGACTTCTCCACCTGCATCCGCACGCGGGTCACCCAGAGATCGGGGTGGAGGAACTGCCGCAGGGCGCGGTCGACGGCGAGGAGCGTCGCGCCGCGCGCGGCGCGGAGCTCGAGCTCCGACGACGCGTCGGCGAGCGCGGCGTTGCGTCCCTTCACGTCCTCGTCGCCGACGAGCTTCACGGCGCGGTCGTGCACGTCGCGCCGCTTCTTCGCTTCCGCAACGGCCACGCGCGCCACCTCGCGGCTGTCGACGGCGAGGGTGCGGGTCACCATCAGCTCGGCGCCGAGGTAGAGGGCCGCGATCGCCGCCGCGCCGATCACGAAGGACGTCCGCTCGCGGAAGCGCTTCTTCTGGAGGATCGCCTCCGGAAGGATGTCGATGCGGTAGAGACGCGTCTCCGCGGAGGCGAGTGCGAGACCGAGCGCCACGACGGCCTCGTGGCGCTCCTCCTCCAGCAGTGCGCGCTCGTCGGGAGGGAGCGAGCCGAGCTCGAGCGGCTCCAGCGGATCGAACAGCGAGACGTTCCAGCCCGTCGCCGCGGCGAGGTACTCGCCGAGACCCCGCAGGCGCGACCCGCCGCCGCAGAGGAGCGCGCGGGAGATCTGCAGGTCGGGGATCTTCAGCTGCGCCTTCGCGAGGGCCGCCGTCGACTGGAGCAGCGACGCGAACTGGCCGGCCGCGCCGAGGAGCGCGTTCGTCGCCTTCTCCTCCTGGGGCGTGCGGAAGCGTCCCTTCGCCTGGGGCGCGAGGTTCACGAGCGAGTGCTTGACGTCGGCCGCCGCGTCGGCCGCGAGCGCCATCCGCTCGCGCAGCGCGTCGGTGAAGAGCTTCCCGCCGCCCTTCACGTTGCGGGCGAAGGCGAGATCGGGCCCGAGCACGATCGCGATGTCCGTGTTCTCGTCGCCGATGTTCGCGAGGAGGACTCCGTCCTCGCCGACGCTCCCGAGCTTCAGGAAGGCGTCGTAGAGCGCCACGGAGTTGGGCGTGAAGGCGCCGACGCTGCAGCCGGTGCCCTTCACGGCCGCCGTGACTGCGTCGAGGGCCTCGTTGCGCGCGAGGGCGACGAGCACCGTGTCGTCCCCCGAGAGGCCGGGCGGGATCGGCAGCAGGTTGAAGTCGGCGGCGAGGTGGCCGCCCACCTGCTGCGACAGCTCGTCGATCTCGAAGCGCATCAGGCTTCGGAGCTGCGCGTCCGTCAGGTGCGGAACCTGGGAGTACCGCAGGATCGTGTCCTGCCCGGTGATGCCGATCCGCGCGTTCGGCGCCTTCGCGCGCGCGTCGCGCAGGAGCGCGCCCAGCGCGTCGGGACCCGACTCGCCCTCCTCGCGCGGGCGCGCGAGGTAGCGCGTCGGCACGAAGGCGTTCCCCTTGATCCGTCCCTGGAGGAGACGGACGGTCTTGCTGCCGAGGTCGATGCCGGTGCTGGGGGATGCCATGGTCGGGCGCGTGCGCCGATCGCCGAGGACGTCAGTCTCCGAGACCTCGCGCGGCCTCGGTGCTCGAGAAATGCGTCTTCACGTATTCGCGGACGTAGTCCGAGAGGTCGCGCGCGCCGGTCGCCGCGAAGGCGCGTGCGATCGTCGCGAGCCTGGAGGCGGCCTTCTCGCCGCGCCGCGCCTCGACGTCCGACAGCGACTGGCCCACCTGGTCGATCACCAGCCGCGCACGCTCCGCCACGTCCGTGCCGGCGTAGCTCGCCGCCAGACGCTCCGCGTCGGCGCGCGCCTCGCGGAAGGCCTCCGGGAGCTGGAAGAACTCCGCCTCGGCGACGCGGCGCTCGATGGCCGCGACGGCCTTCTGGCCCGCCGCGACGCGCTCGTCGCGCCGCGCCTCGTTGCGCTCGACGAGCGCCTTGTCGAAGGGGTACTCCGCGAGGATGCGCGTGCGCAGCCCGATCGACTCGCCCCAGGCCTGGGCCGCCTCGGCGGCGTCGGCCTGACGCTCCAGGTCGAGGGCGCTCCGCTTCTCCTCGTCGAAGGAGAACTGCGCGTTCATCGCGAGCTCCGCCGGGAGGTCCACCTCGAGACGCGTCGACGTCGACTGCGGGACTCCGCGGACGGCGACGCTCGGCTCGAAGGCGAGCCGGATCCTCTCGCGCTGGTCTCCCATCACGAGGGCAGCGCAGCGCTCCTCCTCGAAGTCTCCGCGCGACCAGCGGGCCGTCGCGCCGCGGACGAGGATCTCCGGGGCGTAGGCGCGATCGACGAGGAGCACGAGGGCGAGGGGCTCCGCCGCGAGGGAGGTCGTCCTCCAGCGCCAGAGCACGCCGCTCTCGCCGGGCTCGAGCCGCAGGTCGACGCGCGCGACGGGCCCCGACGGCGTGAACACCGTGAACCCTTCGTCCGTCCGGCCGCCGAGGACGATCGGCGCGCGCGCCTCGCGGCGACCGACGGCGATCGACAGGCCGTGGAAGAGGTCGTGATCGATCTTGCGCGTGCGCCCGCCGAGGGGCTCCGCTTCGAAGTCGATCTCCTGGCGTTGGGCGCGGGCCGACACGATGCCCTCCTCGCCCCCCACCACGAGCGCGGCGTCGTCGAAGTCGACGGTGCCCGCCGTGCCGAAGGCCACGAGCTGGAGCACCGCCTCGGTGCACCCCGTCGGCACGACGGCGGCTCCCTCGAGACGCCTGTAGCCGGAGCCGGAGCTCCCCCAGACGGCGCCGCCGGCGCGCTGGACGCGATGGGCCGCGTCGCCCGGGGCCCGCAGCGAGAGGACGACGAGGGCCCCGTTGCCCTCGCCCGTGGCGGCGTGGGCGGCGAAATGCACGCGCTGGCCCGAGGGCACGCGCACGGGGCGCGAGACCGCGCGCGCCACTCCGGCGCCGTCGAATCGCACCGAGATCGAGCGCGTGCCCGTGTGCGGACGCCGCGCCGTGGTGGAGAAGCCCGTGACGAGCCCGTCGGGGAGATCGGCGACCTCCGCGAAGGCGTCCTGCAGCTCCCAGGCGTCGCCCGCCGGTGCTCCGGCGGCGTCGGCCTCGAAGTGGGGCTGCTCGAGGAGGTTCCCCTGCACGGAGACGACGGCCCGCGCGCGCGGCCCGCCGTCGCCGCCCATGGTCATCACGAGGACCCCCGCCGCCGCCAGAGCCGCGACGGCGACGCCGCCGAGGATCCAGGCGCCGCGTCGCCCCTTCTTCGCGGCCTCCTCCGCCGCCCGGCGCGCCCGATCGACGGTCGCGGCGTCGGCCACGAGCGGCAGGCCCTCCGAGTCGACGTCGTCGGTCGCGGGCTCCAGCACGGGCGCCGTGCGCATGGAGGCCGCCGACCGCGCGGCGGGCGAGCTCAAGATCGTCCCCGAGTCTGCGTCCTCCACGAGCTCCAGAGGTGCTTCCGGCGCGGCCGGCACCGGAGTCTTCGTCGTCGATCCGCGCGCCGTGGGGCGACGGTCGGCGGCGGGGATGGCGGGAGCCTCGTCGCCGAGGACGATCTCCTCCTCGCCGGCGGGCTCCACGCGGAGGATCACGGAGCCGACCGCGAAGCGGTCTCCGGGAGCGATGCGCGCCTCGAGGATCTTCGCGCCGCCGAAGAACGTGCCGTTGGTGCTGCCGACGTCCTTCAGCAGCCAGCCATCGGCGAGCGCTCGGAGCTCGCAGTGCGCGCCGGAGACCGACGAGTCGGCGACGACCAGGGAATTGCCTGGCCGGCGCCCGATCGTGAATCGCTCGCCCGGAACCGGAACGCGCTCTCCGTTCCGAGCGCCGCCTTCAAAGACGAGAACGAAGCGCTCCGGCATCCAGAAGGTTGGGGACAGGCGGCAAGGAGGATCGAGTCGGGCTCGTCGTGGGGGCCGCGGCGGGGCGCGTCTCGCGAGTACGCGGGCCCGGGATGGTAGCGTTCCACTCGACGCGCGGTCAAAACTGCGGCCGCACCGGCCAGGTTTCGCGCCGAGTGCTCTCCGCGCGCTTCCGCATGGTCGACCGCTTCTTCATGCCCGACGGGTGCGATCCGGCCCTTGGCCGCGTGGAGCTCGAGCCCGACGAGAGCCGACACGCCGTGCGCTCGCTCCGCGTTCGGGACGGCGACGCCGTGGAGCTCCTCGACGGCGAGGGGCTCGTCGTGCGAGGCCGCTTCGAGAGCACCCGCAAGAGCGGCTGCGTCGTGGAGGTGCTGGAGGTGGAGCGGCGCGGGCGCACGGGCCCCGAGGTGCACCTTGCGCTCTCGGTGCCGCGCGGCCCGCGCATGGACTCCGTCGTCGAGGCGGCGACGGCCCTCGGCGTCCGCACGATCCGGCCCGTCGTCTTCTCCCGCTCCGTCGCCGTCCGCGAAGAGACACCGGCGTCACGTCTCGCGCGCTGGCAGCGCCTCGTGCGCGAGGCCGTGAAGCAGTCGGGGGAGCCCTTCGCGCCCGCCTTCGAGCCGGCGCTCCCCCTGGATGCGTGGCTCGCGGCGCCGCGGTCGGGACGCAGCCTGCTCATGCACCCGGATCCGGCGGCACCGAGCCTCGCGCGCGCGCTCGGCGCGAGCGGCGCCGTGACGCTGCTGATCGGTCCCGAGGGCGGTCTCGTCGCGGACGAGCTCGCCGCGGCGCGCGCGGCGGGCGTCGAGGCCGTGCGCCTCGGCGACGCGCTCCTGCGCATCGAGCTCGCGGCGGTCGCCGCCATGGCCATCGCGCGGCTGCGGTGAGAGGCTCGGCCAGGGGAGCCGCGGCCGCCCCCTTCTCCGACCGTCGAAGCGCGGGGAGACTGTGGTGGACCGATCGCGGTCATCGACCGCGCGGAGGCCCCCGATGCTGCGGACCCGAGTCGCCTTGGTTCGTCTCGCTCTCCCTGCCCTGATCGGGCTCGCAATCCTCGCGGCTCCCGCCGCGGCCCAGGCCGAGGGGCGCACGACGGCCGCGACGGACCCGTCGGTCCTGTTCGGGCACGTTCACCTCCCCGACGGCACGCCCGCCGCGGGTGCCGTGGTCGTCTCCAGCGCGGGAGGACAGGCCGTCACACGCACCGACGGAAGCTTCGAGCTGGCGATCGAGGGCCCGCGCGACGCGGAGAGCGTGCAGGTGACCGCGTCGGCGAGCGCCCTTGCCTCCACGGGAATCCTGATGGCGCGCGCGCGCGTCGGGCCACTGGCTCCCGGTCGACGGATCTCCGCCGGCCGGCTCTTCCTCGCGGCCTCGTCGACCTGCCAGCCCGATTGGATCCCGACCTTCGGTGGACAGCCCGGCACGGGCGGCTCGATCAACACGTGCGCAGTCTTCGACGACGGAAGCGGCCCGGCGCTCTACGTGGGCGGTGACTTCCTCGACGTGGGCGGAGTGAGCGCGAGTCGGATCGCGAAGTGGAACGGGACGAGCTGGTCGCCGCTCGGGACTGGCTTGAACAGCAGCGTCCATGCGCTCGCCGTCTTCGACGACGGCACGGGTCCAGCGCTCTACGCCGGCGGACGTTTCTCACAGGCGGGCGGCTCGAGCGCCAACCTGGTCGCGAAGTGGAACGGGTCGAGCTGGTCGCCGCTCGGACTCGGATTGGCGGGCGGCCTGCAGCAGGGCGCCTTCGCGCTCATGGTCTTCGACGACGGAAGCGGCCCCGCGCTCTACGCAGGTGGCGAGTTCACGTTCGCGGGGTTCCCTACGACCGCGAACAGGATCGCGCGGTGGAACGGAGCAACGTGGTCGCCCGTCGGGACAGGCATGAACGGAGTGGTCCATGCCCTGACCGCGCACGACGACGGGAGCGGGAGCGCGCTCTACGCGGGCGGCGGATTCACGACCGCCGGAGGCGTCGCCGTGAACGGAGTCGCGAAGTGGAGCGGCGCCAGCTGGTCGCCGCTCGGCGGCGGAATGAACGGCGGGGTGCGAGCCCTCGCCTCCTACGACGATGGGAGCGGGCCGGCGCTCTTCGCGAGCGGGTTCTTCACGATGGCCGGCGGCCTCCCTGCGAGCGCGATCGCGAAGTGGAATGGCACGAGCTGGTCCGCGCTCGGAGCCGGGCTCTCGGGAGTCTTCGTCCAGGAGGCGTACGCCCTCCTGGTCTTCGACGACGGAAGCGGACCGTCGCTCTTCGTGGGAGGGGGCTTCACGAGCGCGGGAGGATCGCCGGTGAGCGGGATCGCCCGTTGGAACGGTGCGGCCTGGTCGGATCCAGGAGGCGGAGTCACCGGGTACATCGCCACGGTGATCACGCTCACGGTGTTCGACGACGGCAGCGGGCCGAAGCTCCAGGCCGCGGGCAACTTCCTCGCTGCGGGAAGCGTCGCGGCGAACTCGGTCGCGAGCTGGGACGGCGCGAGCTGGTCGGCCCTCGGGACCGGATTGAACGAGGAGGTCAACGCCCTCGCGGTCTTCGACGACGGAGGCGGACCAGCGCTCTTTGCGGGGGGCGAGATCTCGGGAGCCGGCGGCAGTCCCGCACAGCGCGTCGCGAAGTGGAACGGCACGAGCTGGTCCGACCTCGGCGGTGGCATGTCGGGGCCGAACGACCGTGTGCTCGCCCTCGCCGTCTTCGACGACGGCAGCGGCCCGGCGCTCTACGTGGGCGGAGAGTTCGCGAGCGCGGGAGGAGTTGCCGTGTCGTCGATCGCGCGATGGAACGGCACGAGCTGGTCGGCGCTCGGGAGCGGGATGGGCGGCACGAGCCCATTCGTCGACGCTCTCGCGGTCTTCGACGACGGAAGCGGACCGGCTCTCTACGCGGGCGGCCGATTCACCGCGGCGGGAGGCGTCGCCGCGAATCGGATCGCGATGTGGAACGGCACGAGCTGGTCCGCGCTCGGAGTCGGGATGAACGCCCAGGTTCGCGCCCTCGTGGGCTTCGACGACGGCAGTGGTCCGGCCCTCTACGCGGCCGGCAATTTCACCAGTGCGGGCAGCGTCGCGGCAAGCCGGATCGCGAAGTGGAAGAGTGGAGCCTGGTCGCCGCTCGGGAGCGGACTCTCCTCGCTCGGCATGGCGCTCGCAGTCTTCGACGACGGCAACGGGAATGCGCTCTACGCGGGTGGGACCTTCACGAGCGCGGGCGGCGCGGTCGTGGGCAAGATCGCGCGATGGAACGGCTCGAGCTGGTCCGCGCTCGGAAGCGGTCTCGGTGACTGGGTCAATGCCCTTGCGGTGTTCGACGACGGGAGCGGTCCCTCGCTCTACGCAGGAGGGCACTTCTTGTCAGCGAGCGGCGCCGACGCGAGGAGAATCGCGCGATGGAACGGCGCCGGCTGGTCCGCGCTCGCGCGCGGCACGAACGACGATGTCTTCGCGTTGGCGCCCTTCGACGACGGAAACGGCATTGCGCTCTACGCGGGCGGCCGGTTCGCGATCAGCCCCGCCGGCGACAGTTTCCTCGCCAAGTGGGGCGGCTGCGCGCCGAGCTGCCCGAGCGCGGTCGTGCCCTATGGCAGCGGCACGCCCGGCTGCCTCGGGAGCCACTCTCTCGGCACGAACCAGTGCCCGAAGCTCGGCGCCGCGAGCTTCCGCTTCACCTGCGACAAGGCCCCCGCCTCGACCCTCGGCCTCGGCATCGTGACGGACGTGCAGGACATCGCCGGCACCGACGAGTTCGGCATCGGGATCCTCCTGCACGCAGGCCTTCTGTCGGCCACGGTCGTGGAGGTCGTCGACTTCTTCAGCGACGCCTCGGGGCACGCGACCGGCCACTGGCCGATCCCCAACCTGCCGATCCTCGTCGGACAGAAGGTCTACGCGCAGGCGATCTGGTACTGGGCCGGCGCCTGCACGACGCAGAGCCCCTACTCCCTCAGCTCGTCCCACGGCCTGGAGATCGAGATCCAGAGCTGAGCCCACTCGCCGATCGACTCCCGCGCAGGCGCGGCCACGCGGAGACTCCCATGCAGAGACTCGACTCTCCAGTCCTGCGATCCCTCGCGGCGACCCTGCTCGGCCTCGCGCTCCTCGCCTCGACCGCGACGAGCCAGCAGGACGGGCCTGCGAGAGACGGGCTCTCGCACGACGCGAGCGACCCGACGGTCCTCTTCGGCCACGTGCTCCACCCCGACGGCGCTCCCGCCGCGCGCGCCGTGGTCGTCTCCAGCGCGGGAGGGCAGGCCGTCGCGGACGACGACGGAGCCTTCGAGATCGCGATCTCCGTCCCGCGCGAGGCGGAGAACCTGCAGGTGACGGCCTCCGCCACGACGATCGGCGGCGCGCGCCTCGCCGCGAGCGCGCGCGTCGCTCCGATCCTGCGCTTCGCGCGCACGCCCGCGGGACGGCTCGTCCTCGCGGCGTCGTCGAGCTGCCAGGCGGAGTGGGCGCCGACGTTCGGAGGACAGCCCGGTGTCGTCGGATCTCCTCTCTGCTCGGCGGTCTTCGACGACGGCGGCGGGCCGGCGCTCTTCGTGGGCGGCGTCCTCGTGACGGCCGGCGGCACGCCGGTGAGCGGGATCGCGAAGTGGAACGGCTCCGCCTGGGCGTCGGTCGGCGGCGGTCTCGACAGCACGGCCTATGCGCTCGCGGTCTTCGACGACGGCAGCGGCCCCGCGCTCTACGCCGGTGGAGACTTCACGAGCGCCGGCGGAATCCCGGCGAATCGGATCGCCCGATGGAACGGGACGAGCTGGTCTCCCCTCGGGGTCGGGCTGAATGGCCCGGCCTACGCGCTCACCGTCGCCGACGACGGGAACGGGCCGAGCCTCTTCGTCGGCGGGAGCTTCACGCTGGCCGGGGGCTCTTCGGCGAGTCGCGTCGCCCGCTGGGACGGCGCTTCCTGGAATGCCCTCGGTAGCGGCCTGGGGAGCGGATCGGTCGCGATCACCGGAGATGCCGCCCACGCCTTCGCCGTCTTCGACGACGGCACGGGAGCCGCGCTCCACGCGGGCGGAAGGTTCGCGATCGCGGGCGGGGCCGTCGTGAGCAACGTCGCCAAGTGGAACGGCTCCGCCTGGTCCGACGTCGGCGGCGGTACGAGCAGTCCGGTTCGCGCCCTGGGCGTGTACGACGATGGCGCCGGGTCGGCCCTCTACGTGGGAGGAGAGTTCACGAGCGCCGGCGGGATCGCGGCGGGCTTCGTCGCGCGCTGGGACGGAACGGCCTGGTCCGCTCCGGGTCTCGGGACGGACGGCCCCGTGCGCTGTCTCGCCGCGTTCGACGACGGCAGCGGCTCGGCGATCTTCGCCGGCGGGAGCTTCTCCTCCGCCGGCGGCCTGCCCGCTTCGAGCCTCGCGAAGTGGAACGGTGCTTCATGGCTCCCCCTGGGAGCGGGCGTGGACGCGTCGGTGAACACGTTCGCGGCGTTCGACGACGGGAGCGGCCCGGCGTTGTACGCGGCCGGCTCCTTCTTCCTCGCCGGCGGCCTGTACGTGCGCGGAGTCGCCTCGTGGAACGGCGCGAGCTGGTCGGCCGTCGGGACGGGACTGAGCCACGGAGTCACGGCGCTCGGCGTCTTCGACGACGGATCGGGGCCGGCGGTCTACGCCGGGGGAACGTTCCAGACCGCCGGCGGATCGAGCGCCCACAGGATCGCGAAGTGGAAGGAGTCGGCCTGGTCTCCCTTGGGGAGCGGCCTCGGCTCCGCGGGGTCGGCGGACACCGCGGTACTCGCGCTCGCGTCCTTCGCGGCGGCCGGGACTCCCGCGCTCTACGCGGGAGGCTCGTTCTCCTTCGCCACGGGGGCGCCGGCGAACCATGTGGCGCGCTGGTCGGGATCGGGCTGGTCCAGCGTCGGAGCCGGCACGAATGCGCCCGTGCGCGCCTTGCTCGTCTTCGACGACGGAAGCGGTCCAGCGCTCTGCGCGGCGGGCGACTTCACGATCGCCGGTCTCGTCCTCGCGAACCGGATCGCGAAATGGAGCGCCGCGGGGTGGTCGGCTCTCGGAAGCGGGCTCGACGGGCCGGTGCATGCGATGGCGGTGTTCGACGACGGCAGCGGACCCGCGCTGTACGTCGCGGGCGCGTTCACGTCGGCCGGCGGCGTCCCCGCGAGCCGCATCGCGCGCTGGAACGGATCGACGTGGACCGCTCTCGGCAGCGGCTTGAACGGCACCGTCTCCGCGCTCGCGGCCTTCGACGACGGAAGCGGCCCGGCGCTCTACGCGGGAGGCGGGTTCACGACGGCCGGCGGCGTTCCGGCGAGCTTCCTCGCGAAGTGGAACGGATCGATCTGGTCCGCGCTGGGCGCCGAGCCGAACAACGTCGTCCTTTCGCTCGCGAGCTTCGACGACGGATCGGGGACGGCGCTCTACGCGGGGGGCTACTTCACCAGCGTGGGCGGACTCGCCGTGAACCAGATCGCGAAGTGGAACGGAGCGGCATGGTCCGCGCTCGGAGCCGGCATGGGCTCTTGGCCCTCGGTCGTCACCGTGCTCGACGACGGCTGCAGCCCCGCTCTCTACGCCGGGGGCGGGTTCGTCGTCAGCCCCGCCGGCGACAGCTACCTCGCCAAGTGGGGAGGATGCTTCGCGAACTCCTCCGGTCCGCTCACCGCCTACGGAACGGGGAGCCCCGGCTGCCTCGGGACGCAGACGATCTCGGCGAACCAGTGCCCCCGGATCGGCTCTCCGAGCTTCCAGATCGCCTGCGACAACGCGCCCGCCCTCTCGGTCGGTCTCGGACTCGTCTCGAACGCGCCGGACGTCGCCGGGGCCGATCTCTTCGGCGTCGGCGTCCTGATCCACACGGGAGTGGGCTTCGCCTCGGAGTTCGGCGTCTTCGACCTCCTCAGCGACGCGTTGGGCAACGCCGTCGTCGCGGCGCCGATCCCGAACGACCCGCTGCTCGTCGGGAAGAATTACTTCGTCCAAGGCATTTGGAGCTGGCAGGGCCTCTGCGCGCTCACGAGCCCGCTCGCCCTCAGCTCCTCCCGCGGCCTCGCGATCGAGATCCAGCCGTAGGGAGCCGCGGAGCCGGCCCGAGCGATCAGCGCGCCGGCCCCCCGAGCTGTCCCTGCTCGAGGAACGACCAGTGGCGTTCCTCCCCCACCACCACGTGGTCGAGGAGCGGCACGCCGACGAGGTCTCCCGCCTCGCGCAGGCGCGCCGTCACGGCGTGGTCCTCGGCGCTCGGCGTCGGGTCGCCGCTCGGATGGTTGTGCGCGACGACGACGCTCGCGGCGGCGAGGCGGAGCGCCGGGCCGAAGACCTCGCGGGGATGGACGATCGCCGAGTTGAGCGTGCCCTCGGAGATCCGCTCCTCGCGGATCACGCGGTTGCGGCCGTCGAGGTAGACGCCGAAGAAGGTCTCCTTGCGGGCGCCGAGGAAGCGCGCGCGCAGGCGCGCCGCGAGGTCGGCGCCGCTGCGGACGCGCTGATCGGTGTCGAGGGCGACG
>CAZJHD010000049.1:0-31533 GCA_964545855.1 uncultured Planctomycetales bacterium
CGCACGCGGCGCGCGAGGGAGAGGAGAGAGAAAGGGGTCTGACCCCATTCCCGGGCCCATTCCCGGGGCCCAATCCCGAGGCACAGCGCGGCCGGCTCGGGGCGCGCCGCTACCATCGCCTCCCGAGTGAGACCCACGCTCCACGGATGCCTGGCCGCGGCGGTGACGCCGCTCCGCGACGGAGGTCGCGCGCTCGACGAGGCGGCGGTCGGTCCCTACGTCGACCTCCTCGTCGCGGCGCGGCTCGACGGCATCCTCGCTCTCGGAACGACGGGCGAGGGGATCCTCCTCTCCGCCGACGAGCGGCGCCGCGTGGCGCGGCGCTTCGTCGAGGCGGCGGCGGGGCGCGTCGACGTGGCGATCCACTGCGGCGCGCAGACGACGGCCGAGACGGCGGCCCTCTGCGCCGACGCGGCCGCGATCGGCGCGGCGGCCGTCGCCGTGATCGGACCGCCCTACTTCGCCCTCGACGAGCGATCGCTCCTCGGCCACTTCGCCGCCGCCGCCGCCGCCTGCGCGCCGCTGCCGTTCTACGTCTACGAGTTCGCGGCCCGCGCCGGCTACGCGGTGCCGCTCCCGGTGATCGCGCGCCTGCGCGAGACGGCGCCGAACCTCGTCGGCCTCAAGGTCTCGAACACGCCCTGGGAGCGCTTCGAGCCGTACCTCGTCGCGGGTCTCGACGTCTTCGTCGGCCCCGAGGCGCTGATCGCGCGCGGCCTCGCGGCGGGCGCCTGCGGCGCCGTGTCGGGTCTCGCGGCGGCGTTCCCCGAGATCGTCGCCGCGCACGTGCGCGCGCCCGACGAGGCGGGCTCGCGCGCCGTCGCGGAGCTGCGCGCCGCCCTCCAAGCGCTCCCGTTCCACGCGGCGCAGAAGGAGATTCTCGCGCGGCGCGGGCTCCCGATCCGCGCCGACGTGCGCGCGCCGCTCCGCGGCCTCGACGACGCCGAGCGCCGTGTCCTCGACTCGATCCTCGCGCGCTGGCCCGCGAGCCCATGCGCATCCTGATCGCCGGCGCGGGCGCCATCGGCGCGAGCATCGCCCTCCATCTCGCCCAGCGCGGCGCCCGCGGCATCGTCGTCGCCGACCGCGCGCTCGCCATGGAGGGCGCGAGCGCGAAGGCGACGGGAGGGATCCGGCTTCAGTTCACGACCCCGGCGGAGATCGCCCTCGTGCGCCGCAGCGTCGCGTGGTTCGAGGAGCTCGGTCCGCCGCGCTTCGTGCAGGCGGGCTACCTGTTCCTCGCCACCACGGAGAAGGGCCGCGCCGAGCTGCGCGCGCGCTTCGAGACGCAGGCGCGCCTCGGCGTCCCCGTCGAGTGGGTCGACGCGGGGGGCGCGGCGCGCCTGGCGGCGGGGCTCCGCACCGACGGCGTCCTCGGGGGGATCTTCGGCCGCAAGGACGGCCTCGCCGATCCGCCGGCCATCGGCCGCGAGATGCTGCGACGCGCCGTCTCCCTCGGCGTGGAGCTCCGCGAGCGGGCGGACGCGCGGACGCTCGAGGCCGACGTGCGCGTGATCGCCGCCGGCGCGCGGTCGCGCGAGGTGGGGGAGGCCTTCGGCGTCGACCTCCCGATCCGGCCGCTGCGGCGCCAGCTCCTCGAGACCACGGAGGTCGCCGGTCTCGACGCGATGCTGCCGATGGTCGTGGAGCACGACACGGGCTTCCACTTCCGCCGCCGCGACCGCTGCCTCCGCCTCGGCATGCCCGATCCCGACGCGGTCTGGGGCTTCGACGAGGAGCCCGACCGATCCCTCGAGGCCGATCGCATGGAGCGCCTCGCGCGCCGCTTCCCGATCGCCGCGGGCGCGCGCGTCGAGCGCTCCTGGGCCGGGCTCTACGACATGACGCCCGACGCGCACCCGATCCTCGGCCGCGTCGCCGACGGCGTGTTCGCCGCCTGCGGATTCTCGGGCCACGGCTTCATGCAGTCGCCCGCCGTGGGCGAGGCGATCGCCGAGGAGATCCTCGAGGGCGCGACCTCCTTCGATCTCGCGCCCTTCCGTCTCGCGCGCTTCGCGGGCGGCGCCGCCGATTTCTCGTCCGTGCATCCCCTCTGACACGAAGCCCATGGGCCGAGTCTCCGTCTCCTCCGCTCTCCTCCTCCTCCTCGCGAGCGCCTGCGGCACCGCCCCCTCGCTCCTCGACCGCGCCGTGCCGCTCCACGAGGCGACGGCGCCGAAGATCCACGACGCGCGGATGGACCGCTTCGAGGAGATGGCGCGGCGCGCGAAGGCGAGCCCCGACGCGGCGATCGTCTTCGTCGGCGACTCCATCACGGAGGGATGGGAGGGCGCGGGGCGCGAGGTCTGGGCCGAGCGCTACGCGCCGCGCGGCGCGCTGCAGCTCGGCGTCGGCGGCGACCGCACGGAGCACGTGCTCGCGCGCCTCGACGCGGGGCAGCTGGACGGTCTCCACCCGCGCGTCCTCGTGCTCATGATCGGCACGAACAACACGGGCCACCGGCGCGAGGCGCCGGAGCGGATCGCCGACGGCGTGACGGCGATCCTGCAGCAGTGCATGCGGCGCCTGCCGGACACGAGGATCCTCCTGCTGGCGATCTTCCCGCGCGGCGCAACGCCGGACGACGCCATGCGGCGCAACAACGAGGCGGCGAACCGTCTCCTGCGGGAGCTCGCCGACGGAGACAGGATCCGCTGGGTCGATCTCGCGCCCGGCTTCCTCGAGCCCGACGGCTCGCTCTCGAAGTCGGTGATGCCCGACCTGCTGCATCTCAGCCCCGACGGCTACCGCCGCTGGGCCGACGCCATGGAGCCCGAGCTGGCGCGGCTCCTCGCGGAGCGGTGAGCCGGAGAGGGCGCCGATCCCTCCTCGATCCCTCTAACCCTTCGGCGTGGCGAGGATCTCGCGGACGCGCTGCACCAGCGCGCGCGGCAGGAACGGCTTCTGCAGGAACCCGACGCCGCGGCTGTCGACGCCCGCCTCGTCGAGGATGTCGGCGGCGTAGCCCGACACGAAGAGGACGCGCGTCTCGGGGTGGATCTTCGCCACGGCCTCGGCCACCTCGCGGCCGTTGCGCTCCGGCATGATCACGTCCGTCACCAGCAGGTCGATCGGCTCCCGCCGCCCGCGCGCGAGCCGCAGCGCCTCGGCGCCGCTCCCGGCCGAGAGGACGCGCATCCCGGCGCGCTCGAGCACCGACGCGATCAGACTGCGCACGGAGGGCTCGTCCTCGCACACGAGGGCGACGGCCCCCTGCTCGAGCGGCGGCGCCTCGGCGGGGACGTCGCTCTCGACGGCCGACTCGACCGTCGCCGGGAGGAACACGCGGAAGAGGGAGCCCTTGCCGAGCGTGCTCTCGACGGCGATGTGTCCACCGAGCTGCTGGGTGACGCCGAACACCGTCGCGAGTCCGAGACCCGTGCCGCGTCCGACGGGCTTCGTCGTGTAGATGGGCTCGAAGATGTGCTCCATCACGTCGGGAGCGATGCCGACGCCGTCGTCGCGCACCGACACCACGACGTGGCGTCCCGCGCGCGCTCCGGGGTGGGTCCTGCAGTGCGCTTCTCCGAGATCCGTCTCGTCGACCCCGACCTCGATGGAGCCGCCCCGCGGCAGCGCGTCGACGGCGTTCCCCACGAGGTTCAGAACGATCTGCTCGAGATGACTCGTCTCTCCGCGGACCCGCGCGGAGCCGGGCGTCACGCGCCGGCGCAGCTCGATCCGCTCGCCGGCGAGCCGGCGGAGGAGCGGCTCCATCGCGAGGACCACGCCGCGCGGGTCCACGACCTTCGCGTGGGGCACCGCACCTTGCCCGAGCGCGAGGAGCTGACGGGTGAGGGAGGCGGCACGCTCCGCGGCGTTGCGGATCTCCTCCAGGTGCGCGCGCGTCTCCGTGCCGTCGGCGGCGGCGGCGTCGCCGTGCAGGAGGAGATCGGTGCTCCCGAGGATCACCGTGAGGAGGTTGTTGAAGTCGTGGGCGACGCCGCCGGCGAGCGTTCCGAGGGCCTCCATGCGCTGCGAGCGCTGCAGCCGCTCGGCGAGGAGCGCCTTCTCCGCTTCGATGCGCTTGGCCTCCGTCACGTCGCGCGCGACGGCGCAGAGCAGGCCCGACTCCGTCACCCCGGCGGTCGACCAGGAGAGCCACCGGTAGGAGCCGTCGCGGCAGCGGTAGCGATTCTCGAAGTTGGCCACGGTCTTCCCGATGGAGACCGACTGCTTCGCCTCGGAGGTGCTCGGGACGTCCTCGGGGTGCACGAAGTCGAGGTAGGGCTTCGTCGTGAGCGTCTCGGCGCTCCATCCGAGGACGCGCTCGAAGGCCGGGTTCACGCGGCGGAAGTAGCCGTTCGTGTCGGCGATGCAGAGGAGGTCCGTCGAGATGCGGAAGAAGTCGTCCAGGTCCCGCGCGGCTTCGTGGCGCGTCGTGACGTCTTGCACCGTCCCGACGAGGCGGACGATGCGCGCCGAGGCGTCGCGCACCGGGACGATCGTCGCGCGGTGATGGACGACGCGCCCGCTCGGGAGCCGGACGCGGTAGTCGTCCTCGACGCGCTCGCCGTCCGCCATCGCGCGCCGCACGTGCTCCTCGAGGCGCGCGCGGTCCTCCGGCTCGTAGGAGCGCAGCTTCTCCTCGTAGGACGGCGGGCCGAGGGCCGGGTCGCGATCGAAGAGGCGGAAGACCTCCGGCGACCAGCGGATCGTCCGCGAGTCGACGTCGAACTCCCAGTCGCCGATCCGCCCGAGCTCCTGCGTGCGGCGGAGCCGATCCTCGACCGCGCGGAGGGTCGCGATCGCGTCGTCGTCGGCGGGGTCCATGGGGTCGATCGATCGCGCGCCGGCGTTGGGCCGTGTCACATCCTGCGGATCCAGATGTTCCGGAAGCGCACGGGATCGCCGTGGTCCTGCAGCACGAGCGGCGCCTCCGGCTCGTGGGGGGTGTAGGTAGGGAGCGCGCGGTGCACCGTGCCTCCCTGGATCTCGGCCGCGTGGTGCACGACGACGCCGTTGTGGAGGACCGTCACCGAGGCGTGCGTGGGGAGCTTCCCGTCCTCGAACCGCGGCGCGCGGAAGACGATGTCGTAGGTCTGCCATGCGCCGGGCGGGCGGCTCGCGTTCACGAGCGGCGGGCGCTGCCCGTAGAGCGCCGCCGCCTGGCCGTCGGCGTAGGTTCGGCTCTCGAAGGAGTCGAGGATCTGCACCTCGTAGCGCCCCATGAGGAAGACGCCGCTGTTGCCGCGGCCCTGCGATTCTCCGCGCGGCTCCGCCGGAGTCGCCCACTCGATGTGGAGCTGGCAGTCGCCGAAGCTCTCGCGCGTCACGAGGTTCCCCGTGCCGTTCACCTCCATCGCGCCGCCGGCGAGCTTCCACTTCGCGTCGCCGTCGCCCGAGCGCCAGGCCGCGAGGTCCTTCCCGTCGAAGAGGACGATCGCGTCGGAGGGCGGCGCGCCGGCGTCGCCCGGCGCGACGACCGGCGGCGCCGGCCGCTTCGAATCGTGGACGCGCCAGGACGTGCCCGGGATCACCGGCCCGTCGTCGTAGCCGACGGGCCCGTCCTGGCTCGCGAGGAAGAAGGAGAGGCCGACCGTCGCGACGGCGAGGAGAGCGCACTTCATGGCCGAGATCCTATTCCGCGCCGTGCACAATCGCTCCTCGCCATGGCCTTCCTCCCCTACGTCCCGCCGGAGCGCATCCCCGAGGACTGCGCCGTCGCCGACGACGACCACATCCTGCGGATCGACGGCGTGCACCCGCGCGTGATGCGCCAGCACTTCGACCTCTACGTCGAGCTGATGCGGCGGCCGGGACCGCTCACGCGCCGCGAGCGCGAGATGACGGCCGTGGTCGTCTCCGCGCGCAATCGCTGCCACTACTGACTCGTCCATCACGCGGCGGGGCTCCGTGGGATCCTCGAGAGAGACGGAATGGAGGCGGGCGCCGCGAATCGCTGGGTGGAGAGCCTCGGCGGCGATTTCCGCGCGGCGGAGATGTCGCCCCGCGAGCGCGCGATCCTCGAGTACGCGGAGAAGCTCACCGTGGCGCCGGGCGACGTGCGTGCGGCGGACGTGGAGGCGCTGCGGGCGGCCGGTCTCGACGACCTCGCGATCCACGACCTCTGCGCCGTCGTCGCCTACTTCGCCTTCGTGAACCGGATCGCCGACGGGCTCGGCGTCGAGCTCGAGGAGCGTTGGCCCGCCGGTCTCCGCGCCCGCGACGCCGGTCGCTGATTCGTCCATGCTCCTCGGGTCGTTCGCTCTCGTCGCCGCGCTCGCCGCGCCCCAGGCCGGCGACGTGCAGGGCGAGTCGCAGCCGCCGTTGCCGCCGGAGCTCGTCGTGCCGCCGGCGCCGCCGCGGTCGCCTGAGGAGGAGCACGCGACCTTCCGCATCGCCGAGGGCTGGCGCATCGATCTCGTCGCGGCGGAGCCGCTGGTCCACGACCCCGTGGCCGTCGCGTTCGATGCGCGCGGCCGGCTCTGGGTCGTGGAGATG
Organism: uncultured Planctomycetales bacterium; assembly: GCA_964545855.1. GTDB lineage: Bacteria > Planctomycetota > UBA1135 > UBA1135 > JACQFD01 > CAZJHD01. The sequence continues at coordinate 6,445 of CAZJHD010000049.1, forward strand.
CGCGGCTACATGCACGACGTGGACGGCGTGGGGGAGGATCTCGCCGTCGGCTCCATCGCGGTGCTGGAGGACGCGGACGGCGACGGCCGCTTCGACCGGCGCACCGTCTTCTGGGACGAGCTGGTGCTCCCGCGTGCCGTGCTGCCGCTCCGCGACGGCGCCCTCGTGCTGGCGCCGCCGAACCTCTACCTCTGCCGCGACACGGACGGCGACGGCGTCTCCGACGAGGAGACGATCGTCGACACGGGGCTCGGCGGGATCCACAGCCCGGAGCACGCGGCGAACGGGCTCCTGCCGGGGATCGACGGCTGGATCCACGGCGCGAACCACCGCACGCGCTACCGCGTGCGCGGCGCCCGCATCGAGAAGGAGCACGTGCCCGTGGCGGGCCAATGGGGGATCGCGCAGGACGACGCGGGGCGCCTCTTCTTCGACACGAACAGCGACGCGCTGCGCTTCCATCCCTTCGCGTCGCACTACGCCGTCCGCAACCGCTGGCTCGGCAAGGCGGCGGGGGCCGACGTGGCCGTCGTGCGCGACCAGCGTGTGCGGCCCGCGCGCGTTACGCCGGGCGTGAACCGCGGCTACCAGACGGGGGTGCTCGTCGGCGGGCGGCTCGCGAGCTTCACCGCCGCCTGCGCGCCGCTGATCGCCCGCGGCGACGCGCTCCCGCCGGGCGCGCGCGGGCAGGCCTTCGTCTGCGAGCCGGCGGCGAACCTCGTGAAGCGCTGGCGGCTCGTGGAGGAGGGCGACGGTCTGCGGGGCATCGAGGTGGAAGCCGATCGGGAGGCGGGGCTCGAGTTCCTCACGTCGACCGACGAGCGCTTCCGTCCCGTGAACCTCTGCGACGAGCCCGGCGGCGGCTTCCTCGTCGTCGACATGTACCGGGGCGTGATCCAGCACCGGCTCTTCGTGACGAGCTTCTTGCGCAAGCAGGTGGAGGAGCGCGGCCTCGCGTCGCCCATCGGGCTCGGGAGGATCTGGCGCGTCGCGCGCGACGACGCGCCGCCGCGGGGCGTGCGCGTCGACTTCCCTTCGGCGAGCGACGAGGAGCTGGCGGCGCTGCTCTCCCATCCCGCCGGGTGGTGGCGCGACGCGGCGCAGCGCTGGATCGCGGAGGGAGACGCCGTGGGCGCGTCGACGATCGTGCGTCTCCTCGCGCTCGCGCGCGAAGGGGAGTCGTCGTTCGGCCGGCTCCACGCCCTCTGGACGCTCGCGTCCCTCGGCCGCGCCGACGCGGCCCTCGCCGCGAGCGCGCTCCGCGACGCCGACCGCGAGGTGCGCCTCGCGGCGATCCGTCTCGCCGAGCCCTGGCTCGACGGGCCCGCGGGGTCGGGTCTCGTCGCGCGTTTCGTCGACCTCGCGCGCTCCGGCGATCCGCGCGCGCGGAGGCAGGCGATCCTCTCCCTCGGCGAGGCGCGGGGAGCCGCGGCGGAGCAGGCGCTGCTCGATCTCGCCCTCGAGGATGCGAGCACGACGACGCTGCGCGGCGCGATCGTGAGCGGTCTCGCGGGTCGCGAGCTGGAGTTCCTGGGGCGGGTCTGCGCCGTGCCGGACAACGAGGCGCCCGCGGGCTCTCCCGCGACGTCGGATCCGGCCCGAGAGTCCGTCGCGCCGGCCGGGCGCGGCGACCTCCTCGAGCTGCTCGCGCGCTGCGTCGTTCGAGCGGGAGACCGCGGTCGCATCGTGCGGCTCCTCGGCGTCGTCGGGTTCTCCCGTGGCTGGCGCGCGAAGGCTCTCGCGGCGGGGATCTTCGCCGCTCGCGGCATCGGAGCCGATGGGAAGCCCGTGCCGATCCCGCTCGATCGCGAGCCCTTCGCGATCGGAGCCGATGCATCGGCCGTGCTCCGTGACGCGTTCACCTGGCCCGGCAAGCCGGGCCCCGCGCCGCCGGTGATCCGCCCGCTCACGGACGACGAGGCGCGGCGATTCGACCAGGGGCGCGAGATCTACGGGAAGACCTGCGCCGCGTGCCATCAGCCCGACGGCGCCGGCCTCGAGGGGAAGGGGCCGCCGCTGCGCGGCACCGAGTGGGTCCTCGGCCCCGAGGAGCGGCTCACACGCATCCTCCTCCAGGGCATGACCGGCCCCGTCACGATCGACGGCGTCGAGTGGCGCATGGACATGCCGGCGTGGCCCGCGTCCGACACGGAGCTCGCCGCCGTGATGACCTTCGTGCGCCGCTCCTTCGGCAATGCCGCCGACCCCGTCGAGCCCGCTGCCGTCGCCGCCACCCGCGCACGCCACGCGGGGCGCGCGCAGCCGTGGACGGCCGCCGAGCTGAGAGAGGCGCGCTGAACGAACCGCCGACCCTCGAGCGCCTGGTCGCCGCCGGCACCTTCGGTCTCGCGCACGCCCTCGGGGATGCCGCACCGGCTCCTGTCGGACGGACGCGCGCGGGCGGTGTCCGCCACCCTCTCCCCGGCGCGCGACCGGGCCGCTACCGTTGGACCGCGCTCGCGGTGCGCACCGGTGCCTCCCGCCGGCCTCTGCGACCTCGAATCCGCCCGCGAGCAAGCGCGCATGGTCCGTTCCACCGGTTCGGTGCTCCTCGGATTCACGCTCCTGCTGACTCCCTCGGCGCTCGCGGCGCAGGAGGCTCCCTACGCAGCCGTCGCGGCGGATGGCGGATTCCGCGCGGCGAATCCCGCGCAGCGGTGGTCGTCGCGCTTCGACGAGCGCGGCTTCACGACGACGCCCGACGACGGCGGCTGGAGTTGGGGGCTCGAGCTCGTGGGCTATGGCCGCGAGGGCGAGGAGCCGGCGACCGTCGGGCCGGCGCCGGTCCGCGCCGACGGCGCGCGGCTCGTGTCCGCGCGGGACGAGGTGCTGACCGAGTGGTACGTGAACGACGGGCGCGGCCTGGAGCACGGCTACACGCTCCATCGCCGGCCGGGCGCGGGCGATGCGCCGATCGCGCTCCATCTCTCGGTGCGCGGCGGCCTCGCGCCGCACGTCGCCGCGAATGGCCGCGACGTGCGATTCCGCGACGCGCGGGGCATCTCGCGCGTCGACTACCTCGGCCTCACCGCCTTCGACGCCGAGGGCCGCTCGCTCGCGGCTCGGCTCGAGACTGCCGGCGGCGCGCTCCACCTCGTCGTCGACGACCGGGGAGCCCGGTATCCGGTGACGATCGACCCCGTCGCGCAGCTCGCGTACGTGAAGGCGTCCAATGCCGGAGCGGCCGACGAGTTCGGGTACAGCATCGCGGCATCCGGGAACACCGTTGTCATCGGCGCGCGGGGCGAGAGCAGCAACGCGATGGGCGTGAACGGCGACGGCTCGAACAACTCCGCCTCCAGCGCGGGCGCCGCCTATGTCTTCGTCCGAAGCGGAACGACGTGGAGCCACCAGGCCTACCTGAAGGCTTCGAACACGGACACGAACGACAACTTCGGCTTCTCCGTCGCGATCTCGGGCGACACGATCGTGGTGGGTGCCCAAGGAGAGGACGGCGCGTCCACCGGTGTGAACGGCGACGAGACGAGCAACGGCGCCACGAACTCCGGGGCCGCCTACGTCTTCGTTCGCAATGGGACGACCTGGAGCCAGCAGGCCTATCTGAAGGCCTCGAACACCGACTCCATCGACGGCTTCGGTTTCGCCGTGGCGATCTCGGGCGACACGATCGTGGTCGGCGCCCCCTCCGAAGCGAGCATCTCGACGGGGGTGAACGGCAATGCGACGAACAACAACCTCTTCGGGTCGGGCGCCGCCTACGTCTTCGTGCGCAGCGGAACGATCTGGAGCCAGCAGGCGTACCTCAAGGCCTCGAACACGGGTCCGAGCGACTTCTTCGGCACGAGCGTCGGCGTGTCGGGGGACACGGTCGTCGTCGGCGCGCCGGACGAGGACAGCGCCGCGACGGGCGTGAACGGAGACCAGTCGAGCAACGCGGCCCTCGAATCGGGTGCCGCCTATGTCTTCGTGCGCAGCGGGACGACCTGGAGCCAGCAGGCCTACCTGAAGGCCTCGAACACGGAGGCCTTCGACCGATTCGGCAACACGAGGGCTCTCGCGATCTCGGGGGACACGATCGTCGCCGGCTCTTCCGCCGAGAACGGCAACGCCACGGGCGTGAACGGGGTCGAGACGGGAACGCTTTTCAATGCCGGTGCCGCCTACGTGTTCGTGCGCAGCGGCGGGAGCTGGAGCCAGCAGGCGTACGCGAAGGCCTCCAACACGGGCTCGAGCGACTCCTTCGGCCAATCGGTCTCGGTCTCGGGGGACGTCGTCGCCGTGGGCGCCGGGGGCGAGGCGAGCAACGCCTCCGGCATCGGCGGGAACCAGTCGAACAACAGCCTCTCCGCGAGCGGAGCCGTCTACGTGTTCTCGCGCAGCGGCTCGACCTGGTCGCAGCTCGCCTACGTGAAGGCGTCGAATCCGGGGCCCTTCGACATCTTCGGGTTCAGCGTTGCGCTCTCCGGCGACCTCCTCGCCGTCGGCTCCTACCACGAGGACAGCGGCGCCACCGGCGTCGGCGGGAACCAGGCCGACGAGAGCCAGGCCGACTCGGGCGCGGCGTACCTCTTCGACCTCGATCGCAACCCAGGGACAGCCGTCTACGGCACGGGCTCGCCGGGCTGCTCGGGCACGCACACGCTCACCACGAGCCAGGCGCCGATGCTCGGCGCGCCGGGCTTCGCGATCCTCAGCGACAACGCGCCGCCGTCCTCGCTCGGGCTCCTGATCGTCACCGACGTCCAGGACCTTGCCGGGAGCGACCCCTTCGGCATCGGCGTGCTGCTGCACGCGAGCTTCGTCGGGATCACCGAGCTCACGAGCCTCGATCTCTACAGCGACGCGCTCGGCAACGGCGGCACCGTGGACTTCGCGATCCCCGGGAACCCGGCGCTCCTCGGCAAGGTCTTCTACGCCTGCGGCCTCTGGGCCTGGACGACCTGCTCGCTGCCGCCCTACGGCCTCAGCACGACGCGCGGTCTCGCGATCACGGTGCTCGTGCCGTAGGCGCGGCACGAAGGCGCTGTGCCGTAGCGGCCGGCGCGCGGGAAGACCCATCGGATTCGAGAGAGGAGCGGATAGCGCACGAGCGTCGCCGGGCGACCTCGGCTCGACCGACGCGCCGTCGGAAGCGGACTGCGAGCACCTTCGGCTCGCCGACGTGGCGATTCGTTGACAGATGATTTCTTCTGGATACATGTTTCCACATGCAGAGGACGGATCGTCAACGAGTCGTGGACCTCGTCCAGCAGCGCGGAATCGTGACATCCGGGGCTGTGTCGCGGGCCGGCATCCACACGCAGGCGCTCACGCGACTCGTTGCCGCTGGAATGCTCGAGCGCGTTGGGCCGGGGAGATACCGGCTCGCGAGCGCGGACGTCACGGAGCATCACGGACTCGCGCTCGCGGCGGCCGCGGCGCGCCAGGGCGTGATCTGCATGCTCTCCGCGCTCACCTTCCACGGGATCGGAACCCAGCTTCCGGCGGAAGTGTGGCTCGCGATCGAACGTGGGCGCCGGCCGCCCCGCGTTCCGAACCTGCGGCTGCGGATCGTGCGATTCAGTGGACCCTCGTTCCACGAGGGGATCGAGGAACACGAGATCGAGAGGCTTCCCGTCCGCGTCTACAGCGTGGCGAAGACTCTCGCGGATCTCTTCAAGGCGCGCCATCGCGTGGGGCTCGACGTGGCCGTGGAGGCACTTCGCGAAGGCTGGCGCGATCGCCGCTTCTCGATTCCCGAGCTCGAGCGGGCCGCGCGAGCCTGCCGCGTCGAGCGCGTGATGCGGCCGTACGTGGAGAGCGTAGTCGCATGACGACCGGGCTCGCCCACTCGGTGCAGGTGCGGCTCGTCCGCCATGCCAAGCAACTGGGGATCGATCCGAACGTCGTGCTCGTGCGCTACGCGTGCGAGCGTCTGCTCCAGCGGCTCTCCCGATCGCCGCACGTCGATCGCTTCGTCCTGATGGGAGCACTCCTCCTGCTCGCGTGGCTGGGTGAGACGATTCGGCCCACACGCGACGCCGACCTCCTCGGGTTCGGAGAGCTCGATCGCGAGGCGGTGCGGAGCACGTTCGTCGAGATCTGTGCTCAGCCGGTCGAGCCGGACGGTCTCGAGTTCGATGCCGGGACCCTGCGGATCCGTCCGATCCGCGTCGAGGATGCCTACGGCGGGCTCAGGGTGGAGGTCGTCGCTCGGCTGGGAAAGGCACGTATCCGTGTGCAGGTCGACGTGGGAGTCGGAGACGCTCCCGTCCCGGCTCCCCGATGGCTCGAGTATCCGAGCCTCCTCGATCTGCCGCGTCCGCGCATTCGCGCGTGTTGCCCGAAGACGGCCATCTCGGAGAAGATCCACGCCATGGTGGAGCTGGGCACGAAGAACAACCGCATGCGCGACTTCTTCGACGTGCACCTCCTCGCGTCCCGAATGTCGTTCGAGGGCTCCGTGCTCGTGCGAGCCGTCAGGGCGACGTTCGATCGGCGCCGCACGGCGGTTCCTCTCGAGCTCCCGACGGCGCTGACGCGCGAGTTCGCGGATGTTCCGGGGAAAGCTGCGCAGTGGACCGGTTTCGTGCGCCGGCTCGCACCGACGCCGCCCACTCAGTCGCTCGCCGACGTGATCGAGGATCTCGCACGGTTCGCGGGACCTGTGCTCCTCGCGGTCGGCCGCCGCGAGCCGTTCGCCGAGAAGTGGCCTGCGGGGGGTCCCTGGGGATGAGCGCGCGGTCGATCGAGGCGACGGATTCGCGCCTCCCGGCTCACCGCACCTCCGCCGGGCCGAGCACCTCCACCGTCGCGCGCAGGCGGGCGAGGGCGTCGTCGTCGGAGCACTCGAGCGAGAGCGGGCCGTCGGAGGGGGCGAACGTGAGACGCGTGCCGAAGGCCAAGACTCCGTCGACGTGGACGGAGAGGTCCAAGCCCCAGGTGATGACCGAGAGCACGTGCTCGCCGGGCTTCGCGAGGAGAGGAGCGACGCGCGGGTCGTCGGAGGCGACGCGCGCGAGCCGCGTCACGATGGAGAAGGGCGCATCGCCCGCGTGCGTGCGGAGGCGCAGCGCCGCGTCGCCGGCGCGGGAGAAGAGCTCGCGGCCCGTCCCCGCGACGGGGCGCCAGCGTCGCACGCCGAGATCGAAGAGGCGCAGGTCGCGGAAGCGCACGCGCGTCTCGCTCCCGCTGTGCACCTGGAGGCCGATCACGCCCTCGACGTCGAGCGGATCGAGCACGTCGGCCGTCGGCACGCCGTTCACCCACGCGCGAATGCGCGGCCCCGCGCACTCGACGACGTAGCGGTTCCACTCGCCGCGCCGGAAGGCCGCGCGCCCGACGGAGTTCTCCTTCAAGTCCTGGATCCAGCCGCGGCGCGCCTCGTCGTAGAGGCCGCCGGACCAGGCGCGGTCCGTGGGATCGATCTCGATCTGGTAGCCGAAGAGACGCCCCTGCGCGTTCTCGTGGCTGCGCACCTGGATGCCGGAGTTCGTGCCCGGCGTCTCGTTGCGCAGATCGACCTCGAGGCGGAAATCGCCGTAGGTGCGCTCGGTCGCGAGGAAGCTCTGCGCGCCGCCGCCGGAGGCGCCGAGGAGCGTCTCGTTCTCGGGAGTCCAGACGGCGTCGCCGAGCGCGCGCCAGCCGGCGAGGGACGTCCCGTCGAAGAGCGCGACGGGTGCGCCGAGGAAGGGAATCGGTTCCGCGCCCGCGCGCTCGGCGAAGGGCGCGAGGGCGTGACCGTGCTCGTTCTCGAGATTCCCGTCGGGGAGCGCCGCCCACGCGTAGCGCACGGCACGGGGGTTCGGGACGCCCCGACAGACGATCTCCTCACCGGCTGCATCGAGCGTCGCTTCCGCGGGGACGAACCGGAGGTCGTCACCGGCCACCTCGAGACCGCGAATCACTCCGCCCCCTCGAACCTGAAGCGAATCCCACGTTCTGCGCCGGAGCGAGACCGAATCCTGCGTCCATCTCGAGGAACTCGTGCCGCTTCCCGTGGGGCCCTCCACCCTCCCGAACGCGAGCGCCGCGAGCCGCTCGCCCACCTCGCGCTTGCGACGCGGGTGGATGTCCGCCGCGTCGCCGAGGTCGATGGCCGTCGCCATGCCGGTGTGCGGGAGCGCGAGCGCGCGGCGCTGCGCTTCGCGGAGCTCGGGCCAGCGCGCGGCCGACGGCTCGCCGAAGCCGGCGAGCTGCACGAAGAGGAAGGGCAGCGAGAGCTTCCCGAAGGCGCCCCTCCAGTCGCCGATGAGCGTCGCGAAGAGCCGCTCGTAGGTCGCCGGGTCGTGCGCGTTCGACTCGCCCTGGTACCAGAGTACGCCCGCGATCGGGAACGGCGCGAGCGGCGCGATCCCCGCCTCGAAGAGGAACGACGGATCGAAGACGTGGCGTCCCGCGCGGTCCCCGAGGGCGCCGCGCCGCGCGTCGCGGATCCAGGGGGAGACGAGCGGCCCGCCGGGCCCGTCGTCGACGAAGGGAGCGAGCGCCGGGTCGGCGGCGAGCGACGGGCGCGAGACCCAGGCCTCGGCCGGCGAGCCGCCGACGGCCACCTGCAGGAGCCCGACGGGGACGTCCGGGCGCTCCGCGCGCAGCCGCCGGGCGAAGTGCCAGGCGACGGCGGAGAAGCCCTTCGCCGACTCGGCGTCGCTCGCCCGCCAGCGCGCCTCGGCGAAGGTCGCGCGCGCCGGATCGTCGCCGGGCGCCGCCGTCGCCGGAGGCCGCGCGCGGAAGAGCCGCAGGCCGTCGATCGCCGCCGCGGCGAGCGCCTCCTCGGCGCCTTCGCTCTGCGCGAGGGGCCATTCCATGTTCGACTGCCCGCTGCAGAGCCACACGTCGCCGACGAGGACGTTCTCCATGGTCCGCGTCTCCTTCCCGGCCACGACGAGCGTTCGCGGCTCGCTCGACGCGCTCTGCGCCGGCAGCGCGATCGCGAAGCGCCCGTCGGCGCCGGCCACGCCCGACGCGCGCGCGTCGCCGAAGGTGATCGTGAGCGCCTCGCCCGGCGCCGCTCGCCCTCGAACGCGCACGCGCTCGTCGCGCGGCCACACCATGGAGTCGCCGAAGGGAGGATCGAGGACGACCTGCGCGCGCGCGGTCGGAGCACACAGCAGCGCGGCGGCGAGGAGAACGAGCGCGCGGCGGGGGATCGATCCCATGGCGCCCGAGCGTAGCGCTCCCCCGTCGCCCGCGGCGCGCCTCCGTGCCACCATGCGCCCCATGACGACCCTCGACCGCCGTTCCTTCCTCGGCACCGCCGCAGCCCTCGCCGCCGGCGCCGCGTCGCTCCGCGCGCAGGACGCCGCTCCCCGCGTGGGACCCGCTCTCGCCGGCGTGAAGACCCGCTTCGCCGCCAACGTGGAGATCTGGTGGCCGCAGCTCCCGCTCCTCGACCGGATTCGCGAGGCGAAGAAGGCGGGCTTCCCCGGCATCGAGCTGTGGCCCTGGCAGGGCAAGCCCCTGGAGGAGATCGCGGCGCTCTGCCAGGAGCTCGACATGGAGGTGGCGCAGTTCCTCGGGTGGGGCTTCAAGCCAGGGCTCAACGATCCGGCGAACCACGACGCGTTCGTGCAGGCCGTGCGCGACGGCTGTGCGGCGGCGAAGAAGCTCCGCACCTCGAAGATGACGGTGATCGCGGGCGACGACCGCCCGGGCGTCTCGCAGGCGGAGATGCACCGCCAGGTGGTCGTCGGCTTGAAGAAGGCGGCGCCGATCGCCGAGGAGGCGGGGCTGATGCTGATCCTCGAGCCGATGAACATCCGCGTCGACCACAAGGGGCACTGCCTCTACGGGAGCGCGCCGGCCGTCGCCATCTGCCGCGAGGTGAACTCGCCGATGGTGAAGATCAACTGGGACCTCTATCACATGCAGCGTCAGGAGGGAGATCTCTGCGACCGGCTGCGGGAGGGCTTCGACCAGCTCGGCTACGTGCAGGTCGCCGATGTGCCGGGCCGCCGCGAGCCGGGGACCGGCGAGGTGAACTGGTCGCGCGTCTTCCGCGAGCTGCATGAGCTCGGCTACCGCCACTTCGTCGGCGCCGAGTGCTGGCCGCTCACGACCGAGGCCGCGGCGCTGAACGGGCTGCGCGCGGCCGGGACCTGGTAGGCGGCGTGCGCATCGAGCCCTTCGAGCTGGAGCGCTGGCAGTCGATCTGGGAGAACCGCGTCGAGGTGAATCTCTCGGAGAGCGGCGTCCATCCGTTCACGCCGCGGGAGCTGCTGGGCGACGACGCGGCGTCGCTCCTCGACGAGCGCCTCCACTACACGCAGACGAACGGCACGGAGGCGCTGCGCGCGCGCGTCGCCGCGCTCCACCGCGGCGCCGGCGCCGAGCACGTGGAGGTCACGAACGGCGGCGCCGAGGCGAACTTCGTCGCGCTCTGGGAGATCCTCGAGCCGGGTGACGAGATGATCGCGCAGACGCCCGTCTACGCGCAGATCCTCGGCCTCGCGCGCTCGCTCGGCGCGACGGTGAAGCCCTGGCCGCTCCGGGCCGACCGCGCCACGCGGCGGTGGGTCGCCGACCTCGACGTGCTGCCGGCGCTCGTCACGCCGCGCACGAAGCTCATCGCGATCTGCAACCCCAACAACCCGACGGGGGCGCGGCTCGGCGCGCGCGACCTCGACGCGATCGCCGCCGTGGCGCGCGACGCGGGGGCCTGGATCCTCTCCGACGAGATCTACCGCGGCGCCGAGCTCGATGGCCGCGAGACCGAGTCGATGTGGGGGCGCGCCGAGCGCGTCGTCGTCACGGGGGGCCTCTCGAAGGCCTACGGCCTGCCGGGGCTCCGCATCGGCTGGATCGTCGGGCCTCCCGACTTCGTCGATCGCTGCTGGGGGCGCCACGACTACGTGACGATCGCGCCCTCGGCGCTGAGCGACCGCTGCGCGCGCGCGGCCCTCGAGCCGAAGCGCCGGGCCGCGATCCTCGAGCGCACGCGGCGCATCGTCCGCGAGAACGCGGAGATCGTCGGCGCCTGGATCGAGGAGCGGCGCGGCCGCGTCGACGGCTTCCTGCCGGAGGCGGGGGCCGTGTCGTTCCTCCGCTTGCCCGAGGACATGGACGCCCTCGCGCTCGCGGAGCGCGCACGCGTGGAGAGGAGCCTGCTCCTCGTGCCGGGCGACCACTTCGGGACGCCGGGCCACCTACGGATCGGCTTCGGCCCCCCGGCCGACGTGCTCCGCGAGGGGCTCGCGCGTCTCGCGGCGCTCCTCGAGGGCCCGCCCGCTGGCCCGAGCCGCTGAAGCCGCTCCAAGAAAACTCTCCCGGCGTTCCGTCGAAGCTCGCGGTGCCGCCGCGCCTGTCGCGGCTCCCAGAGAGATTCCCGATGCCCGCTCCCTCGTCGATGCCCTTCCTCCTCGCCGCTCTCGTGACCGTGGCGGCGCCGGCCGTCGCCCAGGGTCCGCTCCTTCCGCTCCCGCAGATCGGGATCGCCGGAGACGACCGCGTGGCGATCGTCGACTTCGACGGCGACGGACACCTCGACCTCGTGACGGCGAGCGAGCTCGGCTACCAGGTCCGCGTGCAGCGGGGCGACGGCGCCGGCGGGTTCGCGCTCTCGGCGACGGTGAACGACGTCGCGACGGCCGCCGACCTCGAGGTGGGCGATTGGAACGGCGACGGACGGCTCGACGTCGCGACGGTGAGCTGGAACCAGAGCTACCTCGCGCTGATGCTCGGCGACGGGGCCGGCGGTCTCTCGGCGCCGGCGAAATACTTCGCGGGGATCGGCGAGCCGCGCGATCTCGCGACGGGGCGCTTCGACACGGATCCGCACGTCGACTTCGCCGTGATGAATCGGGCGCTCGGCACGATCACGGTCTACGCGGGGAGCGCGTCCGGCGCGCTCACGCTCGTCGGCTCCTTCTCCACGGCGGGCGGCAGCCCGCAGTCGCTGGCGGCGGGAGACTTCGACCAGGACGGCCTCACCGACCTCGCGGTCCTGAACGCGGGGAACGCGACGCTCGCGCTCTTCCGATGCCTCGGGAACGGCCTCTTCGCGCCGCCGGTGGTCGCTCCCTCGGGCGCGGCCACGTCGTTCCTCCGTGCCGTCGACATGAACGGCGACGGCCGGCTCGACCTCGTGCAGACGGGCTCGTTCCTGCAGCTCCCCGCGACGTCGCCCCAGGGCGCCGTGCGCGTGCTGCTGGGCGCCGGCAACGGCAGCTTCGCCGAGGTCTACGCGGCGACGCTTCCGGTGCCCCTCGGCTACATCGCGACGGCGGACACGAACGGCGACGGCGCGATCGATCTGCTCGTCGCGTCGAGGCACCGGGTGAAGGCCCTCCTCGGTCTCGGGAACGGGCAGCTCGCGAGCGGGCCGCGCTACGTCGCGGGCCACGTCGTGCGCGACCTCGCCGTCGGAGACCTGAACGAGGACGGGAGCCTCGACCTCGTCGCCGAGAGCGGAGGCCGCGCGCTCTCGTTCCTCCCGGGCGACCACCGCGGCGGGTTCCGCGCGCCGACGGAGATCGTCGCGGGCGCGCGCCCGTGGATCCCCGTGGCCGCCGATCTCGACGGCGACGGCTGGATCGACCTCGCCGTCTCGAACCTCGACGGCGGCAACGTCTCGATCGAGCGGAACGCGGGGGACGGCGTGCTCGCGCTCCACGGCGCCCACGCCGTCGGCGCGTTGCCCTACTCGCTCGTGGCGGGCGATCTCGACGGCGACGGCGACACCGATCTCGCGGCGGCGGTGCTCGGCGCGGGTGCGATCGCGACGCTCCGCAACGACGGCGGCGCCGGCTTCTCGCCGGGGGCGGGGATCGCGCTCGCGAACGCCTATCGCGTCTCCCTCGGCGACGTGGACGGCGACGGTCTCCTCGACGCCGCCGTGAGCCACCTCGGTCTCGCGAACGACTTCGTCACCATCGCCTTCGGCGACGGAGGGAGCGGATTCGCGTCGCCGATCGTGCTCGCGACCGCGTCGTTCACCAAGGAGTCCGACCTCGCCGACCTCGACGGCGACGGCGCCGTCGATCTCGTCGTCGCGAACGACGGCGGCATCGGCAGCGCGCTCGAGGTCCGCCGGAACGTTGGCGGCGGCGCCTTCGGGCCGCCGGCCTTCTACTTCGCGGGGTTCTCCTCGGACACGGTGGAGGTGGGAGACCTCGACGGCGACGGCGACCGCGACCTCGTCGTGAGCCGCTCCGACACGGCGAGCCCGAGCCTGCAGGTGCTCCTCGGCGCCGGCGACGGCACCTTCGGCGCGGCCGTGAAGATCCCGTCGAGCCAGCGCGCGGCCTCGATCGCCATCGCCGACCTCGACGGCGACGGGCTCGTCGATCTCGTGGCGTCGACCACCGTGCCGTCGACGGACGTCGTCTCCTATCGCGGCACCGGCGGAGGCGCCTTCACGCCGCCCTCCGCCTTCGGCGCCGGCAACGGGCCGAACGGCGTCGCCGTCGCCGACTTCGACCGCGACGGCGCGCCCGACGTGGCCGTCGCCTGCGCCGGATCGGGGCTCGTCACGATCCTCGCGCAGCGCGGCTGCGCGCAGGCCTTCGGCGAGTACGGCACGGGCACTCCCGGCTGCGCGGGGACGCAGCGGCTCTGCCTCGACGGCGTGCCCCGGGTGGGGAACGCCGCCTTCGCGCTCCGCTGCTCGAATGCACCGGCGAGCGCGCTCGGCCTCGGTCTCGCCGCCGACGGGATCGACGCCCTCGGGAGCGACCCCTTCGGCCTCGGCCTCCTGTTGCACGTCTCCCTCTTCGCGTCCGTCGATCTCGTCGCCTTCGACTTCACGAGCGACGCGAACGGTCTCGGAGCGGCTCCGCTGCCGATCCCGGCGAATCCGCTGCTCGCGGGGCGCGTCTTCGCGGCGCAGGCGATCTGGGCCTGGCCGGCGGCCTGTCTCGAGCTGCCGCTCTACCCGCTCAGCTCCTCGGAAGGGCACGCCTTCACGATCCTGCCGTAGCCGGAGTCCGTCCCCGCGCGCCGCCCTCGACCTCGACGGCGGCGCGCGGCGGGCGCATCCTGCGCGTCATGCGCACGCTCCTCGCCGCGACGATCCTCGCAGCCGCTTCTCTCGGATCGCGTCAGGACGAAGGTGGGTTCGTTCGGCTCTTCGACGGGAAGACCCTCGACGGCTGGGTGAACGTGAACGGCGCGCCGAGCACCTGGACCGTGCGCGACGGCATGATCGTCTGCTCCGGGAAGCCGACGGGCGTGCTGCGCACGGCGCGGACCTACGAGAACTTCGTGCTGGAGCTCGAGTGGCGCCACTTGGTGAAGGGGGGCAACGCCGGCCTCTTCGTCTGGAGCGACCCGGTCACCGCGAAGGGCCAGCCCTTCACGCGCTCCATCGAGGTGCAGGTGATGGATGGCGTCGAGACGCCGAACTACACGAGCGACGGCGACGTCTTCTCGATCCACGGTGCGCGGATGACGCCCGATCGGCCGCACCCCGCCGGCTGGGAGCGCTGCCTCCCGAGCGAGAAGCGCGCGAAGCCGTCGCCCGAGTGGAACCACTACCGGGTCACCTGCGTCGACGGGCGCCTCGTGCTCGCCGTGAACGGCAAGGAGGTGTCGGGCGGCCACGACATCCGGCCCCGCAAGGGATACCTGTGCCTCGAGAGCGAAGGGAGCGAGGTGCACTTCCGCAATCTGCGCCTGCGCGAGCTGCCGCCGTCGGAGACGCCTCTCGCGCCGGAGCTCGTCGCCGACGCCGACCGCGGCTTCCGCTCCCTCTACAACGGCGTCGACCTCGCCGGCTGGAAGACCGACCCGGCGAACGAAGGTCACTGGACCTCGAAGGACTGGGTCCTCTCCTACGACGGCAAGGGGAGCGATCTCTGGAGCGAGGAGGAGTTCGGCGACTTCGAGCTGATCTGCGACTGGCGCTGGACGGCGAAGCCGAAGAAGGCGCTCCTTCCCGACGTGCAGGCCGACGGCAGCGTGCCCAACGGCGACGACGGGAAACCGCGCACCGTCGAGGTGGACGACGCCGGCGACAGCGGCCTCTACCTGCGCGGGAGCTCCAAGAGCCAGGTGAACATCTGGTGCTGGCCCATCGGCTCCGGCGAGGTCTATGGCTACCGCACCGATCCGGCGATGAGCGAAGAGGTGCGCGCCGGCGTGACCCCGCGCATGCGTGCCGACGCGCCCATCGGCCAGTGGAACCGCTTCCACGTGACCATGAAGGGCGACCGTCTCTCGGTCGTGCTGAACGGCGAGACCGTGCTCTCGAACGCGCAGCTCCCCGGCGTCGCCGCGAAGGGGCCGATTGCGCTGCAGAACCACGGCGCGGCCATCGACTTCGCGAACGTCTACGTGCGGAAGCTCTGAGCGCGGTGTCGTCTCCGTGCAAACGATGAGAGGCTCCCTCTCTCTCCTGCTCGCGCTCGCGGCCGCCGTCCTTCCCCAGGACTCGAAGCCGGAGCGGCCACCGCTGCCGACGGAGATCCGCCTCGGCGATTCGGTCACGCTGCCCCTGGCGCGGATTGGCGCGGAGGGCCACGCGCTGAGGCTCGAGCTCAGCGTCGCCGAGCCGCTCACGATCCTCGCGGAGAGCTACGACGCGGACGTGACGGTCGCCGTCGAGGACGCGAGCGGCGCGGTCGTCGCGAGCGACGACGAGTCGGGCACCGAGACGAACGCGCACCTCGTGTGGACGCCCGAGGCGCCGGGGCCGTACGCGGTGCGGATCGCCCTGAAGCAGGAGGCGACGGGGTCCGTGACGATGCGCGCTCTTCGGAGCGCTGTCGCGAGGGGACAGCGCGAGCCCGCGCTCGCGGCGCGTGCGTATTGGGAGATCTCCTACGGCCGTGCTCGCGCGCGAGGCGACGGTCAGCGGTCGACGCTGGCTCTCGCCGAATACGCCCGGAGGTCCGGCGACGCCTCGGCGCGCGAGACTCTCGAAGGGCTGCGGAACGCCGTCCTGGAGATCCAGAGCCTCCTCGACCGCGCGAACGCCGCCGCGGCGCGGGGCGACGCGGCCGCATCGCGATCGGACCTTCGGAAGGCGTGGGAATCCTTGCGCGCGATTCCGGAAGGGTCGTCGAGCGGCCTCCTCGCGTCGATCGCATGGGATCTGTCCGAGGCCGCGTCCGAAGCCTCGGATCCTCGGGTGCAAGGGGCGGGCGCCGAATGGGCGTGCGCGTTCCTGGAGCGGACTCTTCCGGAGGACCATCCCGAGCTGCTCACGGCGCGAGGTGGATCGGGCTGGGCGCTTTTCGTCCGAGGGGAGCTCGTGCGCGCACGGTCGCTCCTCGAACGCGTGCTGGGGTCGCTCGAGCGCACCCTGCCGGAGACTCATGTCGATCTCCTGGGCGCGCGCTACCGATTCGCACTGACGCTGGAAGCAGCGGGCGACCTCGAAGGGGCTCGCGATCTCTTCGAAAGAGTCGTCGACGTGAGCGAGCGCGTTCTTCCGCCGGACGGCCCGAACCTCCTGGCGGCGCGGTCCGGTCTCGCCGGAGTCATGTTCCTCATGGGTGATCTCGATCGAGCGCGGAATCTCCAGGAGCAGGTCCTGGCGGCGCACGAACGCGCGGAGCCCAAGGACGGCGCCGCGTTGCAGTCGGCGCGCACGAGCTTCGCGTCGACGTTGCTCGCGCAGGGCGATCTCGTCCGCGCGTCCGCTCTCTTCGCACAGGTGCTGCAGTCGCTCGAAGGAGTCGTTCCGGAGGATCATCCCTATCTCGCCGTGGCTCGCGAGAACCTCGCGATCTCCCTCGCGAGCCAGGGCGACTTCGATCGAGCGCGCGTCATCCAAGAGCGCGTGCTCGAGACGCGCGAGGCCACCCTGCCCGAGGACCACCCCGACCTCGTGGGTGCTCGCTCGAATCTCGCCGTGACGATGAGGAGGCAGGGCGATCTCGCCGGTGCGCGCGAGATCGAGGAGCGCGTGCTGGAGACGGTCGAGCGGACGCTTCCGAGCGACCATCCCCATCTGTTGGGAGCTCGAGGGAACCACGCCTCGACGCTGAAGGCACTGGGCGACCTCTCGGGGGCTCGCGCGCTCGAGGATCTCGTGCTGGAGTCGCGCGAGCGCACGCGCCCGGAGGACCATCCCGAGGTAGTGGCGGCGCGACAGAACCTCGCCGTGACGCTACGGATGCAAGGAGACCTCGTCCTCGCGCGCGCGATCGGAGAGCGAATCGTCGCCGCTCGGGAGCGATCGCTCGCCTCGGACCACCCGGATCTCCTGCTCGCGCGCACCGAGCTCGCCGTGACGCTCGGCTCGCTCGGAGCAGTGGAGGAGATGGTCGCCATGCTGGGACGTGTCGCCGCGGGCGCCCTACAGCAGCTGCGAAGGGGAGCGATCCTCTCGCCGAGGGAGATGCGGGTGATGGCGTCGGCCCAGGAGAACTCCCTGTGCGCCACGCTCTCTCTCGTGCCCCGTGCCAGCGCCACCGATCCGACCGCGCGCGAGCCTTTCCGTTGGATCGAGACGCGACGTGCCCTCGCTGCGGCTCAGGGAGTGGCAGGTCCCTCGGTGCGCGATGCGGAGATCGAGTCGCTCACCGCCGCGGTGCGATCGGCGCGAGCGCGCTCGGGAGACCTCGTGAGCGGGATCTCCGTGGGCGCGTCGTCGTCGCGACCGACGGCGGCGGCGATCGCCGCCTCTTCGCACGAGCGCGACTCGGCGGAGCGTGCGTTGGTGCAGGCGCTCGCCCGTCACGGTTGGCAGCCGCTCGAGATCGATGCGGACCGGGTGAGAACCGCGCTCGTGAGCGGCGAGGCCGTCGTTGCCTATCACCGCTATCACCGCCGAGAGATCGAGCCCGGCGCCTCAGGAGGCGATGCGACGACGCCATCGGTCCTCGCTCACGTCGTCCTGCCGGATGGAACGCTGCATCGGGTCGAGCTGGGACCGCAGGAGGCATTCGCGAAGGCGGTCACTCGGTGGCGCGAAGCGATCGGCGCGCCGGTCGTCCGCGGTGTCGGAGGGATCGCGGCCGATCGCGACGCACTGAGGGAGCTCGGCGCTCGTGTGCGAAAGATCGTCCTCGATCCGATCCTCGCCGTGACAGGCGCCGCGACGCGCATCCATGTGTGTCTCGAGGGAGAGACTCAGCTGATTCCGCTGGAGGCGCTGCCTCTCGGCGAGGGCGTCGTGGGCGACCGCTACGCGATCCGGCACGAGGTGTCCCTGGCGCGGCTCCTGCGACCGGGTCTCCAAGGGCTGGCGGAGCCGAGGCTCGTCGCGCTGGGCGGCATCGACTTCGACGCGGAGGGCGCGGGCGAGGCGTTGTCGGCCGACGCGCCGCCCGTCGCGTTGCGTCGTTCGGGGCCCGGGGGAGCGATCTTCGGCCCGCTGCGGCAGACGCGCTACGAGGTCGAAGGGATCGAGGATCTCTTCGAGAAGAGCTGGAAGGACGGCACGCGTCTCGTGCTCACGAAGGACGCGGCCACGAAAGCCGCCTTCGCCGCGGCGGCGCCGAGCGCCCGCTTCCTCCACCTCGCGACGCACGGCTACTTCTCCGATGCGAACGTGAAAGTCCTCGGCGAGCCCGACCGCGACGCATCGCACGCGCTCTGGCAGCGCTCCTCCCTCGAGGAGACCGTGAAGGGGCTCTCGCCCTTCACCCTCTGCGGTCTCGCGCTGGCCGGAGCGAACCGCGGCATGGACTCGCTGGGGCGCGTACCGGGGATCCTCACGGCCGAGGAGCTGATGGGCCTCGACCTCCGCCACTGCGAGCTCGCGGTGCTGTCGGCCTGCGAGACGCACGTCGGCCTCGACCGCGGCGCGAGCGGCATCGCGTCGCTGCAGGCGGCGCTCCACGCCGCCGGCGTGCGCACGGCGATCACGTCTCTCTGGAAGGTCGACGACGAGCGCACCCGCGAGCTGATGGTCGACTTCTACCGGCGCCTCTGGGTGGAAAAGCGCCCCGTCGCCGCCGCGCTCTGGGAGGCGAAGAAGGCTGCTCGCGCGAAGGGCTGGCCCTTGCGCGACTGGAGCGGCTGGATCCTGACCGGCGACCCGGGAGACGACCCGCAGCGCGCGCCGGAGACGCCCCGCTGACGGTCGGAGCCCGTCGGCGCTAGGCTCGGCGCGCCGCGCCGGGGAGCTCCACCCCCAACTCCTTCCGCCTCGCCCGCCGCAGGCCCTCGATGGTCGCGCCCGCGCTCGCGCTCGCCGCCGTCCTCCTCCAGGACTCGAGGCCCGCCTCGGCCCCGGCGCCGCCGCCGCTGCCGTCGGAGATCCGGCTTGGCGACTCGCTCAAGCTGCCGCTCGGCCGAATCGGCGACGGGGGTCACGTCCTGCGTCTCGATCTCGCAGTCGCCGAGCCGATCACGATCCTCGCCGAGAGTTTCGACGCGGACGTGTCGGTCGCGATCGAGGATGGGCAAGGCAACGCGCTTTCGCGTGACGACGACTCGGGAACCGAGACGAACGCGCACCTGGTCTGGACGCCGCCGAGTGCCGGGCCGGTGACGGTCCGCGTCTCGGCGCGGGAGGGGCAGCGCGGCACGGTCGTGGTCCGGGCCCTGAGGAGCTCCCTCACGCCGACGCCGGCGGATCCGGAGCTCGACGCGCGCTGCTACTGGGAACTCGCCAACGACCGAGCGAGGAGTCGCGCGGACGAAGGGCGAGCCGCACTCGCGCTCGAGCGTCTCGCGTCGTTGGAGCGCCCCGCCGACCGCGCGTACGTCGAGCGATCGATCGAAGCGCTCCGCGTGGAGATCGGCGAGGTCACGGCCTCGATGGCGCGGGCGTCCAGCGCCTGGAGCTCGGGAGCCTCGGCGGCGGCTCGCGAAGGTGTCCGACAGGCATGGGACCGCCTGGAGGCGCTTCCAGGATTCGAGAGCAGCGCGCTCGTCGCGGAGTGCACGTGGCGCATCGCCGAGCTCGCGTGGCGCGTCCTCGCCGTGGAAGTTCAGGCCAGGGCCTACGACGCCGCGCGGCTCCACCGCGAGCGGGTGCTACCGCGCGACCATCCGGACCTGATTGTGGCGATTGAGTTCACCGCGGCATCGGCATTCACGCAGGGCGATCACGTGCGGGCCCGGAATCTGCAGGAGGAGGTCCTCGCCGCGCGAGAGAGGACGCTCCCGCCCGAGCACCTCGACTTGGCGAAAGCCGAGGCGAATCTCGGGGCATCGTTGTACGCCCTCGGGAATCTCGCACGGTCGCGCACGCTCCAGGAGCGGGCGGTGTCGGGCTACGAGGGAGCGCTCCCGGAGGGGCACCGCGACGTCATCTGGGTGCGCTCGAACCTCGCGGCGACGCTCCTCGCGGTGGGGGACATTTCCGGTGCGCGCGCGCTGCAGGAGCGCGTTCTCGACGTTGCCGAGCGGACGCTCGCCGGCGATGACCCCGAGCTTCAGTGGGCGCGCGGCAATCTCGCGGCGACGGTTCGGATGCAGGGCGACCTTGCGGGAGCCCGAGCCCTCGAGGAGAGCGTCGTCGCCGTCCTCGAGCGCAGCCACCCGGACGACCATCCGGAGCTGCTGGCGGCGCGCGCGAGCCTGTCGGCGCTCATGCTAGCGCAAGGAGATCGGCGGGCGGCGCGTGAGCTCATCGAGCAGGTTCACTCGGTGCGGGAGCGGTCTCTTCCCAAGGATCACCCCGAGCTCCTGCGGACCCGGTCGAATCTCGCGGCGGTCCTCGTCGCGGTGGGAGATCTCGATGGCGCGCGCGCTCTCCTCGAGGCCGTCCTTGAGGCGTGTGACCGCACGCTGCCGGCTGAGCACCCGCACCGAATCCTGGCTCAGGAGAACCTGGCGCTCGTGCTCATCGCGAAGGGCGATCTCGCGCGCGCCCGCGAGCTGCTCGCGCTCGCTCTCGACGGACACGAGCGGACGCTCCCGAAGCGTCACGACGAGCTGCTATGGACCCGCGCGCGCGTGGTCGAGGTACTGGCCGCACTCGGGGAGTCGCGCGAGATGGAAGCGGTCCTTTCGCAGCTCTCCCGCGAAGGGATCGAGCAGCTACGGCGCCATGCGGAGCTTTCCCCTCGGGAGATCCAGGCCTCGGCGTGCTCGCAGCAGTGGCTGCTCGACGTGGGTCTCGCCCGTACCCAGTCGGTCGCGGCGTCCGAGGCACTTCGATCGGCGCTCTTCGAGTGGGCCGAGACGCGTCGCGCCCACGCCATGATGGACGCGTCGAGCCTTCGCGTCCTCGCCGATCCCGAGCTGGAGCGACTACGCCGAGCTGCGCACTTCGCGCGGCAGCTCGCGGCGAACCTCGTGAGTGGCCTGGACGAGAGTGGGGCGGCCGCTCCCGCGAGCGTGGAGGCGATCGCCGATGCCGCGCGGCGGCGCGACGCGGCCGACCGGGCGCTCGCCGAGGCGCTGGCCGCCCGAGGCGAAGCGCCCGTTGTCGTCCGACGCGAGGCCCTCGCGGGAGCGCTCGCGCGCGGCGAGGCGGCGGTCGGTTTCCTACGGACGAAGCGCATCGTCAGCGGCCCGGCCACGTCGGTGGACGCCCGGAGCGTCGGAGAGCGGTCGCTCCTCGCTCATGTCGTGCTCCCCGGTGGGCCCTTGCTGCGGGTCGACCTCGGGGCGCTAGCTCCGATCGAGGAGGCAATCTCGCAGTGGCGGTCGGCGATCGAAGCGCCCGTCGAGCGGGGAGTGGGGGGCATTTCGGTCGACGCCGGCACCGTGCGTGTTCTCGGCGAGCGGCTGCGCGCGCTCATCCTCGATCCCGTCCTCGCCGCGGCCCCGGGCGCAACGCGCCTCCACGTGGCGCTCGACGGGCCGCTCCACCTGATCCCTGTCGAGGCGCTGCCGCTCGAAGACGGAGTCATTGGCGACCAGTACGCGCTGTACCACGAGGTCTCCTTCGCGCGGCTGCTGCGCGAGCGCCGCGCTGACGTGGCGGAGCCGCGGCTGGTCGCGCTCGGCGGGATCGACTTCGACGCGGAGGGAATTGGCGTCGACTCCGGCGCGGCGAGCCCGCCGATCGCGGTCGATCGCTCCGGTCCCAGTGGCCAGCTCTTCGGGCCGCTTCGCCAGACGCGCTACGAGGTCGAGGCGATCGAGGATCTCTTCGAGAAGGCGTGGAAGGACGGCACGCGCCGCGTGCTCACGAAGGAGGAGGCGACGAAGTCGGCAATCGCCGAGGCCGCGCCGCGGGCGCGCTGGCTCCACGTGGCGACGCACGGCTACTTCTCCGACGCGAGCGTGAAAATCCTCGGCGAGAGCGATTCCGCGGAGGACCACGGCCTCTGGCGGAGCATGTCCCTCGAGGAGACCGTGAAGGGTCTCGCCCCCTTCACCCTCTGCGGTCTCGCGCTCGCCGGCGCGAATCGCGGCCGAGACTCGCTGGGGCGCGTGCCGGGGATCCTGACCGCCGAGGAGCTCATGGGCCTCGATCTGCGCCACTGCGAGCTCGCGGTGTTGTCGGCCTGCGAGACGCACGTCGGCCTCGACCGCGGCGCCTCGGGGATCGCGTCGCTGCAGGCGGCGCTCCACGCCGCCGGCGTGCGCACGGCGATCACGTCTCTCTGGAAGGTCGACGACGAGCGCACCCGCGAGCTGATGGTCGACTTCTACCGGCGCCTCTGGGTCGGCAAGGAGCCCGCCGCCGTGGCGCTCTGGAACGCGAAGAAGGCGCTCCGCGCGAAGGGTGCGCCGATCCGCGACTGGAGCGGCTGGATCCTCACGGGCGACCCGGGCGACGACCCCGAGCGCGCGCCGGCGTCGCGGCGCTGATGCGCCCGCCGGTATCCTCCCTGGGCCCCGTGACGCACTCTGACAACGACACGTCCGCCGAAGCTCGGCGAATCCAGATCGATCTTCTTCGAAAAGCAGGGCCGGAACGGAGGCTCGCAATCACGCTCTCCCTCAGCCATGCGGTCGTCTGTCTCTCCCGAGAGGCGCTGCGGCGGGTCGCCCCTCGATCGTCGGAACGCGCGATCCTGGAGCGATGGACGGAGCTCCACTACGGCAGAGAGATCGCGAGCCGGACTCGATTCGCTCCGGATTCGAAATAGAGGGCCGCTTGGACTCCGAGCTGCTGGCCGCGCTGCTCCCCGTGGTGGACGCCCTTCACGCTCTCGGGGTCGCGTACCGAATCGGCGGCTCCGTAGCGAGTTCCGCGCATGGCGTCGCACGGGCCACTCTGGACGTCGACTTGATGGTGGACCTGCGCGAGGAGCACGTGGCTCCCTTCGTGGCGAGACTCGGCGCGAGCTACTACCTCGATCCCGATGCGATTCGTCGCGCGCTCGGGGAGCGCTCGTCGTTCAACGTGATCCACCTGGCCTCCGCGATGAAGGTGGATCTGTTCGTTCCGAAGGCGCGCGCCTTCGATCGCGAAGCGCTGCGGAGGGGCATTCGGCTGTCGCCGCCGCTGGCAGAGGGTCCGGTGGAGCTCGACTTCCTCTCGCCGGAAGACATCGTGCTCCTGAAGCTCGAGTGGTATCGCAAGGGCGGCTGCGTCTCCGATCGTCAGTGGAGCGACATCCTCGGCGTTCTGCGAGTGCATGAGGGACGAGTGGATGTGCCGTACCTCGAGCGGTGGGCCCGCGACCTCGGCGTCGACGAACTCCTGGAGCGCGCATTGAGAGTGGCGCGAGGACCGGATTGACGATCGGAGCAGCTCTCGCCGTCTTGCGCTGCAAGCGCTGACAGACGAGATCCACTACGCCTTCCCCGTACCGCCGGGAGCGGTCGATCTCCGAACCCGGCGCCGAGAATCCGATGGTCTACGCCGTTCTCGCGCTCGTCGCCGTCCTGCTGCAGGACTCGCAGCCGGCTGCTGCGCTGCAGCCACTTCCGTCCGAGATCCGTCTCGGCGACACGATCACGATCCCGCTCGATCGAATCGGGAGAGCGGGCCATGTGCTCCGCCTCGCGATCTCGGTCCTCGAACCGATCTCGATCCTCGCGGAGAGCGTCGACGACGACGTGGCGGTCGCGATCGAGGACGCCGCCGGCGCAGTCCTCGCGAGCGACGACGACGGCGGCACCGAGACGAACGCGCACCTGGTTTGGACACCCGCGGACACTGGTTCGGTGGTGCGGCATCACGGCCGAGCGCGGACACGGTCACGAAGGCTGCGCTGCAGCGCGACGCCGCGGAGCAGGCGCTGGCAGAGGCGCTGGAGGCGCGCGGCCTCGAGCCCCTGGACGTGGATCCATCGGCTCTGGTCGCGACTCTTGCACCGTTGGAAGCAGCGGTTGGCTATCTGCGATACGACCAGTTCACGATCGTCGAGAAGATGCGCCACCGGGTTGTCTCGACCCCGTCGCTCCTGGCCTACGTCGTCTTGCCGGACAGTTCGCTCCATCGCGTCGAGCTCGGGCCGCTCGCTCCGATCGAAGAGGCGGTCGAGCGCTGGCGAGGGGGGCTGAGCGCCAGCGCGGCGCGGGGAGCCGGGGGGATCGCGGCCGGAGCGAGCGCGGGACCCGGCGACGCCGCTGACGCAGCCCGTCGCCTGCGGGAGCTCGTCGTCGATCCGATCCGCGCGGTCACGGGCGACGCCCGTCGCTGGCACGTCTGCCTCGACGGCGTGCTCCATCTCGTGCCGCTGGAGGCGCTCCCGACGGAGCGCGGCGTCCTCGGCGACCAGATCGAGATCCGCCATGAGTTGAGCTTCGCGCGCCTGCTGCGGGAGCGCCAAGCGTCGAAGGGGGAGCAGACGCTGCTCGTCGTGGGCGGCGTCGCATTCGATGCGGAGGCGGGGGGCGCGTCGATCGCGATGGCGGCAACACCTCCCGTGGCCCGGTCGGCGGAGGAACGCGGAGGCGTGCACTTCGTCGCGCTCCCCGGCACGATGGCCGAGGCGCGCGCCATCGGAGAGACCTTCGAGGAGGCCCTCGGCGTAGGGGCGCAGCTCCTGGAGGGAGCGGCGGCCACGAAAGCCGCCTTCGCCGCGGCGGCGCCGAGCGCGCGCTTCCTCCACCTCGCGACGCACGGCTACTTCTCCGATGCGAACGTGAAAGTCCTCGGCGAGCCCGACCGCGACGCATCGCACGCGCTCTGGCAGCGCTCCTCCCTCGAGGAGACCGTGAAGGGGCTCTCGCCCTTCACCCTCTGCGGTCTCGCGCTGGCCGGAGCGAACCGCGGCATGGACTCGCTGGGGCGCGTACCGGGGATCCTCACGGCCGAGGAGCTGATGGGCCTCGACCTCCGCCACTGCGAGCTCGCGGTGCTGTCGGCCTGCGAGACGCACGTCGGCCTCGACCGCGGCGCGAGCGGCATCGCGTCGCTGCAGGCGGCGCTCCACGCCGCCGGCGTGCGCACGGCGATCACGT
>CAZJHD010000050.1:0-4325 GCA_964545855.1 uncultured Planctomycetales bacterium
CCCTCGCGGTGGACGATGAAGTTCTCGCCGTACTCGATCGCCTCGGGCACGTCGGTGTACGCCTGCATCCGTCCGTGCTCCGTGAAGAAGGGCACGCTCTCGTGGATCTGCTCCCAGAAGGGGATCCGCGGGTACGTCCGGAAGAGCATCAAGGCGCCGCCCGGCGGGCCGTACTTGCCCGCCATGATGTCCTCCAGCCGGTAGCCCGCCGTCGTGGTGCAGGTGTCCAGCAGCCGCTGGATGTACACCTCGCGCCGGTTCTCGAGGGCGAACTTCCAGTAGTCGTAGACGCGCGAGTCGGCCGTGATCTCGCCGAATCGCTTCGCGATCCCGGCGAGGATCATGAGGTCGTCCTTGCTGTCGAAGACCGGCGCGATGCCGCCCTTCCAGATCTGCAGGAACGGGTTGCTGCAGGACGCGGTCACCTCGAGCCCTTCGAACTCCACCCAGGAGTTCGCCGGCAGCGCGAAGTCCGCGTACTCGACCGTGGCCGTGACGTTGATGTCCGCCGTCACGATCAGGTCGATCCGCGGATTCACGTTCTTGAACATCTCGTACGCGTGCTTCGCGTTGTTGAAGAGGTTCACGTTCGTGCAGAAGATCATCTTCGTGGGCGTCGGCATGTGCGTGTCGCCCGTGAAGTTCTTCCGACCGAGGGACGGCGTCTCGACGATCAAGGGGCGGTCGCCGTGGTTCCAGTAGGCCGGCTCCTCGTCCTTCGCGTAGCCGTGCGCGTGCACCTCCTTGCCGTGGGCGGAGGGATCGAGATTGGGCTCGAAGGGATCCTCGGCGACCCATCCCTTGAAGCCGGGGCCGGTCCAGGGCGATCCCTGGAAGAGCGCCGCCTTGTAGTTGCCGGCCCAGGTGTGGCATCCAGCGCCGGGCTTCCCGAAGTTGCCCGTGAGCATCAGCGGCAGATGGGCCGCCCGATTCATCTCCGTGGCGTGGAACCAGTGGTTGATGCCTTCGCCCTGGTGGATCGCCGCCGGCTGGATCGTCGCGAGGTCCTTCGCGAGCCGCTCGATGAGGACGCGCGGTGCGTGGGTGATCTCGCAGACGGAATCGAGGTCGTAGTCGGCGAGGTGCTCCTCGTAGGCGCTCCACACCGTCATGCATCGCACCGTCGTCCCGTCGGCGAGCGTCACGTCGAAGGTGCCCTTGAGCGCTGGCGTCGCGCAGGCGGACCGCATCTTCCCGCCGATCTCGTCGCGAGACACGGCGGCGGGAGCGCCCTTGGCCTCGTCCCACAGCACGAAGTCGTCGATCTTCGCGTACTGCTCGGTCTTCAGTCCCTGCAGCCGGAAGCTGGGTCCGTCCTTCGCGAGCCGCCCCGCGTGGTTCCGGAAGACCTCCTTCGCACGCAGCAGCTTCAGCGTGTCGGTCCGCAGCAGCAGCGGGAAGTCGGTGAACTCCTCGACGAACTTCCGGTCGTACCAGCCGCGCTCCATCATCAGCCGCGCGATGCCGAGGAAGAGAGCGGCGTCGGTGGAGGGCCGGATGGGGATCCAGTAGTCGGCCTTGGTGGCCGGCGCGCCGTACTCCGGCGTGATGACGACGACCTTCGCTCCCCGCTCCATGCACTCGATGAACCAGTGGGAGTCGGTCATCTTGTTCTCCACCAGGTTCTTCCCGTCCATCACGATCAGACGGGAGAAGCGGAGATCGTTGAAGTCGCAGTCGCTCGTCTGCAGTCCGTGCACCCACGGATGCCCCGGCGCCTGGTCGCCGTGCCAGGTGTAGTTCGACCAGTTGCGCCCTCCGCGCGCCTGCTCCTTCGGGATGCCTCGCAGCTTCTGATCGAAGAGCGCGAGCGTGTTGGAGAGGCGATAGGCGCCGTACTTGCCGAACACGCCGAGGAGCCCCATCCCGCCGCGGAACTTCATCGTGCGCGTGCCCGCGCCGCCCATCGCGTCGAGCATCTCCTTCGGGTAGCCGTCGGCCTCGAGCCGCCGTCGGCCGTCGGCGCCCGTGTAGGTCTCGGCGATCGCCTTCATGCCGCGGGCGATCAGGTCGAAGGCCTCGTCCCAGCCCACCTTCACGAATCGGTCGGTGCCGCGCGCGTCGAAGCGGAACTTCGTGCGGTTCGCGGGAGTGAGGTGCGGGAATCCCGCTTCGGCCCACTCCTTCCAGCCCTGGCGAACGATGGGGTACTTGAGGCGGTAGGGCCCGTAGACGCGGCGATGGAAGGTGTAGCCCTTGGCGCACTGCCTCGGGTTCCAGTTGGGCGTCGCGTGGTTGCCGTAGAGGTCTTGGTACTTCTGGTAGGAGTAGTCGTTGCCGAGCCGGGTGATGACACCGTTGCGGACGTAGGCCTTCACGCGGCAGGCGTGCGTGTCGTTCGGAGAGCACACCCACGTGAACTCCGAGTCGTAGTGGTATTGGTCGCGGTAGACCTTCTCCCAGCCGCGCTCCGGGTAGTGCTCGAGCGGGTTGAGGATGTCCTCCGCGGCGGCGAGACCGCGCAGGGAGAGGCGGAACTCCGAGAGGCCGAAGGCGGCGCCCGCGAGCGCCGCGTAGCCCATGAAGTCGCGCCTCGAGGTCGTGCGCCGCGTGGAGGCCGCGCTCGCTCGGTCGCCGGTCGTCGGGAGAGTGTGGTCGTCGTGCATGGATCCCTTCCTCACCACGCGATCTCGAGGTCGTGCCAGATCGTGATCTGCTTCTGTCCGTTGCGGTCGCCGGCGCTACCGTCCCAGCAGGCGAAGGCGGCGGGGACGCGCTGTCCGGGAGCGAGGGGCGCGTTGCCGGCGTCGGAGTCGGCGAAGGCGCGCGACAGCACGACGGACCAGATGCCGCGGTCGTGCACTCCCTTGCCCTCCACGGTCGTCGACACGCGCGGCAGCGGCCGGAGCGTCGAGAAGCCTCGCGCCACGAGGTTCTCCACGGGCGACGACGGATTCGGATCGGAGACGGGGTTCCCTGCGGCCCACCCGGCCGCGAGCCCCGGCCCCAGATCGGCGAGCGTCCTCCGCTCCGCGTCGAAGGTGCCGGGCTTCCAGCCGTCCGTCTCCGGGTAGTCCATCACGTGGAGATTCGGATACTGCGTCTCCACGTCGGGCCGGCCCTCGACGCCTCTCTGACGGTCGGCCTTCCACATCCAGATGTTCACGTCCTCCACTCCCGCGCCCATGGCGATGAAGGGCGCCGCGGGCGAGCGCGCGAGCTGGACGGCGACGCCGTCGCGGAAGTCCTGGGAACGCGCCGCCGTGGTGTCGGCCGTCTCGTCCTCCCAGGAGAGGTGCACGTGGATCCGCGTTCCGTCGTGCACCGCGCGCACGAGCAGCCCCTCGATGCGCCGGTCACGCCACCAGAGCGGCATGAGCGCGACGTAGACCGGAGCCTGCGCGGCCCACGCGGCGGACGCGGGGTCGCTCCATGCGTCCGAGGCCGCCACGCGCTGCGCCACGATCGTGCGGCGCGTCTGCTTCACCATCTCGTAGGCGCCGGGACGCGCGAGGGAGAGCAGGTAGTAGGTGAGGTCCCAGCGCTCCGCCGGCGAGAGCGTCGCCGCGAAGGAGGGCATCGGCGTGCCGTTCATCCCGATGGAGATCCGGCGATAGACGTCCACCGGATCCGCGCCCCCCTTGAAGATCCCCGCCGTGAGATCGCGCGCGCGGATCGGCCAGCCGGCGCTGTCGCGGAGCTCCGCCGCCGACGAGCCAGCGCCGCGGCCCTCGTCGCCATGGCACTTCGCGCAATCGGCCCTGCGGTAGACGTGGCGCCCTCGCGCGATCGCTTCGGAGGTGCGCGGCGGCGGCGGCGGCACGGCGACCGGGGTCATGTCGAGCCCGAGGTCCCAGATCTGCACCCACGCCTCCTCGTCCTCGTCCCAGAACTTCGCGAGCGTCTTCATGAAAGCCACGAGCGCCCAGCGATCGTTCTCGGGGAGCAGCTCCCACGACGGCATGGCCGAACCGGGCATCCCCTCGGTGATGACGCGGAAGAGATCCTCGTCCGTCGGGAGCGACCCCGTCGGCGTCGACGTGACGCGGAAGGCGCCGGACGTGAAGTCCCGCGGCTTCGGATAGAGATAGGGAGCCGCGGGTCCATCACCCTTCCCCTCGGTGCCGTGGCATCCCGCGCAGTTCTGCGCGTAGACCTCCCAGCCCCGGTCGAGCACCGAGCGCGGCTCCTTCGTCTCCCCGCCGACGGCTCCCTCGCCGCCCGCTCCGGCTCCGAGGAGCGGTGGGATCGAGAGGCAGAGGAACGCCGCGAGAGTGACGGGTGCGAACGCGCGCATGATCGGTTTCCTCGGGGACCCGCCATGCCGAGCAAGGCCGAGCCCGAGGCCTTCGCGCGTTGATCCGTGTCAACGAGTGTCCCGGGAA
>CAZJHD010000050.1:4425-30590 GCA_964545855.1 uncultured Planctomycetales bacterium
TTCCCGGGACTGTCTCCTTCCGACTCAGTCGGTGGATCGCGCCGTTCCGGATCGGACCGCCGAGGCGGTCCCCGCGAGGAACAGCACGATCGCGAGCGCGTTCCCGATGCCGCCCGCCTGCCGGAGGCCCGGCATCCCGAGCAGGTCGCCCGCCACGCGCGCGGCGAGCGACGCGTGCAGCACCGCGAGCGGGCCCCAGAATCGCGCACGGAACGGGACCGGCACCTCCAGCACCGCGGGAAACACGAGCGGCGCGTGCGCGAACACCATGGAGAAGACGAAGCCGACGAACACCGCGTGGAGGCGCGCGTCGTGGAGCGCTCCCGCCACCTCGCCCCCGTCGCGCAGCGCGAGGAGTCCGCCGACGCCGAGCCACGCGTAGCCGGAGAGGAGCGCCACGGCGAGGAATCGGGGGAGACCCGGCGCGCGAAGCCCCCGCCGCGCCATGTCGTAGCGAAGGAGCCAGAGGGCGAGACCGAGAGCGCCGGCGCCTTGCACGCGCACGCCCGTCGCGAGGTCGCGCGCACCGACGGCTGCGCCGGCGAGGATCGCCGCCGCGGCGACGACGAAGAGCACCCGCGCCGCCGCCGGGATCGGCACGACGCGGTTCAGCTCGATCCGCTCGCCGGCGATCGTGAGGACCAGGAACGCCATCCACCAGGGCGCCACGGCGAGCGGCGGCCAGCCGAGCGCGAGGAGCGCGTTCCCGGCGCACCACGCCGCCGTGCCGGCCGCGATCACGGCGTTCCCGAGGGAGCGGTCGCGCGCGAGCAGACGCCCCTGCACGAGCAGCAGCACGCCGCTCCCGAGGGCCGCCCACACCGGTCCCGCCGGCTCGGGCACGCCCGCGAGCGCGGCGAGCATCCCGCCGGCCGCGAAGAGCGGCGCGAGGTAGGCCCAGGCGGCGCCCACGGCGACGGCCCGCTCCAACGCGATGAGCGCGCCGAAGAAGCCGGTCACCATCAGCGGCCCGTGCATCGGCGGCAGCCGGGGCGAGACGAGCGGGATCGCCGCGCCGAGCCGCAGCAGCCCCGCCCAGAGCGCCGCCGCGAGGCAGGCCGCCGCGAGCGCGAGGAAGGGAACGCGGCGGAACGCGATGCGGGTCATCGCGCGGGCGCGGCGAGGAGCTGCAGCTCGAAGAGGGCGCGGTAGAGCCCGCCGCGCGCGAGGAGCGAGCCGTGGTCACCCTGCTCGACGATGCGCCCCTCGTCGAGGACGAGGATGCGGTGGGCGCGCAGCACCGTGCTGAGGCGGTGCGCGATCACGAAGGTCGTGCGGCCGCGGAAGAGCGCGTCGAGGGCCTCCGTCACGTGACGCTCCGACTCGGAGTCCAGCGAGCTCGTCGCCTCGTCGAGCACGAGGATCGCCGGGTCCTCCAGGAAGCAGCGCGCGATCGCGATCCGCTGGCGCTGCCCCATGGAGAGCTTCACGCCGCGCTCGCCGACCACCGTGTCGTAGCCGCCCGCGAGCGCCTCGACGAAGCCGTCGGCGCGCGCCGCCCGCGCCGCCGCGCGCATCTCCTCCTCGCTCGCGCCGGGCCGCCCGAAGAGCAGGTTCTCGCGGATCGTGCCTCCGAAGAGGAGCGTCTCCTGCGGCACGATCCCGATCGACCGGCGCAGATCGGCGAGACGCAGCGACCGCACGTCGCGGCCGTCGATCGAGACGGCGCCCTCCGTCGGATCCCAGAAGCGCGAGAGGAGCGACACGAGCGTGCTCTTGCCGGCGCCGCTGCGGCCCACGAGCGCCACCACCTCGCCGGGCTCGACCTCGACGTCGATGCCGTCGAGGGCCCGCCGCTCCGGCGCCGACGGATAGGAGAACGACACGCCGCGGAAGGACACGGCGCCGCGCGGGCGGGCGAAGGGCGCCGCGTCCGGCGCGTCGGCGATCGCCGGCACGAGGTCCAGAATCTCGAACACGCGGCGGCACGATCCCATGGCGCGCCGCAGCGTGCCGTAGGTCGACGCGAGCGAGCCGATCGCCGACGCGATGACGAAGGTGTAGAAGACGAACGACGTGAGCTGCCCCGCCGTCAGCTCGCCGTCGAGCACGAGGCGATTGCCGAACCAGAGCACGAGGGCGACGGCCGAGAACCCGAGGAAGCTCACGGTGCCGGCGAGCGCCCCCAGCATCCGGCCCTGGCGCCGGGCGAGCGCCGCCGTGTTCAGGATCCTCTCGCGGTAGCGCGAGAGCATCCCCTGCTCGCGGACGAAGGCCTGCACCACGCGCACCTGCGACAGCGACTCCTCGGCCACGATGTTCGCCGCCGCCAGCTCGTCGTGGGTCTTGGTCGAGAGCTTCTCGAGGCGCCGGCCCATGAGGAACGCGATGGCGATGACCGGCGGCACGGCGGCGAGCATCACGAGCGCGAGCTGCGTGTGGACGACGAAGACGATGGCGAGGCCGCCGGCCAGGACGAACGCGTCCTTCAGCGACTCCGAGAGGTCCGACGTGAGCACCGACTCCACGGACGCCACGTCGGAGCCGAGGCGCGACAGGAGCTCCCCCACGCGGCGCGTCTCGAAGAAGCTCGGCGCCTGGAGCAGCAGCCTCCCGAAGACGTCGCCGCGGAGCTCGGCGAGGATCCGCGACCCGGCGCCGACGAGGATCGCCGTGCGCGCGAAGTGGACCCCGCCCTGCACCGCGAAGAGCGCGACGAGGCCGAGGCTCACGAGGTCCAGGCGGTGGGCGCTCCGCTCCACGAGCGCCGCGTCGACGACCATCCCGACGGCCGCGGGGAACACGAGCCCGATGCCCCCCGAGACGAGGAGGCACGCGAAGGCGAATCCGAGCGCGGCCGCGTGGGGCCGCGCGCGCGCGAGCATGCGCAGGAGGTCGCGCGGCCGCCCCTTCTCCTCCTTCTCGGCGTGCTCCCGATCCGCGCCCGGCGCCGCGCCGATCATCCGCCCTGCTTCGCGGGCGGCGCGGTCGGCGGAGACGACGGCGGGCGGCCCCAGGTCGGCTCCGGCAGCTCGACGTTCGCGTCCTCGAGCGCCGCGCGGAGCTTCGCGAGGAGGTCCGCCTTCTCCTCCCGCTCCAGCGTTCCGCGGAGCGCCATCAGCGTGATCTGCGGCGTGCGCCCCAGACCGTCCTCGCTCTCCACCGCCTCGGGCCGGCGCTCGACGCACGCGACGAGGTCGCCGACGGCCGACTCGAGGTCGCCCTTCTCGAGCGCGATGCGGCCGCGCCCCGCCAGCGCGAGCGCGACGTAGTGGCTCGCCGTGTCGCGGTACCACGGATTCACCTCGACGCTCGTCTCGAAGAGATCGATCGCGCGCCCGTAGGCCGCGGCCGCCTCGTCGTCGCGGAGACCGCGCTTGTGGAACTCGGCGACGACGAGCGTCGCGTAGCCGGCGAACCACCGGAGCCCCGCGCTGTCGGGCGTCTCGGCGACGAGCGCCGCGTAGGCGGGCTCGAGCCCCTCGAGACCCTTCTCCGCGAGCACGCGCGCGCGGTAGCGGTCGTGGATCCCCGACGACTCGGGGAAGCGCGCCATCGCCTGCTTCAGCGCCGCGGCGGCGACGTCGGGCGCGCCCACCTGGTTCAGGAGGTCGACGTGGGCCACCGCCTGCTCCGGCATCGGCACGGGATGGATCGCGAGCACGCGGTAGGCCGCGTGCGCGTCCGTGAGCCACTCCGGCGGCCACGGCTTCGTCTCCTCGTTCGCCTTCCCGATGTCGCGGACGTACGACCCCGCGAAGATCGCGAGCGCGAAGGCCGTGTCGGCGCTCGACGCGTCGTCGAGGAGCTTCGGCGCCGCCTCGCGAGCGAATCCGTAGGCGTCTTCGTAGGCGCCCGCGAGCCAGGCGGCCTTGCACTGGATCGCGCGCGCCGCGGCCTTCGGACCTCCGAGCTGCACCGCCTCCTCGGCGGCGCTCCGCGCGTCGGCGAGGAGGAAGCTCGGGTCCTTCCGCATCCCCATCCGCAGCTCCGCGAGGCGCAGCGTCGCGCGCGCGATGCCGAGCGGCAGCTTCCCGTCCTTCGGGCTCGCCTTCCGCTTCGCCAGGAGGTCGTCGATGCGGCGCTCCAGCGCGTCGGCGTCCGCGTCGGCCGGATCCGGCGTCGCCTCCTTGCGGCAGGCGCTCACCCAGGCCTTCACGTCGATCGCCTTCGACTCCGTGCCGAGTGCGCGGTAGACGATGGCGGCGATCCGCGCGCGCGCGCTCCCCTTGGAGAGGCGCTCCAGCGCGCCGAGCAGCGTGTTCCGTTCCGTCGCGTCCTCCGTGCCGCGGATCGCGTCGGCCACGAGCGGGACCGCGTTCGCCGACGCCGTCTCCGCGAGCGCCTTGCGCGCGAGCGCGCGCAGGGCCGCGTCGGGATCGGCGAGGCCGAGACGCAGGAGCTCGTGGGGCTCCGCGTCGGCGTGCTTGCGCGCCGCCTCCAGCAGCGCCCGGCGCGCAGAGGCGTCGCCGGCGACGTAGGCCGCCTCGACGGCGGCGCGGTCCGCCGCCACGCGGCTCGCGAGGAGCTCCGAGGCCGCGCGCTCCGGCCGCGGCTGTGCGTCGCGGATCGTCGGCGCGCCGGCCGCCACGCCGCGTAGACCCTCCAGCACCGGCGAGACGTCCATGTTCAGGAAGCAGTCGAAGAGCTTCTTGCCGCCGAGGGCGATCGCCACGTGCCGCGGCGCCACGCGCTGCCCGTCGAAGTAGCGCTCGAAGGCGACCGCCTCCACGTCGAGGTGCTCCCCGCAGGTGATGCTGCCGAAGCGCGGGCAGGCGATGCGACGGCCCGCGTCGTCGTGGTCGCGTGCCGCGTGGCGGTTCGGCGAGACGATGATCGGCACGAAGGCGTCGAAGAGCGCCGCGAACTCGGGGTCGCGGTAGAAGCGCCCGGCGTAGGCCTCGCTCGCCGACTCGCCGTCCATGTTCACGCAGACGAGGAGCGGCTTCCCAAGCGCCTTCGAGAGCGCCTCCGCGTCCTCCACCGAGCGCTGCCACGCGATGCGGAGCGGACGGTTCCATTCGGCTGCCGAGGGCGGCGACCAGGATCCGCCGCGTCCTCCCTGCGCGAGGAGCGCGTCGGGCGCGGCGAGGAGCAGCAGCGAGGCGAGTGCAGCGGCGGGTCGATCCATGGCGTCCGGTCGGTGGAGCGTCCCAGGGGATCGTTCGCCCGCGAGCGGCGCAAGGGGTCGCGGCTTCCGCGCGTGCGCCGAGAGCTACGGCTGGACGACGAGCTCGAGTCCGCGGGAGATGCTGAGGCCGAAGATCGAAGGCGTGCAGGTGCCGCTCGGC
Organism: uncultured Planctomycetales bacterium; assembly: GCA_964545855.1. Taxonomy (GTDB): domain Bacteria; phylum Planctomycetota; class UBA1135; order UBA1135; family JACQFD01; genus CAZJHD01. The sequence continues at coordinate 9,657 of CAZJHD010000050.1, forward strand.
CAGGCCCAGAGCGCCTGGACGAAATAGTGCCTGCCCGCAAGAAGCGGATTCGCGGGGATCGGAGCGGGCGCCCAGGCGTTCCCCCAGGAGTCGCTCAGGAAGTCGAGCGCGAGCACCTCGCTCGCCCCGAAGAGGTCGACCCAGAGCGGCACGCCGATGCCGAAGGGGTCGCCGCCGGTCGCCGAGGCGACGTCGCTCACGAGCGCGAGGCCGAGGGAGGCGGGCGGCGCGTTCGAGCAGAGGAGGCGGAACGACGGCGTGCCGACGGCCGGCGGCTCGTTCGCGCCGAGCCAGTGGGAGCCGGAGCAGCCCGGGACGCCGGTCCCGTAGGAGGAGGCGCCGAAGACCTGCTCGGGGAGGTCGAGCTTCGAGACGAAGATCCCCCGCGTCCCGGCGCTCGGGGCGAAGATCCAGCTCGGTTGGAACGAGCCGGGGGTCGTCGGGAAGTTGGGCGAGAAGGTGCCGCCCGTCACGTAGGCGCTCCCCGACGCATCGAGCGCGACGGAGCGGACCTCGTCGTTCCCCTTCGCCGAGCCCGTGAGCCCCGTGCCGTCGCCTCCGAGGTAGGTCCCGTAAAGGAGCCCGCTGCCCGTGGGATCGAGCTTCTGCAGGAACCCGTCGGTCTGGCCCCCGGCGAAGGTCGTCGAGACGGCGGCAGCCGTCGTCGGGAGCTGCAGTGAGCCCGTCATTCCTCCGACGACGACCGTGCCATCGACGTTGACGGCAACACCTCGTGCGCTCTCGAGGTGGGCGTTTCCATCGAGGAACGTCGCGAAAACGAGGGCGCCCGAGGGATCGAACTTCACGAGCGTTCCCTCGAAGGTCTCCGAGTTCGCGAAGTTCGCCTGCGACGTGGTCCGAAATGCATTCGGTGTCGTCGGGAAGTCGTAGCTGGCGGAGCCTCCGGCGACGTAGACGAAGCCGGCTGGGTCGATCGTGACGGCGAACTGCGTCTCGCTCCCGAACGCGCCACCTGCAGAGCTGCCTCCGAGATAGGTCGAGAAGACGAGGCTCGATCCCGTGGAGTCGAGCTTCGAGACGAAACCATCCGTGATGCCTTCGAAGGTCGTGTCGAATGCACCGGGCGTCGTCGGGAAGTCCGAGGAGAAGGTGAAGCCGACGGCGACGGCCTGTCCGAGGGGATCGACCGCGAGCCCGTAGCCGACGTCGCCGTCCGTTCCTCCGAGGTACGTCGAGTAGCGGAGCGAGCCGCCGTTCGGGGAGAGCTTCGTCACGAACGCGATGTCCGCCGAGCTGGGGGCAATGGGCGCGAAGGATCCGGGCGTCGTGGGCCAGGTGTCGCCGTTGGTGATTCCGGTGACGTAGGTGGCGCCTGCCGCGTCGACGTCGAGCCCCTGGATCCGGTCGATGGAGATGCCTCCGAGGATGGTCGCGAGCAGGAGGGAGGAGCCGCTGGCATCGAGGCGCGCCACCCACCCGTCGCCGTTGCCGTGGTAGGTCGAGTCGAAGGCACCCGGCGTCGCCGGGAAGCTCGAGAACTGCCCGACGTTTCCCGCGATCGTCACCCTTCCCAGCGCGTCGAGGAGCCCCGCGAAGACCTGGTCATTGCCGACGGCGCCGAAGTACGTCGCGTACACGAGTGCGCTCCCGTCGGGCGTGAGCTTCGCGACGATGGCTTCCGATCCGTCGACCGTCTCGTCATAGGCGCCCGGCGTCGCCGCGATCGGCAATGCGCCTCCCGCTCCCATGAACGTGGCGGAGCCGGAGGCATCGACTCCGATGGCGGCCGCCTCGCCGAAGAGGAGGAAAGTCGAATAGGCGAGGCCAGGATCGATGCAGAGCGACTCGGCAGGATCGAGCGGCCCCAGCTCGAAGCCGAATTGCCTCGCGCCCAGCAGTCGAAAGCGCACGGCGACCGAGCGGCGCGCGCCTTCAGGAGAAATGGCCCACGCTCTCGGCCGCTCCTGGTGGAGCTCACCCGCAGGAGTCCGTGCGACGAGCGCGCCGCTTCCGTCGACCGACAGGTCGTCGACGCCATCGGCCCGCACCGTGAACGCGCTCGGATCGGCGCCCGCCTCGACGAGCAGGTCGTACTCGGGCCGGCCCTGGGCCTCTCGGACGACGAGGTCGACCCCGGGGTGCAGTTCTCGATAGACCACCGCACGGGCGGCGGGAGCCTGGGGTCTCCAGGCCGACGCGTCCCCGCCAAGGAGGAAGTGGAATCGCGTCTGCGACGGATCGAGCGGCTCGACGCGCGTTTCACACGATGCCCCCTCGAAGATCAAATGCACCGAGGCCGCTGGGCCCTCGGCGCCCGCGAGCACGAGGCCGATCCCGTCCCGCCGCAGGACGGCGCCGGAGCCCGGCACGCCGTAGACGACGGGCTCGGGCCACTGGCCCGCGTTCTCGACGAAGAGGGGCGCCGGAGGCTGCGCGCCGAAGGGCTCCGCTCCTGCGCCGATCGGTTCTTGGAGCGACAAGCCGGCGATGAGGAGAGCCCACATGGCGAGCACCTCACTTCGCCCGGACGACCAGCGCGGCGCCGCCCTCGGTGTACTGGACATTGCTCGACCAAGCCGTGCGGCCCGAGGCCGTGATGACGAGGTCGCGCTTCTGGGTCGTACTCGGGTCGGAGAAGTTGCCGATCACGAACCAGCGGCCGAAGAACTCCATCATCTCGTGGGAGCTCGTGCCGCTTCCTGGCCCGCCGTCGCTCGAGAAGTCGAAGAGATCGGACTGGATGTGGGCGTCAGGAGAAAGGGCGTGCGGTGTGAAGGCGGGCGCCAGGTCGATGGTCGTCGCGAAGTTGACGAGGACCCGCCCCGAGCGGCGGACTCCGTTCACCGTCTGGTCGGGCTCGCCGAATAACGCGGCGTCGACGTAAGGGTCTTGCACGCTCAGCCTCCACCTTCCCGTCCCCGCCCACTTCCCGTAACGCGCCCCCTGCTTCGGATCGTCCGAGTAGAGCCACCGCGAGGGACGGCGCGCCGAGTCCGATTCGAGGGCGAGGCTCCCAGCGGTCGAGGAGACGTTGCGGTAGCAATAGAGAGCTCCCGCCTTGGGCACTGGCGGCGTTGCCGGGAAGTCGGTGTTCTCGCCATGCACCACGAGGTCGAGCTTCCCGTCGGCGTCGTAGTCGAGGACGAACAAATAGAAGCCGTAGAACTCCTCTTCTTGCGGTGGACTCGTGCCGACGTTCAGGTGAGCGGGGGGCACGAGCGTGAGCTGAGGAAGGGCCCCCGAGAACTCGACGACGGGGGCCGCCGGCTTCGGGATCTGCGCTCCCCGGTAGACGTGGACACGCCCCACTCGCGTCGAACCACCGTAGGTGCCACCGCCGGGGCAGGGGACGACCTGGCTCGGGTAGTTCGGCTCACCGATCACCAGGTCGGATCGCGTTCCATCGCCATCGAGGTCACCGACCGCGAGCGCGAATCCGAAGTCGCCCGTCGGCTGATGGCACCCCTGGAGACCGAGAGCCGCGAAGACGGGATCGACCGGAGGCGGCTCGATGACCGTGATCTTCTGATCCGCGAGGGAGAGGTCGAGCCCGAAGCCGTGGTTCGAGCTGCCCCAGTAGACGTAGACGCGTCCCCGGTGGCCGTTCGCACCATGGGCCGAGACGATCAGCTCCTTCATTCCATCGCCGTCGAGGTCTCCGAGCGCGATCGCGTGGCCGAGAAGCTGGTGCGGCATCGGCGCCGGCGGATTGCTCCCAGGCTCGCTCGGCGGCAGCAGACCCGACGGGCCGAACACCGAGGTTCCCGGTGTCGCGTTGTCTCGGATCTTCCAGGCGTCCACTGCGCCGATGTTCTGCCGCGTCACGTCGATGTCCCGGAGCGGCGCGCCCGCGAAGACGAGATTGAAGTCGTCCGTCGGCCGGAGCCGCCCGACCGCGATCCCGCGCGCACCGAGATCCTGTCCCGCATCTGCCTTGCCGGGGAGGAGACGGACTCCCTGCGTCGAGAGCGGAGGGGTGCCGCCCGTTGCCTGGTAGACGTAGAGCGCGCCGATGTCTGGAAGGGCGAAGGGAGTGCAGTCGGAGGGGTCGTCCTTCGCGGAGAGCACGACGTCGTCGAGAGCGTTGGGGTCGTTCGGGGAGCCGAAGAGGGGGCCCGCGGCCGTCGTGAAACCGAAGTGGGCGAATCCTGCCGGGCAGGGAGTCGTGCCGTCCTGCGCGATGAGCTGGTCGATCTTGAGAACGCTCGAGCTCGAAGGGCCCTGTGCACGAGCGACTCCTCCCACAGCGATCAGTGCAGCCGTCGCGAGAGCGGTCGCGACGAGCGGCGCACGGAGGAGCGATTCTCGGGAGCTACGTCCTTCTCTCTCTCTCTCTGCTCTCTCTCTGCTCTCTCTCTGCTCTCTCTCGGAATTCCGACGCCCATCGCAGACCTCCGGCGGCGCGGTGGCCGCCCAGCTTCGCAGGTCGTGAGATTGGACTCCCGGCCCCCGATTCGGTCAACGGGGGCTGGCGACCTCTCGCGACGACTCGGCGGCCGCGACTCACCCCTTCACCGACGCCAGCGGCACGAGCCGGTGCCGCACGCGCAAGAGGTCGCTCTGCGCCGCGATCACGGCGTCGATGTCCTTGTAGGCGGACGGCGCCTCGTCGAGGCCCGACGCGTCGTCGAGGCCATGCACGACGCCGCGCAGGCGCGCGCGCTCGGCCTCGAGGTCGAGGGTGTTCCGCGCCTGGGTGCGCCCCAGCACGCGGCCCGCGCCGTGGGAGCACGACCGCAGCGACTCCGCGTTCCCCGCCCCCTCGACGACGTAGGACGCGGTCCCCATGGACCCGGGCACGATTCCGGCGACGCCCTCGGCGGCGAGCGTCGCGCCCTTGCGATGCACCCAGAGCGAGCGGCCGCCGTGCTCCTCGAGCGCGGCGTAGTTGTGGTGGATGTTCACGACCTCGCCGGCTTGCCCGATGCCGAGCTCGCTCCCGAGCACGTCGAGCACGTCCTGGACCATCGTCTCGCGGTTCACGCGCGCGTACTCGAGGGCGAGCTCCATCTTCTCCAGGTAGTCGCGCCCCTCGGGTGAATCGACCGGGAGCCACGCGAGCTCCGCCGGCGTGCGCGCGCGCTCGCGCTCGTTCTTCTCGCGCGCGAGCGCGTGGTACCAGCGAACGACCTGCTGCCCCATGTTGCGCGACCCCGAGTGGAGCATGACCCAGAGGCGCCCCGCCTCGTCGCGCTGCAGCTCGAGGAAGTGATTCCCGCTGCCGAGCGTCCCCACCTGCGACGCGATGCGCTCGGCGTCGAGCACGCGCTCGCCCGCCTTGCGGCCGGCCTTCGCGCGCGCCGACGCGGCGATCCGCTCGTAGAGGCCCGACTTCGCGAACTCGTGGACGTGCCGGTCGCCGCGCTCGCGCGACTTCTTGCCGACGGGGATCCTGCGCAGCAGCCGGCGCCGCAGATGCGCGAGGTCCGCGGGCGCGAGGTCGGCGGCCCGGAAGTCGGTGCCGAGCGCGCACATGCCGCAGCCGATGTCGCCGCCCACGCCGTAGGGAAGCACCTGCTCGCGCGTCGCGAGCACGCCGCCGATCGGCATCCCGTAGCCGACGTGCGCGTCGGCCATGAGCGCCACGTGCTCGGCGAAGGGCAGATTCGCGAGCGCCTTTGCCTGGGCGAGCGCCCCGTCGTCGACGGGATCGGCCCAGATCCAGATCGGGATGCGGACGTCTCGCTCGCGGTAGATCCACATGGGGACGCGGGACGCAGACCGTCGCTTGGTCCGCGCCGCCGCCTCCTCGATGATGCCCGCCCGCCGTGCCGACACCGCCCCGAGATCCCGAAGAGCCGACGCGGCACGCGCATCCCGTCCTCGCCGTCTCGGTGCTGGCGCTGCTCGCCGTCTTCGCGCTGTCGCTCCCGGGCACGCTGCCGCTGCTCCAGGGAACGCCCGGCATCGGCTTCGCCGAGGGCGGCGTCGTCCACATGGGCACGCTCGCGCTCCACGGCGAGAACCCCTACCCCGATCCCGTCTCCGACCGCGCGATCGCGTTCCTCTACCCGCCGCTCGGCCCGCTCCTCCTGGGCGGCGCCTCGGCGCTCCTCGGAGGAGGCCTCGCGGCGCCCCGCGCGCTCAACGCGTTCGTGCTCCTGCTCTCGGCGGTCGTCGTGGCGCTCGTCGTGCGCAGACGGGCGGGCCTCCTCCCGTCGCTCTGGGCCGCCGCCGCCTGGCTCGCCTCGGCCGGCACCTTCGTCGGCTACTTCTTCTTCGCGCGCGTCGACGCCCTGCAGATCCTGCTCACGCTCGGTGCCGTCGCCACGGGCGCGCGCTTCGTCGCGAGCGGACGCGGCCTCGTCTTCGCCGCGCTGCTCGCCGTGGCCGCCATCCTCGTGAAGCCGATCGCCCTCGCCGCGCCGCTCGGCGTCGTCGCCGCACTCGCGCTGCGGCGCGACGGGCGCGGTCTCGCGCGCTACGCGGCCGCGACGCTCGCCCCCGGCGCCGCCGTGACGACGGGGCTCCACATCGCCACCTCCGGCGAGAGCACGCGCGCCATGGCTCTCGGCGCGGGGCACTTCCTCGATCTCGGCAACTTCCTGCTCGCGGCGCATCGGATGTTCGGCTCGGTGGACGCGCTGCTGCTCCTCCTCCTGGCGGCGCTCGGCGCGCGCACCGCGCCGCGCGCGCTCACGCTCGCGACGGTCCTCTCGATCCCGCTCTGCATCCTCACGGCGTCGAAGTACGGCGGCCTCCCGACGGCCCTCGGGCCCGTCTTCGCCCTCGGCGCAGCACTCGCCGGCCACGCCTTCGTCGCCGAGGGGCCGCGATGGCTCCGCGCCACGGCCGTCGGCGCCGCCCTCGCGCTCCCGGTGGCCTCGGCCCTCGCGCCGTCTCCGGCGCACGGGATCCACGACCTGCGTCCCTACCTCGCCGACGCGCGGACGTGGTCGCCGCGGTCCCTCGACGCCGTGCGCGTCGCGCTCGCCGCACGCCCCGGCCATCGCGTCCTCGTGAACAACCGGCAGGAGCTCGCCTGGCTCGCCGGCGCGCGAGACTTCGAGGACCTGCAGCCGGCGATCGAAGCCGACCTCGCGGGCCACCTCGCCCTCGATCGCGTCGAGCGGCTCGTCCGCGAGAAGGCCTACGCCCTCGTGCTCGCCGATCCCGCGACGCTGCGCACGTTCGCCGCCGACTTCCGCGAGCACGGACGCGCCGAGACGGCGACGCGGCTCGAGGCCGTGGCCGACGCGCTCGCCGACTCCTACGAGCTCGTCGTCGCGCCCCGGGGCATCGACCCGGCCTGGCAGCCGCGGCCATGACCGCACCCGTCGATCCAGCGCGCCGCCCGCCGGCGGCGTGGCTCGTGCTCGCCGCGTTCCTGCTCTGCACCGTGATCTGGGGCTCCACGTGGCTCGTCATCAAGTGGAGCCACGACGAGCGGCTGCCTCCGCTCACGGCGGCGGCCCTCCGGTTCGCCATCGCGACCGCCGTCTTCGTGCCGATCCAGCTCGCGACGCGCGCGCGGCTCCCGCGAGGACGCGCCGAGTGGAGGCTCGTCGTCTTCGTCGGCGTCGTGCTGATCGGCCTCGACTACGGGCTCATCTACTGGGCCGAGCAGTGGCTCGAGAGCGGCCTCACGAGCGTGCTCTTCGCGAGCATGACGCTCTTCACGGCGCTGCTCGCCGTGGCCCTCGGCCTCGAGAAGCTCTCCGCGCGGAAGCTCGTCGGCATCGCGACCGCCATCGCCGGCGTCGTCGTCCTCTGCGCCGACCAGCTCGGCCTCGACCGCGCGCGGCTCCTGCCGTCGCTCGCGATCGTCGCCGCCGCCTTCTGCTCCGCGTCCACCACCGCCGCGACGAAGCGCTGGGGACACGATCTCCCGGCCGTGACCCTCAACACCGGCTCCTTCTTCGTCGGCACCCTCTGCCTCCTCGGCGGCGCCTTCGCGGCGGGCGAGGAGATCGCGCTGCCGTCGACCGCCGCCGGGTGGGGCACCGTCGCGTACCTCTCGCTCGTCGGGAGCGTCCTCGCCTTCCTCGTCTACTTCTGGCTCCTCAAGCACTGGGACGCGTCGCGCGCGGGCTTGATCGCCGTGCTCATCCCCGTGATCGCCCTCGGCCTCGGCACGCTCCTTCGCGGCGAGCGCCTCGGCGCGCAGATCCTGGCCGGCAGCGTGCTCGTACTGGGCGGCGTGCTGCTCGCGCGGAGCGCGGGGAGGCGGGCGGAGGTTCCCACTCGTCTCGCTCCATCGGGAGGCTCTCGCGAGCGAGCGAGCTGAAGGGAGTGCGCGATTCCGGCCCGCCGGATCGAACGAGTCAATCGGTCGTCTGGTACTCGATCTTCCGCGCGTCGGTGACACGGCGAGACGCGTCGAGGATCTCGAGCGAGAGCAGATTGCCCTGGTCGTCGTAGTCGAGGATCACGCCCGGCTTCCCCTCGTCGCTCTCGGCGACCGGCACACCTTCCTTCAGAACGACGCTCAGGGAGTCCGTCTTGTGGTCGTAGGTGATCTTCATGGCTCGGTCGTCCAGTACTTCTCGAGCTGGCGCCTGCGCCGGACGCTCACGACGTCGGGCCGGGATCGATTCCCGTCGACGGTCGTTCGATCAAGCTACACCGGCAACGATCCCTGCGGGGCAGGCGGGACCGAAGAACGTCCCTGCTGGTTCGTTGCGGGAGCCACGACTCGGCAGCCGCGAGCACTCACCGGGCTGTCGGCTCGCCTCGGAGCGTCATCGCTCGATCACTCTCCCTCCTTCGTCGAACTCGCGCGCAGCAGCGCGTTGAAGAGGAGCTTGAAGGTCCCGTCGGTCTGCGCGCGGTGCTGGGCGCGGAGGCCCAGCAGCACGATGCGCCCCTCGCCGAGGCCGATCTCCACGGCGGCGGCGCGGCCCTGGAGCTTGTCGGCGCCGACGAGCCAGCCCGAGAGCAGGAGCGCGCCGTCGTCGGGGTAGCGCGCGGCGATCGAGCGCGTGTAGCGCGCGTTCGCCGGCGACGTCCGGAAGGCGACGCTCGACGACACGAAGGCCGCTCCCTCCTCGGGCATGCCGAAGGCGAGCGGATGCGACGGATCGGAGCGCAGCCGCACGAGGGAGCCGGGACAGGAGAACTCGTCGCGCGCGACGCTCTTCAGCGCGTTGCTCACGGGGAGGTCCATGCGCTCGATGAGGAAGTCGCAGGAGCTGCCGAGCGCCACGAGGGTGCCGCCGCGCTCCACGAAGGCACGGAGCTCCTTCACGCCGCCTTCGCCGATCCCGCCGCGATACTCCTTGGGGAACGCCACGCGGCCGAGCTGGTCCTTGCTGCGCGACCCGCCGTCCCAGAGCGTCGACGGATCGCTCTCGGGGATCACGAACGCGTCGAGGTGCGGGAGGAACTTCGCCAGCTCGTCGTCGTGGAGGAGCTGCGGCTTCCAGACCCAGCGGTCGACGACGAGCATCGTCCAACCCTTGTCCATGGAGGGGCTCCACGCCTCGTAGATCCCGATCCGCGGACCGGCGACGCGCCAGGTGCTCCCCGCCGGCGGCTCACCGGCCACGGCCGCGACGTCGACGGCGAGGCCTTCGGTCAGCCATTCGTGCCCGGCCGCGAGATCCGCCGCCTCCACGAGGAAGGCGCCCGGCGGGAACGTGCGGCCGTCCTCGAGCGCGATCGCGACCTCGCTGCGCCGCAGCGTCTTCGGCTGGGCGATCACGCGCCGCGCCGCCACGAACGCATCGTTGGAGCGCGGGTCGACGGCGAACCAGCGGGCGCCGCCGCCGCCCGCCGAGAAGCGCGGCCGCGAGACGATCCTCTCCGACGCGACGTCGTTCGCCGGCAAGGCGAAGGGCTTCTCCACCGCGACGCACTCGACTCCCATCATCCGCCAGAGCGTCCACCCGACGATGTCGTAGGGGCGCGAGGCGCCGGCGATGTCGGGGTAGCGCTGGTCCTCGAGCAGGTTCTTCGCGTACGGGCCGAAGGGCTGATCGAGGGCGACGAGCGAGGTGCCGGCGCCGAAGACGCGCCCCTCCACCGTGAACGGCTCGCTCGCGACCCGCACCTCGACGCCGCCGAGGCGCAGCATCTCGAGGAGCCGGTCGCGCGCCGCGGGATCGCGCTGCGGGTCGGGGAAGACGAAGGCGTAGGGCTCCCCCTGGCGGCCCGTCTCGATGGAGTCGCTCGCCATCCTGTGGACGTTCCGCAGGATCTCCTCGCGCCGCTCCGAGGCGAGCCGCAGGACGGCCCAGGTCGCGAGCCGCTGGTAGTCGCAGATGTCGCGCACGCGCCACGCACCGCCGGGCCAGGGGCTCGGGTGCTTCGACAGCGGCTCGTGGATCGACGGCACGCTGCTCGACGTCTCGAGCTCGCCCTCGTCGAGGTGCATCGGCTGCGCGAGCGCCGCCGACGCCGACTCCGTGAGGATCCCGATGCCGTGGTGGAACCAGGGCGCGCGGCTGAGCCCTCCCTGCCACCAGCCCTGGTAGTAGGCGTCGTGGATCACGCCCTTCTTCCCGGCGCTCTCCAGCTCGAAGGCGATCGCCTGTCCGAAGAGGTTCGCGCCGCGCCACACGAGGGGATGCACCGCCGGGTTCAGCGGGTCGCCGTAGGGCGGCACGAAGAAGCGCGCGCCGCGCGAGCCCATCTGGTGGTGATCGACGAGCACCTGAGGCCGCCACGTGCGGTAGAGGACGTTCGAGATGTTGCGCGTCTCGACGAGGTTCATCGCGAACCAATCGCGGTTGTCGTCGTGCCCGGCGAAGACGTGGTAGAGCTTCGGCATCGGCGCGCCTTCGTCGGCGGTGCCGACGGTGCGCTCGGACCAGTCGGCCACCATCTCCTGCCCGTCGGGGTTCACGGACGGCACGAGCAGGAGCACCACGTCGCGCAGCACGCGCCCGCGATCGAAGGGGAGATCGCGATCCATCACGAGGTCGTGCGCGATCTCGAGCGCCGTCTGCGGCGACGCCACCTCGTCGGAGTGGATCCCGCAGCAGATCATCACGGCCACCTTTCCCTCGGCGGCGAGCGCGCGTGCGGCCTCGGCCGACGTGATCCGCGCGTCGAGCAGCGACGCCGCGATCGACTGGATGCGCGTGGACTGGTAGTGGTTCGAGGGCGAGGTGATGACCGCCATCACGTGCTCGAGACCGAGGCTCGTGCGACCGAGGGACTCGACGCGGACCAAGGGCGACGCCGCTTCCAGGGCCCGCAGGTACGCGACGATCTTCAGGTAGCGCGCGAGCTTGCCGTCGGCGCCGACGGAGAAGCCGAAGTACGCCTCGGGGGAGAGATCCTCCTGCGCGCGCACGGGCGCCGCGCAGGAGAGAGCGAGGAGGAAGGTCGCTGCGGCGGGGAGGAGTCGCATGGCGGCGGAGGGTATCGGGGGCCGCCGTCCGCGCGCGACAATGGGCCGATGAGCCGTCTCTCCGCGTGCGCGTCGATCCTGCTCCCGCTCCCCATCCTCCTCGCGGCGCAGGGGCCGGCGAGCCCCCCGCAGAAGGCCGAAGTGCCCGAGGCACGTGGATCCGCGGAGATCGCGAAGCTCCCGGCGCCGAAGGCGGGCACGGTGCGCCTCTTCGTCGTGCGCCACGGAGAGTCGGTCGGCAATGCCTCGCGCGACGACCCGAATCTCACGGACGCCGAGAAGGACAAGCTGACGGAGCGCGGGAAGGAGGAGGCCGCCGCCGCCGGCGTCGTTCTCGCGAAGCTCGGCGTGAAGAAACTCTTCCACTCCCCCGCCGAGCGCGCGAAGGAGACGGCCACGCTCGCGGCGGCGGCCTTCGAGAAGGCCTCGCGCCCCGCCCTCGCCGAGGCGCGCGCCTTCGCGCCGCTCGAGATGGGGAGGTCGCCGAGGTTCGGCACGCCGGCGAGCCACCTGCTCGTGGCGGCCTGGCGCGACGGCGAGGATCCGCGCTTCGAGGGCGGCGAGTCCCTCGCCGACCTGGCGGCGCGCTGCGCGAAAGGCGTCGACGCGCTGCGGCGCGCGGCCGTGGAGGCGAAGGGTCCCGTCGCGGTCGTCGCCCACGGAGAGGTCCTCGCCGCGTGGCTGCTCGCATTCGACGGGGAGCGCATGCCGAAGACGCTCGTGTCGAAGAGGCTCGCGAACACGGCGATCGGCGTCTTCGACGTGGGACCGAAGGGGGCCCTCACGTGCCTCGGCCTCTTCGAGCCGGAGAGCCCGGCGGCGTCGAAGCCGGCGCGGTCGGCGCGGTGAAGGGGTAGCCTCTCCGCGGGCCGCCGACCCTCGCCCTCGAATCGATGCGCTTCCTCGCCGGACTCTTCGTGCTCCTGGCGGCTCTCCTGCTCCTCGCCGTCGCCGCCATCTTCGTGCTCGCGCCCGTGGAGGTGGTCTCCGAGGACGCGCCGAGAGCCGTCGTGGTGGAGACGCCGCACGCGCCCCCCGCGCCGGGTCTCGTCGAGGGCGAAGCGTCAGCGGCGCCGCGCGCGACGGAGCCCTCCGCCCCCGCGTCCGTCGAGGCCCTCGCCGGCGAGGACGCGCGTCGCGAGGCGCCGAGCGCGGCGCGAGCCGCCGACGAGCAGGGGCTCGGCCACGTGATCGGCCAGGTGCTCGACTGGGACGGGACGCCCGCGCCGGGCGCCGACGTGCGCATCCTCGGGAAGCGCGGATTCTCGATGCTGCCTCCGGACGCCACGACGGGAGCCGACGGACGCTTCGCCGCCGACCTCGGGCTCCAGCGCAAGAAGACGATGCGGCTCCGCGTGACGCGCAAGGACCGCCTCCCCCTCACGGTGGACGACGTCGTGTTCCGGCGCGACCGGACGACGGACGTCGGCGCGATCCGTTTCGCGCCGAGCGCCGCGCTCGACGTGACGGTGCTCGACGCGTCGTCGCGGCCCGTGCCGAACGCGCGCGTGACGCTCGAATACGAAGGGAAGGAGTCGCCGCGCGTCACGCCCCCCGAGGGCGCCGAGGGAATGGAGGCCGCCGCGTCGATGGTGGACGCGGCGCTCGAGATCGGCCGTCTCCGGGGAGCGACGGGCGAGGACGGCGTCGCGCGCTTCGCCGCGCTGCCCGTCGGACTCGCGAGCGTCCGGATCGCGCCGTGGACTTCCGGCTTCGGCATGCGCAGCGCGCGGCGCGCGAGCAGCGCGACGGCCACGCCCGCGGAGGAGCCCGACGCCTCGGAGCTCGGCCCCGTCACGCGCACGGTCGAGCTCGTGGCGGGACGCCGCGACACGCTCGAGATCACGCTGCGCGGCCTCGGAACGCTCACGGGCCGCGCGACGGTGCATGGCGCACCCTTCGCGAACGGCTGGCTCGGGCTCTCGCGGCCGGGGCCGGCGGCGACGATGTTCACCGGCTTCGAGGGCAACGTCCGCACGCGCACCGATGCCGAGGGGCGCTTCACGTTCCCTCCCGTGCCTCCGGGCTCCTACGCGCTGCGGCGCGGCGATCCGGGGCCGTCCCTCTCTCCCGAGGACATGGCGACCGACGGCGACATGTCGGCCATGGGCCAGCGGTTCCTCGAGATGATGAGCCGCGCGAACCAGGGCGCCGACGCCGACCGCGCACGCCCCGTCGAGATCGGCGAGGGCACGACGCGCGCCGACGTCGAGTTCGGCGGCTCGATGGTGGAGGTGCTCGTGCAGGACGAGGGGTCGGGGCAGGCGATCGCGCACGCGACGGTGCGGCTCTTCGACGTGCGCGAGGCGGACCCGGCGCTCGCGGAGCTGCCGGGAGCGTCGGGGCCCTTCGGCCGCTTCGTGCGCGACCTCGCGTCCACCTCCGACACGCCCGTCGTGCGGCTCCGGGGCAGCGCCGACGCCAAGGGCCGCGCGGAGTTCCGAGACCTCCGCCCGGGGAAGTACCGCCTCGTCGCGCGCGCCGACGAGCGGCCGCCCTCGGCTCCCGTCGATCTCACGGTCGGCGAGGACGTGTTCGTCCGCGCCGTCGCGAAGGTCCCGCTGGGCACGACGATCACCGGCACCGTGAACGACGCCCACGGCAACGCCCTCGAGCGCGCCATGGTGGTGGCGCTCGTCGACGAGGAGCTGGAGCCGGCGTTCCCGAACGACCTCTCCTTCGTGATGGGGCCTCCGAAGCCGACGGCGAGCACCGACACGAAGGGAGCCTTCGTGCTGAAGGGCGTCGCCCACGGGCCGCGGCGCATCGCCGCCATGGCGCCGGGCTTCGCTCCCGCGTCGCTCTCCACCTCGGCGCCGTCCGAGGGGAACCACCTCTTCCTCGCGAAGCCCGGTTCGATCCGCGTGACGGTGCGACGCGACGGGAAACCCGCGCACCGCGCCGTCGTCGAGATCGACACGGAGGCGGAGGACGCGCCGGTGCCGGCCGAGGCGCTGCGGCTCTCCGCCGCGACCGCCTTCATGCGCTTCGAGTTCCCGACCTTCACGGCGTTCACCGACGAGTCGGGCATCGCGACGCTGCGCTACCTGCCTCCGGGCGAGTGGACGGTGCGGGTCTCGTCGTTCGCCTCCTTGGCGACGGCCGCGCCGGAGCCTCCGGTCGACGGCGCCGTCGCGCCCGTCGCGCCCCCGAAACGGCCGGAGCCGGTCACGCGCCGCGTCGTCGTCGTGGCGGAGCAGGAGACGTCGGCGACGGTGGAGCTGCGGTAGGGACGCGGCCGCCCGCGGTCAAAGCGTCCCCGGCGGCGACACGGCCCAGTCGGTGCCGATCGCTCCGGTGGCGTCCATCGCGCGCGCCTCGAAACGGAGCTTCAAGTCGGGAGGGATCGGGAAGCCGTCGCACTCGATCGTGAGATCGGTGAAGGCCGGGTCGTACTCGACCTTGGTGACGTAGGGAGCGAAGAAGGCGAGCAAGTCGCCATAGCCTTCGACCTGAAGATCGAGAGCCACGAGTCCGCCCGTCGGGGAGACGAGACCATCGAGGTCGACATAGCGGAGACGGAGACCGCCTGCCGCGGTCCACGAGAGATACACCTTGGGTCCCCAAGGGACGCTCGTAGCGTCGAAGGGGTTCGAGCCGAGCCGCGTCTCGGTGCCGTTCGGCACGCCATCGCCGTCGGCGTCGCCCGAACGGTCGACGATGCTCGCGTAGAGGAAGCCGGTCGGGTCGCCGCCGGCGAGCATTCCCGCAGCGAATGCTGGCTCGAGGCGCAAGACCGAGCGGACTCCGGTGACGAGGTTCGTTCGGTTCAGGTATCGGGTTTCAGGTGCCGTGCCCGTGAAAGAGAAGAGTTCCGTGCCGGTTGGTCCGAGAGCGAATGCACCAACGCCACCAGTGCCCTGGTGATCGAGCGGGTAGACGACGAGGATCTGGCCCGTCGTCGGGTCGAGCTTGCGGATCGCGTTCCCGGCTGTGAGCGGCCACTCGTTGTACTCGACGACGTAGAGGTTTCCCGCGGCGTCGACGCGCGGCATTCCTGTTCCGCCGTTGTAGCCACCCTGCGCGGGGAAGCCGTTCGCGACCGTCGATCCCTGGATCTGGTAGAGCCAGAACTTCTGCGGCGTCGAGACGAGAGCCCAGAGAGTTCCGTCCGGCGCCGCGGCCAGGTTGTGGACGAACGTCTGCACGCCGAATTGAGGGCCCCACCCAGGAAACGTGATCGATGCGACGACTTGACCCGTCTCGGGATCGATGCGCGCCACGTAGGCGTGCGCCCACTGCGTTCCGTCGGCTCCCGTCGAGCTCCCTCCCAGGTAGACGCTGCCGTCCCGCGTGGTCGCCAAGGCGAACGGAGGAAAGCCTGCGCTGAAGAGACCCACTGCGTCCCAGCTCGCCCAACGCACCGAGCCGTCGGAGCGCAAGCAATAGAGCGGACCCTTCGCCGACAGGGGAATCCGAGTCGCGAAGAGGACGTCGCCGTCCTTGCCCGCCGCCGAGGACAATGGGTAGTGCCCGAGGACGGGCGCCATCGACACGCCTCCGAGTCCCCAGAGAACGAGGGCCGTCGTGTAGTTGATCGGGTCGAAGGGGATCCAATACCTTCCCTGCCCGTCGAGGCTGATGGTCTGGAGGTCCGACACGTAGCTCGTCCCCGGCTGGGGCATCGGCGTGCTCGAGATCCACTGGAGCTTGCGGTCGAAACGAGCGATCCGCTGCTGGAAGGTCACCGGGTCCTTCACCCAGACCATCACTTGGTCCTGGATCTGCGCCGAGGCGCTCGCGGCGAGGGCCGCCGCCGCCGCGAGGGCGGCGGCGGCGCGGAGGCCGCGCGAGGCGAGCGCGGCCATCACGGCGTCCCCCGGAAGGTGTAGACGCGGCCCGCCTCGCCGGAGCCGTTCACCGTCTCCTCCCGCTGGGAGACGGCGATCTGCTGGGCCGCCTCGGAGGAGTCGTAGTGCAGCGCCGTCACGTGCCCACCGAAGTGGGTGCAGGCCTCCTTGTTGGGGCTCTCGGCGAGCCAGACGGGGCCCGGGAGAACGCCGTTCGCGTCGGGCACGAGGGGAAGCTCGTAGAGGTAGATCTTCCCGGACTGGCAGCTCCCGTGGTTGTAGCCGCCGGGCTCTCCCACGAGCAACGTGTCCTGCGGCTCCCCTTCCGTGTAGGCCCATTTCACGATCGCCGTCGATCGACCGAAGCGTGCCCTCGGCGCGTACTCCAGGCTCGGGAACGGCGACGGGACTTGGAAGTAGCCGTCGAGGTTCGTGTCCTTGTCGAAAGGTGAGTCCTCGAGGAGCGGCCCCGTCGTCCCCGTCGCAACGTTCTTGTAGACGAAGAGCGCCCCGAGGATCACGGGGCGTTCATTCGTCTCCACCGGAGGCACCGGCTCGCATGGCGCTGCGCACGGGTGCTCTTCGTCGACGTCCACGAACCCCTGCGTGTTCTCCGCGTAGACCGCGAGGTCGAGGATCGGCGACGCGCTCCGGAGCGAGCCCAACGTCATCGTCCAACTGAAGGCCTGGTCGGTGCCCGTGAGCGGTGAGGTGATCCGCTGGAAGTCCGCCGGCGCCGGCGTGAAGAGGTGCGACCCGCCGCCGAGCATCGTGTTGCGCCACTGTGCGATCGTGGAGCCGCGGAGGATCGTGATGCGCCCCGGCCCGCGGCTCCTCTGGGCGGCGCCGACGATCAGCTCCGCCTTCCCGTCGCCGTCGAGATCTCCGGCGACGACCGTCGATCCGAAGGACTCTCCCAGGAGCGCGTCGGCGGGAGCTCGGATGGCGATCCAGTCCGTCGGATTCGAAGCGGCCGAGAGGAAGGCCGAGTGCCCGAAGAAGACGTACGCGCGGCCCTTGCCGCTCGGCACCTCTGGAACGGGATCGGAGCCGTGCGCGCCGACGATCAGGTCGTTCGTGCCGTCGCCGTCGAGGTCGGCGATCGCGATCGAGTGGCCGAAGCTCTTCGTGGCCTCGGGATAGCACTTGCCGGGGCCGTCCTTCGGCGGAATGAGCATCACGGGCGTCGTCGGGGTTCCCGAGTTCAGATCGAAGATGGCGACGGCACCGAGGTCGGCCGCGTTGGCGTTGCACGCCGGATAGGCCGTGTCGAGGAGGAACGCTCCGAGGAAGAGCAGCTTCGACTGCGGAGAGGTCGCGGAGCCGCGCACGTCGCCGATCGCGTTGCCGAGCTGGCCGAGGTGGGCGCCCGCCTGCGGAGGGACCTGGGAATTCGAGGGCAGGAGCGACGCGGCCAAGGACGGCTGCAGCGCCGAGTTCACGTACACGAAACCTGCCCCGATGTCCGGGGCCGGAGCGGCCGTCAGGTCGTGCGTGATCGCGGCGACGGCGAGGTCGTCCTCGTTGTCGAACAGCAGCCCCAGCTTCCCCGCCGACATCGTCCAGCCGAACTTCGCTCCCTGCTGGACCTCGCTCCCTTGTGTCGTCGACGCGACGATCGTCTTGTCGACCACGGGCGACCTCGGCTGCGGCGCCTGCGCGCCACCCTCACCGCGGACGCAGAAGACTCCGATCAGAACGGCGAGGGCGACGCCCCCCCCCTCGATGGCGGTGCATCGCCGGGACTCGGCCCGGATCACCGCCGTGCGCTGAATGCGCGTCATGGGACAGCTCCTTCCGGGCGACGCCTCCGAGGAACCTCCGAGCGCGGGCCGCGGCAACAAGAGCCTCCCACCGCCGTCGAGGATCGGTCAAGTGCTCGACACGCAGGATTCCGAGCGAGGATCCGAATTCGGAGCGCGCCCGATCTCGCCGCCACCCGATGCTTCACTTTGACGAAGCATCGTCTCCCCAGGAGATTCGCGACATGAGCCGAGCGGACCTCCTCGCCATCCAGCGCGACTACCCGCAGGTGTTCTTCGCCTGCCACGTCGAGCACGTGCGCGCGACGAACAGCCCCGACGGGATCTCCTCGCGCGAGGCGATGATCCTCACGCACCTCGACGCGCGGGTGCCGGTCTCGCCGGCGCGGCTCGCGAAGCACATGGGCGTCGTGCCGAGCACGATCTCGGCGGCGCTGAAGCGGCTCGAGTCGCTCGGCTACGTGCGGGCGCAGGCGAGCGCCTCCGACCGGCGCAGCGTCGAGATCCGCCTCGCGCCGCGCGGCGAGCGCGCGATGGAGTCGAGCTCGGTGCTCGATGCTTCGCGCCTTCGCCGCGTCCTCGCGCGTCTCACGCCCGCCGAGCGCGCCGACGCGCGTCGCGGGCTCGGCCTGCTCGCGCGCGCCGCCCGCGCGCTCATCGCCCGCGAAGCGCCCCGCCGACGCGACCGTCCGCCCACCCGCCCATGAGACCCATGCTGAAGATCGCCCTGATCGTCCTCGCGATCCTGGTCGTCCTCGCCGCCGTCGTCTTCGTCGCCGGCGCGCTCGTCCCGCGGAAGCACAGCGCCACGCGGAGCGCGCGCTTCCGCCAGAGCCCGGAGGCGGTCTTCGCCGCGATCTCCGACTTCGCGAGCCACCCCGCGTGGCGCAAGGAGCTCACGAGCGTCGAGATCCTGCCGCCGCACGACGGCCACCCGATGCATCGCGAAGTCTCCTCCTTCGGGCCGCTGACGCTGGAGACCATCGAACTCGACCCGCCGCGGCGGATGGTCGGCCGCATCGCCGACGAGAAGCTCCCCTTCGGCGGAACGTGGACCTACGTCGTGGAGCCCGCGCAGGGCGGCGCGCGCCTCACGATCACCGAGGACGGCGAGATCAAGACGGCGCCCTTCCGCTTCTTCGCGCGCTTCGTGTTCGGCTACACGTCGACGATGGAGAAGTACCTCGTGCAGCTCGGCGCGAAGTTCGGCGAGACGGTGAAACCGGAGGCGCCGCCGCCGGGCGGATGACGGAGGGCCGGCGCCGCGCCGGAGCTCAGCGCTTCGGCGGCGGCTCCGAGGAGACCTCGACCGGGAGCGCCGCGATCTCTGGGATCGAGAGCAAGTACGCCCGGCGCGCGTCGGCGAACTCCTTCAGGCTCGGCATGCGCCGTTGGCCGCCCTCCTCGGACGCCGATGCCGCGCCGAGCGCCTGCTGGAAGGCCGCGAAGGAAGTGAGCTTCCTCGTGTCGGCCTCCACCTCTTTCTCGAGGAGCGCCCGGTACCCATCCACGACGGGGCCGAGCTTCTTCCAGTCGAGCCAGCTCGTCGCGAGGTCGCGGACGTGCTCGAGGTAGCGCTGGCGGAGGCTCGGCACCGAGAGCAGCCGGCTCCGCAGCGGCTTCGTCGCGTCGTCGAGGCCGACGAGCGGATCGAGGTCGTAGCCCTGGGGGCCGCGCGCGACGCCGTCGGGACGTCCTTCGCCGGGAGGCGGACCGCCCTCGGGAGGACCGCCTTCCGGCGCACCGCCGCGCCGGCGGCCGCCGCCCGGGCCGCCGCGCCCTCCACCGGGGCCGCGCGACGCCGGCTGCAGCGTCTCGTTCGCGTCGTGCGGCAGCACGTGGAAGCGTCCGTGCTCGTCGAGGAAGAGGCTGTAGTCGCTGGCGCGGACCCAATAGCCGTCGTTGTTCACGAGCGCGTTGTCGACGGCGAGGAAGCGCAGCGTCTCGTCCACGTCGAGCATCGGCGCGAGCGCCGCCTCGAGTCCGTCGAGGGGCGTCTCGTCGAGCGTGCGGCAGAGCGCGATGAGGGCCTTCCAGGCCTTCGCGCCGCCGTCGGACTTCATCTCGTAGCGGCGCTCGTACTCCGCGCGATCCTCGCCGACGTACTCGAGGCCGCCGCCGCCGCGCGGGCTGCCGGGCACCTTCCAGCGCGTCCCCTTGGTGCTCCCGAAGCAGTCCTTCAGCAGCTCCCGGTCGAACTGCTGCGCGTTCACGTAGACGCCCCAGCTCTCGCCGTTCACGACGAGCTTCACGAAGTTCGCCTGGGGCGCCGCCACGTACTGCCGCGCGATCTGCAGGTAGAGCACGGTGCGCAGGAAGGAGGGATCCGTGTGCGCGTTGAGGAGATTCAGCGTGCTGTAGCCGTGGAGGCGCTGCTTCCCGTGCACCGCGTCGATCGTGAGGTTGAGGGAGCGCTTCGATCCCTCGGGCACGAACATGAAGGACGTGGCGCCGCGGAAGCTCACGCCGACGTCCTGGAGCACCTGACCGTCGACGGTGAGCGTCGCCGGCACCTCGATGTCGGTGCGGACGAAGTCGGCGAGCTCCGCCTCCCAATCGGCTCCCTCGAAGTCGAGGAAGAGCGTGCGGAGCGTGCCCGCGTCGTAGAGGGGCGCCTCGATGGGCGCGACGCCCTCGCGCGAGACCTTCGGGCCCGGCGTCGCGGGCTCGATCCCGCGTCCGCCGCCGAATCCACCTGGGCCCCCCGGCCCGCCGGGACGGCCGGAGCCAGGTCCGCGCCCGCCCTCTCGTTCCTGCTCGCGCGCGCGATCCCGCTCCGCCTTCAGCCACGCGCGCGCCGCCTTGCGCTCGGCGGCGTCCAGCCGGCGGTCCTCGTTCGCGTCGAACTGCTTGGCGATCTTCTGCTCCGCGCGCCCCATGGGCGACGGCCCGCGCGGCGCCGCGCCCTCGGCCGGCGGCGGAGGACCGTCCTGCGCGCTCGCGATCGGCGCGAGCAGCAGCGACAGGACGGCGAGGAACGAGGCAGCGGCGAATCGATCCATGGTGGGAGGCCTGGGCGGGCCCTCGGTCGCCCGGAGCGGGCGAGCCGACGGGGTCCGCGGAAGAGGGCGGGAGAGGTTGTGAAGAAATCGCCGCCGCTGGCCCGAGGCCGAGCGAGAGCGAG
>CAZJHD010000051.1:0-29822 GCA_964545855.1 uncultured Planctomycetales bacterium
CGCGCAGGCGCGCGCGGATCCGCGCGGAGCGGTCGTGCGCGCTCCGCGGCGCCGGGTAGCCGAGCGCGTCGAGGAGGCGATCGACCTCCAGGCCGAGGGCGTCGAGGGCCGCGCGCGGCGGCGACGTGCCCTCGGCGGCGGCGCTCCGCGCGCGGGGACCGAAGGCGAGGGCGTGCACCGCGAGGAGCACGGCCTGGGCGAGGTTGTAGACGGGACGCGCGGGCGCGGCGGGGAGACGGTAGAGCGCCGAGCAGCGCCCGACGTCGTCTCCCGAGAGGCCCGAGTCCTCCGGCCCGAAGAGCAGCGCCACGCGGCACCGCGTGGCGCGGGCCCGCAGCGCGGCGGCGGCGCCGTCGTCGAAGACCTGCAACGGCGGCCCGAAGCGGCGCCGTCGCGCGGTGAAGCCGACCACCCAGTCCGCCTCCACGAGCGCCGCGTCGGTGGTGGCGAATCGCTGCGCGCCGGCGAGAACGTCCTCGGCGTGGACGGCCATCCGGCGCGCCCGCGCTCCGGGAGCGCGCCGCCGCACGAGCCGCAGATCGGCGAAGCCGCACCCCTTCATCGCGCGCGCGGCGGCGCCGACGTTCGCGTCGTCGCGGGGGCCGACGAGGACGACGGCCACGCCGGGCCGCTTCTTCGCCACGGCTCGGACTCCTACTCCAGGTTCATGCTCATCAGGAACTCGGCGTTCGTCGTCGTCTTCCCCATCTTCTCGACGAGGAGGTCCATCGCCTCGACCGGGTCGGTGATGTCGTTCATGAAGCGCCGCAGGAGCCAGACGCGGCGCAGCTCGTCCCCATCGATGAGGAGGTCCTCGCGACGGGTGCCCGAGGCGTTCACGTCCACCGCCGGGAAGATGCGGCGATCGGCGAGGCGGCGGTCGAGAACGATCTCCATGTTCCCCGTCCCCTTGAACTCCTCGAAGATCACCTCGTCCATGCGCGAGCCCGTGTCGACGAGGGTCGTGCCGAGGATCGTGAGGGAGCCGCCCTCCTCGATGTTGCGCGCGGCTCCGAAGAACTGCTTGGGCTTCTGGAGCGCGCCGGCGTCGATGCCTCCGGAGAGGATCTTCCCGCTCTGGGGCGCTTCCGTGTTGTGGGCGCGCGCGAGGCGCGTGATCGAGTCGAGGAGGATCACGACGTCGAGTCCGAACTCGACCATGCGCTTCGCCTTCTGGAGGACCATCTGCGCCACCTGCACGTGGCGCGACGCCGGCTCGTCGAACGTCGAGGCGATCACTTCGCCGCGGATCGACCGCTCCATGTCGGTGACCTCCTCCGGACGCTCGTCCACGAGGAGCACGATCAGATGCACGTCGGGGCTGTTGGCCGTGATGGCGTTGGCGATCTTCTGGAGGAGCACCGTCTTGCCGGCGCGCGGCGGCGAGACGATGAGGCCGCGCTGCCCGCGCCCGATGGGAGCCACGAGGTCGATGATGCGCGTCTCGATCACCGCCTTCGTCGTCTCGAGCACCATCCGCCTGTCGGGGTAGAGCGGCGTCAGCTCCTCGAAGGCCGTCCGGCCGACGGCGCCCATGGGATCGCCGCCGTTCACCGTGTCGACGCGCGCGAGCGCGAGGTACTTCTCGTTCTCCTTCTGCGGCCGGACGGCGCCCGTGATCATGTGCCCGGTCTTCAGACCGTGCTTGTGGATCATCGCCTGGGAGACGAACACGTCGTCGATGTTCGGCAGGTAGTCGGCGTACGCGGGACGCAGGAAGCCGAAGCCGTCGCTCAGGATCTCGAGGCACCCCTCGGCGAGCAGGAGTCCGTGCTTCTTCAGGCGCACCCGCGCGAGCGCACCGGCGATGGCCGCCTTCTTGGTCGTGTCGACGAGCTCGACTCCTTCCTTCTCGCAGAGCTCGAGGAGCTCCGGCAGGGGGAGCTGCTCGATGCTGGCGATCGAGATCGCCCCGCTCTTGCGCAGCGCCGCCGAGATCTTCGCCGGCAGGGCCGACGGGGGCGGTTCCGACGCTCCGTCCGACTCGGCCTCCTCGTCGTCGGAGACGGCGCTGCTGGCGGCGGCCTTCTTCGACCGCGAGGCCGTCTTCGTTCCCTTCTTCGCGCGGCTGCGTCCCTTCTTGGGCGCCTCGGCCTCGGCCTCCTCGGCGGGCGCGTCCTCGGCGCCGGCGCCGGCCGGCATGAGCAGATCGGGATCGAGCACGCCCGTCGCCGGGAAGCCCGCGTCGTCGTCGCGCGGCAGGCCGGCGTAGTCGATGGCGGGCTGGAGCGGGTTCACGTCGGGCCGGCGATCCCGCGCGGCGCCGCCGCCGTGACCGCCCTGTCCGCCATGACCGCCGTGTCCGCTGTGTCCGCCGCGATGCACTCGGCGTCCACGGCCGCGGTGGGAACGAGAACGACCCATGAGGATTCCTTCGAAGGAGAGGTGTGGCTCGGGTGAGCGGGAGTGCGAAGGTCGCGAACGGCTTCGCGGAAGGGACGGGACCGAGGCGTCAGCGTCGCGAGAGGATCTCGCGACGGAGCCGATGGACCGCCGACTCGAGGTCGCCGACGGAGCCGGTGTTGGGGATCACGTGCTGTGCCTTGCGGCGCTTCTCGTCGAGGCTCCGCTGGCTCGCCTCGCGGCGCGCCACCTCGCCGTCGCTCCAGCCGCGATCGCGGCTCGCGCGGGCGGCGCGGGACGCGGGGTCGCTGTCGACGAAGACGACGACGTCGCACGCCTCCGCCATGCCGCTCTCGAAGAGGAGCGGCACGTCGAGGACGACGAGCGCGGGAACGCCGGCGCCGTCGGCGCCGGCGCGGAGCGCGGCGACGCGAGCCTCGATGCGCGCGCGCACGAGCGGATGGAGCACGCCCTCGAGGGCGCGCAGCTTCTCGGGACGACCGAAGACGACGCGGGCCGTCGCCTCGCGGTCGAGGGTGCCGTCGGAAGCGCGCACGCGCTCGCCCAACGCGCCCTCGATCGTATCGACCACCGACGCCTCGGACTGGAGCTGGTGGACGATGGCGTCGGCGTCGATCACGGCCCCGTCGGCGCCCGCGAGCAGGCGCGCGCACGTGCTCTTTCCGGAGGCGACGCCACCGGCGAGCCCGACGAGGAGGGGCCGTTGCGTGTTCAAGGGGATCGAGGGCGTCCGGCCGCGAGCCGGGAACGGCGATGGCGTTCGCCCGCGCGTTCGGCGCAGGAGCGTCATGGGCGGCGCGCGGCGCAGTCGCCGTGCGTGCGACACGAGATGACACGAGATAGGGGATTGCGGCCGCGGGATCGGAAGCCGGTCTCGATCGGGATACGTCGAGGGAGTGCGCAGCGGGGCGAAGACCCCCTGCGCCGCGGGATCCGCGAAGAGCGCCGCAGATGATCGTCTCCGGCGCTCGGAACCACGCTCCGAACGATGGACGATCGAGGAGCTGCAGGCTTCCAAGGAGACCCTCGAAGCGAGCTTCGGAGGGCGGCTGAGTGCTCCCCGCTCGCGCGATGCGGGCGGGGGCGCGCGGTCCCGGACGGTTTCTTCGGCTCCGATCCGTGAGGGCGCCGACTCTCGCGCGGACCGCGCGACGAGAGCCGATTCACGTGCGAAGCTACCGGTCTCACCCGGCCGCCGCAAGGAGGCAGACAGCCCACGGCGGAGGTCATCGGAGCTGCGCGCGAGCTTCCGCGAGAGCGCGCGCCACCGGACCGGGAGCGGGCGGTGTCCTAATCAGGGCCGCGTGTGACGAACCAGGGTGATGGCAACGTGATCGAGCGTTGCGCCGTGATTGACGAGGATCGGCCCAAGACGCCCGAGTGCGGCCACCACGTCAGCTTCCGGCACGTTCGAAGCGACGTATACCGACGTGCCGAGTTTCTGAAACGGCGCCTCGGGAACGCCGGGAACCTGCGTTCCCGTGAGGGCTCGACGGACGGCGTTGTTTGCGTCGGCGTTCGACTGAAACGATGTCGAGATCGAGGCGTCGATCGGCATGGGGCTCTCCTATGACCTGCGGTGCTCGTGAACGATCGCCGCGCGGACGGCGGCTGCCGGCGAGTCAATCGGTGGGGCGTGGAGCACGGCGAAGAAGCGCCGGCCTCCCGAGTCGGTTTCGTGACTCCAGGCGTAGGCGCGCGTGGCCGTCGCGTGGCCGATCAAGTCGAAGACCTCGACCGTGCCCTCCCAAACCGTGCGGCCCTCGTGACGCTCGACGACGGGCGCTGTCGCGACCCATCGGGCTTCGCAGCCGTGCGTCTTGCCGATCGCGTCGCGGAGGTCCTCACGCGACGGCTCACTCACGTCCGTCGCACCTGGTCAATCGGGATGCCCGTTTCTGACCCCTCGACGAAGACGTAGCCCTCTTCAACGCGCGTCACCCGTCGTGCGGCCTGGAACTGAAGGACCCCCTGGCTTTCCCATTGGACGTGATCGCCGACGGTGAGCGGGACACCCCTCGGATCAAGGATTCCTCGCTTAAGCTTGTCGAGCAGGGTGTCCTTGATCCACGCGAGGTCTTCCTGCGAGAGCAGGTATGGAAGGCGCAGGATCGCCGTGCCTCCGGAGATCAGTGGCAGCGCGACGTCGCGGGCCGTAGTCGCCGGCGCGTGGCCATACAGACCTGGCGGGGACGCGGGCGGAGGCGGCATCGCGGGCGGAGCGGCGGGTGTCATGGCGGTGTTTCCTGGAGCGCCAGCGGGCGGAGGCGTTCCGCCCTCACTTCCTGCGCCTGGATCACCCACCATAGCGTCACCAAACAGGCCGGCCAGCGCAAAAGTATCTCGCGCAACGGCGATAAGCTGCCTCGTTCCCGATTCGCTGATCTTGAGGCGGTTTTCGAGTTCCCAGGCGAAGGCTTCATCGTCCGCAGGTAGCTCGCCCTCGCTTTGGTAGCGGTCGTATATCTCCTGGAGGATCGTCGGTCGGAGCGCCGTCTCTCGGAGGAGCTGCCGGTATTCCGGAGAGTTCTTGTTCGGGTTTCGAAGCAGCTCATTCGCTCGATCAGAGAGCTTGACCTGCTTGTTCGCCCTTGTTCCGGTGCCGTCGAGCAGTCCGTAGGCGAGCATGCCCGCGAGGCAGCGCATACCGCTGCTGCTCGTGGCCTTGTACCCCCAGTAGTTGCACGCGATCGAGACCGGGACAAAAGACCGCTTCGCCCGCTCGTACATCTTCTCGGCGAAGCGGAGCCCGTCTCCGAGAGAGAACGTCGGGTAGCTACGGCCGCGATTGCTCTTGAGGGAGGCCCCCGCCTCGGCGGGTCCAGTTTCTGCGTTTGCCATTCCCGGACTCTACGGCGCCGCCCGAGTAGATTCAACGCGGTCGCGCGACATTTTTTTGCGCGAATCTCGTTGACCGCTCGGCCTCGTTTCGCAAAATAGACCCGTGAAACGCCGACAAACCCACGAGGATCCTGTCCGCAAGGGCCGTCGTTCTGTTGGGGCGCGCAGGTTCGCCGGCAAAGGGCTCTACATCCTGGTCCGACGGCTTCGATGCCGTGCGCTCCACCTCCCGAAGCATAGCTGATCCTCCTCCTCCATGTACACGCTCGACCGGACCAAGCAGCTCGTCGCCCTCTCCGCGCTCTCCGAAGGAATGAGCATCCGGGCAACCGGGCGGCTCGTAGGCGCACACCGCGACACGATCATGCGACTCGGCGTGAGGGCCGGAGAAGCAGCGATCGAGTACTCGGATCGAACGCTCCGCGATCTGCCGTGCCGGATGATCCAGCTCGATGAGCAGTGGAGCTTCGTCTTCAAGAAGCAGCGGCGCCTCGCGCCCGGCGACGACCCGCGCCGCATGGGAGACTTCTGGATCTGGAGCGCGATCTGCGCGGACACGCGCGCCGTTCCCACTTTCCGCCTCGGGAAGCGCGACGCCGCGACCGCGAACGACTTCGTCACGGACGTCGCGAAGCGCATGCGAAACCGCGTGCAGGTCAGCGCGGATGGATTGAACCTCTACGTCGAGGCCATTGAGCGCGCCTTCGGTGGAGACGTCGATTTCGGCCAGGTCGTAAAGTCCTTCGAGGCGGAGGCGATCGGCCCTGGGCGCTACGGCCCGCCGCGCGTGTCGAGCGTGGAGCGTACTCCGGTCGTGGGGAAGCCGGCGTACTTCGGAATCTCGACCTCGCGCATCGAGCGACTGCACCTCGCGAATCGGATGCGCTGCCGCCGACTCACGCGTCTCGTGGACTCCTTCTCGCGCAAAGCAGAGAACCTGCGCGCCGCGATCGGGCTCACCTACTTCGTCCACAACTTCGTGCGGCGGCACGGCGCGCACAGGCTCACGCCCGCTCAGGCTCTCGGCGTCGCGCGGAATCCGCTGACCCTCTCCGATCTCCTCGACATGACGCCCGCAGCCTGAAGGAGCCTCTTGTATCCGTCGGTGCTGATGGCCTCAATTAGCCGCGTATGAGCAAAGAACGTGGATAGGCTCTCCGCCGACTCGTAGGTGCCGTCGGATCTGGTTCCAACCCAGGTCCGATCTACCGAGTCGGCGGAGGTGGGCGCCTCCAAACCGCCCACGCCTATCCATCTTTCGACTGATTGGCGGGAACGTCAACAGTTCCGTACAAAAATCATCGCAACGCACCGTTTCGGGGCCTGCTCGCGGAGGGTCATCGGGAAGCCCCTCACCCCAGATTAGGACACCGCCCGGGAGCGCCGCACCTTGACCGGTTTGCAGGGATCCGATAGAAGCGCCCGCTTCCTTTCCTGCGGTCGAGCCCCCTGGCGACGGCACGTGCGCGCATCGCCCCATCCCGCGACGGATGGAGGAGGCGCGTCGAGCGACCTTCCGATGCGGCCAGCCGCGGCGAGGAATCCACACCCTCCTCTCCAGTCTTCACACCTCTCGGAGCAATCGCGCGGATGAGGAACCGAGCTCGCGGCGCGTCCCAAGTCTCCCTCGTCTGGCTCATCGTCGTCATCTTCATCGCTCTCGGAGCGATCGGAACGGCGTGGATCCAGGGGCAGAACTCGGCCAACTTCGAAACCGACGCTGCGACGCAGCGATCGGCGGCGATCCAGGCGAACGAAGCGCTGTCCACGACGAACACGTCGTTCCAGAACTTCTCCCAGAAGATCGGCTTCCTCGGCGGAAGCACGGTCGGCCAGCCAGGAGCCGCCGACGCGGCCATCGCCACGGCGAAGCAAGCCCTCGGCGCGGAGGCGCCCTCGGACGCGAAGTCCGTCGAGGATCTCCTGAACGCCGCCCTGCGCGTCGCGGCCTCGCGCAAGCAGGCCGTCGAATCGCGCGATCAGCAGATCGCGCAGCTCACGAGCTCGCTGGACGCCGCGAATCGCAGCGTCTCGACGGTGCGCAGCGAGCTGCAGCGGCAGCTCGACGACGCGAACACCGCCGCCAGGGATCAGGCCGCCAACGACGCCGCCCGGGTGCAGAACCTGGAGAGCCAGCTCACTCAGCAGCGCACAGCCGCCCGCGACGCGGCGGAGCAGCTCTCGGCGGCGCGCGACGACGCGGCGAAGCAGATCGCGTCGATCCAGAAGGAGTTCGACCTGGTCCGCGCGAAGAACGCCGACCTGTCGACGAAGCTCGCGTTCCTCCGCGTGCCGGACCAGCCCAAGGGCCGAGTGATCGACTCGAGCGAGGCGCTTCCGGTCGCTTGGGTCGACGTGGGGCGCAAGGACCGCGTGCTCCCCGGCATGCGGTTCGAGGTCGTCCAGTACGACGCGAGCCGGCAGCTCCGCGCGAAGGGCTGGGCCGAGGTCGTGAAGGTCGAGGACGCGATGTCGGAAGTGCGCCTCGAGCTCGCCGATCCGCTCCGCCCCGTCACGAGGGGCGACCTGCTCCGCAATCCTCTCTTCGATCCGAAGGGCGAGCGCAGGGCGGCCCTCGTCGGTCGCTTCCCGCTCAGCGCGGGCGGCAAGCAGGGTGTCGCGTCGCGGCTCGGAGATCTCGGCATCACCGTCGTCGAGGCCGTCGATCCGTCGACGGACTACGTGATCGTCGGCGCGCCGGAGATCTCGAACAACGGCATCATCCAGGACATCGAGAGCGCTCCCGAGATCCTGGCGGCCGCGAAGTTCGGCACGCTCCGCTACGCGCTGCGAGACCTCGAGGGGTACTTCAAGAGGTAGTGCGACGATCCGCGCGCGTCGCGGACCTCGACCCGCGGGGCTCCAGCCAGCCGGTTGGAGCCCCGCAAGCATGTTCGGAGTCTTCGCCGAGGGATCTCCGCGTCGCGCCGAGCGCGCGGCCTCCGCGCGAGGGCGCGTCGGCGTCCGCCCTGTTTCGCGGGCCCATCCCTCGGGACACTGACGCCGACCCCATCGACCCATGGCCGAGAGATCCGAAGACGTCCGCATGACGATCGGCGAGCACATCGAGGAGCTCCGCAAGCGGATCCTCTACGCGCTCTACGCCTTCTTCGCGGTCTTCATGGGCACGTTCGTGTTCCACGACGCGGTCCGCGAGTTCGCCCTGCGGCCCAACGAGGAGGCCGTCGAGTACGCGAACCAGCAGCTTCGCCTGAAGCACGCCCGCGAGGGGAGGACGCCCCAGGTGGTGCCGGCGCGCGTCGTCATGGGGCCGGGCATCGAGCTGCCTCCGGGGATCTCACCCGACGCTCCCCAGGGACGTCTCGTCGTGCACCCCCTCGTCACGATGGTCGTGCTGGAGCCCGAGCTCGTGAACGCGATCGAGAAGCGCGCGACGACGCTCTCGCCGCAGGAGCTCGTCTTCCAGGACGTGAAGCTCTCGATGCTGGTGGCGCTCCTCTTCTCGGCGCCCTTCCTGATCTTCCAGATCTGGGCCTTCGTGCGCGCCGGCCTCTACGAGAACGAGCGGCGGGCGATCGGCCCGTACCTGCCCATCGCGATCGGTCTCTTCGTCGCTGGCGCGGCCTTCGGCTACGAGGTGATGCTCCCGATGGTCCTGCGGGCGCTCATCGGCTGGAACGACCCCGACAAGATCGTCATCCAGAACCGGCTCCAGGAGTACCTCTCGCTCTTCTACACGTTCACCTTCGCGCTGGGCGCCCTCTTCCAGGTGCCCATCGCGATGATGATGGTCGCGCGCATCGGGCTCGTGACGGCGCGCGGCTTCCTGCGAGCCTGGCGCTGGGCCGTGCTCATCGGCGTCGTGACGGGCGCCGTGTTGAATCCGGCACCGGACATCGTGACGCAGCTCCTCTTCGCGGCGCCGATCGTGGGCCTCTTCTTCGCCGGTGTCGTGCTCGCCCTCTGGGCCGAGCGGAAGCGGGCCGAGAAGCCGCCGGCCTCCGCGTGAACGGCCCGATCCTCGTTCCCCGAAGCATTCCAACCGCATGAACCTCGGCATCGTGGGCCGGCCTGGTGCCGGCAAGACGACTCTCTTCCACGCGCTCGGCGCCGCGCCGCGCCCCAAGCTCCCGCAGGCGCCGACGGACGAGCGCGTCGTGGCGTCGATCGAGGTGCCCGACCCGCGGCTCGAGTGGCTCCGGGAGATCGAGAAGCCGAAGAAGTTCACGCCGGCGCGTGTCGAGTTCGTCGACCTTCCGGGGCTCCCGCCGAAGGACGTGCGCGGCAAGGCCGAGCTCCTCGCGTCGATGCGCGACGTGGACGGCTTCGTGCTCGTCGCGCGCGCCTTCGAGTCGGACACCTATCCCTACGAAACGGCGGGGGCCGACCCCGCCGCCGAGATCCGGTCGCTCCAGGAGGAGTTCCTCCTGGAGGACTACGCCGTGCTGGGCCGCCGCGTGGAGCGGCTCCGCGACGCGGCGAAGAAGCCCTCCAAGAGCCGCGAGCGCGACGAGCACGAGCGCGCGCTCCTCGAGAAGGTGCTGGCGGACGTGGAGGCGAAGAACACCCCGATCGGCGAGGCCGTGGCGACGCACGCGCGCCCGGGGGACGAGGCGTTCCTGCGGTCCTTCGCGTTCCTCTCGCAGAAGCCCGTCGTCCTCGTCGCGAACGTGAGCGACGCGCACGCCGACGACGCGGGGACGCGGGAGGCGCTCGGCCTCTTCCCCACGTCGCTCGCCGTGAACGCCGCCATCGAGGAGGAGATCGCGGCGCTGGAGCCGGCGGACCGCGCCGCCTTCCTCGCCGACTTCGGCATCACGGAGCCGGCGCGCGACCGGCTGATCCGCGCGTCCTACGCCGCCCTCGGGCTCGTTCCGTTCTTCACGAGCGGCGAGGACGAGGTGCGCGCCTGGACGATCCACGGGGGCGACGACGCCGTGACGGCGGCGGGCCGCATCCACAGCGACCTCGCGCGCGGCTTCATCCGCGCCGAGGTGACGCCCTTCGACGCGCTGAAGGCCGCCGGCTCCTGGCGCGAGGCGAAGGCGAGGAACGCCACGCGCCTCGAGGGCAAGGAGTACCGCGTCGCCGACGGCGACATCCTGAACATCCGCTTCGCCGTCTGAGGCGACGCCGTGGCACCCCGGGTCCCCGTCGGCGAGGTGATCGCGGTCGGCGACGAGATCGTCCAGGGCTGGGCCACGGACACGAACTCCGGCGAGATCGCGCGCGCCCTCGCCGGCGCGGGGGTGCGGGTCGTGCGCACGACCGCCGTCGGCGACGAGCGCGAAGCGATCGCCCAGTGCATGCGCGAGACGGGCGCGCGTGCCGAGGTCGTGATCGTGACGGGGGGACTCGGGCCGACGGACGACGATCTCACGCGCGAGGGCGCCGCCGATGCGCTGGGCGTCGAGCTGGAGTCGGTGCCCGCGCTCTGGGACGCCATCGTCGAGAGGCTCCGGCGTCGCGGGCGCGCGGTGCCGGAGAGCAACCGGCGGCAGGCGGCGCGCCCGCGCGGCGCGGAGTCGATCGCGAACGCCCTCGGCACGGCGCCGGGATTCTCCTTCCGTCTGGGGTCGGCGCGCTTCTTCGCGCTGCCGGGCGTGCCCCACGAGATGCGCGCCATGCTCGCCGAGCACGTGGTCCCCGAGATCTCGCGCGCGTACCGCGACGCCGCTCCGTTCGTGCGGCGCACGGTCGTCTGCTTCGGCGCGCCCGAGGCCGTCGTGGGGGAGGCGATCGCGCCGTGGATGGGGCGGCGGTCCGATCCGCTCGTCGGGATCACCGTGAGCCGAGGAGTCCACACCATCTCGGTGCTCGCCCAGGACGACGGCGTCTCGCCGCGCTCCGGCGCGGAGCGCGCCGAGGCGGCGGCCGCGGCGATCGCCGCGAAGCTCGGAGACCTCGTCGTCTCCCGCGACGGCGCGCCGCTGGAGGCCGTCGTCGGCGAGATGCTGCGGGAGCGGGGCCTCACCATCGCGCTGGCGGAGTCGTGCACCGGCGGTCTCGCGACGGCGCTCCTGACGGCCGTGCCGGGGATCTCCGCCGTCCTGCGGGAGTCCTTCGTCGTCTACGCGAACGAGGCGAAGCAGGCGCGCCTCGGCGTCTCCGAGGAGTTGCTGCGGACGCACGGCGCCGTTTCGCGCGAGTGCGCCGTGGCGCTGGCGCGCGGCGCGCGCGCTGCGGCGGGCGCGGGCGTGGCCGTATCGATCACCGGCATCGCGGGCCCCGAGGGCGGCACGCCCGAGAAGCCCGTGGGTCTCGTCTGGATCGCCCTCGACGGTCCCTTCGGCACGCGAGTGCAGCGGCGCGATTGGGCCGGTCTCGAGCGCAATCTCCTCCGCGAGATCACGGCGCGCGACGCGCTCGACCTCGTGCGCCTCGCGCTGCTGGGGAAGGAGCCGGGGGAGAGGGTGTAGGGCGCGTCGGGAGGCGCCGCGCTTCCGGTCCGGTGCGGGCCGACCGTTCGCTTGCCCGACCGATCGACCTTCGAGTCTGATGGGGCGCACGCGTCGGTGCGCTCCACCCTCGGTCCCCCGACCCCCGCGGTTCCCATGGCGCGTTCCCTTTTCGCTCTCTCGGTCGTCGCGCTCGCGGCGCCGGTGGCCGCCGCCCAGTTCGCCGTCGATCAGACCCTCTCCGTCGGCACGACGCCCCGATCGGTCGTGGTTGCCGACTTCGATGGTGACGGCCTTCGGGACGCCGTCTGCTCCAATCTCGGGTCCAACAACCTCTCGTTCCTGAAGGGAGCGCCGACGGGCTGCTTCCAGGCGCCCGTCACCGTCGCGCTCGTCTCCACGACCGCGCCCGACCGGCTGAACGCCGGCGACTTCAACGGAGACGGCACGCTCGATCTCGCGATGAAGTCGAGCACGGGAATCCGGATCCTTCTCGGGAACGGCGCCGGGGGATTCACCCAGAGCGCGAGCATCACCTCGTCCGTCTCGGGGATGGACGACCTCATCGCCGCCGACTTCAGCCAGGACGGGAAGCTCGACATCTCCCACGACCGGAGCACCACCATCATCCGGATCCAGATCGGCAACGGCCTCGGGGGCATCGCCTCGGCGGCCGACATCTCCTGGCCGGCGCAGTGGGGGAACGTGGTCAACCTGACCTCCGGCGACTGGACCAGCGATGGCACACGCGACCTCGCCTACTCGATCTCCGGGACGGCGGTCCTCGAATCGGTTCTGAACGCGACGACGGGGCTTCCCACGTTCGTCTTCCCGTTCCTCTACGGGCCGACGCCCTCCTCGGGCGCGGCCCCGAAGACCTCCGGGATCACGAACGCCGACCTGGATGGGGATGGCGACCCGGACCTCGCCGCCTGCGCGTCGAACGACGGCAAGGTCTGGACCTTCTTCAGCTTCGAGCAGACGGGGTCGTTCTCGACCGAGGCCTCGATCACGGCCGGCGCGCGCCCCTTCTCGATCGACGTGGGCGACGTGGACGGAGACGGCGATCCCGACCTCGTCACGGGGAACGAGCTCGACGACTCCGTCTCGGTTCTCCTGGGGAACGGCGCGGGCGCCTTCGCGTCGGGAATCGTCGTCCCGAGCGGCGACGGGCCGGCGGACGTCGCGCTCGGCGATCTCGACGGCGACGGTGTGCAGGAGATCGTCGTCGTCCACGCGAACGCCGGCACGCTCTCCGTGATTCGGCGCATCGTCCCGAGCACCTTCGCCTCCTGGGATCCGCTCCTCCCCGGGTCGGGAACTCCCACCGGTGGCGTCGACGCGCGGCGCGCCCACGCCTGCGACCTCGACGGCGACGGGATCCCTGAGGCGATCGTCGCGCACGGCGGCTCGGGGTCGATCGCCGTCCTGCAAGGCAAGGGCTCCGGCGCATTCGACCCTCCCCAGTCCTTTCCCGCCGGCACGACGCCGCGGTCGCTCGCCTCGGCGGACCTGAACGGCGACGGCAAGCGCGACGTCGTCGTCGGGAACGCCGGCTCCTCCAACGTGAGCGTCCTCCTCGGGAACGGCACGGGCGCTCTCGCGCCCGCGGGCGCCTTCGCCGCCGGAGGGCCCGTCGAGGACCTCCTCCTCGCCGACCTGAACGCCGACGGACTGCGCGATCTCCTGACGGCCAATGGATCGGCGAATGCCGTCTCGCGGCTCCTCGGGAACGGCTCGGGAGGCTTCGGCGCCGCCGCCGCGCAGCCCTCGGGCTCGAGCCCCGTGGCGATCGCCGCCGGAGACTTCGACGGAGACGGCGTGCTCGACTACGCCACGGCCAACTCCGTTTCGGGGAGCGTCACGATCGCGAAAGGGAACGGCCTCGGCGGCTTCACGTCGCTCGTGCAGCAGGCGACGGGCCTCGATCCGTCGGCGGTCGTCCTCGGCGACCTGAACCTCGACGGCAAGGTCGACTACGCCGTGGCGAATCGCGGCTCGGGGACGATCCAGCTCGGACTCGGCAACGGATCGGGAGGAGTGCTCGGAACGTTCACCATCGGAGGCCTCGGCGCCCCGAAGCGGCTCGTCGCGGGCGATGTCGACCAGGCGCTCGTGCCGTCCCTCGATCTCGTCGTGAACGACACGAGCACGGGCGTCGTGCGCGTTCTGCGCAGCGACGGCTTCGGCGGCTTCCTCGCGCCCGTCGTCTACCCGCTCGCGACGCAGGAAGGCTCCCTCGAGCTGGCCGACTTGGACGACGACAACGATTTCGATCTCCTCGCGTCGAGTTCCGCGGCGAACGAGGTGCGCGTGCTCTTGAACGCCGGCGCCGGCAACTTCGGATCGCTGGAGCCCTTCGTGGGGAGCGACCCGCGCGCCGTCGTCGTCGCCGACCTGAATGGCGATGCGCGCCCCGACGTGGCCGTCGCGAACCGCGGCGCCGGCACGGTGACGGTGCTCGAGAGCGACGGGGTCGGAGGATTCCTCTCGGCCGCGAGCCACGGCGTCGGGAGCCTCCCGGGCGCCGTCGCCGCCGGCGACCTCGACCAGGATGGCGAGATCGACCTCGTCGCCGCCAACGAGGGCTCGGGGACGGTGTCGTTCCTGCGCGGCCTCGGCGGCGGCGCCTTCGCACCGGCGGTCGCGTTCCCCTGCGGCGCGAGCCCGAGGGCGATCGCCGTCGACGACGTCACGGGAGACGGATTCCCCGATGCCGTCGTCGCGAACGGCACGGCGGCAACGCTCTCGCTCCTCGCGGGGAACGGCGCCGGCGGGCTCGCGGCGCCCGTGCCTCTCGCCGTCGGGAGCCAGCCCGTCGCCGTCGCCGTCGCCGACCTGAACGGCGACGGCAAGCGCGACCTCGCGTCGGCGAACCAGGGAGCCGGCACGCTCTCGATCCTCCTCGGGAACGGCGCGGGTGGCTTCGCCGCGGCGACGTCGCTCCCCGTCTGCACAGCGCCCGACGGCCTCCTCGCCCGCGACGTGGACGGTGACGGAGGCGTCGACCTCGTCGTGCGCTCCACGGCGGAGTCGCGGATCCTCGTCGTGCGCCGCAGCGCCGGCGGCAACGTCCTCGGCGTTCTCTCGCTGAACCTCTCGAATCCGCCGGCGGGCTTCGCGCTGGAGGATCTCGACGGCGACGCGATCGTCGACCTCTTGGTGGTCACCACGGCTTCGAACACGCTCTCCGCCTATCGAGGCACCGGGACGGGCTCCTTCGACGCGGTGACGACGTCGTCGACGGGCTCGGGCCCCGTGGCGGTGGCGGCGGGCCAGCTCGACTTCGACGGGCGCATGGATGTCGTCGCGGCGAACAGCCTCTCGGGCACCGTGTCGATCCTGCTCGGCAACGGCGGCAACAAGTTCTCCGCGAGCGGCGGGAACGTCTCGTGCATCCCCGGCACGCCCAAGGCCGTCGGCGTCGGCAAGCTCGACGCCGATGGCCGCAAGGACACGGCGGTGGTGGTGGGCGGCGCGAACAAGGTGGCGGTGCTGCTGACGGGCCCGACGGGCGTGCCCCAGTGCGCCGGCGTCTACGACACCGGTGCGAACCCGAGCGGCCTCGCCATCGCCGACGTGAACTCCGACGGCAAGCTCGACCTCGTGGTGTCGAACCAGGGTTCCAACGACGTGACCGTGCTCCTCGGCGACGGCCTCGGCGCCTTCGCGCCGCACGCGGCGTCGCCCTTCCTCGCCGGCGGGAGCCCCGTCTCGGTGCGCGCCGAGGACGTGACCTCCGACGGGAAGCTCGACCTCGTGCTGGTGCTCGCGTCGCCGCCGAGCACCCTCTCGGTGCTGCCCGGCAACGGCGATGGCTCCTTCGGCGCGCCGATCCTCTCGCCGCTCGTGGGCGGCACGGGGAGCGACCTCTCCCTCGGCGACCTCGACTTCGACGGCAAGATCGACGGTGTGGTGTCCCTCACGGGCTCGAACCGAGTCGAGGTGCTGAAGGGGAACGGAGCGGGGGGCTTCACGTCGCAGGCGCTGCTCAACGTCGGCCACTCGCCAACCTCGCTCGCGCTCGTGCATCTGAACGGAGACGTCTTCCTCGACCTCGCCGTGGCGAACACGGGCTCCAACAGCGCTTCGGTGCTCCTCGGGACGGGCCCGCTCGCCTTCGCGAGCGCTTCCTATTTCGCGGCCGGAAGCCTCCCGGGCTCGCTCGCGATCTCGGACTACGACGGCGACGGGCGCCGCGACGTGGGCGTGGTGAACCCGCTCACGCACGCCGTCACGGTGCTGCTGGGCGACGGCACCGGCTCCCTCGCCTCGCCGATCGTCGTGCCGCTCGCTCCCGGCACGGCGCCGTCGGCCCTCGCGGTGGCCGACTCCGACGGCGATGGCCGCTTCGACCTCGCCCTCGGCTCGAGCGCCTCGACGCTGCAGCTGCTCCTCAACTCGACGCCCTACCCCACGGGCATCGTGCCCTTCGGCACGGGCACACCCGGCTGCGACGGCGCCTCGGGCATGAACGCGAACGCCTCGCCGCGCGTCGGGAGCCCGCAGTTCGCGCTGCTCTGCACGAACGCGCCGAAGAGCGCTCTCGGCCTCGGCATGGTCGCGAACGCCGCCGACATCGCCGGCAGCGACCCCTTCGGGATCGGTGTCACGCTCCACCTCGACTTCTTCGCGTCCACCGAGGTGCTCACCTTCGACCTCGTCTCCGACCGAGACGGCTACGCGAAGGCGGCGGCACCGATCCCGAACAGCCCGGCGCTGATCGGCGCGGTCTATCACGCGCAGGCACTCTTCGCGTGGCCCTCCGGAAAGTGCATCCCAGCGCCGAGCCCCTTCGGCCTCAGCACCTCCAACGGCCTCCACCTCACGGTGCAGCCGTAGTTGGCGGCGCCTTCCGTGCCTCCGTCGAAAGGGCCCTCCTCCTTCACGAGTGCGGGGCTCCGCCTCTTCGCGGAGTTCGTGAGCCAGCACGGACTCGGCTCGGCGAAGGCCCTCGAGGAGCTCTGCCGTGCGCACCCCGAGGAAGCGGCCGAGCTTCGCGTCCTCTTCGAGAACTGGCACTGGATCGCGCCGGGCCTCGCGCCGGCGAAACCGCCCGGATCGGTGCACGACCGCGTGCGCGAAGCCCTCGGGGAGGACGCCGACCCGGCGATCTCCCTCGACGCCGGCGAGGCGCCGAAGCCGGCGGAGCTGCCGGAGAGCCTGCTCGCGCAGCTCCAGGGCCACTCGGCGGCGCGCGCGCGCTACACCGTGCGCGGCGAGGTGGCGCGCGGCGGCATGGGGGTCGTGTTGAAGGTCTGGGACAACGAGCTGCGCCGCGTGCTGGCGATGAAGGTGCTCCGCGGATCGCTGCGTCCGAGCGAGGGCAGCGAGAGCGAGCGCGCGACGCAGGCCTTCCGCGTGGCGCGGTTCCTGGAGGAGGCGCAGATCACGGGGCAGCTCGACCATCCGGGTGTCGTGCCGGTCCACGAGCTCGGCGTCGACGCGCAGGGCCGCACCTACTTCACGATGCGCCTCGTGAAGGGGGAGACGCTGCTCGCGATCTTCCAGCGCTGCTTCGACGGCGACGAGTCCTGGAACGAGGCGCGCGTCCTCGGCGTGCTGCTGAAGGCCTGCGAGACCGTCGCCTTCGCGCACAGCAAGGGCGTGATCCACCGCGATCTGAAGCCCCACAACCTGATGGTGGGCCGCTTCGGCGAGACTTACGTGATGGACTGGGGGCTCGCGAAGGTGCTCGGCACGGACCACGACGGCGGCCGCGAGCTCCGTCCCGAGTTCACGCCGACGCTGAGCCTCATCGAGACGATCCGCAGCGCGAAGGGCGGCTCCGACTCCGACTCGCCCTACACGACCCTCGACGGCCAGGCGCTCGGCACGCCCTGTTACATGCCGCCGGAACAGGCGCGCGGGCGCGTGGCAGACATGGGGCCGGCTTCCGACGTCTATTCGCTGGGAGCCGTCCTCTACTTCTTCCTCGCGCGCCACCCGCCCTACGTGAAGCCGGGCGAGCGGCCCTCGGCCCACGACGTCCTCCGCGCCGTCATCGACGGGCCGCCCGTGCCCCTCGCGGCTTCGTCGCGCGCGCTGCCGCCGGAGCTCGTCGCCATCTGCGAGAAGGCGATGCACCGGGAGCCCGCGCAGCGCTACCCCGACATGGGCGCCATGGCCGGCGACCTGCGCGCCTTCCTCGAGGGACGCGTCGTGCGCGCCTACCGCACGGGAGCCTGGCCCGAGTTCCGCAAGTGGATCGCGCGCAACCGGGCGTTCGCCCTCACGGTCGCCGCGGCGCTCGGGGCCGTCGCCGTCGCGACGATCGCGGCGCTCCTGATCCTCACGAGCAAGAACACCGTGATCGAGTCGCAGAACGCCGACCTCGAGTCGGCGAAGCGCGTCGCCGAGGAGAGCCGCGACGACCTGCGCGCGCTCTACGACGCGAGGCTCCTCGCCGACGAGATCGCCGCCGCCGACGCGATCTGGCCCGCGACTCCGGAGTCCGTGCCCGCGCTCGAGGCGTGGCTCGCGCGCGCGCGCGCGCTGGCGGAGCGCCTCCCCGCGCACCGGCGCCGCCTCGCGCGCGAGGACGGAGCGCCCGTCGCCGCGGGAGAGGCCGGAGCGGTCGCTCGCGCGCACGCCGAGGAGCTGCGGCTCCTCGTGGCAGGCCTGGAGCGATTCGCCGACCCGGCGTCGGGCACGATCGCCCTCGTCGAGGCGCGCCTCGAGCGTGCGCGCACGCTCGAGACGCGGACGATCCGCGAGCCGAAGCTCGCATGGACGGCGGCCGCCGCCTCGATCGCGAATCGCTCCGAGTGCCCGGCCTACGACGGATACCTGCTGACGCCCCAGATCGGCCTGCTGCCCCTCGGACGCGATCCCGCGTCGGGTCTCTGGGAGTTCGCCCACGTCCTCTCGGGCGAGCCGGCGGTGCGGGACGCCGACGGCAAGCTCGTGCTCGGCCCGGCCACGGGGATCGTGCTGGTCCTCGTTCCGGGAGGCTCCTTCACGATGGGGTCGTCGGCCGCGCCGCGGCAGGGCGAGGCGCCGATCCTCGACGCGGAGGGCGGCGACGACGAGCGTCCGGCGCACCGCGTCGAGCTCGATCCCTTCTTCCTCGCGAAGCACGAGGTGACGCAGGGGCAGTGGCTGCGCTTCACCGGCACGGAGCCGAGCTTCTACCGGCCCGGCACCGGCGAGGACGGGCACGTGCGCGGGTGGCACCAGCCCGTCGAGAGCGTCTCCTGGCTCGACTGCACGAAGATCCTCTCGCGGCTCGATCTCGCGCTCCCGACGGAGGCCCAGTGGGAGTACGCCTGCCGCGCCGGCACGGCGTCTCCCTGGTGGGTCGGCGCCGACCCTTCGGCGCTCGCGGACGCGGCGAACGTGGCGGACCGCTTCGCCGTCGAGCACGGCGCCGGCTACGAGGCCGGGCCGTGGAGCGACGGCTACCAGGTGCACGCACCGGTCGGGAGTTACCGGGCGAACGCTTTCGGCCTCCACGACATGGCGGGCAACGTCTTCGAGTGGTGCCGCGACGGCTACGAGCTCTACACGCAGCCCGTCCGCGCCGGAGACGGCGAGCGCGAGGTGCTCCACGACGACCAAGGACGCCGCACGAGCGCGTTTCAGCCCGTCACGCGCGGGGGCGCCTTCGACATGCCGGCCTTCGTCGCGAAGAGCGCGTTCCGGGTGCAGCGTCTGCCCGACTTCAAGTCGAGCGACCTCGGCGTGCGCCCGATGCGGCCCGTGCGCTGAAGCGCGAGGCCGCTACCGCGCGACCGGCTCGGCGGGCGACGGCGCGGGCGTCGCCGCGCGCGCGGGACGCCGTCCGACGATGTCGAGGGCCGCGACGCGGTAGGCCTCGGCGAGGGTCGGGAAGTTGAAGACGCTCTCGACGAAGCCGTCGACGTCTCCGCCGTAGAGCAGCGCCATCTGGCCGACGTGGATCAGCTCCGCGGCGCCCTCGCCGACGATGTGGACGCCGAGGACCTTCCGTCCGCTCGGATCGGCCACGAGCTTCAGCAGCCCGTTCCCGATGGCGGCGATCTGGCCGCGCGCGAGCTCCTCGAAGGGAGCGCGGCCCACGACGGCGCCGCCGAACCGCTCGATGGCCTGGGCCTCCGTGAGGCCGACGCAGGACATCTCGGGGATCGTGTAGATGCCCGCCGGCACGAGGTCCCAGGACCCGCCGGGCGGCAGCCCGAGGGCCGCGCGCGCCGCGCGGCGTCCCTGCTCCATGGAGGACGACGCGAGCGACGGCGGGCCGATCACGTCGCCCGCCGCGAAGACCGTCGGCACGGAGGTGCGGCCGTTCTCGTCGACCTCCAGCAGCCCGCGCTTCGTCGGCGCGAGACCCGCCTTCTCGATGTCGAGGCCCTCGAGATTGGCGACGCGGCCGAGCGCGCAGAGGAGCTTCTCCGTGCGGATCTCCTCGCCGTTCTCGAGCGTGGTCACGACCGTGCTCACGCCGTCCCACGCGACGCTCTTCACTCTCGCGCCGCCGATGAAGCGTCCACCGCAGACCTCGAAGTCTCGCTGGAAGCGCTCCGTGAGCTCCGGGTCGAGGAACCCGAGGGGGCGCGGCCCCTTGTCGATCATCGTCACCTGCACGCCGAGGGCCGCGAAGATCGACGCGTACTCGCTCGCGATGACGCCGGCGCCGAGCACCGTCAGGCTCGCCGGCAAGTAGCTCATCGAGAGGAACGAGTCGCTGTCGAGCACGTGCTCGTGGTCGATCGGGATCTCGTCGGGGGACCGCGGCCGCGACCCCGTGGCGACGACGAAGGCGCCCGCCACGATGTGCCGCCGGGCACCCTTCACCGAGAGCACCTCGATCTCCGTCGCCGACAGGAAACGCGCGCGCCCGTGGAGCCGCTCGATGGCGTTCCGGCGGAGCTGGTCGCTCATGTAGCGCTCGTGGGCGCAGACCACCTGCTCCATGCGCGTCATGAGGCTCGCGAGCTGCAGCTCCTCGCGCACGGTCACGGTGTAGACGCCGCCCGTTCGGCGGCGGAAGCCGAGGAGCGCCACGGCCGTCTCGCGCAGCGTCTTGCTCGGGATCGTGCCGCGGTGGACGCAGGCGCCGCCGACGTGGGTCTCCTGCTCGACGACGAGCACGCGCCGTCCCGCCTTCGCGCCCTGGACGGCCGCCTTCTGTCCGGCGGGACCGCTCCCGATCACGACGAGGTCGAAGTCGGTCATCGCGCGCCTCCCGTGAGGGACGAGACGACGGCGAGCACCGCGTCGCGCCTCGCCAGCAGGGACTCGAGCTCGTCGGGGTAGATGTTGAGCGGCTCGTTCATCGGATGCGCGCGCAGCGTTGCGTCCGAGACGCCCTTCGTGCCGAGGGCCCAGTGCGACAGGTCGTCGGCGAGGCGCGTCATCATCGCCGTCTGCGCGCAGGTGGGCGCCGCCTCGGGCTGGTGGTGCCAGAGGATCGTCTCCTCGAGCCGCGCCGGGAGCTTCCACTCCTTCACGAGCCGGCTCCCCACCTCGGCGTGCGCCGCGTCCATCGCCGCGTCGGCCGCCTCCATCGACAGGGGGAGCTTCAGCTCGCGGGAGAGATCGGCCAGGGCCTGGAGGATCACGGGCTTGCCCACGTCGTGCATGAGGCCGCAGAGGAAGGCCTCCTCCACGTTCCAGCGGCGGAGCCGCGCGATCTCCTGCGCGAAGGAGCCGGCCGCGAGCGAGTGGCGGAAGATCGCGCGCACGACCTCGTTGCGGTCGCCCGCGCGGAAGACGCGGCTCTCGCAGGAGATGATCAGCGCGATCTCGCGGATCTTCGCCATGCCGAGGCGCGAGACCGCCTGGGGCAGCGTCACGATGGGCACGCTCGGCGAGTAGAGCGCCGAGTTGGCGAGACGCAGGAGGTGCGCGGCGAGCGACGCGTCGCGCTGCACGAGCATCGCGAGCTTCCTCGCGTCGCAGGACTCGTCCATCGTCGCGGTCATCACCCGTCCCGCCGCCTCCGGAAGGACCGGCAGGTCGAGCCCGCCGCTCTTGAGCTGCGTCTCGAGCCGCTCGCGAATCGGGTCGGGTAGGCCCGTGTCCGCGCAGGCCGGAAGCGGGGGGGAAGACGGTGTTTCCATCGCTGAGGTGGCCTCTCCGGGCTGTTTCGGCCGGCCGAGGGGGCCGACTCCAGCACCCAGCGCGGGCCGGCCAGATCGGGAGCCGCGGTTGCACATCCCCGGTCGGACGGGGGAGACTTCCGCGCCGCCCTCCGGAGCTGCCGTGACTTCTGCGTGCCTCCTCTCCCGGCCCGGCTCTTCGACCCTCGTCGCCGAGCCCCGCCAGCATGTCTGTGATCGGTGTGGAGCCGACATGGTCGAGCACCACTGCAAGATCCGCTGCCCCAACTGCGGCTACGTGCGCGACTGCTCCGACCCGCGCTGTCCTTCGGCCCGCGCCGGTGCCCGCCGATGAGCGCGCGCCTGACGGGCGACGGGGAGCACGCGGCACCGCGGACGCCGCCGCAGGATCCCGCCAGCCCGCCGCCGGCCGAGGCGCCCCACCGCTACGGGCCGCGGGTGCACATCCTGCGGAACCCCTTCCTGCTCTCGCTCCTCGCGCGCATCGGCGCGGCGGAGACGAAGGGACCCGAGGTCGCCGACCTGATCCGCATCGTCTACTCGACGATGCTCTCCGAGGTGGCGGCGCGCGAGCTCCCCGTCACCAACGCGAACGCGCCGACGCGGATGTTCGCGCGGACGCCCCAGGGCGTGTACCGGGGCCCGATCCTCTCGCGGGAGACGGGGATCGTGATCGCCTGCGTCGTGCGCGCCGGGATGATTCCGTCGCAGGCCTGCTTCGAGCTGCTGGCGCGCGTGATCGACCCGGACCGCATCCGCATCGACACGCTCTCCATGGCGCGCGTCACCGACAGCGCGGGGCGGGTCACCGGCGTCTCCCTCGACGGATCGAAGATCGGCGGCTCCGTGCAGGGCTCGCTCCTCCTCGTGCCCGACCCCATGGGCGCCACCGGCGGCACGGTCGTGAAGGCCCTCGCCCACTACCGCGAGCGCTACGGCACTCCGGAGAAGGTGGTGGCCATGCCGATGATCGCGACGCCCGAGTACGTGGCGCGCGTCCTTCGAGAAGTCGAGGGGGCCGTCATCTACACGGCGCGGCTCGACCGGGGCCTCTCGCCGCCCGACGTCCTCGCCGCCCTCCCGGGCGAGCGCTGGTCCGAGGAGCGGGGCCTCGACGAGCACCAGTACATCGTCCCCGGCGCCGGTGGGATCGGCGAAGTCCTGAACCACTCGTGGTGCTGATCCGCGCAATCCTGGTCGACCTCGACGAGACGCTCTACGACGAGCGGGGCTCGGTCCACCAGGCCCTCGAGCGCACGGCGGCGCACGCTGCCGAGTCGATCCCGTCGCTCGACCGCGAGAAGTTCATGGAGGTCTACCTGGAAGAGGGCAACAAGCGCTGGGAGGCCTTCGAGGAGGAGATCCGGGCGAAGGGGCGTTCCGCGAGCCTCGACGCGATGCGCGTGCGCGAGATGTGCTTCGCCCAGGCGCTCGCCTGCTCCGGCGCCGCTCCCTCGGCGGCGACCGAGGTGACGCGCTACTACAGCCAGCTCCGCT
The DNA here is from genome assembly GCA_964545855.1 of uncultured Planctomycetales bacterium. Lineage (GTDB taxonomy): Bacteria > Planctomycetota > UBA1135 > UBA1135 > JACQFD01 > CAZJHD01. The sequence continues at coordinate 23,105 of CAZJHD010000051.1, forward strand.
CCTCCCTCCACGTCCTGTTCCCCGAGTCGAAGCGCGTCCTCGAGAAGCTGCGCAAGCACTGCTTCGTCGTGCTCGTGTCGAACGGCGGCACCGCCTACCAGCGGGAGAAGCTGCGCGCGACGGGCATCGAGGGTCTCTTCCACGCCATCGCCATCTCCGAGGAGGTGGGCTACTCGAAGCCCCAGCGCGGCATCTTCGAGAAGGCGCTGCGCGAGGTGGGCGTCTCGGCGCACGAGGCCGTGATGGTCGGCGACAACGTCGACAAGGACATCCTCGGCGCGAAGACCCTCGGCCTCCGCGGCGTGCTCGTCTGCCGCAACGGCCACCGCCCGCGCTTCCACGACGGGCAGCCGCGCCCCGACGCCGTCGTGAAGACGCTCACGGAGCTTCCGAAGACGCTCACGAGCTTCGCGGGGAAGAGGGCGTAGCGAGAACGGCCGACGAGGCGGCGGCCTCCTCCGACTCCTCGCCCGCGAAGCAGGCGTGGGCGGACCGGTAGAGATCGAGGAGCGACAGGTCGTCCTCCACGACGGCGAAGGCGACACCGCACGGCCGCGCCTCGAAGGGGCCGGGGGGCTCGAAGCTCGGATCGGATCGTTCCATGGCGCTACCGTCGGCCGCGCGAGTGAGGCGCTGCGGAATCGGAGGTGAGGACCGCGTGAAGCGAGCGCGGTCCGTCGGGCCTCGCGGCCGCTCACGGCACGAGCCGGAACGCATCGCGTGTGCCCGAGCCCGCGGGGTCCACGGCCGCCGCGAGGCGCTCGAAGAGCGACGCGGCGTCGGCGGGAGCCACCCGGTCGTCGGGCGACGTCACGGCGAGCGTCGTCGCGCCGGCGAGGGAGCAGACCGTCACCAACGGCACCTGCGCCCAGGTGTGGAACGACGCCGCCTCGCAGTGCGCGGCGAGCGCCGTGAGCGACTCCGGCAACGCCACGCTGGAGACGACGCAGGAGAGGTTCTCGAAGGGCGCGCGCTCGGGGATCGGCAGGCGCGCGCGCGCGGCGAATGCGTCGAGGAGCTTCCGCTCGTCGCGTGCCGGCGCGTCCATCGCCCGCGCGAGCCAGAAGGCCGTGCCGCGCCGCGCCTCGGCGAGGCCCTCGCGCGCCTCTGCGTCGAGGTCGCCGCCACGGAAGCACTGGATCACGAAGCCCGCCGTGGGATTCCCCGGCGCGGAGCGCGAGCGGCTCCCGAGACGCGCGACGAGGTCGACGGGGAGCCCCACGAGGACGCGGCGCTTCCCGGGCCGTGCGTCGAGGAGGGCGCGCGCCGTCTCGGCGACCACGCGCGCCGTCACCGTGAGGCCGCGCGCGCGCGAGGATTCGAGGAGCGCTCTCGAGGCCCCGGGGCCGAGGGCGAGCCGATGGACCGTCGCGCCCGCGCTCTGCTCCGCGACGGAGCGGCCGTCCGTGAGGTCGACGGTCTCGGCGCCTGCGTCGCGGCCGGCGGCGCGGCGGAAGCGCGCCGCGAAGGCGAGCGCCCGCGCGACGCCGGCGGCGGCGACGACCCAGCGGTCGATGGCCGAGGGCGGAGCGACGATCCGCTCGGGGAACGGCGCGGCCTCGGCGCCGCCGGAGTCGACGCGGAGGCCGTCCTCCATCCAGCAGGCCTGGCCGAGCAGGTTGGTGAAGAGGTGGCACGACCGCGCGACGAGCGTGCGGTCGTCGCGGAGCAGCCATCGATGGACGAGGCCCTCGCCGCTCGGAACGTACTCCCCGAGCGCCGCCTCCGGCGCGAGCGTGCGCAGCGCCGCGCGCGCGCTGGCGACGCGTGTCGCGAGGTCGCTCTCCGAAAAGGGCACCCATCGGAAGCGCCGCGCCGCCGCGTCCTCGACCCAGCGCAGCCGCAGCGCCGGGCGCGCGCGCACCTGCCGCTCCCAGGCGGCGCCGAGGCGTTCGCCGTCGGCCGGCGCGCGCAGGCGCAGCGCGAGCAGCGTGTCGTGGCCGCGCACGACCGGCTCCTGCGCGTGGATCCAGAGGGAGCCGGCGTGGGCGGAGTCCACCTCGGGGTCTCCGGCGCGCGGCGCAGTGCGCCGTCAGGTGCCGACGATCGAGAATCCGCCGTCCACGTGGATCACCTCGCCGGTGATGCCGCGCGACATCGGCGACAGGAGGAACACCGCGGCGTCGGCCACCTCGTCGGCCTCCGTGAGGCGGCGCAGCGGCGCCTTCGCCTTGTGGTGGTCGAGGATCTTCGAGAAGTCGCCGATGCCCGCCGCCGCGAGGGTCTTGATGGGGCCCGCGCTGATGGCGTTCACGCGGACGCCGCGGGGGCCGAGGTCGTTCGCGAGGTAGCGCACGCTCGCCTCGAGGGCCGCCTTCGCGACGCCCATCACGTTGTAGTTGGGGATCACGCGCTCGGCGCCGATGTAGGTGAGCGTGAGCATCGCGCCCTGGCGTCCCTCCATGAGCTCCGCCGCGCGCCGCGCGACGGCCGTGAAGGAGTAGGCGCTCACGTCGTGGGCGAGGCGGAAGCCCTCGCGGCTCGTCCGCATGTAGTCGCCGTCGAGCTCGTCCTTGTTGGCGAAGGCGACGGAATGCACCGCGAAGTCGAGGCCGCCGCCGGCCTTCACCGACTCGAAGGCCTTGTCGAGGGAGGCGTCGCTCGCCACGTCGCACTCGACGCAGGCCGTCTCGCCCGGCAGCGTGGCGGCCAGCTCGCGGACGGTTTCGCCGAGGCGTTCGTTCTGGTAGGCGAGCGTGACCTGCGCGCCGGCGGCGCTCGCGCCGCGGGCGATGGCCCAGGCGATGGAGCGCTTGTTGGCGACGCCGAAGACGATCCCGCGTTTTCCTTGGAGCATGGTTGTGGTGTACCGCGCGCGGGGGGTCGGGAAAAGGGCGAGGCCCGATGGATGGATCGCGCCAAGGAGCCCGTGGCGGCGCCCGCCGCCGTTGCGGAAGATGCGCCCATGCTCGTCTCGCCGCTGAACGCGTTCCTCAACGTCACGACGGAGGATCTCGAGAACGGCCGCGTGCGCCTCTGCATGGCGGCCGGGCCCGAGTGGAAGAACGAGGTGGGCCTGATCCACGGCGGCGCCATGGCGCTGCTGCTGGACGGCGCCATGGGACGCGCCACGGCGCGCACGCTCGCCACCAACGAGACCTGCGCGACGATCCACCTCTCGGTGCAGTTCCTCGCCATCGCGCGCGCCGGCACGCTCTGCGCCGAGGCCTGGGTCGTGAAGCGCGGCCGCCGCGTCGCCTTCGTGGAGGGCGAGTGCTGCGGCGACGACGGCGAGCCGGTCGCCCGCGCCACGGGGACCTGGGCGATCCGCTGACGGGGCGCGGGCGTGCCCGGCGCCGGAGCGCTCTCCCGAGCACTCGCGACTCAAGGCGAACGCGCCTCCCGTTCGATCCTCTGATCGGAGAGTCGGGATCGACGGGTCACGCCGCGCGTGCGCGCGGGCACAGGGGGAGACGGAGTGCGAATTCGCGGAAGCGCTTGGCTCGGTGTCGTTGCAGTCGGAATCGTCGTCATCGGCGTCTCCATCGCCGATCCATTCCGAGGACGCGTCGCGACTCGCCGCGGACGCATCCCGACGGAGCTCACGAGCCGCGGCCAGGAGATCGTCGCCGGCCGCGTGTTGCTGCGCGCGCGACGGCCGCTCCCGGCGCGGCTCCTCGCGACGCTGGAGCAGCAGGGCCTCGTCCTGGAGGAGATCCTCGACGACCGCATCGAGGTGCTGTCCCTCCCCTTCGGCGTTCCGCCGGAGTTCGTGGCCGAGGCGTTCGCGATGCTGCCGGAGGTGGAGCTCGCCGAGCTCGATGGCATCGCGCACGTCGACGCGCCCGTGAACGACCCGCAGTCGGGCGCCCAGTGGCACCTCGCCAAGGTGCGCGCGGAGGCGGCGTGGACGCTCTCCCTCGGCTCGGCGGACGTCGCGATCGCCGTGCTCGACACCGGCTGCGATCCGTCGCACCCCGATCTGGCCGAGAAGCTGCTCCCCGGCTGGAGCTTCGTCTCGCGCTCCGCGAACACGGCCGACGGTCACGGCCACGGCACGCACGTGGCCGGCATCGCCGCCGCCGCCACCGACAACGCCGTCGGCGTGGCGGGTCTCGGCCGGCTCTGCTCGATCCTCCCGGTGCAGGTGCTCGACGAGACGGGCTCCGGCTCCTACTCGGCCGTCGCGAGCGGCATCCGCTGGGCCGCGGATCGCGGCGCGCGCGTCGTGAACCTGAGCCTCGGGGGCACGGCTCCGTCGACGACGCTCGAATCGGCCGTGCGCTACGCGACGCGCTCGGGCGCGCTCGTCGTCGCCGCCGCCGGCAACTCGAACACGACGGAGCCCTCCTATCCCGCTTTCCTGGAGGACGCCCTCGCCGTCGGCGCGAGCACGCCGTCCGACGCGCGCGCCTCCTTCTCGAACCACGGCCCGTGGGTCGACCTCGCGGCGCCGGGCACGAGCATCCTCTCGACGTTCCCGATGGCGCCGGTGACGCTCGGGAGCCAGCCATCGGGCTACTCGTCGATGTCGGGCACCTCCATGTCGGCGCCCGTCGTCGCCGGCACCGCCGGACTCGTCTACGCGCTGCTCGGCACGCGCGCGACGCCCGCCGCGGTCCGCGCCGCCCTGGGAGGATCGGCGGCGCCGCTCTCCTCGCCCTGGGCCGCCTCGGGCCGTCTCGACGCGGGAGCCGCGATGTCGCTCGCCGCCGCGCCGCCGAGCCGCCGCGCCGGAACCGTGCGCAGCGTCGTCGTCGTGGAGGGCCGCTGGCGCCAGGGCGACGTCTCCTCGCTCGCCTCCGCCGACCGCGACCGCCTGCGCGTCGCCTCCCTCGGGCCGCGCGGCACGCGCGCCGTCGAGGTGGAGGTGGACGTCGACGGTCTCGGCACCGTCATCTCCTCGCTCCTCGTCGATGTCGACGCAAGGTCGAGCGCCTCGGCGCGCCAGCGCATCTCCTTCTGGAGCTGGAACGCCGGCGAGTACGTCGAGCGCGACGACTCCTTCGTGAACGCGCGCGTCGGGCTCCGCCGCGTCGACCTCTCGGGCCTCGCCGGCTCCTACGTGCAGGGCGGGATGCTGCGCCTGCGCATCCGCCAGGAGAGCGCGCGTCCCTTCACGACGATCGTCGGCCAGATCGCGGCGGAGGCGTCGGGAGACTGATCGGAGACTGGTCCCGATTCATTCACACCCGCCCGGAGGCCCGAGACCGCCCCCGAGGAGCGTGAATGATTCGGTGCCAGTCTCAGCGGGGGGAGGGCCGCCCCGTCGCGCGGATCACCTCGCCGAAGTTCACCTCGACCCAACGGGGCCGGTCGTAGTCCCAGTGGACGTAGGCGGTCATCGCCACCTCGAGCGGATAGAGCAGCTCGCAGGCCGCGCGCGCGTCGTCGTCGAGGCCGAGAGCGTCGCAGTAGCGCGCGACGGCCGACTCCTCGCCGGGCGCCAGGGCGCGCGGATGGAGCGCGCGCAGCACGGCGCGGTCGAGGGGATCCTCGAAGGCCTGCTTGCGGTCGTGGAGCACGAAGTGGAGCAGGTCGAAGAGGGGGAGGTTGCTCTCGCGCCAGGTGCCCCAGTCGAGGAGCGCCGTCGGCGCGCCGTCGTCGCCGACGAGGACGTGCTTCGAGCGCAGGTCTCCGTGCGTGAGCGGCAGCGGGATCGAGCGGCCGCGGAGGCGCCCCGCCGCCTCGGCGCCGATCCGCTCGAGGGGCGCGCGCAGGGAGGCGTCGCGGAGCCGCCGCGCGACGAAGCGCACGCGCTCGGCGACGTGCGTCTCCAGCAGGTCTCCCTCGAGGGTCCGGGGCGGCCCCGCGAGCGCCGCGAGGTGCGCGGAGAGACCCTCGAGCGTGCGCGCGCGCCGCGTGGCGTCGCCCGTCTGCTGGGCCGAGTTCCAGCCGGGACACCACTCCTCCGCGAAGAAGGGCATTCCGTCGACGGAGAGCTTCCCGAAGGCCCTCGGCAGCGGCAGGCCCGGTGCGATCGCGCGGATGCGCTCCAGGGCCGCCACATGGCGGCCGCCGAGGCGCACCTCCTTCGCGCAGAGAGGGATCCGCGCCACGGCGCGGGCGCCCGGAGCCTCCGCCGACGGACCGTCCGCCACGAGCGCGACGACGTTGTTGCCGCGCGTCGGGATCACGCGCTCGATGCGCGGCGCGTGGCCCGTGCCGCCGGCGGCGGCGAGCGCGAGGGCGGCGGCGCGCTCGAGGAGGGAGCGCGCGGGCTCGGCGCCGTCGCGCGCGGCGGCCGGGCGCTCCGCGACGAAGGCGTAGGAGGGCGTGAGGTGGCGGAAGAGTCCGAGCCGCCAGGCGACGAGCTTGGAGGGGTTCTCGCGCTCCTTCGGACCCACCTCGAGCCGCGGCGGCCGCGTCGTGTCGAGGTTCACGAGAGCCGAGTAGTCGAGGTGCGTCACGTAGGGAGCGAGCCGCCAGCGGACCTGGAGCCCCGCCGCGACGAGCGCGCGCCCGTAGCCGCGCTCGGTCTGCTCGCCGCCGCCGCGGTCGGAGACGCAGCGCAGCGCGAGGTCGAGGGGCCGCGGCGCGAGGTAGCGGCCGTGGTGCCCCGTGGGCCGCTTGTAGGCGAGCCGATTGCGCGCCATCAGCACGAGCTCGCCGCCGGGCGCGAGCACGCGGGCCGCCTCGCGCAGGCAGCGCGCGAGCGTCGCGGCGCGGCTCTCGGCGCCGGCGCGCGGGAGGCCCGCCGGCGCAGCGGGGAGGACGACGAGGGCGAAGCTCCCGTCGAGGAAGGGGAACCGCGGCCCGTCGCCGCCGAGGACGACGC
>CAZJHD010000052.1:0-29673 GCA_964545855.1 uncultured Planctomycetales bacterium
GAGCGCCTCGCGCGAGGCATCGCCCCGCTCCATCGCCCGCCGGAGCGCGAGGTCCCAGTGGGCGATCGCGGCGAGGCGCGGCTCGGCGGGGGCGGGATCGAGGGCACCCCGCAGGACGCGCACCCGCGCCTCGCCGGGCCCGGGGTCCTTCGCCGCGACGCGCAGGACGAAGGCGCCCGCGCGCGGCGGCGTCCAGACGAGCCAGGCGTTCGTCTCCGTTCCGAAGTCGTCGTCGGAGGCGAGGACGCGACCGTCGGGCTCCTCGACGGCGAGCGTCATGTCTCCGTCGAAGGACTCGGCGAGGAGCGTCACCGGCTCCACGACGTCGATCTCGAGCCCGAGCGTCCGCTCGGCGGCGACCGGAATCGCGCGCGAGCCGCCTAGACGCAACGGCTGCTCGGCCTCCCTCGGCGCGTTCTGCGCGAGGAGGAGGATCGAGAGCATGAGGACGAAGGACATCGGTGACGGCCCCTGCGAGGCGCGCAGGCTACTCGCATCGGCGGAGTGCGTCTTCCGTGCCGCCGTTGCCCGCGGTGGTGCGTCGCGCGGTGCCCCTGGGCGCGGCGAGCGGCGCCTGCGATGCGCGCGAGGGGGACCCCTGGAGGCGCCAGGGCCTCCGAGGTCGTGAAGGACTCGGCGCCGGGCGACCGCCGGCAGCCAGCGGCGGCGATTCCTTCACGACCTCTCCGTCGCCGCTGGCGCGCCCCACCCCGGGTGTAGGATCCGGAGTCCCGACCCTCTCCAGGCGCCATGGCAGCTCCCGACCGACCGACCACCGTCTCCGCCGCGCGCGCCGCGCGGCTCCAGGTCGCCCTCGACTTCCTGGAGCTGTCCCGCGCGCTCAAGTGCGCACGCGAGGCCGTCGCCGGCGGCGCGGAGATCCTCGAGGTGGGGACGCCGCTCCTGAAGTCCGAGGGGCTCGACGCCGTCCGCAAGCTCCGCGCAGAGTTCCCGGCGGCGAAGCACCCGAACCTCCGCATCGTCTGCGACACGAAGACGATGGACGCGGGACGACTCGAGTTCGAGGCGGCGGCGAAGGCCGGCGCGCACGTGGCCACGGTGCTCGCGACGGCGAGCGACTCGACGATCCGCGACTGCGTCGAGGCGGGACGCAACTACGGCGTGCAGGTGCAGGTCGATCTGATCAACGTGGCCGATCCCGTCGCACGCGCACGCCAGTGCGAGGCTCTCGGCGTCGACATCGTGGGCGTCCACTGCGGCATCGACGAGCAGATGACCGGGCGCGATCCCTTCGAGAGCCTGCGCGCGGTGCGCGCCGTGCTCGCCTGCGAGGTGGCCGTGGCGGGCGGGCTCACGGCGGAGACGGCGGCCCTCGCCGTCGCGGCGGGCGCCGACGTCGTGATCGTGGGCGGTGCCATCACGAAGGCCGAGGAGGCGACCGCCGCCGCCCGCGCCCTCGTCACGGCGCTGCGCACGGGAGAATCGAAGGCGAGCCACGCCTTCCGCCGAGTCACCGACGACCGCGTGGAGGAGGTGCTCTCCCTCGTCTCCACGCCGAATCTCTCGGACGCGATGCACCGCTCCGGCGAGATGTCGGGGCTCGAACCGCTGCAGCAAGGCGTGAAGGTCTTCGGGCGCGCCGTGACGGTGCGCACCTACCCGGGCGACTGGGCGAAGCCCGTCGAGGCGATCGATCACTGCAAGCCCGGCGAGATCCTCGTGATCGACGCCGGCGGGCGCGGCCCCGCCGTCTGGGGCGAGCTCGCGAGCGAGAGCGCGAAGGTGCGCGGGCTGCGGGCCGTCGTGATCGACGGAGCGATCCGCGACGTGGACGCGATCCGCGGGATCGGCTTCGCCGCCTGGGCACGCATCCGCACGCCGACCGCCTGGGAGCCGAAGGGCTTCGGCGAGATCGGCGCGCCCATCACCTGCGGCGGCATCCGCGTGATGCCGGGAGACTGGATCGTCGGCGACGACTCGGGCCTCGTGCGGATCCCGAGGGAGAAGCTCGCCGAGATCGTGAATCGCGCGAGCGACGTCTACGAGCACGAGAACCGGCTCCGTGCCGAGATCCGCGCCGGCGGCACGCTCTCGGCGCTGAAGGAGCTCGCGCGCTGGGAGAAGAAGTGAAGGGCGCGGGACGGGCCCGGCGCGCGTCCGCGCGGCCCCTCCTGGCGGTGGTCGCGCTCCTCGCCGCCGCTCCGCTCGCGGCATCGGCGGTGCGCGCCGCCGACGGGGTCGAAGACCTGGCGTCGTCGAATCCGGCGCTGCGCGCGCGCGCCTTCGCGTTCCTGCGTCTCTCGGGCGCGAGCTCCGTGGACCGGGCCCTCGACGGCTTCGGCGACGCGCCTCCCATCGCGCGGGAGCTCCGCGCGCGGCTCGTGCGCGAGCTCGGCGCCGCCGAGCATCTGGAGGCCGTGGGTCCGCTCCTCGCCGACTCGGACACGCTCGTGCGGCAGGAACTCACGGAGTTCCTCGCGCGCACGGACCTGGGATCCACGCGGGCCGATCTGCGGGGCCGGCTCCTGCTGGAGCGCGCGCGCGACGCCGACGCTTCGATCCGTCAGACGGCTCTCGACGCGCTCGCGCGGATCGCCGACCGATCGCTGCTCCCTGGACTCGCCGATCTCGTGCGGCGCGGCGACGCGGCGCAGCGGCTCGGGGCGCTCCGCGCGCTCGCGACGGCGCCGGGCGCGGCGCCGGTCCTCCTCGATCTCGCCGAGCGCGTCTCCGCGGCCACGCCGAGCGAGCGCGGCGCCTGGCTCGTGGCGCTCGGCTCCACGGGCGACGGCACCGTGCTGCGCGAGCTCGTGCGCTGGGCCCAGGACCCCGCCGACGGAGCCGCCGCCCGCACGGGATTCGAGCTCCTGACGCGGCAGCTCCTCTACCGCCGGCTCGACGCCGAGTACCTCGCCGCGCTCGACGCATGGCGCGTCGTGAGCGAGCTCGACGCGCTGCGCCGCCGCGCGCGCTTCGAGCTCCTCGTCCGCAACGACATGGAGGCGCTCCGCACGGCGTCGCACGAGATCGACCGTCTCGCGGCGGCGCGCGGCGCCGAGTTCCGCGAGGTGCGCGCGGCGGCGCGGACGCAACGGGCGATCGCCGACATCGCCGACGGCCGCGGCGCCGACGCGGAGGCGGCGATCCGGTCGGCCCTCGCGTTCGTCGCGCGGCGCCGCGGCGACGCGACGCCCGTCCCGCGCGGGGAGGACACGCTCGTCGATCTCGCGGGACTGCGCATGCTCTCGGCCCTGAACGCCGTGCTGAACCCCTTCGAGGGCGCGCCGGCGCCCGAGGAGCGCGTCGTCCAGGCCTACGACCTCCAGACCGAGCGCCTCTGGCGCGGCGTCGAGCGCTCCGCGGGGCGCCTCATCCAGACGAGCCCGGCGCTGCTGGCGCGCATCTTCGAGGGGCGCGGCGCGCCGCTCTTCGCTCCCTGGGGCTTCGACACGGCGCTGGAGCCGGAGCTCGGCGTCCTCACGGTCGTCGGCACGGTGCTCCCGAGGCGCGGCCGCGGCGCCGAGGGACTGCGCGCGGGCCGCCGGCTCCTCGAGATCCTCGCGCGCGTGAATCCCCACGAGTTCGTCGTGGCCGGTGCGGAGCCCGGCGCGAGCGGCACGCGGAATCCCTTCGAGAGCCTCCTCTTCCTGCAGCTTCCGGGTTGCTCCCTGAGCCCCGTGCGCGTCGAGCTCGCCGTGCCGGTGTCGCGCTTCCCGCGCCAACTCGGGCTCGTCGCGCGCGAGGCGCTCGGCGACCACGAAGCCGCGGCGGAGCTGCTGGAGCCGGTGATCGACCGCGCGGCGCGCGGCGAGAAGACGAACGACCTCGTCACCTTCGTCGAGGCGAGCCTCGAGCGCGCGGGCGTCGCGATGGATGCGCACGATGCCGACGCCGCGGACGCCTACGTCGACCGCGTGCTCGACCGGCTCGAGCTCGTGCGCGCGCAGTACGAGGACGAGTTCGACCCCGCCCTCGTGCGCGATCTCGGCGGCGCCCAGGCGGCGGCGCGGACGCTCGAGGCGCGCACGTGGCTCGACCTGGCGCGCCGGCTCCGCTCCCAGGCGCTCATCACGAAGGCCGTGAACCACAACGTCGTGCGCGGCGAGCCGAAGAGGGCGAGTGCCTTCGCGAAGGAGGGCGTGGAGCTGGAGCCGAGCGACTTCAATCGCGTCCTCCTCTCCTGCTACCTCGCGCGCGAGGGGAACGGCGACGAGGCGCGGCGCCTGCTGCGCGATCTGCAGGAGGCGCCGAGCGCCTACTACAACCTGGCCTGCACCTACGCGCTGCTCGGCGAGGCCGACACGGCGCTGCGGTACCTGGAGCGCGACTTCCGCGAGAACCGGACCGACCCCGGCGGGCTCGAGCGCCAGAGAGCGTGGGCGAGGAAGGACCCCGACCTCGCGTCGCTGCGCGACGATCCGCGCTTCCGAGATCTCGTGGGGCCGTGACGGAGGAGGGGGGGCGCCGCCGGGGCGCGCCGCGCGCTGCTACTCTCTTCCCCCCCGATTTCCGAACGATGGACGAAGCACCGATCGACCCCGATCTCGACGCCGACGCGGAGGCGGGCTCCGAGGAGCCCGCGACGGGCGGCCCCGCCGTGAGCCTGACGCAGCGCGGCTGGCGCCGCTGGGCGGGAGGCCACCCTTGGATCTTCCGCGACGACCTCGCCGAGATCCGCGCCGAGAGCGGAGACCTCGCCGCCGTCTTCGACGCGCGCGGTCGCGAGGTGGGCGCGGGCCTCGTGTCCGGCACCTCGAAGATCGCCCTGCGGACGCTCACGCGCATGCCGGGGGTCGTCGACGAGAGAGCGCTGATCCGCGAGCGCCTCGACGAGGCGGCGCGCCGCCGGCCGAAGCGCGAAGCCGGCGAGGCGGAGCGCGTCGTCGCGGCCGAGGCCGACGGGCTCCCGGGCCTGATCGTCGACCGCTTCGCCGACGTGCTCTGCGTGCAGCACGCGGTGCCCTATTGGGAGCGGCGGCGCGGCCTCGTGACGGAGGTGCTGCGCGAGCGGTTCGCGCCGCGTGCGATCGTCGCCCGCGACGACTTCTCGGCCCGCAGCCTCGAAGGATTGCCGCGGCACTGCGAGGTGCTGCACGGCGAGGAGCCGGGACCCGTCGCGATCCGTGAGGGCGCCGTGACCTTCGAGGTCGACCCGGTGCGCGGGCAGAAGACGGGGTTCTTCCTCGATCAGCGTGCGAACCGCGAGCGCGTCGCGTCGTTGGCGCGCGGCCGCGTGCTCGACGTGTTCACGGGCGACGGCGGCTTCGCGCTCCACGCGGCGAAGGCGGGGGCGGAGCACGTCCTCGGCATCGACAGCTCGGAGCCGGCGCTGCAGCGCGCGAAGGCGAACGCCGAGCGCAACGGCGTCGCCGCGCGCATCGAGTGGGGGAAGGCGATGGCCTTCGACGACCTGCGGGACCGCTCCAAGCAGGGGCAGCACTTCGACCTCGTGGTGCTCGACCCGCCGGCCTTCGCGAAGAACCGGCGCGAGCTGGACGCGGCGCTCCGCGGGTACGTGGAGATCAACTCGCGCGCGATGCGTCTCGTGGAGCCGGGCGGCCACCTCGCGACGTTCTCCTGCTCCTACCACCTCACGGAGGAGTTCTTCGCGCGGATGCTGCAGGAGTCGGCGTCGGACTGCGGCCGCCGCGTCTACCTCGTGGACCGGCTCCGGCAGTCGCCGGACCATCCGATCGTGCTCACCCATCCGGAGTCGCTCTACTTGAAGGGCGCGATCCTTCGCGTCGAATGATGCGAATCTCCGACAAGGGGCCGGGAAAGGGGTCAGACCCCATTTCTCCCGCCGCGCGCGAGCGCGGCGGGAGAAATGGGGTCTGACCCCGATTCCCGGGGAGATCCTCCATGACTTTCGAAGACACCATCACCCTCCATGTGAACGGTGAAGCGCGCCGCGTGCCGCGCGGTGCGACGGTGGCGGAGGTGCTCGCATCGCTGCAAGCGCCGCGCGAAGGCGTCGCCGTCGAGGTGAACGGACGCATCGTCCCCAAGGCGCGGCTCGCGGAGACCGTCGTCGCCGACGGCGACCGCCTGGAGGTCGTGACCTTCGTCGGAGGCGGCTGAGCCGCATGTCCCGCGATCCCCTGCAGTCCTGGCCCGCCGCATCGCCCGCGAAGCTCGCCGCGGTCTTCGCGGCCCTCGCCGCCGTGGGCGCCGCGCTCTTCCTCGGGGTCTCCTCCGCGAGCGGCCAGACGGAGGCCTGGGACAGCGGGCTCTACTGGTCGGTCGGCGTCCCCGGGATGGCCGTGGCCTGCGGGATCGCGGGAGCGCTCGTGCCCCGCTACTTCCTGTTCGCCGGGATCGCCATCGTGCTGCCTCAAGCCGTGCTCCTCTTCTCGCGAGGCTTCGGCTCCCTGTGGCCCCTCGGGATGGCGCTCTTCGCCGTCCTGGCCTGTGTCGGATCCGCCTTCGCGCTCGGCGGCGCCTTCGCCGCGCGCCTCGGTGCATCGCGCGGGCCGTCGAGGTAGAGAGGAGGCGACCGATCCGACCATGAGCCCTTCCCAGCCCGCGACTCCCGCCGCCGCGCCCGCCGACGAGGCGCTGCGCATCGGCGGCCACACGTTCCGATCCCGCCTCTTCGTCGGCACGGGCAAGTACCGCACGAACGAGGAGATGGTGGCGGCGCTCGACGCGTCGGGCACCGACTGCGTCACCGTCGCCGTGCGCCGCGCGAAGCTCGGTGCGCCGAAGGGGGAGAGCCTCCTCGATCACATCGACCGCAAGCGCTACGTGCTGCTCCCGAACACGGCCGGCTGCTACACGGCCGAGGACGCGATCCGCACGGCGCACCTCGGGCGCGAGGCCGGGCTCTCGGACCTCGTGAAGCTCGAGGTCCTCGGCGACGAGCGCACGCTCCTCCCCGATCCGGTGGCGACGATCGAAGCGGCGCGGGCGCTCGTGAAGGACGGCTTCCAGGTGCTCGTCTACACCTCCGACGATCCGATCGTGGCGCGCCGCCTCGAGGACGTGGGAGTCGCCTCCGTGATGCCGGCCGGCTCGCCCATCGGCAGCGGCCAGGGCGTCCTCAACCCGCAGAACATCCGGCTCATCCTCGAGAACGCACGCGTCCCCGTCGTCGTCGACGCGGGCGTCGGTACGGCGTCGGACGTGGCGATCGCGATGGAGCTCGGCGTCGCGGGCGTGCTGCTGAACACCGGCATCGCCGGCGCGCGCGACGCCGTCGCGATGGCGCGCGCGATGAAGCTCGCCTGCGAGGCGGGGCGGCTCGCGTTCCTCGCCGGCCGCATCCCGCGCAGGACGTGGGGCTCCGCATCGAGCCCCACCGAGGGCGTCTCGCCCGCGCGCGGCTGAGCGGGCCGCGTGGCCGAGCCCCCGTTCTCGCACGAGCTGTCGATCGCGGCGGGCGCCCTCGCGACCGTCCTCTTCCTCGCTCCGCTCCTCGGCCTGCCGCGCTTCGGAGTCTCCGAGCGCGGGCCGCGCCGCGTCTCCGAGACGCTCTTCCACGTGGCCCTCGGAGTCCTCTCGATCGGCCTCCTCGGCTTCTCGATGCTCGCGCGCGACCTGCTCGCGAGGTTCGAGCCCTTCGCCTCGAGCCGCGTGCTGCTCGAGATCAGCTGCGCGGTGGCTCTCCTGTTGGCGGTCTCGCCCCTCGTCGCGCTCCTCGGAGTCGGGCCGCGCTTCGAGCGCACGCCGCCGCCGCCCGTGACTCCCGGCGTCGCGTCGGTCCGCGCGCTCGTGCGCTTCGCCCTCGCGCTCCCGGCGCTCCTCCTCCTCGAGGCCTGCGTCCTCGTGGCGGCGCGCGGCTTCGGAATGAGCGTCGCGGCGCAGGGGGTCCTCGACGAGTTCCACGGGGCCGACCTCGTCGTCCGCGGCGCGCTCGCGCTCACGGTCGTGCTCGCCGGACCGGTCGCCGAGGAAGTGGTCTTCCGCGGCACGCTCCAGCCGGCCCTCGCGCGGCTCGTCGGCGCCGATCTCGCGCGCCTCGCGACGGCGATCCTCTTCGCGCTGCTCCATCCGACGCTCGCGTGGGTGCCGATCGGCCTCCTCGGCTACTTCCTCGGCCGCGTCCGCGACGCCTGGGGGAGCGTCGTGCCCTGCATCGCGATCCACGCCGCGAACAACGCGCTGATGCTCGTGCTCTACGCGTCGAGTCCGTGGGTGCGCGGTCTCTACGCGGCGGGCTGAATGCCGCGCTCGCGGCTCGCGCGCTCGTCCGTCAGCGCCGCGCGCCCGGTCCGCGCGAGCGCGCGACCACGATCCCGGTTGCGCCCGAGACGACGGCGTCGATCACACCGTCTCCGTCGAAGTCGCCCGCGCCGGCGATGCGAGAGCCGATCGCGTAGGTCTCCGGAGCATCGAGCGCTCCGTCGGCCCCTCCCCGCAGGATGGCGAACGTGGCCACGCTCTCTCCGGATTGGCCGGCGACGTCGTTCCGCCCGTCTCCATCCGCATCGAGCACCGAAACCGGCACGTACTTCGGCCCACCCGGAAAGACGAAGCTCACGGGGTCGTGGAGGACGCCGGAGGGATTCCCTCCCCGAACCACGGCGATCGCCGGCTGGATCGCACCGGCGAGCGCGAAGACGACGTCGTCGGCTCCGTCGCCGTCCAAGTCGCCCGTCGCCGGCCAACTCGGCGGCAGGGCCGCCAGGCCGCCGAGGATCTTGCTGCCAGGCTGAACGAATCCTCCCGCTCCGTTGCCGAGGACCCAGTGAAGACTGCTCGGCGGGAAGACCAAGAGCTGGACGAGGTCCCGATCTCCATCTCCGTCCACGTCCGCGAAGAGGGGGTTCCCGAACCGAATACCGGTCGGGATCCACGGCCCCAGCGGACCGAAGGAGCCGGCACCGTCGCCGAGTCGCACGGCGATGGAGGCGCTGCTCGCGTGCGTGAAGACGATGTCCACGAGACCGTCGGAGTTCACGTCTCCGAAGGAGGCAATCTCCCCGTAGGCGGAGGTGAAACCCAGGTCGATTCCGCGACCGAAGGAATCGCCGTCCCCGAAGCGCGCCACGAACCGCTTCGGCCCCGCCGACACGTGGACGACGTTGAGGAGGTCGATCCGACCGTCGCCGTCGAGGTCCCAGCCCTGCGGAGGGTCCTGGGTCGTCCCGAGGATCTCGGTCCCGGAGCCGTCGGGAACCGGGGATGGCTCGACGGAGAAGCCGCCGGTTCCGTGCCCGCGCAGGAGGAGGTACTTCCACACGATCCCCTGGAACGGGAACTGGCCGACGGGGCCGCTGAGGAATCGGCCTTGTGCGTGCAGATCCAGATCCCCATCGGAGTCGAAGTCTCCTACGACCGATGTGAAGAGGACGGAAGCGAGGGGCAAGCTCGAACTCGGAATCTCCATCCCCATCGGCGCGCGATTCCAGACCGCCTCCAGGCGCGCCTGGCCGCGTCCTCGAAGGACGGCGACCAGAGCGCGCTTGGGAGCGGAGTAGACGACGTCGGCCCGGCCATCGCGGTCCACGTCGTTGACGCCGAGCAGGCTCGGACGCGCTTCGACGCCGGCGCTCGACGCGGGCTCGAGGAATCCGGCCGCGTGCGTCCGCAGGACGCTCACCGAGCTGGCGCCCGAGCAGCCGGCGACGAGGTCTCCGAGACCGTCGCCGTCCATGTCGCCGACGCGGAGCGTCCCCGGTTTCCGTTCGACCGCATGGTGCGTCGGCGCCGCGAGCCCCCGATCCATTCCCAGGAGGAGGGCGACCTCGTTCGATCCTTCGAGCGTCGCGGCGACGTCGAGCCGGCCGTCGCCGAAGAGATCGGCGGCGACGACGTCCGACGGCGCGGGACCCACGGCGACCAATACGGGAGCGGCGAGAGCCCCAGCGCCGTCCCCGAGATGGATCGCGAGCTCTCCGAAGGCTTGGCCTGCAGCCACGACGTCGAGGAGGCCATCGCCGTCGAGATCGGCGACGGCGACGGCGACCGGCTGCGCGGCCGTCGGGAACGAGAGCGGGGCGCCGAACGCGCCGCCGCCGAGATTCGGCAGCACGGCGACGGCGCCCGCGGCTCGGCTCGCGACGACGAGATCGGTGTCGCCGTCTCCGTCCAAGTCTCCGGCGGCGATCGAGTCGGGGTCATCGCCCGCCAGGAAGGGGACCGGCGCGGCGAACGCGCCGCCTCCGAGCCCCAGCAGGACGCTGACCCTGTCGACGACCGGTCTCGCCACCGCGATGTCGCTCGTGCCGTCGCCGTTCAGGTCCGCGACGGCGGCCGCTCGGGGATCGCTCCCGACCGCGATCTCTTTCGGGCCGAGGAACGACGAGCGGCCGTCGTGGAAGAGGAGCGAGACCCTGCCGCCCGTCGGATGGACGACGAGCGCATCGGCGCGCCCGTCGCCGTCGAGGTCCGCGAGAAGACCGCTTCGGCCGTCCGCAGCCGTCAGCGTCGCGACGGCGGGGTAGACCGGCTCGCCGTCGCCGCGCGCGGGGCCCGATGCCGGCGCCGCAGGGTGTGCGGCCAGGAGGAGCAGGAGTCCGCCGCTCAGCACGACTGGATCACTCCGGGCAGCGGGGGATCGGATGCTTGCTGCCTTCGTCGATGTGCAGGCTGGCGAGCATCTCCAGAACGCGCAAGGCTTCGATCCGCGTCGAGACCGGCGGGAATCGACGAGCCGACTTCCCGGACGGCGGGTCGCATCGGACGGCGCCGCCTGCGACAAAGAGAGGCCCCTTCTCCAACCTCATCGCTCCCATGACCGACCCGCTCGACGTCTACGTCCCCGCTCCCGACCCCGGCGACTGGCGCGGACGCCGGGGGCGCTTCGTCCTCTGCGACGGCGCCTTCGTCGCGAGGGACGCGACCGTGGTCGGCGCCGTGGAGCTGGGCGACGAGGCGTCGATCTGGTTCGGCTGCGTGCTGCGCGGCGACGACGCGCCGATCCGCATCGGGGCGCGCACCAACGTGCAAGACCTCACGGTCATCCACGCCGATCCCGGCGTGACGAACGAGATCGGCGCCGACTGCACGATCGGCCATCGCGCGACGCTCCACGGCGCCTGGGTCGGCGACCATTGCCTCATCGGCATGGGCGCGATCCTCCTCGGGGGATCGCGGATCGGCGCCGGGAGCCTCGTCGGCGCGGGCGCCCTCGTGAAGGAGGGAATGGAAGTGCCGCCGGGATCGCTCGTGCTCGGAATGCCGGCGCGTGTCGTGCGGCAGGTCCCCGACCGGTTCCGCGAGATGCTCGCGGGCAACGTCGCCGGCTACATCGCGAAGGCGAAGCTCTACCTGCCCTGACGCCGCGGCCGGAGCCCGGCCCGGCTCCGGAGGCGAGCGCGACGCGGCGAATCCGGCCGCCGGCGGGTGAAATCTCCTCGCGCGCGTCGCGGGGGCGCGACAACCTGACGCCGCGAGCGCGGGACAGGAACTCTTTGCGTACCCCCTGCGGTTGCCGCACTGGGCCCTCGGGGTACCGTCCCCTCGTCGTTCCTCTCTCGCGCCCTTCTCTCGGCGTCGCTCTTTCTCCTGCTCGCGTGCCCGCGCCTCTCTCCCCGTGGCGGCGGGTCTCGACGCCGATCGTCCGGGGCACCCCTCCCCATGACCCGACGCACGTTCGTGCCGCTCCTCGCGGCAGCTCTCCTCGCACCCGCTCTCCTCACCGGCTGCAGCAAGGGCCGGCGCGGCCCGAAGGGCAACGTCGCCCTGCCGCCTGCTCAGTTCGCGAGCGTCGCCTTCGATCAGCGCATCGACGTTCCCGGAGGCCAGTTCGCCGTCGGCGTGGTCGTGGCCGACCTCGACGGGGACACGCGTGCCGACGTCCTGGTCACGCGATACTCCGAGTCGCGCATCACGTTCTTCCGCAGCCTCGGGAACGGCCTCTTCGCCCCGGGGGTCGACCTGCCGCCGGGCCCGCTCTTCGCGCTGGGCATCGCCGTCGGCGATCTGAACTCCGACGGTGCGCTCGACGTGATCGCCACCGACTACGAGAACGACATGGTCTACGTCTACGCGGGCGCCGGGAACGGGACCTTCGGGCTTCCCGGATCGTTCTCGACGGCCGAGGGGCCGATCGGGCTCGCGATCGCCGACTTCGATCTCGACGGCCTGCGCGACATCGCGGTGTGCGGCCTGAAGGAACGCGAGGTGAAGCTCCACCGCGGCCTCGGAGGCCTCACCTTCTCGGCGGGCTCGACGCGCCTCGCGCCGGGGACGCCCGTGGACATGGTCGCGGTCGACGTGAACGGCGACGCGCAGCCGGAGCTCCTCTTCACGGACATCGAGGTGAACACGCTCGAGTGCTGGCGCGTCCAGGTGCCGACGGCCGACGGAGGCGAGGTGATCTTCGAGCCCTACGCGTCGGCCGCGACGGGCGTCCAGCCCGTGGGCGTCGCCGCCGGCAACCTCGACGGCGGCGCGGAGCTGGAGTTCGTCGTGGGAGCCATCGGCTCGGCGTCGGTGCAGGTGTTCCGCTTCACCGGCGGAGACCTCGTGCCGATCGGCAGCGTGCTGACGTCGGCGCCGAACGCCGGCGTCGCCCTCGGCGACGTGAACGACGACGGCCGGCTCGACCTCGTGGCGGCCGGCGCCGGCACCGACAGCGTCGCCATCGCGCTCGGGAACGGCGACGGAACCTTCGGTGCGGTGCAGACGCGCACCACGGGCCGGGCTCCGATCTTCGTGGGCGCCGGCGACGTGACGGGCGATGGGATCGCGGACGTGGTGGCGGGCTGCTCGCTGAGCGGCCAGATCACGGCGCACGCGGGCTCCTCCTCCGGACCGACGGGCCCGCCCGCGTTCTTCGGCGGCTTCTCGCCGCAGTTCGCGGCGGCGGGCGACCTCGACGGCGACTCCCGTGAAGACCTCGTGGTGGGTGATGCCGCGACGGGAGAGATCCGCTTCTTCCGCAACACGGGCAACCTCGAAGTGGCGGCATTCCCGTCGAAGACGATCCAGCTCCCGAGCGCCAAGGCGTTCAAGCCGCTCGTCCTCGACATCGACGGGGACGGCGATCTCGACGTCGTCGCTCTGCACGCGAACGGTCTCTCGATCCTGCGCAACCTCGGCAACTTCGACTTCGTCGTGGCCGGGACGCTCTCCACGCCGCAGGAACTCCTCTACGGAGTGGTGGCCGACGTGACCAAGGACAAGATCCTCGACGTCGTCGTGACGAGCCCCGACGCGAACGAGGTTCGCGTCTACCGCGGCACCGGGACGAGCCTGGAGCTCTTCACCACGTTCACCGCCGGTCCGAAGCCGGCGGGCGTCGACGTGGGCGACTTCGACCGCGACGGCGACCTCGACATCGTCGTCGCGCATCTCGGCGGCAGCACCGTGAGCATTGCGCGGCGCAAGGTGAACGGAACCTACGTGCCGAACACCGTCGTCCTCGACGTCGGGCAGAGCCCCACCTACGTCCGGGCCGCCGATCTCGACGGCGACAATCGGATCGACTTAGTGGTCGCGCACGCGGAGGGCGCGGACATCCTCACGTTCCGCAACCTCGGGGGCTTCAAGTTCGACGACCCGAGCGTCTACGCGACGAACGGTCATCCGGCCGGCCTCCTCGTCGAGGACCTCGACATCGACACGCGCGTCGACCTCCTCTACACGGAGAGCACGACGGGCCGGGCCACGTTCCGGCGCACGCAGGCCGATGGGAGCTTCGCCGCGCCGACGGCGAATCTCGCGGTCCAGTACTTCGTCGTGACGCCGCTCCTCGTCGACCTCGACGACGACGGCAAGCGCGATCTCGTGACGACCTCCGACGTTTCCACGCTCCTCGAGATCCACCGCAACCTCTCGAAGTAGCGGCAGCGAAGAGCGGCTTTCTCTCGCCGCCGAGAGGGATCGCCTGCTTCGGGCCTGCGCACCGCGAGGTGCGTGGGCCCGTTTCCTTGCAGGCGCGCGAGACCTACTGCGGCGTCCAGTGCCAGTCCCAGGCGCGCGCGCCCGTCCTGTCGGAGACGGACGCCGTGAGACCGAAGCCGAGGCCGGCCGGGAGGACGAGAGTCCCGAAGTCGAGATCCACCTGCGTGCCGTCGGGGGAGAAGGTGATCGACGTGAGGTAGCCCGCGAGGTCCCAGAAGATCTCGCCGCTCCCGTAGAGCGGGTGCTCGGCGAAGACCGAGAGCGTCGCCGTGTCGAGGCCGCCGACCGGATCGAGGATCCCGTCGGGGTCGACGTAGCGCAGGCGGAGCGCATGCGCGGGAGCGGGACCGTAGGAGAGGTAGACCTTCGGTCCTCCGGGGCGGCTCATCGGGTCGTAGGGGTTGTAGCCCTGCGCCACCTCGTCGCGGTTCGTGAAGCCGTCGAGGTCGTTGTCTCCCTGCTGGTCGACCGTGTTCGCGAGGACGAAGCCGGTCGGGTCTCCGTCGATCACGTCGCCGAAGGTGTAGGTGGGATCGAGAGGGATCCAGGAGGACTGGCCCGTCACCAGCGAGAACTTCACGAGCTGGCGGCCGAAGGCCGGGGAGACGAGCTTTCGCACGTAGAAGACCTCCTCCCCCGTCGGCCCGAAGGCGAACTCGTCGACGCCCCAGCCGAGGAACCAGCTCGCGCCTTGGCCGCCGGTCGCGGGATCGAAGCAGACGAGGTGGCTGTAGTCGTTCACGATGACGACCATCCATGGGCGGCCGAGAGCGTCGACGCGGGCACCGTCGCCGTCGCCCATTCCGGGCTGGAAGATGGAGCCCAGCTCCGACGCTCCATCGGTCAGAGCGAGCTTCCATGTGCTCCCGTTCGGAGGGAGCCACCCTCCCAGCAGCATCCACGCGAGCCCCTGCGGAGTCGGCTGCACTCGGAAGAACATCGAGCCGCTCACCGCCGTGCCGAACCAATCCTCGAACGTCGCGAGCACGCTCCCGTCGGCGCCGCTCAAGCGCCGCGCCCATGCGCTCGTGAAGGTCCCGACGTAGTGCTGGCCGCCGACCCAGAGCGTCTGGTCGGGCGCTACGCCGAGGCCCGCGGGGAGCTGATTCGCGAGGCCGGCCGTGCTCGCGGGATTCGTCCAGAGGACTTGGCCGTTCGTGCCGAGCTTGATCACGGGGCCGAGACCGCCTCCCGTGCCGAAGGTCAGAACGAAGGCGGCGCCCGTCCGATCGACGGCGAGGACGTCGGGGAAGTGCGAGAGATTCACCGTGAGCTGGGTCGCGCCGGTGCTCGCGAGGCGGACGACTCGCTTGCACGCGCCTCCGCAGGGAACGGACGTCCAGATCTGCCCACGGTTCGTGAGCGCGACCGTCTGGTCCTTGGCCCAGCCGCTCATGCCGAGGGGCTTGAGGTCGGTCGAGCCCAGGAGACGGAGCTTGCGGTCGAAGCGAAGGAGGAGCGGGTGCTCGTCCGGCGTCGCCGCGTCGACGGCCTTGACGAGGACCTGATCGGTGACGAGCTGTGCGGACGCCGCGGAGCCCACGAGGACGATCGAGAGGAGAGCCGCGGGAGCGAAGGAGCGCAGAAAGCGAGTCATGGAAGGAGCCGGTGACAGGGAGCAGGGGAGGGAGACCGAGACGCTCGGCCCGCGCCGCGCCGTAGGCTGCGCTGCGCGGGCCGTCGGTATCCCGTCACGGATCTCCCTGCTCCCGATGGGCGCCGCAGCCCGCCTGGACGACGGGAATCGCGGGAGCGTTGCGGCTCGGCACCTGATGGCCGCTCGCCGACACGATGATCTGCGGGCGCTTCTGCGAGGCGCCGTGGGTGTCGCGGCTCACTCCGCAGCTCACTGGGGGGTGAAGTGCCAATCCCAGGCGCGCGCGCCCGTCTTGTCGGAGACGGACGCCGTGAGGCCGAAGCCGAGGCCGGTGGGAAGGACGAGGGAGCCGAAGTCGAGGTCCACCTGCGTGCCGTCGGGGGAGAAGGTGACCGACGTGAGGTAGGCGGCGAGGTCCCAGAAGATCTCGCCGCTCCCGTAGAGCGGATGCTCGGCGAAGACCGAGAGCGTCGTCTGGTCGAGGCCGCCCACGGGGTCGAGGATTCCGTCGGGGTCGACGTAGCGCAGGCGGAGCGGGTGCGCGGGAGCGGGACCGTAGGAGAGGTAGACCTTCGGTCCTCCGGGGCGGCTCATCGGGTCGTAGGGGTTGTAGCCCTGCGCCACCTCGTCGCGGTTCGTGAAGCCGTCGAGGTCGTTGTCTCCCTGCTGGTCGACCGTGTTCGCGAGGACGAAGCCGGTCGGGTCTCCGTCGATCACGTCGCCGAAGGTGTAGGTGGGATCGAGAGGGATCCAGGAGGACTGGCCCGTCACCAGCGAGAACTTCACGAGCTGGCGGCCGAAGGCCGGGGAGACGAGCTTTCGCACGTAGAAGACCTCCTCCCCCGTCGGCCCGAAGGCGAACTCGTCGACGCCCCAGCCGAGGAACCAGCTCGCGCCCTGGCCACCCGTGACGGGATCGAAGCAGACGAGGTGGCTGTAGTCGTTCACCCAAACGATCATCCACGGCCGACCCTGAGGATCGACGCGGGCGCCGTCAGGGTCGCCGAATCCGGGAGTGAAGACTGCGCCGAGCTCCGACGTGCCGTCGGTGAGGACGAACTTGCCGGCGCTTCCCGTCCCTGCGGGTGGCGGAACGAAGCCTCCCAGGAGCATCCACGCCTGGCCGTCGGGCGTCGACTGGAGGCGAAGGAAGCTGGATCCGCTCTGCCACGTTCCGAACCAGTCCTCGAACGTCGACGTGACGCTTCCGTCGGCGCCGCTCAGCTTCCGGGCCCAGGCGGTCTCGAAGCCCGAGACGAAGTGGTGGCCGCCGATCCAGACCGACTGATCAGGACCGACGACGATGCTCGAGGGAAGGCTCTTGGCGAGTCCTGCGCCGCTTGCGGCGTTCGTCCAGGCCATCTGACCCGTGGACTGGATCTTGAGCAGGGGGCCGAGACCTGCGAGGGAGCCGAGGGCGAGGACGAACACGGAGCCCTCGCGATCCGCGGCGACGAAGTAGGGGAAGTGGGCGAGATTCACCGTGAGGAGCGTCCCCCCGGAAGCGCTCAGCTTGGCGACACGCTTGCAGGCGCCCCCGCAGGGGATCGTCGTCCAGAGGTCGCCCCGAGCCGTGACCGCTACGGTGTGGTCGGGCGCCCAGCCGTTCATTCCGAGCGGCTTCAGATCGGTCTTCCCGAGGAGCCGCAGCTTGCGGTCGAAGCGAAGGAGAATCGGATTCCAGTCGGGCGTCGCCGGATCGAGGGCCTTCACGAGAACCTGATCCGTGACGAGCTGGGCCTGCGCGATGGAAGCCGCGAGGACGAACGCGAGCAGGGCGGCGGGAGAGATGAGGCGAGGAAAGCGAGCCATGGGAGGAGTCGATGACGGGGAAGAGGGATGAGGAGCGAGGCGCTCGGCCCGCGCCGCGCCGACGGGCAGCGCAGCGCGGGCCGTCGGTCAACCGTCACGGATCTCCCTGCTCCAGATGCGCGCCGCAGCCCGCCTTGACGACGGGGATCGCGGGAGCGTTGCGGCTCGGCACCTGGTGGCCGCTCGCCGTCACGACGATCTGCGCGCGAGCCTGCGAGGCTCCTCCACCGAAGTGACCCGCCGCCATCCACCTTCCGAAGAGATCCTCCGGGCTCGGCCCCGCCGGGAGCAGCGGGTAGTCCATGAAGTCGTTGAAGAGCTGCCACGAAGGCTTCAGCGAGAGCGGCGCGCCCCCGTTGCCCCAGTAGAGGATCTCCGACAGGAAGTAGAGGGAGATCGTGCCGGCATCAATGACCGGCCGAGTGGGGAAAGGCATGGGGCGCTCGGTCTCCGGCTCCGAGATCACCACGGCAGGCTGCTCGCTCTGCGTGGCGGCGTTCCACCACTTCGTGAAAACGAGGTTCTTGCTGAAGCGCCATCGGTACGTCGGGACAGGCCCGAAGAGCTGCACGTCGGATACCGAGCAGAAGAGCGACGAGCTGCACGACGATTGGCGCCAGATGAAGAGCGCGCCGACGCGATCGACCGGCTGCGCCGAGGGGCTCGTTCCGACAGCAACGCCTCCGTTCGCCGTCCCGGGCCAGCACTCCGTCTCTGCATGGATCAGCAGATCGAGCTTCTGGTCGCCGTCGATGTCGGCCATCCAGAGATACCAGCCGAAGTTGGGCTGCCGATTCGGGCAAAGGGCCGGGTGGGGCTGCGGCGGAGGCTCGAAGAGGCGATCGAAGCTCGATTGGACCAGGACCATGGTGGTTCCCGTCGGCTTCGCGATCGAGCTGCCGAGGATCAGATAGGCGCGTCCTTGGAAATCGAGGCTGGGGCTGTTGCCCCACTTCGGCTGGCCGATGAGGAGGTCACCCTTGGTGTCGCTGTCGACGAAGCCGACTGCGATGTCGTTGCCGAAGCCGCCTCCGAAGCCGTTGTGGGACATGTCGGGCGCATCGAGGATCGTCACTTTCGAGAGCGCTGGGTGCACGCCGTCGGGGATCGAAGAGTCTCCCCAGAAGATGTACACGCGGCCCTTGCCGGGAGCGCCGATGACGAGATCGAGGAACGTGTCGCCGTCGACGTCGATCACGCGGATCACGCTGCCGAAGCTCTGATCCGGCTCGATGATCCCGCTCACCGGATGGGGAACGGGAGTGAAGGAGCGGTTGAGGCCGAGGCTCGCGTCGCCGGCGAGGATCGGCACCTGCTTGAAGGTGTTTCCTTGGATCCGATAGGCGTCGGCGGCGCCGACGTTCGCGATCACGCCGCCGCCAGCGAGCTTGTAGTCGCGCCGATGGGCGCTCACGTACAGAGTCAGATAGGGATGCCCCAGTTCACCCGGAAGCATCTGGCCCGCCGCGAGACCGAGATCTCCTACTTCCTGACCCGCCTCGTAGTCGCCGGCGACGAGGTCGAGGCGGAGTGGATTCTCGGAGAGCGGATTCGTTTGGTGCGCCCCGAAGACGTAGCCGTTGCCGTTCGTCGAGTAGGTCGTGGTTCCGATGACTCGATCCTCGTTCGTCGCACCGATCGCCGCGTCGGTGAGGTCCCCCTGGAAGTTGTAGAGCTTGAGCGCGTCGATGACGCAGCCGAACAGCCCGCTCGTCTTGGGGTCGACCTCGGGGACACTGTTCACGAGATCCGAGGCGTAGAAGGCGTCGCGTCGCACGGGGAGAGGCGCAGCGGGCGGACCGTACTGGATCTGAGCGCCAGCCTCGCTCGCGAGCGCGGCGGCGATCAGCAGCGCGCCGCAGGTTTCCGCCGGGATCCACCTCCGACGCCTACGGCCTCGAAGTTGCCTCTCTCTCTCTCTCTCTCTCTCTCTCGGTGCCTGCTCTCGGGACTCGAGTCATGACGACCTCCTCTCGCGTGGAGAGGCTCTCGCGGGCGCGAGGCGCGCCCAACGAGGCCGGGGAATTCGACGCTGGGCCCGCCGTTCCGTCAAGCGGGCCGAGAGAGTTCTCAGCTCCCGAGCGACGCGCGCCAGTGCGCGATCACCTCGGAGAAGTCGGGTCGCGGATGCGCGGGCTCGTAGCCGAGGAGCTTCCTCGCCTTCGAGATGTCGGCGATCGAGTTCCGGAGTTCGCCGGGGACGGCTGGCCCGTGTTGCGCCGCGAGCCCCGGCGCGAGCCGCGCCGTCAGCTCGCGGGCGATCTCGTTCACCGACGTGGCGTTACCGGTGCCGGCGTTGAAGACCTCTCCTTCGACGTCGCTCTCGAGCGCGAGCTGCGTCGCCCGCGCGAGGTCGTCAACGTGGACGAAGTCGCGCCGCTGCTCGCCGTCGCCGAACACGACGGGCGGCTCGCCGCGCAGCAGGCGGTTCACGAAGATCGTGACGACCCCCACGTAGGGCGTGAACGTCTGGCCCGGCCCGTAGGCGTTGAAGTAGCGGAGCGCGACGGCCGGAATCCCCGCGTCGCGGCCGACGAGGATCGTCGCGCGCTCACCGGCGAGCTTGGAGACGCCGTAGGGCGAGTCGGGCACGGCCGGGTGCGTCTCGTCGATCGGATCGGGCCGCGCGCTGTCGGCGTAGACCGCCATCGAGGACGCGTAGACGATCCGCCGCACGCGCGCCCTCTGCGCCGCGCGCAGCACCGAGAGCGTCCCCATCACGTTGGTCTCGGCGTCGGGGAGGAAGTCGTCGACCGACTTCCGCACGGAGACCTTCGCCGCGAGGTGCGCCACGGCGTCGCAGCCCTCGATCGCCTCGGCGCAGGCACCCTCGTCGAGGATGCTCCCCACGACGAGCCGCGCGCCCGGCGGCACGCGCTCTTGCGTCCCGGTGCTGAGGTCGTCGAGCGCGACCACGTCGCTGCCCGCCGCCAGCAGCCGCGCCGCGAGCCGCGAGCCGATGAATCCGGCGCCGCCGGTCACGAGCACGCGCCGAAACCGGCTCGAGGAGGCTGCCACGGGATCAGACGTCCTGCAGGTAGCCCTTGCGGTAGAGGCCGATGCGCCGCCGCAGGTAGAGCATGAAGACGAACATCCGCCACGAGGTGCTCACCACCTTCAGCTTGCTCTGCCCCGCCTCGCGCTCGCGGTGCGCGACGGGCTCCTCGGCGATGCGGTGGCCGCGCGCGTGGAAGCGGACGCAGATCTCCGTCGGCAGCGGGTAACCCGTGGCCTCGAGCCGCATCGCCCGCAGGAGATCGCCGCGCGCGACCTTCAGCGCACAGTTCGCGTCGCGCATGCGCGCGCCGCAGAGCACCGCGACGAGCCAGTTCTGGGCGCGGTTCGCGAAGACGCGGAAGAAGCTGTCCTTCTTCGCGACGCGGTAGCCCGACACGAGGTCGGCGGGCTCGGCGATGGCGCGGTCCATCAGCCGCTTCGCCTCGGCGAGGTCGAACTGGCCATCGGAGTCGATGGTCGCGACCCAGGTCCCGCGCGACGCGGCGATCGCCGCGCCGAGCGCGCGTCCGTAGCCGCCGTTCTTCGGGAGATGGACGACGCGCAGCGCCGGCACGTCGGCGCGGAGCTCCTCCAGCACGTCGCCCGTGCCGTCGGTCGATCCGTCGTTCGTGACGACGATCTCGGCCGTCACGCCGAAGCGGCCCAGGATCTCGGCCCAGCTTCGGACCACCCGTTCGATCCCGTCCCGCTCGTTGTAGGCGGGGGCGCAGACGGAGAGCTGGGGCGGGTCGGGGGCCACTCGGCGGCGGGTGGGGGTCGGTCCCCGGATCGGCCGGGCGCGGCAAGGTACCAAAGCGCCTTCGCGGCGCCCCAGGTGCCCGACGGGTCGAGACGTCAGCGCTTCGAGAGAAGACCCCGCTCGCGGATCTCCGTCGCGAGCCGTTGCGCGATCCACTCGGCGCCTCGGGCGTTCGGGTGGACGAAGTCGGCGAAGTTCCCCGCGATCGGCATTTCGGCCGCCAGATCGACGACGGCCGCGCCGGTGGCGGTCCCCACGTCGCGCACGGCGTCGCGGTGCTCCGGGAGGGCCTTCCCGTAGAGAGGGCCCCGGTGGGCGAGGTCCTTCTGCAGGTGCGCTGGATCCCAGGGCTGCGTGAGGAGGAGGGGAGTCACTCCGGCTCCTCGGAGGACGTCGGCGATCGACCGGACGTGCTGGCGGAAGGCGGCCGGTGTCGAGCTCGCGAACGCCGGCGCCTCCACGGCCTCCGACTCGGAGTACGGGTGGGTCGTGAGCACGCGGAGCGCGAGCGGGCGGCTCGGCGCTGCGAGGTGCCGCTTCAGGAGCGTTACGAGGGCGCTCGCCGACGTCTCGCCCGCGCGCCAGTCGGTCCACTCCCAGGTCCGACGCATGTGCGCGTAGTCGACGCGGAAGCCGGGCCGCAGCCTCGGCATCACGTCGTTCGCGCCGTGCAGCACGAGGACGAGATCGCATTGGAGGCCCAGGAGCACTTCGCGCACGAGCTGGAGGGAGTCGGCCGCGTTGTAGGCGGGGACGCCGGCGTTCAGGACCTCCACGGGAGCCACGGTCTCTCGCAGGATCGCCTCGAGACGGCGTGGCCACGTCTCGGCGTCGCTCGCGAGCTTGGTGCCGTAGGTCGCCGAGCCGCCGATGCAGGCGATCCGCCAAGCATGCGCCGGTTTCGCCTCGGAGATCTCCGGTCCGCGGAATCCGTGGCGGTCGTGGGGGCCGCGTTCGGGGAGCGACGGCGCGTGCGGCTCGATCCGATAGCCGCGGTGGTGGTGCGGCCGGTAGAGGTCGGCCTCCACGGCGGCGACGTGCATCGGATGCACGCGGTCGTCGACGGCGAGGACGGCGTGGGCGATGCCCTCGGAGAGGACGGCCGCGAGCACCACGCAGGCGACGATCTGCGTCGCTCTCCGGACGAGGCTCATCGGCGCACGCGCTCCCGGATCGCCGGCACGAGCGCCCGCGCGAGCGCCTCGTTCCGGAGTCTCCCGTCGGGCATGGAAGCGGGCGCGACCTCGGCCTCGTCGAGCGCCGTCGCGCCGCGCGCCTTCGCGATCTCCGCCGCGCGCGCGCGCAGGCGCGTCGCGGCGACGAGCTCGGCGGGGTCGGCCGCGCGCATCGCGTCCGGGAGGAGGATCACGACGGGGACTCCGCGCCCCGCGGCGAGATCGAGGATCGCTGCGAGATTCCGCTCGAAGGGCGCCGTGCTCGAGGCCTCGGCGGCGGCGCGGCGCGCCGCGACGGACGCCGGAACCTGTGCCGCGACGCATTCCCCGAGCCGCCGGCCGGCGTCCTCGGGCCGCGGCACCCAGACGCGCCAGAGGTGGCCGTAGTCGTCGCGGAAGCCCGGCGTCGTGAGGGCGCGTGCGTCGGCGTCGAGATCGCCGACCACGAGGAGGTCGGGTTCGAGCGCGATCCAGCGGAGGCCGAGCGCTCCGGCGATCTCGTGGGACGTGGATCCCGGCACGGCCAGGTTCGCGACGGCCCACGCGCCCGCATCCGCCTCGCCCGACGAGAGGAGGGTCGCCGAGATCGAGGGGAGCGTGGCGCCGTCGGGCTGGCCGACTCCGAAGATGCGCGAGCCCCCGAGGAAGAGCACGCGCGCCTGACCGGGCCTGCGCAGGGGTGAGATCGGCTCACCGCGATAGCCGCCTCCGTTGATCTTCGTGGCGTGCCCGCCGCCCACGTCGAGATCCCGCTGCGGCTCCAGCTCGTAGACGGACGCGTAGTGGGGGCGGAATCCCGAGGCCGGGAGCAGCTCCCAGGGTGCCGGCGAAGCCGCGGCAGCGGCCGCTCCTCCGCAGCCGGCGAGCGCCGCCGCCGCGAGGATCGCGGGCGCGACGAGCCAAGGTCGCGCTGCGGTCCCGCGCCGGCGGGGGCGAGGGCGAGGCGATGGCGGGCGTCCCGGAGAGGACACGATCGAGGTCCTGCGGCGTGGGAGAGGTGGAGTCGAAGCCTATCCCGCGGGAGTTCCCGAGGCGGCTGGTAGGCTCGATTCCGTGCGGGATCGGACGCGAGCGATCCTCCTGCTGGCAGGCTGCTGCGCCGCGACCTTCGCCCTGAAGCTCTGGGCGAACGCGTCGCGCATCAGCGCCGGGCACGGGGACACGCCCTACTACTTCCACGTCGCGCAGAACCTGTTCGCCGGGCGCGGCTTCGTCTGCGACTACGTGTGGAGCTTCCTGGAGAACCCGTCGGGCGCCGTGCCGGCGCCGAGCAACGGCTGGTGGATGCCGGGGCCTTCGGTGGTGGCGTTCGTCGGGATGTGGTTCGCCGGCGAGGCCACCTTCGAGGCGGCGAAGGTGGCGATGTCGGCGTTCACGTCGCTCTACCCGATCGTCGTCTGGTGGACGGCGTGGGCCCTCTTCCGCGACCGCACGCTCGCGGCGCGCGCCGCGGTGCTGTCCGTCGCGTTCCACCTCTTCCTCGACCAGCCGGCGGCGCCGCTCTCCCACGGACCCTACGGGATGATCGTGGGCGCGGCGCTCGTGCTGCTCTCGGCGGCGCCCCTCACGACGAGGCGCGGCCTCGTCTTCGGCGTGCTCGTGGGGCTCGCGCACCTCTTCCGCGGCGACGCGCTCACGCTCTTCGGCACGGCCGGTGTGCTGGCGGTGGTCGCGATCCGCCGCCAGGGTTGGCGCGCGAGCGCGCGCCCGCTCGGGGTGGCCGTCGCCGCCTACGTCGTCGTGATGTCGCCCTGGTTCGTGCGCAACGTCCAGGTCTACGGAACGCCCATGCCGCCGGGACCCTCCAAGGCCCTCTGGCTCCGCGACTACCCCGAGTGGTTCGCGCTCCCCGATCGCCTCGTGCCGCGGCGCTACTTCGCCGAGGGCGTCGGCGTGCGGCTCGGCGAGAAGGCCGATCAGACGGCCAAGTCGGCCTGGACCTACGTCGCGTCCTACTTCGATCCCACCATCGAGGACCGATCCCAGTGGGTCGACGCGTCGCCAGGAGCGCTCCTCGGCTCGCTCGCGAAGTGGCTGCGCGACGAGAACGCGACGTTCCACGACCCCGAGCCGCCGCCCTGGTATCTCCTGCGCCCTCTCGGAATGGTGATGGCGGGTCTCACCTTCGCGGGCCTCGCGCGGCTCGTCCTGCGCACGCTGCGCTCCCGGCGGCGCGGCGACGATCCGCCGCTCGCACCGCGCTGGCTCGGCGTCTTCGGCCTGCACTCCTTCGCCGAGTTGGCCTTCTACGCCTGGCTCTTCACGGGCGTCGCGAACCAGTCCTACGTCTCGAGCATGTACGCCCTCTATCCGCTCTTCGTGGTGGGGATGGCGGCCTGCCTCGAGCCGCCGCGCGCCCTCGCGGCGCGCGTCCCGCGGATCGCGGCCACCGGCGCGTGGGCGGCCGTGCTCGCGCTCGCCGCGTTGAACGCGCTCGGCGGCGGCGCCTACCTCCGCCAGTACAAGGGACCCACCATCTCACGCGGCACGGCGCAGTGGCGCTCCTTCGGCGAGGAGCTCGTGAAGCAGGGCTTCCGGCCCCAGGCCGACCGCCTGATGCTCGAGCGCACCTGGAACCTCTACGCCGCATTCCCGATCTCCGTCGTGCGCCTCCCCGACGAGCCGCTCGACCGCATCCTCGAGACGGCGCAGCGCCTCGGCGTCCAGTGGCTCGCGATCGGCGACCGGCCCTTCGACGTGGGGCCGAACGTCCGGCCCTATCGGCTGCAGGTCTACCAGCTCCTCCGCGACTCGGAGCGCTCCTGGCGCGTCTTCCGCGACGCCGAGCTCGGCCTGAACGTGGTGCGGATCCGGCCGGGGTAGGTCGGTCGGACCGGCGGCTCGGCGCGCGCGCCGAGAAGGGCCGTCGGCGCCCTTTCGGGTACGCTCGTCCGCGCATGAAGCCGAGCGACGCGATGGGCGTGATCCTGGCGGCCGGGAAGGGCACGCGCATGCAGCCCTTCTCCGACCGCTACCCGAAGCCGATCCTGCCGATCGCCGGGAAGCCCCTCGTCGGCTACCAGCTCGAGGCGCTGCGCGACGTCGGCGTGCGCGACGTGGTGGTGGTGATCGGCCACCTCGGATTCGAGGTGGTGCGCGCGCTCGGCGACGGCTCGGCCTTCGGCGTGAACATCCGCTACGTCGAGCAGGGCGCGACCCTCGGCATCGCCCACGCGGTCTCGCGCCTGGAGCGCCACGTCGACCGGCCCTTCTTCCTCTTCCTCGGCGACATCTTCTTCGAGACGACGGGCCTCGACGCGATGGCGCAGGCTCTCGAGCCCGGCGCCTGCGACGGGGCGCTCGCCGTGAAGAGCGAAGCCGATCGCGACGCGATCCGCCGGAACTTCGTCGTGCTGATCGGAGAGGACGGACTCGTCCACCGCGTGATCGAGAAGCCGCGCCACCCGCGCACGAACCTGAAGGGCTGCGGGCTCTACCTCTTCGACGTGTCGTTCTTCGACGCCGTGCGACGCACGCCGCGCACGGCGATGCGCGACGAGTACGAGATCACCGACGCGATCCAGATCTTCATCGACGACGGCTACCGCGTGCGCGCCCTCGAGGTGGTGCGCGACGATCTGAACCTCACCTACGCGCACGACCTCCTGGCGCTGAACCTCCACGTGCTGCGCACGGGGAACGGCGGCGCCGGCGCCAAGGACGGGAGCTGGATCGGCCGAGACGTGAAGATCGCGAAGGGAGCGGTGCTCGAGCGCTCGATCCTGATGGACGGCGCCGAGATCGCCTCGCCGATCCGCCTGCGCGATTCCCTCGTCTTCCCGGGCGAGGTGGTGAGGCGCAACGGCGACATGGATCGGATCATCGTGGCCGGCGGCCAGGAGATCGATTGCCGGCACGTCGTCGCCGCGAGCGACGGAACGAACGGAGCGGAGGACGGCTGACCGGCGCCCGCGCGGCGAGCGCCACGGAGGATGGATCGATGGTGCGGCATGCGTTCGGTGGAGCGTGGCTCGTTCTCTTCCTGGCGGCGTCGTCGGGGATCGCCTTCGCCGACGTGCTGCACCTGAAGGACGGCAAGGTGCACAAGGGGACGGTCCAGAAAGACCTCCCCGATGCCGTCGAGTTCGACCCCGAGACGGGCAAGGGCTTCACGGTCGCGAAGTCGAAGATCGCGCGGATCACGCGCTGCTCGTCGAAGACTCCGGCGCCCGACCAAGCGCTCCCCGGTACCGCCGATGGCAAGCTCGTCGTCTACGAAGACCTCTCCGTGGGGGCGAGCCTCGAGTGTCCGCCGCGGTGGACGCTCTCCGTCGAGTCGTCCGTCGGGCGGCTCGTGCTGCGCGCGAAGGCCGACGCCGACGGAGCGATCCACCTGCGCGCGTGGCACACGCTGCGGCCCGTCGCCGAAGTGGCCGCCGCGATCAAGGAAGAGGAGGAGGTGCAGCTCGGCTCCGCGGCCTGGAAGGAGGAGACGGGCGCGCCGGAGGGCGGCCTCGCGTGCTCCATCGAGTTCACGCGCGAGAAGACGAAGCTCCGGCGCGACTACCGGTTCCTCCCCTTCAACGGGCGCGTCCTGGTCGCCTGCGTGGAAGTGCCCGCCGCGCGCGCGAAGACGCTCTGGCCGCGGCTCGAGCCGGCGCTCGCGTCGATCCGGCCCGTCTCCTGCGAGCCCTACTCGCGCGTGGAG
Organism: uncultured Planctomycetales bacterium; assembly: GCA_964545855.1. Classification (GTDB taxonomy): domain Bacteria; phylum Planctomycetota; class UBA1135; order UBA1135; family JACQFD01; genus CAZJHD01. Next base: position 26,745 of record CAZJHD010000052.1, read on the forward strand.
GGCGGCGAGTTCTTCCTCGTGCGCCCGCCGGTGCAGGGCTTCGCGTCGGTGGGCCTGAAGCCGTTCTCCATGAAGAACGGCGGGCTCGACGGGAAGCAGTTCACCTGGATCGGCGGCGAGGGCTCGCTCATCACGCTCGGCGTCTTCCGCGGCACGCTCCCCGACGACCTGAGCGGCCTGCGCTCGCTCGCGAGCAAGGAGTTCACGCAATTCGCGAACGTCCAGGAGACTCGATCCGAGACGATCAAGCTCGGCGGCCTCGACGCGCAGCTCGTCGACTTCACGGCCGTATTCGAGGGCGAGAAGACCCAGGACCACCAGGCATGCATGTTCCGGGACGGCGACGCCCTCTACACCGTGCAGATCTTCTTCGGCGAGAAGTCGACGGATGCGAAGAAGCGCGCCTTCGACCACTTCCTGGCGGTCCTCCGCACGCCGGGGATGAAGGAGTGACCGGCCGCACGCCACGGCGGGCCCATCCGGCGCGACGCCTCCTCGCGACGACGGGTCTCCTGGCGGCGGCCGCCGCCTGCTCCCTCTCCCTCGGCGGCGGCACCGAGCGCTCGGCGCCGGAGCCCGCCGACCTCGTCTTCCGCAACGCTCGGCTCCACGACCCTGTCGACGGCGCGACGGGCGCCACGTCGATCGCCGTGCGGCGGGGGAGGATCGTCGCGCTCGGCCGCACGCCCGACACCGACCCCTTCGTCTCTCCGCGCACGCGCGTGATCGACGTCGGCGGCGGAGCCCTCGTGCCGGGACTGCAGGACGCACACGGCCACCTCCTCGGCCTCGGCGCGGAGCTCGACCAGGCGGACCTCCGCGGGGCGCGATCCCTCGACGAGCTGGCGCGTCGCGTCGCCGCCTTCGCGAAGCGGAACCCCGACGGCTGGGTGCGCGGCCGCGGCTGGGACCAGAATCTCTGGCCCGGCGGCGCCTTCCCGACGCGCGCCGCCATCGACCCCGTGGTCGGCGACCGGCCGGCGCTGCTCACGCGCGTCGATGGGCACGCGCTTCTCGCGAGCTCGGCGGCACTGCGCCTCGCGGGCGTCGACGCGTCGACGCAGGCGCCGTCCGGCGGGCGCATCGAGCGCGACGCCGCCGGGGAGCCGACGGGGGTCCTCGTCGACGCCGCCATGGGGCTCGTGTCCCGCGTCGTGCCGCCGCCGAGCGACGACGACCGCGAGCGATGGATCCTCGCGGCGCAGAGCGAGGCGCTCGCGGCCGGGCTCACGGCGGTGCACGACGCCGGCGAGTCGCGGGCCGACCAGGCGCTGCTCCGGCGTCTCGACGCCGAGGGGCGGCTCGAGCTGCGGGTCTACGGCATGGCCTCCGTGGGACATGTCCCCGGCGCGCCCGAGAAGGGGCGGCGCTACGAGCTGCGGGCCGTGAAGGCCTACGCCGACGGGGCGCTCGGCTCGCGCGGCGCGGCGCTGCTGGCGCCCTACGCGGACGATCCCGGGAACGTCGGTCTCATGCTCACGGAGCCCGAAGCGCTCGCCGATCTGGCGCGCACCTGCGCCGCGCGCGGCCTCCAGCTCTGCGTCCACGCCATCGGCGACCGCGGCAACCGGGCGGTGCTCGACGCCTTCGACGCGGCGCTCCCGGAGGGCGAGCGGGCCGCGCGCCGCTTCCGCGTGGAGCACTGCCAGGTGGTGGCGCCCGAGGACTTCGCGCGATTCGCGCGCGGCGGCTATGTGGCGTCGATGCAGCCGATCCACGCCACATCCGACGGGCCCTGGGCCGGCAAGCGCGTCGGCGCCGCGCGCATGGAGGGCGCCTACGCGTGGCGGCGTTTCCTCGACCTCGGCGTGCCGCTCGCCTTCGGCAGCGATTTCCCCGTGGAGCTCCACGATCCGCGTCTCGGACTCTTCGCGGCCGTGACGCGCCGCGCGCCGGACGATCCCGACGGACCGGACTTCGGGCCGTCGCCGCCTCTCTCGGCGCACGAGGCGCTCGCGGGATTCACGAGCGGCGCCGCCTTCGCGAGCTTTCGCGAGGGCGACCTCGGTGGGCTGCGCGTGGGATACCTCGCCGACTTCACGGTCTTCGCCACCGATCCCTTCGTGAGCGCCGATCCGAAGGACTTCCTCGGAGCGCGCGTCCTCTGGACGGTCATCGAGGGGAAGGTGCTCGTCGAGCCGGGCTCCGAGGCTCCTCGCTGAGCGCGGGCCGTGGGCTCGCCCGGGCGGCCCCTGTATTTCTCGCGTCGCACCGTCCAGAGTGGAGGGGACTCGTTCCCCACGGAGGATCCCATGAAGAGATTCGCGCGCATCGCATCCCTGCTTCTCGTGCTCCCGCTCGCCTTCGCCTGCTCCAAGGAGGAGCCGGCCAAGGCCTCGGGCGGGCCCCTCGACAACCTCGGCGCGAAGGTCGACGACGCGACGAAGGCCGGCAAGGCCGCGCTGGCCGATGCCCAGAAGCAAGCGGTCGCGAAGTATCAGGAGCAGGAGAAGAGCCTCTCGGGCCAGATCGAGGAGCTCCGCAAGAAGGTCGACGGCGCCGCGCTCGACGTGAAGGCGACGGCCGAGGCGCAGCTCCAGGCGCTCGAGAAGCAGCGCACGATCCTCACGGCCAAGCTCGGCGAGCTGAGCAAGGCGAGCGCAGACTCCTGGAAGTCGATGGGCGACGGCGTCACGGCCACCGTCCAGCAGATGGAGAAGGCGATCGCGGAGCTGCAGACGAAGCTGAAGTAGGTCCCCACCGGACCGTGGCTCTCGACGGGGCGAGCTTCGAGCTCGCCCCGTCGCTTTCGGGCTCGGCGCCGCGCAGCGGGGCCGCGAGTCCGCATCTCGAGAGCGGACCCCGAGCTGGCTGCCCGTGGCGTTGGTCGTCGAGCTGCGCGCTTGCCCTGCGGAGCGCTCTCGTCACGGGCTGCTAAATAAGAGACCAGGATTCGGAGATGCACGGGCTTGCGTGTCCGACGCGCCGC
>CAZJHD010000053.1:0-6506 GCA_964545855.1 uncultured Planctomycetales bacterium
GAGACGCGGGATGCGGATCACGCCGTCGCCGTCGTCGGCGACCTCGGCGGCGCGCCCGGCGGCGCCGGCGGCGGGCTCGGCGCGCGCCTCGGCGCCGGGGAGCGGGCGCCCCTCGGCGTCGAGGACGCGCACGGAGAGCAGCGACTCGCGCGGCAGCACGAGGCGGCGGCGCGTCGTGGCACCCTCGCGGAGCGTGACGCTGCCGCGGAGCGCGCGCACGCGGCCGTCGGCCTGCAGCTCGACGGAGTAGCTTCCCGCGTCGAGGTCGAGGAGCGTCGCGACGCCGTTGCGCGCCGTGGCGGCGCCGGCGACCGATCTCGCGAGTTCCGAGGCTTCGGGCCGGAGCTCGACGCGCGCGCCCACAACCGGCGCGCCGTCGCCGTCGACGACCTCCACCTCGAGGCGCGTGCCGGTGAGATCGACGTCGACGTCGTTCGCTCCGGCCTTCAGCACGATCGCGCGGACGAAGCTCGACGCCGGGTCGGCGTCGAAGCGCGTGCCGGTGAGGAGGAACGATCCCGCCGGGAGACCGGCCAGCTCGAAGGCGCCCGCCGAGACGGAGTCGCGCTGCGCGAGCACGTCGCCCGAGCCGGGATGGAGGAGACCGACGCTCCACCGCTCGCCCGCGACGAGGCTCCCCGCGCGGCGGATCCGCCCCGAGAGACGCGCCGTACCGTGGACGAGGTCGATGCGGAGATCCTGCTCGTCTCCGATCTCGAACGGGACGAGAGCGAGCGTGGCGAGCGGGTCGGCGAGATCGCGGAGACCCATCGAATAGGCGCCGCGGACGAGGCCGGAGATGTCGTAAGTCGACGCCGCTGTGTCGAAGGTTCTGTCGAAGTAGAGATTGTTCGGAGCGAGGAGGGTGACGCGCAGCGTGTCGGGCAGCGGCGCGTCGGAGCGGATGCTCCCGAAGACCCGCGAGGGTCCGACGAGCTCGACGGTGCCGATGTCGTGCGGGCCTTCGTCGGGCACACGGACGGGCAAGACCTTGAACACGAAGCCATCGGCGAGGAAGGCAAGGTCGCGGTCGCCGGGGAGGACCCCCGCAAGTTCGAAGCGGCCGGCCGCGTCGGCATCCGCGTAGCGGTAACTCGCGCCCCAGGTTCCATCCGGGAAGCGCGGTCCCATCAGGCTCGCTTCGGCGCCCTCGATCGGCGAGCGCGTCTTGGCGGAGACGATCGTGCCGCAGACCGTGACTCCGCGCTCCAGTCGCACCGTGAACTCCGACTCGCCTCCGGAGGGAACGTCCACGGAACCGGCGTGCATGAGCGCGTAGCCGTCGACATCTGCGATCACCGAGTAGAGGCCGGGTGCATCGACTGGGATCCGGTGCTCGGTCTCGCCCCAGGGAAGCTCTCGGAGGATCCAAGGGTCGCGCAGGCGGCCAACGTCGAGTTCGTAGCAAAGGTAGATTCGGGCGTTCTTCGGAGACCGGATGTCCGGAACGGTCCCCGTGATCCTCAGGACGATCTGGCCGCCGCGAGTCAGCACCAGCGGCTCGGGAAGCACGCCCCGGCTCGCGACGCGAACCTCACGCGGGGCGAAGCCCGGGGCACTCAAGGCGAGGATCAAGTCGCCGCGCGCCGGCGCGCGGGCGATCACGAATCGACCGTCAGCATCGCAGTGGACGAGATCGATCGGCTCGAGATCTTTCGCGCGCGATGCACGAACCGACGCCTCGTCGCACGGCGCGCCCGCAGCGTCGACGATGACTCCGCTGAGCTCCGCGGATCGCTCGAGGACGACGGTGCGCTCGACGTGCGCTTGCGTGTCGAGCTCCGGAATGTCGGCGAAGGCCTGGGAGTAGCCTTCCGCTCTCACGAGCGCTCGCACGAAGTAGCGCCCGAGCACTGCGGCACGGAATCGGATCCAGCCCTCGTCGTCGGCGGACTCCCAGTTGCTGAGAGGCCAGAGTCCTTCTTCCACATCGACGGCGCACGCGCGAGCCGACGTCACGCCCAAGCCACTCTCGTCATCGACAGCGCGCACGTGGATTTCCGCGGTTCCCCAGGCGGTCTCCCCGCGAATCTTGCCGACTCGAAGCGCAATTACGCCGCATTGGGGCGCCTCCGGAGGCGCGTCTGCGGTCCACCGGTAGAAGCCGTTCCCCGAGACGGAGAACCACGCAACGCCCTTCTGGTCGGTGACGGCCTCAAGCACCTCCACCTCAGCGAAGAGCCGCGCGGGGAGACCTCGGTCGGGAGCCTTGAGCCCCGTCGGCGACTCGACGAAGGCCAGCCGGCGCGCGATAAGCCGCACACCAGAACGGGGGTTGCCCGCGCGGTCCTTCAGCCGCATTCCCGCCCAAGAAGGACCGCGCAGCCGAACCTCCTCGCCGATCGCGCTCAGCGGTTCCGCCGCCCAACCGCTCTGCGGCTGATGCACGAGAATCCAATCATCTCGCGTAGAGCGCAGGATCTCACATCTGCCCTCGGAATCGGTGCGCGAAGCCTCCAACACTGCAGTTGGCGGGACCTCGAAGAGCTGCCATGATCTCCCAGGCGGAGCCTCGGCCGAGAGAACGAAGACCCGGGCGTCCGCCACTGACGTTCCATTCGGGCCCAGGACTCGAATGTTTCGCGCAGTTGCGTCGCTTCGAGACGCAGGCTCGTCGCCCGTCGACGCGATTGTGATCGAGGTCGCGGGAGAGGACGCCGCGTTCGCGCCCTCGTGAGAATCGGCGAGCGCGGATCCCCGTGCGCCCGAGCGTCCGTCGACACCGAATTGGAAGTGGTTGAGCGTTGCTATTAGCAACACGAGAAGCACGAGCCCTGCGGCTCCTGCGAGCCATCCGCGCAAGCTGTCGAAATCCGATCTGCTACTCACTCTCGAGTCGCGCTCCCCAAACGGCGGGTTTGAAGCTCAACCGATAACACTTCGATCCATGTCACTCTCTGGTAGATGTAGGTGGCGTTGCGTGACCTGATCCCGGGTATTGAGCTGCGTCGTCGTCGGCAATCCGGCTCTTGCGTTCCGAGACAACGATGACTCCTCCCGCTCCTCCACCGCGGCTCGCCGGAGGTGAAAGAATCTGCGCAACGGCAGGCACCGCCATCACCAGGATCGCGGCGAGGCCCCAAAGCAGAAGTTGCGCTTCTCTCAAGAGACAAGAAAACACAAGAGGAGTCGATCGAGGGATCTTGTTCATGGGAATCCGTCAGGCCCAAGACTCGAGAAGTCGCTCGATTCGCGCCCGAGTCTCGTTGACTCCGGGCCGCGTCATTAGCTCGGCATGGAGTTCTCGGATGCGCTCTCGCGCAGATTTCACAAACTCAGGCGACTGGGAGAGCCGATCGAGTACGAGCGCAACAGAGGCATCGACGAGGCTCAAGCTCCCCGATTGGCACGAGAGAACGAGCCGGTTCAGAGCGAATTGCACCGGGTACATCGGGTCGACTCCCACTTCGCGAATCTCCGAGATGGCGAATCCTGTCTTAAGATCTCCGCACTCCGCGGCCGCTGTGAGGGCCGATGCGGTTGCACGTCCGCGCAAGCCGCTCGTTCGGGCCAATTGACTGCACGCAACCCAACCCTGCAGCGCGTCTCGCGCACGACCCTGCAAGAAATAAGTCGCCTGGAGATTCTGGTCGGCGCCTGTGCCGACGCCATCGAGTGAGCGTGCGAAGCGGAAGGCTCGTTCGGCGAGTTCAATTCTCTCGGCACGATCGTGCGCTGTGACGCGCTGACTCAGCCGAGCGAGACGACGCGCTTCCACGCTCGGAATCACCGTCGGAACAACTCGGGCGGCAGACCGCGCGTCCGCCAGGCTCGGCGGCCTCCCCTGAAACACCAGGCACCGGTCTCCATCCAACTCCGCCAGCCACCCACGCCCCAGCTCCATCGCGCACCGCACGATCGTCTCCACGCGCGGTTGGCCGACGGCGCGGGTGAGCAGGGCGCGCGGCGGGCGGCGGGAGCGCGCCACGGCCTTGCGCGCCGCGTCGAGGATCTCGCACGACTCGGCATCCGCCTCGACGGCGAGCCAGGCCAGGTCTTCGGAGAGCCGGGGGAGCAGTCGCTTCTCAGCCACGCTTCGTCCTCCTGCGCCGCTTGCGTCTCTTCGTGCTCGGGGGCTCCCAATGGGAGACCCAATCGGCAACGGACGGGCGCGCGGCGCGGACGACGCGCGCCAGGATCCCACGAGACTCGGCCTCTGTCATGCCGAGATCGGCGCCAATCGCCTCGACGCGCTCGCCGGTCCCGAGCCAGCGGTGCACGAGCCGCCGCTCGCGCAGGGGGAGCCGGAGAGTCTCCTCGACGATCGCGGCCACGCGCGCCTGGCTCCGCACGTCGAGCCCCATCTCCTGGAGCAGCCACCGATCGACGAAGAGACGGCGGAGCCGGAAGTACTCGATCGCGATCTCGAGCTCCGCGAGGAACCTGGCGGAGAAGCGCTCGGTCGGCCGCTCCACGAGCGAGAGCACGGTTCGGTGCACGGTGTCCCCGGCGACGAGGAGCTCCGGCAGCGGCAGCGCGTCCGCGTCGAGGCGCGCGCGCGTGATCGCCAGCACGTGCGGCTGGAGCTTGCGGCTCACGGCGAGCACCGCGTCGGGATCGCCCCGGTGCGCCACGAGACGCACGAGCTCCCCGCCGTGCGCGTCGGCAGCCGCCATCGCGTCGCCCGCGGGCAGGGTCGCGGACCGCGCGGAGGGCGCTCGCCCACCACGGACGCGAGACTCGGCGAATTCGCCCTGGGGGTCCGACATCGGGGCGCAACCTTCCGCGTGCCGCCCGGATTGTCGGCGGATTCCGCGGAAGGGTCCAGCGTGAGAGTCGCCCCGGGCCGCGCGGCTCCGCCGGAGGTACCCTCGCTCCCCATTCCGCATCGCGCGAAGAGGCCGTCCCATGAGTCGCAGCTCGATCCTCTCGAACCTCCTCCGTCTCGCGGCGGGCGCCGCCCTGCTGGCGCTCGTCGCCTGCGCCAGCTCCGCGCCGTCCGCCACCGTCGGCGCCACCGTGGCCGTGCGCACCGACTGCCCGGGCACGGTCGTCTGCCCCCTCACGGGCGAGATCGTCTGCGTCGACCGGTGTCCGGTGGCCCGCGACGCGAAGGGCGCCCAGGCCGCGAAGGAGTAGCGAGGCGGCGACCTCGAGGACGGTGCCCGGCCGCACGTGCGGACGGCGATCCATGCGATCGTCATGGCCGTGAGCCGCAAGCCGTCCGAGAAGGAGCACCGCTCCGCCTCCGGGCTCCTACGAGGCGGGCTTCGTCTCCCACCCGGTCGCGACGGCGCTCCACCTCGCGCTCCAGCGCTGGAGCGGCCGCGTCTTCGTCGTCTCGGGAGATGACCCTCGCGTTCCGCATCGGATTCGGCGGCCCCGCCGACGCGTGGATCCGTTGGACGCGTCGCAGGACGGGACGCGGCTCGACACGCCCGGCGCGGTCCCGAGCGTGCTCGGCGGAGGAACTCGGCGGAGACACGATGCGACGGGAAGCGCCGGGCCGCCCGCGCGCTACCCCGCTCCTTCCACTCCCTCCGATCCCGCCGCCCCCCGCGCCGCGGCGCCCAGCAGCGGCAGGCGCTCGTCGAGGACGACCTTCACGGGGATGCGCTCGACGACGCGGCGCGAGCGGCCCTTGGCGAGGAACGCCTCGAGGAAGCCGCCGTGCTCGAGGAACGGCAGCACCTTCGGCGCGACGCCGCCCGCCACGTAGAGCCCGCCGTGGCAGAGGGTGCGGAGCGCCAGGTTCCCCGCCTCGGCGCCGTAGATGCGCGCGAAGAGGCGGAGCGCGCGGACGGCGACGGGGTCGCTCCCCTCGAGGGCGCCCTTGCTGATGGAGGCGGGCTCCGGAGGATCGGCGCCGCCGGCGAGGTGGCTCCAGATCCGCGCGAGGCCGGAGCCCGAGAGCACGCGCTCGTAGGAGACGTGGCCCTCGGAGCGCAGGAGGGTGCGGAGCAGCTCGATCTGCTCCTCGTCGACGGGCGCGAAGTCGCAGTGGCCGCCCTCGGAGGGGAACGCGTGGTAGTGCCCCTCGACGGGCGCGAGCATGCCCTCGCCGAGGCCGGTGCCGGCGGCGATGAGAGCGACGCGCCCGCGCGGCTCGGCCGTGCCGGCCTGGAGGGTCTTCACCTGGGACCCGTCGAGGTGGAGCAGACCCCACGCGGCGGCCTCGAGGTCGTTGAGCAGCGTGATGCGCGGGAGACCGAGGGCGGCGCGCAGCTCCTCACCGTCGACGGCGAAGGGAAGGTTGGGCGCGTTCACCTTCCCACCGACGACGGGACCGGCGAGACCGAAGCTCGCCGCCGCCGGGCGGGCGCCGGTGTCACCGAGGTAGCGCCGCAGGATGGCGACGAGGCCGCCGGGGTCGCGGCTCGGATAGCGCCGCAGCTCCTTCGGCTCGGGGATCGGCTTCCCCGGCTCGACTCGATCGATCTCGAAGAGGGCGAGACGCGAGTTGGTCCCGCCGATGTCGCCCGCGAGGAGGAGAGTGGGCATGGGTCAGGCCGCGTCGGGGTGGAAGGCCGAGGGGCGAGCACCCGGGAATGGGGTCAGACCCCTTT
>CAZJHD010000053.1:6606-28809 GCA_964545855.1 uncultured Planctomycetales bacterium
TTCCCGAGATGCACCTCACGCCGTCGCTCCGCCGCAGCTCGACCCGCCGCCGGCCGTGCAGCCGAAGCAGTGGGGACCGACGCGGATGGCGCGGCGCTCGAGGGAGGCGCGCTCGAAGTCGTGGATGGTGCGGTGCGCCGCGCCGTCGCCCTGGATCGGCAGGTCGAGCATCTGGTTGAAGTCGCAGTCGAAGAGCCGGCCGTCCCAGCCGACGGAGAGCATCGTGCGGCACATGACACCCTCGGCCGCCGCCGGATTGAAGGACTCCACCAGGCGCTCCATGTAGGCCTGCAGGTTCCCCGACTCCTGGAGGTATTCGAGGAAGCGGCTGATGGGCATGTTCGTGATCGCGTAGAGACCGTCGAACTCGATCCCGTAGCGGCGGCGCAGCTCCCGCTTCCAGTCGCGCTGGAGCGAGGCCTGCGATCCCGGCAGGAACGCGCCCACGGGGTTCGTCACGAGGTTCAGCACGAGGCCGCTCCCCTCCCGCCCGTAGCCGAGCGCGTTCAGCCGCCGCAGCGCCTCGATCGACTGCTCGTGGACGCCCTCGCCGCGCTGGGCGTCGGTGCGGCTGCCGCTGAAGTGCGGCAGCGAGCTCACGATCTCGACGCGCTGCTCCGCCAGGAACGACGCGAGCCCCTCCTGCCCCGGCAGGAGGAGCACCGTGAGGTTGCACCGGTCGATCACGCGCCGGCCGAGGGCCCGCGCGCGCCGCACGGCGTCGCGGAAGAGCGGATGGAGCTCCGGCGCGCCGCCGGTGATGTCGAGGGTGGGGATGCCGGCCCCGTCGAGGACCCGCAGACAGGCGTCGAGGGTCTCCGCCGCCATGCTCTCCTTGCGGTCGGGGCCGGCGTCGACGTGGCAGTGGTGGCAGGTCTGGTTGCAGACCTTGCCGACGTTCACCTGGAGCACCTCGATCGACGTCGACCGCAGCGGCTGGAGCCCCGACTCGGCGAGCGCCTCCCCGAAGCCCCGCGCCGTCGGCACGGCGTCGAGGGCGGCGCGCTGGGCCTCGGTCGAGGCGAGCGGGTGCCGGCGGCGGAGGAGAGAGAGCGACATCGGTCGGTCGGCGCGCGCCGGGCCGTCTACATGGAGACGCGGTCGACGTGGTTGCGCATCTGGACGCCATGAACGAGCGACGCGCCGCCGCGGATGGCGGCGGCCACGTGGATCGCCTCGGTCATCTGCTCGGAGTCGCTCCCCTTCTCGAGGCAGGCCTTGGAATAGGCGTCGATGCAGTAGGGGCACTGCACCGTGTGCGCGACGGCCAGCGCGATGAGCGCCTTCTCGCGCTCGCTCAGCGCCCCCTCCTTGAACACCTCCGAGTACCAGCCGAGGAACTTCTCCCAGAGGGCCGGCGCGTCCTTCCCCACCTCGGGGAACCGCGCGAGGTCGCGCGAGTGGTAGTAGGGATCGTCCGGGCTGTGGGAGTGGGCGGCCATGGAAGCAAGCGGGAGGAACGGGCCTGGAAGGCCGCGAGGGTACGCCTCCGGAGGGCGGCGGCGCGGGTTGGAATGACGGCGCGCGCAGGGCGCGGGCGCGGTCGCCGATGCACCGCGCGCGACGCTCCTCTTTCCCCCGCGATCGCGCCGAAAACGAGGTCGGCCCCCTCGACGATTTCCGTCTATCGTTCCCGTCGCATCCGATCGTAGTCCCGCCTTCGCAATCCCGGATCCCTCGACGCAGAGAAGACGACCAGAGACGCAGCATGACCGACACGAACCCGAACGGCGCCGACGCCGACACGCTCGCCAAGCTGCAGAACGCGCGGAAGCGCCTTCGCGACGAGCTCTCGCGCGTGATCGTGGGACAGGAGCAGGTGATCGACGAGGTGCTGGTGGCCCTCTTCTCCCGCGGCCACGCGCTCCTCGTGGGCGTCCCGGGCCTGGCGAAGACGCTGCTGGTCCGCTCGCTCGCCCAGTCCCTCGACCTCTCCTTCTCCCGCATCCAGTTCACGCCCGACCTCATGCCGGCGGACGTGACGGGCACGGAGGTCCTGCAGGAGGACCGCGCCAGCGGCACTCGCGAGTTCCGGTTCATCAAGGGACCGCTCTTCGCGAACATGGTCCTCGGCGACGAGATCAACCGCACGCCGCCGAAGACCCAGGCGGCGCTGCTGGAGGCGATGCAGGAGTACCAGGTCACCTGCGGCGGCACGCGCCACACGCTGGAGCAGCCCTTCTTCGTGCTGGCGACGCAGAACCCGATCGAGCAGGAGGGCACCTACCCGCTCCCGGAGGCGCAGCTCGACCGGTTCATGTTCCTCATCCGCGTCGACTACCCGACGAAGGACGAGGAGCGCCGGATCCTGCGCCTCACGACCGAGGGCGAGACGATCGTGCCGAAACCCGTCATGGGGAAGGCGGAGATCCTGGATCTCCAGAATCTCGTCCGGCGCGTGCCGATCGCCGACCACGTGCTCGACTACTGCGTCGGCCTCGCGCGGCGCACGCGGCCGAACCAGCCCGAGGCGCCGGACTTCATGAAGACGTCCGTCACCTGGGGCGCCGGGCCCCGCGCCTCGCAGTTCCTCGTGCTCGGAGCGAAGGCGCGCGCGGTGCTGGAGGGACGCCCGTCCGTCACCATCGACGACGTGCGCGCCGTCGCCCACCCGGTCCTGCGCCACCGCATCGTCCCGAACTTCGCCGCGGCCGCCGAGGGGATCACCTCCGACCACCTCATCGATCGCCTCCTCGACTCCACTCCGCGTCATCCCAGCGCCGGCCTCGACGATGCCCGACTCCCGAAGGTTCTTGGACCCGCGGGTCCTGAACCGAATCGATAGGCTCGAGCTCAAGGCGCGGCTCGTCGTCGAAGGAACGGTCGCGGGACTGCACCGCTCGCCGTTCCACGGCGTGAGCGTGGAGTTCGCGCAGCACCGCCAGTACGTCCCCGGCGACGACCTCCGGTTCCTCGACTGGAAGGTCTACGCGCGGAGCGACCGTTACACCGTGAAGCAGTTCGAGGAGGAGACGAACCTCCTCGCGCACGTCTTCCTCGATGCGTCGGGGTCGATGGGATACTCGTCGGCGGCGGGCGGCGACGAGCCGCCGATCACGAAGCTGCGCTACGCGAGCTGGGTCGCCGCGTCGCTGGCGCACCTCGCGCTCCGCCAGCGCGACGCCGTCGGCCTCGTGGTCTTCGACGAGAAGGTGCGCAACGTGGTGCCGCCCTCGGCCGGCACGAGCCACCTCGACACGCTCATCCGCGCCATCGAGCCGCTCGAGTCGGCGTCGCCCACGGCCACCCACAAGGCGCTCCTCGAGAGCGCCAACTCGATCCACCGGCGCGGCCTCGTCGTGCTCGTCTCCGACCTGCTCACGGACGCCCACGAGGTGCTGAAGGCGCTGCGGTCGCTCCGCGCGCGCGGGCACGACGTGATCGTGCTCCGCATCCTCGATCCCGCCGAGGTCCACTTCGAGTTCGACCGCATGACGCGCTTCGACGACCTGGAGGGCTCGTCCCAGGTGCTCGTCGACCCGCGCTCGATCCGCAAGGCGTACCTGAAGGAGTTCCACGAGCACGACGACCGCCTGCGGCGCGGCTGCGTCGCCGACCGCATCGACTTCGTGCCCCTCACGACCGACACGCCCCTCGACGTGGGCCTCGTCGCCTACCTCGGAGCCCGCGCGTCCCGCGCGCGGGCGCGGGCCTAGCGCCGGCGTCGACCATGGGCGGTCTGTTCCTCCATCCCCTCCTCGCGATCCTCGGCACGGCGCTCGTCGCGGTGCCGATCGTGATCCATCTGCTGAACCGGCGGCGGTTCCAGGTGGTGCGCTGGGGCGCCATGAGCTTCCTGCTGGCGGCGCTGAAGAAGACCCGCCGGCGCCTCGAGCTGGAGAATCTGCTCCTCCTGCTGCTGCGTGCGCTCGCCGTGCTCCTGCTGGGGCTCGCCATCGCGCGGCCTTCGCTCTCCCCCGACTCGCCCCTCGCCATCGTCGTCGGCGACCGCCGCGACGTGGTGGTGGTGCTCGACGCGTCCTGGTCGATGGGCTACCGCGACGGCGCGCTCACGTCCTTCGACAAGGGGATCGCCGCCGCGCGCACGATCCTGGAGACGCTCCGTCCCGAGCGGCAGGACCGCGCGACGCTCATCCTCGGGAAGCGGCGGCCCATGCGTCTCTCGGAGATGAGCATCTCCTCGGCGCGCGACCAGCTGAGCCTCCTGCAGGGCCCGAGCTTCGAGGACATGGACCTCGCCGCCACGCTCGAGCTCGTGGCCCAGGAGGTCGACGCGTTCGGCCCCGAGGTCGAGACGGGGGCCGAGAAGGCGAACGACGCCGGGGCGATCGCCTACCTCGTGACCGATCTGCAGCGCTCCACGTTCTTCCCGCGGGAGGAAGAGCGTCTCGCGGCGCCGGCCGCGCCGGGCGCCGCCGCGACGGAGGCTCCGGTGGGGCTCTCTCCGCTCCGCAGCGCCTCCGCGGCGCTCGTGGCGCGCAAGGTGGCGCTCCGCGTGGTCGACGTGGGGCCGCCCACGGAGGGGCCCGTCGAGAACACGGGCGTCGTGCATCTCGAGACGGCCCACGAGCACCCGGCGACGGGCGTGCCCGTCGAGATCCGCGCCGAGGTGCGCAACTTCGGGATCTCCCCGCGCGCGAAGCTCGTCGTCACGCCCACGGTCGACGGCAACCGCGAGGCGCCGCAGACGATCGACCTCGGCCCCGGCGAGCGCCGGCAGGTGACGATCCCGCTCGTCTTCCGCGAGAGCGGGGATCACGCCGTGGAGGTGGCGATCGAGGAGGACGCGCTCCCCGCCGACGACCGCCGCACCTTCGCGCTGCACGTGCGGCCGCCGCTCAGGGTCCTCGTGGTCGACGGCGCCCCCGATCCCGATCCCGAGATCGCCTCCGCCGGCATGATCGGCCTCGCGCTCACGGCGGCCGACGATCCGCTCGCGGTGTCGCCGTTCCAGCTCGTGAGCGGCCAGCCCATCGACCGCGCGCGCTTCGCGTCGCAGATCGACCTCCTGGAGCAGGCCGACGTGCTCGTGCTCGTGAACTGCGAGGGCTTCTCGGCGGAGCAGTCGGTCTCGATCCGCGACTGGGTCGAGGGCGGCGGCGGCCTCATGGCGTTCCTCGGCGACAAGGTCGACCCGAGCGCCTACAACCTCCGCCTGCGGATGGGCGACGATCCGCTGCGCTGGCTCCTCCCGGGAACCATCGGCGACATCGCGGAGGTGCCGTCGCGCGAGCACCGCCCCTGGCGGGTCGCGCACTTGGCCGACCCGGTCCCGGAGTACCTGCGGTTCTTCGAGCCGGAGGAGCGCCGTCCGCTGCTGACGGAGGTGCCCGTCTTCCGCTTCCTCTCCGTCGACGTGTCGGACGAGGACCTGCGCGGCGGCGCCCAGGTGCTGGCGCGCTTCGACGACCCGGCGCTGTCGCCGTTCCTCGTCGCGAAGCTGCTGGGCCGCGGCCGCGTCGCCGTGGTGACCACCTCCGTCGATCTCAGCCCCGATCGGCGCTGGAGCCGCATCGCGGAGAGCGTGAAGACCTTCATTCCGTTCCTGTTCGACGTGCTCCACGCGGTCGCGTCGCCGGACACGGACAGCCAGAACCTCGAGGTGGGGCGGCTCCTGCGCACGGAGGTGCGGGGCTTCCCGCGGCGTGCCGTCGTCACCGACCCCCTCGGCCGCGCGCACGACGTCGCCGCCACG
This sequence comes from uncultured Planctomycetales bacterium, assembly GCA_964545855.1. Lineage (GTDB taxonomy): Bacteria > Planctomycetota > UBA1135 > UBA1135 > JACQFD01 > CAZJHD01. Next base: position 12,263 of record CAZJHD010000053.1, read on the forward strand.
GCCCGTCCCGTGGGACGCGACGACGCCCCCGCGACGGGCGCGGCGCCGATCGCACCGCCCCCGACCGGCAGCGCGGCCGACCGCTATGTCGTGTCGCACTCGGCCACCGACCGCCCGGGTCTCTACACGCTCGAGGTCGACGCGACGGGCGCCGTCGGCATGACCGCCGCCACGGCCATGAGGTTCGCCGTGGGGCTGCAGTCCGAGGAAGGCGATCTCTCCCGCGCCGCCACGGCGTCGCTCACGACGGCGCTCCCGGGAGTCGACGTGAAGATCGCGACGGGCACCGAGTCGGAGTCCCTCCCCGTCTCCGAGGGTCCGCGCAGCGAGATCTGGCGCGTGCTCGCCGCCTGCGCCCTCGCGGTGCTCGTCCTCGAGTCGGCCCTCGCCACCTGGTTCGGACGGAGGCGCTCGTGATCCCCGCCTCCCTGCTCGCCGCGCCGGGCCTCCTCGCTCCCGTCCTGCAGGAGGCGACGCGCACGCACTTCACGCTGCGCGACGCGCCGCCCGCCTGGGTGATCGTGCTGCTCATCGTGCCGGCGCTGCTGATCGTCGTGGGCGCCGTGTACGGCCTCGAGCGCGGCGCCACGCGGCGCGAGGTGGTGCGCCTCGCGGTGCTCCGCGCGCTCGCGCTCGCCTGCGTGCTGGCGATCCTCTTCCGGCCGGCCCTCGAGACGATCCGCTACCGGACGCAGCGCACGGTCGTGCCCGTGCTCATCGACGACTCGGCGTCGATGCGCCGCAGCGATGCCTACGCCGACGACGGCGAGCGCGCGGCGCTCGCGAAGACGGCGGGTCTCGTCGCGGGCGACTCCCCCGCCGGTCACACGCGCGCGGCGCTCGTGGCGCGCGCCCTGTCGGACCACCTGCTCCCGCAGCTCACGGAGCAGGGCTACGACGTGCGGCTCTACCGCTTCTCGAGCGAGGTCTCGCCCGTGGCGTCGCCCGACGACGTGACGGGCTCCGGCGACCGCACGCGCCTCGGCGAGGCGATCGCGCTGGCGCTGGAGGAGAACCGCGGCCGCTCCGTGCCGGGCATCGTGCTCGTCTCCGACGGGCGGTCGAACGACGGCCGGGATCCGCGCGACGCCGCGCGCATGGCCGCGACGGAGCTCGTGCCGATCTACACCGTGGGCGTCGGCGACCCCTCGGCGCCGAGCAACCTCGCCATCGAGATCGTCGAGGCGCCCGACGTGGCGCTGCAGAACGACGAGGTCTCCTTCACGGCGCGCGTCACCCACTCCGGCGTCGAGTCGGACGTGGCGCAGGTCTCCCTCGTGGCGGAGGACGAGGAGGGGAGCACCATCGAGACCCTCGCCGTGCAGGAGGCGCGCATCGCCGCCGGCGAGGAGCCGGCCCGCATCGTCCTGCGGTTCACGCCGCTGCGCGCCGGGGAGATCCGCGTCGCCGTGAAGGTGGCGCCGCGGCCCGACGAGGCCCTCACGGACGACAACGTCGTGCGCCGCACGATCCAGGTGAAGCCCGAGAAGATCCGCGTGCTCTACGTGGAGGGTTTCCCGCGGTGGGAGTTCCGCTTCCTGAAGCACTCGCTGCTGCGCGCCGACGAGAACCTGGTGGTGCACACGTTCCTCACGTCGGCCGACCGCGGAGCGATCCAGGACTGCACGAAGGGCTTCGCGCCGCTCGCGCGGATCCCCACGGACCGCCGCACGCTGCTCGAGAACTTCGACGTGATCATCCTCGGCGACGTCTCCCCCGACGACCTGGGGGAGTCGCGCGACGACCGCGACGAGTTCATGGAGTCGGTGCGCGACTTCGTCCGGCGCGGCGGCGGATTCCTGATGATCGCCGGCGAGCTCGACAGCCCGCGCTCCTACGCCGGGACGCCGATCGAGGAGCTGCTCCCCATCGAGCTTCCGGGCGCCGAGGAGGAGGCGCTCGCCCACGCCGATCGGAGCATCGAGTTCCTGCCGCGTCTCGAATCGCCGAGCCACCCCCACGATCTCGTGCGGCTCGTCGACAACCCCGAGGAGAACCGCCGCCTCTGGGAGCTGCCGAACGGTCTCCGCGGCCACTACTGGTTCGCTCCCGTGAAGAAGGCGCTGCCCGGCGCCGAGGTGCTGCTCCGTCATCCCGAGCTGCGCAACCGCTACGGCAACCTCGTGCTCGCCGCCGTCACCTACGTGCCCGAGGGACGCTCGATGTTCCTCGGCATCGATTCCACCTGGCGGTGGCGCTACGTCTACTCGGACACCTACTTCGATCGCTTCTGGCGCAAGGTGATGCGCTACCTCGCGCTGAACCGGCTGAAGAGCGGCGACCGCCGCTACAACCTCGCCGTCGAGCGGTCGGTCTTCGAGCTGAACGACCGCGCCGTGCTGGAGGCGCGCGTGCTCGACGAGGCGTTCCAGCCGTCGGTGAAGCCGCGGCAGCCGGCCTTCGTGAAGCTGCTGCGCACGGGGAAAGTGACGCAGGTCTCGCTGGAGCCGGTGCCGGGCGAGGCGGGCGCCTTCCGCGCCGCGTTCCCCCTCCCCGAGGAGGGGCGCTACGAGGCCTGGCTCACGGCCGATGACACGGAGGGCGGGAAGCGCGTCGCCTCCGTCGAGTTCGACGCGCGACTGCCGGACCGCGAGAACCGCGATCCGATGCTCGACGCGACGACGCTCCGCGCCGTCGCCGCCATCTCGGCGGGAGGAACGGCCGCTTCCGCGGCGGGCGCGACCAACTACTTCCCTCTGTCGCGCGTCGGGGAGGTCGCTCGTCGATTCCGCGGCGGCGGGCAGATCGACATCCCCGAGGCTGCAGAGGTCCGTGACCTGTGGGACACTGGATGGGTCCTGGCAGCGCTCGTCGGACTCCTCGCGGCCGAGTGGTGGCTCCGAAAGCGATCTCAGCTCCTCTGATTCGAACACCGAAGAGACTTCAGCACCGAAGAGGATCCCGACTCTCGAGCCAGCTCGTGGAAAGGCCGCCGAACGCAAGGAAGCCCGCGTGCGTCGGGCTCGGACATGCAGCGTGGTTGCTCGCGCTCGTCGCCGCGCTTCCCGCCGTGGCGGCCGCGCAGTTCGGCCAGCGCGGGAACGACGGCACGCGCTCGACCTTCTCGGTGCCGGAGACGGAGGAGGTGCGCAACGCGCTCGAGGACGCGCAGAAGCTCTTCCAGCGCGGGCGCGCCGCCGACGCCCTCGAGAAGATCCGCCCCTTCGTCGACGACTCCGCGGGGCGGCTCCTGCGGGTCGAGGTCCGGCTCGACGGATCGGTCGTGCCGGAGCGCGAGGGACGCACTTGGTACGGCGCCTGGCGCCTCGTCGCGTCGCTGGTGGAAGCGCAGCCGGCGGACGTGCGCGCCGAGGTGGAGATGGTCGACGGGCCGCGCGCCAGCGGCATGCTGGAGCGCGCCCTCGCGACCTTCGACCGCGCGGCGCTGCGCCGCACGCACCAGCTCTTCCCGTGGACGCGTGCCGGCGGTGACGCCCTCGTGGCCCTCGCGTCGCTCTCGGCGGAAGAGGGGCGCGTGGAAGAGGCGCTCGCCATCCTCCACCGCGCCCTGCGACGGCCCGATCGCGCGCACGACCCCGACCTGCATGCGCGCGTCTCGCTCCTCGCGCGATCCCTCGGACGCACGGCACCGGAGATCCCGAGCGGTCTCGCCGGAGAGAGCGCCGTGGCCGTCGGAGGTTCGACCATGACGCTCGCGGCCGCGCGCGCGACGGAGCCGCCGCGCCTGTCGAAGTCGCCTCCGTCGGCCGCCTTCTCGCTCGCCAACGTCGAGTCGACGGCCGATCCGGGGCGCGTGCGCGGCGGCGCGCGCTGGGCGAAGGAGCTCGAGCTCGAGCCCGTCTCCCTGCAGGACCGCACGCGTCCGATCTACCCGGTCATCGCCGGCGACTCGGTCTTCGTGTCGAACGGCTGGACGCTCGCCGCCTTCGATCTCGCCGCGGGGACGCCGCTCTGGAACGCGCCGGCCTCGGCCGTCGGATGGGATGCGGTCGCCTCGGGCCGGCGCCAGGACTACGTGACGGGAGAGGACCGCTCCTACGCCTACGCGCCCGCCGTCGCGGGGAACGTCGTCGTGGCGCCGCTCCTCGTGCCGTTGAAGACGCACAACGACCGCGACTTCAACCAGATCACCATCTACAAGGTGATCCCCTATCGGAAGCTCCACGCCTTCGACGCGCGGACGGGAGCGCCGATGTGGAGCCACTGGCGGCCGTCGGCGATCGAGGACCGCAGCGACTTCCTCGACGACTACCGCTGCGCCGGGCCGCCGGTCGTCGCCGGCGACCGCGTGATCGCGCCGGTCTACCGGATCCCCGATGGCGCCTCGACGGACTTCCAGATCGCCGCCTTCGACCTGCGGACGGGCGCGCTCCAGTGGAGCACGCGCGTCGCGACGGGACAGGGCCCGATCAACATGTTCAACCGGCGGCTCTACGAGTTCTACAGCGGGCCCCCCGCCGTGGACGGAGACCGCGTCTACTTCTCGTCGGACCTCGGGGTGGCGGGGTGCATCGACCTCACGTCGGGGCTGATCCAGTGGCTCTGGCGCTACGACGCCATGGAGCTCCCGAACTCGCGGTCGTACTTCGACGAGAACCGGCGCCGCATCTTCTGGGCGGCGAGCCCGCCGGCGCTCTCGGAGCAGTGCGTCGCGCTCGCGCCGACGGACTCTCGTTATCTCTACGTCCTCGACCGCGAGACCGGTCAGCCGTGGCTGCGCGATCCGATCGACGCGAACGACCCCGATCCGGCGCCCGGCACGAGCTTCACGGCCGTCTGCCACGTGCTCGGGATCGTGGGACGCCGGCTCTATCTCGCCGGCGGCTGCGTCGTCGCCCTCGATCTGCCGCGCGTCCCCGGCGCGCCGGCGACGCTGCAGGCGGTGTCGCCGCGCACGACCTGGGTCCAGTGGCGCGCGGGGAGCAACGAGCCCTGCCCGCCGCGTCCCGCGCTGACGGAGTCGTCGGTGCTGGTGCCGCAGGAGAACGCGATCCAGGTCCTCGACCGCGAGAACCTCTCGCTCGCCGCGGAGATCCCCTACCAGCCCGGCATCCCCGTCCAGCGCACGCGGCTCGACCGCTACTACGGCAACCTCGTCACGTCGAACGGAGTGATCCTCTCCCTCGCCAATCCGCGGCTCTGGGCGTTCTTCGACGCCGACGCGATCGTCTCGAGCGCGCGGCGCAACGTTGCCGCATCTCCCCACGATCGCCCCGTCGTCGAGAAGCTCGCGCGCGCGCTCCAGATGCGCGGGCAGGTGCGGATCCGCGACCGGGAGATCCTCCAGGGCCTCGAGGACTTCCGCGAGGCGGAGCAGGTGCTGCAGGCGATGCCGGGCACGGAGGACCTGCGCGCGCGGATCGCCCTCGAGGCGGGCGGCGCCCTCGAGATCCGTGGCAACGCCGACCAGGCCGCGGAGGCCTTCGCGCGCGCCTTCGAGAACGCGCGCGACGCGCAAGTGCGGCGCGACGCGGGCCTCGCGCTCGAGCGGATCCTCCCGGCGGCCGAGAAGAAGGAGCGCGCCCGCGTGATGGAGCAGCTCGAGCGCGAGTTCGGCACGGTGCGCATCGACACGTCGGCCCTGCGGCGCGAGTGGGGTCAGGTGCCGCTGTCGCTCTACCTCTGCCTGCGCCGCGCCGAGGTGGCCGAGGACGCGCGCGACCCCGTGGCGGCGGTGGCCGCCTGGCAGGAGTCGATCCAGCGCTTCCGCGGTCAGTGGCTCGGGAGCGGCGCGCCGAGCCCGCTCGAGGGCTACGCGCAGGCGCGCATCGCGGAGCTGATCCGCACCCACGGCCGAACGGTCTACGCCGTGATCGAGCAGGAGGCGCGCAAGCGTCTCACGGAGGCGGGCGAGGACGCGACTCCCGAGCAGCTCCGCGAGATCTCGCAGCTCTTTCCCAACAGCGAGGCGGCGGCGACGGCCGCCTGCACGAGCCTCGAGCGGCTCGTCTCGCTCGGACGCGGCGCCGAGGTGCCGCCCCAGGCGTTCCAGTTCCTGCGCACCGGTCCCGGCGACGTGCCCCGGCGGCGCGCGCTCCGCGCCAGCGCCGCGGCGCTGGAATCCCTCGGCAACTCGCTCCTCGCCGAGCGGATGCTCCTCGAGTCGGGAGTCGTGCGCTCGGAGCGGCTCGCGAACCGCGCGCCGGAAGCCGTGGCGGGTCCCTCGGGGTCCGTGGGGCCGGCTTCCTCCGGCGGGAAGCTGCAGCTCCTCGGCCTCGTGCGGCCGGCGGTGCAGGACACGAGCGCCGGCGAGTTCGCCTTCGGCTGGGACGAGAACCGGATCTACGCGCTGCGCACCATCGACACGACGCCGATCGACGCCGCTTGGAGCGTCTCCACGGACGGCACGGGCAACGCGGCGGGGCGCGGCGCCGTGCTCGCCGCCGCCTCGGGCGCGGGAGTCTCCGTCTGGAACGGCGTCCTCGCCTACACCGACGGCGCGAGCCTGCTCGGCGCACGGATCGCCGACGGCAGCCAGGTCTTCCGCCGGCCGATCGGCGTCGGCCGCGAGGTGGAGTCGGCGATCGCCGCCCAGGGTCTGCTGATCGTCGTGGCCGGAGGGTCCGACGGGGTGCAGGTCCGCGCCGTGGACGCCGTCGCCGGCACCGAGGTGTGGGAGAGCTACCTCGACCGCGCCGGCAGCCCCTGGCTCGCCGTGGCGTCGGAGACGGAGGTGGCCTTCCTCCCCTGCGGCGACACGATCCCGCGCGTGGCGATCCGCGCGCGCCTGGCGACGGGCGAGGCGATGCCGACGCTCACGCTCCCCGCCGACTTCGACGTGCATGCCGCGCGCCGCACGCGCCTCTACGAGAATCGCCTCGTCTACAGCGACTACCCGCTCACGCGCACGATCGCGCTCGATCTCTCCCAGGGCGGACGCGAGACCTGGCGCGTCTCCGCCGATCCGAGCGACGGCCGGAGCCGCCTCGGCGCCGTCCTCTACGGGCCCGACCGCGTCTACGCGGTGCGGCTCCACGTCACTCCGGACCGGCGCGAGGAGGGACAGCTCCTCTCCGTCGATCCGACCTCGGGCCGCACCACGCTCGTCACGCGCATGACCGGCGGGACGCGGCTCGCCGGCGTCGGCTGGGACGACGCGATCCCCTGGTACGACCCGATGCTGCTGCTTCTCTCCTCGGAGGGCGAGTTCACGCGCGTCGACGCGATCGAGCTCGCGAAGGGCCGCGCCTGGACCCAGAGCCTGCGCGCCACGCTCGACCGCCCCGACATCCCGGCGCCCGCCGTGGGGCGCGACCTCCTGGCGCTCGCCTACGTGTCTCGCCAGAAGAACGTGCAGCTCTACGAGATCCAGATCTTCGACCGGTCGACGGGCCGCCTGACGGAGTCGCGTACCTTCGGGATCCCCCGCACGCCGGGCTCCGCCTTCGCGCTCCTCCCGACGCCCGGCGCCTTCGTCGTCGCCGCCGGGAAGCCGGGCCGCGACACGCGCATCCACCGATTCCTCCCGAGAGACAAGGTCCGCTGAGGGGCCGTCCGATGAAGCGAACGATCCTGCTCGCGGCGCTCGGCGCGCCGATCCCGCTCGCGTTGGGCGCTCTCGTGCCGTCCCCTCCCGCATCCCCGGCTCCCGCCGTGCAGTCGGGCGGACGGGCGACGCAGCAGGACCGAGCCAAGCTGCCGGACGCGGGACGCGGCGCGGGCCGCGCCCCCGAGGCCTGGGAGATCGACGACCGCGTCGTCGTCGCCGTCGAGCGCGGTCTCTCGTGGCTCGCCGGGCAGCAGCAGCCCGACGGCTCGTGGCAGGGCGACGTCGGCTTCAAGCTCAACAACGGCTACGACGTGCTCCCGGAGGGCCGCAACCGCTCCCACGTCGGCGTGACCGCCCTCGCCGGCATGGCGTTCCTCGCGAACGGCCAGATGCCGGGCCGCGGCCGCTACGGAGACGTCGTCGACCGCGCCCTCTCGTACGTCGTCGCGTCCTGCGACGGCTCCGGCTACATCAACGCGAACGGCACGCGCATGTACAGCCACGCCTTCGCGACGCTCTTCCTCGCGGAGGCCCTCGGGATGGTGCCGCGTCCCGACGTCCGCCAGAAGCTGCAGGACGCCGTGCGGCTCATCGTCGACTCCCAGAACGGCGAGGGGGGCTGGCGCTACGTGCCCTTCGCGAAGGAGAGCGACATGTCGATCACGGTGTGCCAGGTGGTGGCGCTGCGCGCTGCGCGCAACATCGGCGTCTCCGTGCCGAAGGAAACCATCGATCGCGCCATCAAGTACGTGAAGGAGAGCGCCGTGCGCGGCGGAGGAGGACGCCACACCTTCGGCGACGACGAGCGCGGCGCGTTCCACTACCAGAGGCAGAACTACTCGCGCGCCACGTTCCCGCTCACGGCCGCCGGCATCGTCACGCTCTATGGCGCCGGCGTGTACGACGACCGCGACATCGAGCTCGGCCTCGACTACCTCGAGCGCAACCTGCGCGAGTTCTCCGAGCGCCACGGCGGCGACTACGGCCACTACTTCTTCTACTACGGGCACTACTACGCCGTGCAGGCGATGTACGTGGCGGGCGGTGAGCGCTGGAGGAACTACTTCCAGTACGTCCGCAAGACGCTGCTCGAGATGCAGAGCAGCGACGGCACGTGGCCCAACCGCGGCGCCGGACCCGGTCCCGCCTTCAGCACGGCCGTCGCGACGCTGATCCTCCAGATCCCCTACCGCTACCTCCCGATCTTCCAGCGCTGACCGCCCGTGACGATCCTCGCGTGAACGACGCATCCCGATCCCGACCGCTCGACCCGCGGCTCGTCGCGAGCCTGCGGAGCGTCCGCATGCGTCTGCGTTGGCTCGCGTGGATGCACGGCACGGGCACCTGGCTCGCGCTGCTGTCGCTCCTCCTCGTCGGGTCGTTCTACCTCGACCGGGTGCTCGACCCGCCGCACGCGATGCGCCTCGTCGTGGCGCCCCTCGTCGGGATCGGCCTCGCGGCGGCGCTCTGGTACTGGGTGCTGCGGCCGATGCGCGTCCGCCTCTCGGAGGACGACGCGGGCCTCCTGGTGGAGCGCACGCACCCGGAGCTCGCCGAGCGTCTCATCTCTGCCCTCCAGCTCTCGCGCGACGCCGGGGGCGCCTCGCCGGACCTCGTCGATCGAACGATCCGCGAGGGCGAGGAGGCGGCGCTCGCGCTGCAGCACCACGGCGCGTTCCGCCCCGCGCCCGCGCGCTGGCGCGGCGCCGTGGGCCTGCTGAGCGCGGCCCTCCTCCTCGGCGTCGCCGGGAGCGAGCCCCAGGACTTCGGCGTGTTCCTGCGCCGCCTGCTCGGGTCGAGCGTCGAGTGGCCCCAGCGGACCCACCTCGACATCGAGATCGCGGGCCGCACGGCGAACGTGCGCGTCGACCGCGTCAACAACGAGATCCACGTGCGCATCGCGCGCGGCACCGACCTGCCGGTGCGGGTCGTGGCGCAGGTCGAGGTGCCGGCGCTCGTGGAGCTCGTCTCGAGCGACGGGCGCCGGACGCCCGCGGCCTTCGTGCCGCCGAACGAGTTCCAGGCGCGGTTCCACTCCGTCCGCGGGCCGTTCCAGTTCCACGCCGAAGGAGGCGACGACCGGGAGGGCCGCGTGCGCGTCTCCGTCGAGACCGTGACGCCTCCGCGCATCGCGAAGATCCAGGCCTCCGTGGAAGCGCCCGCCTACTCCGGACACGCCTCCTTCACGAAGGACGGCGGCTCCTTCGAGGCGCTCACGGGCTCCCTCGCGCGGATCCGCGTCGAGTCGGCGACGCCCGTCCTCACGGCGATCCTCCGCTTCCGCGACGGCGACGACGCGGTCGACTTCGTGCCGCTCACGGGCGCCGAGGCCGGCGATCCGGCGCCGGGCACGGCCTGGAGCGCCGAGCTCACGGTGGACCGCACGCGGCGCTACTCCGTCGAGCTGCTCGACGGCGAAGGTCTGCGCAACCCCGACCCGGGCTCCTACTCGATCCTCGCCTTCAGCGACCGCCCGCCGGAGGTGCGCCTCCAGGTGCCGGCGCGCACGGAGGTGGACGTGACGGCGAACGGCCGGCTCGCGATGCAGTACCGCGCGACCGACGACTTCGGCGTGGCGGGCCTGCAGCTGCGGTCCCGTTCGATCGGGCAGGAGGCCTACGGGGGGCGCGACCTGCCGCTCGGGGCGCCCGGCGCGGAGGCGGCGGCGGACGGCTCCGAGGCGCCGCCAGCGAATCCGTCTCCGCGTCTCGTGGTGGGCCGCACGCGCGTCGAGCTGGCCGAGCTCCGCGTCCCCGACACGAGCGAGGCCGGCGCGCGGGCGCCCCGCGAGGGTGACGTCTTCGAGATCTACGTGGAGGCGCGCGACGCGCGGCGCCCCGAGCCCGGCACCGGCGACTCGCCCCACGTGCGCGCGATCGTGCTCGCGCCGTCGGACGTCTGGAAGCGGATGACGGAGCGCCTCTCGCGCTCCAAGGAGACGACGCAGTCGCTGCTCGCCATCCAGCACGAGCGTCGTCGCCGCGTGGGCGAGCTCATGGACGCCCTCGGCGCCTCCGATGGCTCGGCGGCCTCCGAGCGGCCGTCCATCGGCGCCGTGCTCGTGGGACAGAACCGCGTGACGACGGACGGGCGCATGCTCGTGCGCGACTTCTTCGAGGCGCTCGAGTCGATCGCGGCGAACCGACTCGACCGGACGAGCGACGCCGCCTTCGACGCGCTGGAGCGTTTCCGCTCCGAGGAGCCTTCCGCCGAGAACGATCCCTACGCGCCGGTCGTGGCTCGCGCGCTCGTGTCGGCGATCCGATCGGGCTCCCTCGGGGCCCCCGAGCAGATCGACAAGTTCGCGAACCTGCTGGCGGAGGCCGGCGCCATCGCCGCCGACGCGTCGCCGTCCGCCGTGAAGGCCCTCGACGAGGCCGCCGTCGCGACGAGCGGACCGGAGATCCTCGCGGCCCTCGCACGCGCCGCGGATCGTCAGGAGGCCGTGATCGCGTCCCTCGAGAAGATCCTCGGGTATCTCTCGGAGTGGGAGACGTTCCAGGGCGTCCTCACGGCGACGAAGGATCTGGTCGAACAACAGAAGGCTCTCAACGCCCGTACGAAGGAGCACGCCAAGGACTCGACGGGCCCCCCCCGATGAACTCGGCTTCGAACGAACCTGGCGGGGTGCCGGAGATCCCCTTCTGGATGCGCGCGCGTCTCGACGCGCGCAGACTCGAAGACCCTCTCGCGCCGCTCGCCAGGGCCCGACGGGCGCACGGCACCGCCGCGCGCCCGTCGCCACGGATCTCAGGAGCATCACGATGAACCGAACCTCCTCGACGCGCCTCCTCCTCTCCCTCGGGGCGTTGCTCCTCTGCGTGCCGTTCGCGGCCCGCGGCACGTTCGCCTCGCCGCCGCCGTCGCCGGCCGTCCAGGGGGACACCGGACGCATCCTGCGGGACCTCGCGGAGGAGCAGGTGCGCATCCAGCGCGCCCTCGACCGCCTGGAGTCGACCATGGACGGGCTCGTGGTGCGGCTGGAGGCGGAGGGCCGGACGCATGCCGTCGAGCTCCTGCGCGCCGCCATGGCGAAGCTCCGCACGCGCGACGAGGCGACGCGCCGCGGAACGATCGAGGAGCGCATGAGGCAGATCGAGGAGACGCTCCGCCGGGGCGAGGCCCTGCGGGCCGCCGAGGAGCAGGACCAGCTCCTGTCGGACCTCCTGGAGCTCCTCGCGATCCTCCAGGACCGCAAGAGCCTCGAGAAGCTGGAGGAGCAGCTCGCGTCGCTGCAGGAGACGGCGAAGGACCTCGCGCGCCTCCGCGACGAGGAGCGAAAGCTCCGCGATCAGACGCGCGAGGCGATGGAGTCGTCCAAGTCGCGCGACGAGTCGGAGGTGTCGAAGAAGATCGACGACCTGCTCGCTCGGCAGCGCGACCTCGACGCCCGCATGCGCGCCGAGGAGCGCGAATCGGGCTCCGCCGACGCCGCCCAGGACGCGAAGGACATCGAGAGCCTCCTGCAGGCGCAGCGATCGGCCCTGGAGTCGATCCGCGCGCGCGCCCAGGGGTCGCCCGAGGAGGATCCCGTCGCGAAGCTCGCGCGGGAGCTCCGCGACGCGCTGCGCGCCGCCGCGGAGCGGGCCGCCGAGGCGGTCCAGGCGCGGACGACGGCGACGCGCGCCGCCGACCTGGCCCGCACGGCCGCCGAGCAGAAGGCTCGTGCGGAGCGCGGCGAGATCTCGCCGGAGGACGCGAAGAGCGGCCTCGAGGACATCGCCGCCCAAGCGCGGGCCGAGTCCGACGCCACGCGCGGGCGCGCCGAGCGGACCCCCGAGGGATCTCCGTCGCGGGCGGCCGCCGAAGAGCGGGCGAAGGCCCTCGACGCGCTCGCGAAGGCGCTCGCGGAGGGCGCGGCCGCCGAAGCCGCGAAGAGCCTCGAGAAGCTCGAGGCCGCCGCCGCCGCCGAGGAAGAGAAGACCCGGCAGGCGGCCGCCGAAGCGCGCGACCGCGCCGCGCAGGCCTCCGAGCAGTCGGACCGCGCGGGCGCCCAGGCTTCGCGCGCCCTCGAAGCGGCAGCTCAGCGCGCGGCCGCCGCGGCCGCCGAGGCCGAGCGCGGGAACGCGCGCGAGGCGCAGAAGCAGGCCCAGGCCGGCGAGCGCGACGCGGAGACCGCGGCGAAGGAAGCCGAGCGCGCCTCCGACCCGAAGGGTCTCGCCGCGCGCGAGCGCGACCTGGCGCGGCAGGCCGACAAGCTCGCCCGCTCCGCCGAGTCGGGTCGCCAGGCGACGGAGGAGTCGAAGAAGACGGCCGAGTCCCTGCGGGGCGCGAAGGACGCGATGCAGGAGGCGGCGAAGGCCCTCGACCAGCAGGCCGAGTCGGCGACGCCCGACGCGGCCGCCGCCGCCGAGGCGCAGAAGCAGGCCGAGCAGGCGGTGTCGGCCCTGGAGCAGGCGCTCCAGCGGGCGCAGGCGGACCAGGCGGCGCGCGATGCGCGCCGCGGTCCGCGCCGCGAGGAGCTCGCGCGGCAGCAGTCCGACCTCGCCAAGGACGCGCGGCAGACGGCGAAGGACGTGGCCTCGCGCGCGCAGAGCGGCGGGCTCACGCCCGAGCAGGCGCAGCAGGCGAGCCAGTCGGTCGAGCAGTCGGCCCAGTCGATGGACCAGGCGGCGAAGAGCGCCCAGTCGGGCCAGCCCCAGGAGTCGACGCAGGCGCGGCAGGACGCGGAGCAGAGCCTCGAGCAGGCGAAGGAGGAGCTGCGGCGCAACCGCCAGACCTCCGAGCAGTCGCGCAAGGAGGCCCAGGAGCTCGCGCGCCGCCAGGAGGAGATCCGCAAGGAGATCCTGCGGCTCGCGCAGCGCCTGAAGGAGAAGCCCAACTCCCCGCGCCCGCAGGCGCTCGACGACGCGAGCCGGAGCGCGCAGCGCGCGCAGGAATCCCTCGAGCAGGGCGACCCCGAGTCGGCCGAGCCCGAGGAGGAGAAGACCGAGAAGTACCTCGAGAAGGCCCGCGAGGAGATCGAGAAGGAGGAGCGGCGCTACATGCGGCTGAAGCAGGAGGAACTCCTGTTCCGCATCCACGAGGAGCTGGCGGCCATGGAGAAGGAGCACAACGAGGCGCGCGCCACGACGGCCGAGATCGACTCGAAGCGCGGCCAGGGCACGCTCCCCCGCGTGGAGCGTCTCCGGATCGAGCGCATCGCCCGCGCGGAGGGCGCGCTCGCCGAGCGGTCGGCGCAGATCGCGACGGCCCTCGAGAAGGAGGACACGAAGATCTTCGGCGACGCGATGCGCGCGAACGAGGAAGACCTCCGGCGCATCGCCGAGGAGATGGAGCAGGACCACCGCACCGACGAGCTCGTGCGGATCATCCAGGACGACGTCGCGAAGCGGATCACGCGTCTCATGGACGCGCTCCGCAACGAGGCGAAGCGCCGTCGCGACGAAGGCCAGCAGCAGGATCCCCAGCAGCAGCAGCCCCAGGAGAATCAGGGCGACGACGCGAAGCAGCACCTCGTGCCGGACATCGCCGAGCTGCGGATGCTGAAGCTCCTGGAGGAGGACCTCGCCGACCGGACCCTGCGGCTCATCGAGCAGGCGAAGCTCCTGGAGGGCGTCGATCCCCTCATGCGCTCGGAGTTCAACCGTCTCGCGAACCGCCATGCGCGGTTCACCGAGATGTTCCTCGAGTTCAAGAAGCACCTCGGGATCGACGCCGAGCCCGCCGAGGGCGACGCGGCGGCGCCCGAGGAAGGCAAGTGACGTCCCCGAATCTCTCCCTTGGCGCTCCGTCCACGGGGGCCGAGGATGGACGCGCTCGAATTCCCCGGGCTCGCCCGGGACCGGGCGCGCGTCCGATGAAGTCCGATGAAGACAGCAGGAATCCCACCCAGAGACGCACGGATCGGGTGATCGCCCGGCCCGCGCGGCTCCACCAAGGACGACGACGAACCATGAAGCTCCGATCCGTTGCTCTTCCGGCCCTCTGCCTCCCGGCGATGGCGGGCCTCCTCGCGTTCCTCGCGGCGCCGGTCGCGATCGCGCCGCGCGCCCTGGCCCAGGGCGTCCCGGGACAGGGCTCCGATCCCCAGGAGGAGATCAAGGACCTCTTCCGGAAGGTCGAGAAGGACCTGGAGGAGATCAACAAGCTCCTGAACGAAGCCTCGCGCACGGCCTCCGGGAGCAGCGCGGCGGACTCCGCGGCGTCGGACACCGGCAGCGCCACCGAGGCGCACCGCAAGCAGCGCGGCGTGGTCGACTCGATCCAGAAGATCCTCGACCTGATCCCCGAGAGCGGCGGCGGCGGCGGCACCTGAAGCGCGTCCAACCACGGGCTCGTGAAGCCCGGACAGCAGGGTGGCGGACAGGGCTCGAGCCCTCCGAGCGGCGACCCGAAGGACGGATCCCAGGGGCAGGGTCCGCGCCAGCGTGACCAGACGCCCGAGGGCGCCGGCCAGGCTCCGACCCAGCCGAGCGGACGCGGCAACCCCGACGATCCGAGCGCGTCGAACGATCCGCCCCACCAGGGCACCGGGCGTCCGCCGGAGTACGACACGGAGCGGCTGCAGCCGCCGGCGACCGGCTCGGAGCGCTGGGGCGATCTTCCCGAGCGCGAGCGAGAGATCTTCTCGAACGAGAAGACCGACGACCTTCCGCTCCGCTACCGGAAGTGGGTCGAGGACTTCTATCGCCGGGTGCAGCGCAACCCGCGATCGAACCCGAGGTGAGCTCGACGGGTCGACCGTCGGTCTCGCACGCGGGCGCGGAACGAACAGTCCGCGCCCGCGGTGCGTCGGGGCCGCGCCGCGCCGGCGCCGCACTCGTGGCGGTCGCCGCCCTCGTGGCCGGTGCTCTCGGAGCCGGGGCCGCCCTCGGAGCCGGTGCCGCCAGGGCAACGATCGACGAGCCCGTCGCGGCGCGGCCCGCTCCGCAGCCGCCGTTGCCCCCCGCGCCGGCCGACGGCGGTCCGCCTCCGAAGCCTCCCCTGCGCGACGTCGCCGGGAAACCGGCCCCGAGTCAGGACGGAGCCGCGGCGCCCTCGGCCGACGGAACGGCCTCGACGGTGGGCTCCCTCGACGATCTCGCGCTGCGCAAGCGGATCCGCGTGGCCGTCGACCGCGGGCTTCGATTCCTCTCGAGGCGGCAGACCGAGCCCGACGGCTCGTTCTCCTTCCGCGACGCCGAGCTCCCGACGGATGCGCGCCTCGGCGAGGACAAGCGCGCGCCCGTCGCGGTCACGGCCCTCGCGGCCCTCGCGTACATGGCCGACGGCAACTCCGAGGCGCGCGGGCCCTACGGCCGGCAGCTCCGCTCGGCGGTCACCTACCTCCTGACGAAGACCTCCTTCGACACGGGGCCCGACGGCCGCGAGGAGGCCTACATCCACTCCGATGGCGACGGTCTCTCGCGCATGCACGGCCACGGCTACGCGACGCTCGCGCTCGCCGAGGTGTTCGGCATGGGGAGCGCCGCCTCCGGGCGCGCGCGCCAGGAACAGATCCGCCGCACGCTCGCGGCCGCCGTGCGCAAGATCGAGGCGACCCAGGGTCCCGAGGGCGGCTGGTACTACGAGCCGCGGCGGATGCAGCAGCACGAGGGGTCGATCACGATCACGATGGTGCAGGCGCTGCGCGCCGCGCGGAACGCGGGCATCGGCGTGAGCTCGGACGTGATCCACCGCGCCGTCGACTACGTGCGCAAATCGCAGGCGGAGACGGGCGCCTTCCGGTACAGCCTCGGCAGCGGCGACACGACGCTCGCGCTCACGGCGGCGGCGATCTCGACGCTCAACGCGACGGGCGAGTACGACTCGAAGGTGATCGACGACGGTCTGCGCTACATCCAGGAGCAGCTCGACGAGCGCGAGCGCTTCGGCGAGTCGCGCGCGAACACGATCTGCATGGCCTACGAGAAGCTCTACCTCGCGCAGGCGCTCCTGCAGTACCGCGACCCCGACGTCTTCGGCGTCTGGTCGCGTCGCGAGATCCCGCGTCTGCTGGATCGCCAGCAGGTGCGCGTGCTCCCGTCGGAGGAGGAGGAAGGCTCCTGGAGCGACGCCTTCGGGCGCCTCCTCGGCACGGCCGTGTACTGCATCGTGCTGCGCATGGAAGACGCGTACCTGCCGATCCTGCAGCGCTGACCCGTCGCCTCGGGAA
>CAZJHD010000054.1:0-28744 GCA_964545855.1 uncultured Planctomycetales bacterium
CGCGTTGGCCGCCTGATCGCGGCAACCTCTCCGAATCGTGAACTCCTATTTAGGATCGCGCCTTCGTGCGAAGGTCTCGGCGCTGCCGGCGGGCGTTCGCCCGCGGCGAGCCGCGGATTCGGAGCGCTGCCCGGCGCGCACCAGGAGGACTTGGATTCGTGGAGACGGGTCGCTGGAACGGATCGAGAGACCGCAGGCGCGGGTCGAGCAGAGTCGTCGTCGCCGCCTGCGTCTCGTTGGCGGTCTGCGTCGCGGCGGGCCTCGTCTGGTTCTGCACGGCGAACCGAGCCGGCGAGCAGCCGGAGAATCGGGTGGAGGAATCTCCGTACGCCGCGGAGCGCGGAGAGTCGCGAGTTCCCCGCGTGGCGCGGCCCGGCTCGGACGTACCCATGGCGTCCGTCCGAGTGCCGCCGGTCGAGGTGGATGCGCCGCGGTCCGCGACGGATGGCCGCACGTCCGAGCCGAGCTTCGCCGAAGCTGCGCCGGAAGCACCTTCGCAGATCGCCTACGAGCCCCCGTCGGCCGCCGACTACTCGCTCATGACGAAGGCGATCGAAGACGTGAGCTGGATCGCGAAGGACCGGGACTGGAACCCGGAGGGGAAGCTCCTCGACGCGCGTGCGGAGACCGAGCTGCGCGCACTGATCGAGTCGTACCGCGCCGACTTCACCACCGCGCGCAAGGAATTCATGCCGCGGTCCTCCGCCGTGCTGGCGCAGCTCGGAGACGAGGAGCTCGAGCGAAGGTCCCGGATCCCCGTGCCGAAGGGCTCGATCCGCAAGAGCGCCCACACCATCGGCGGGAAGACGATCGAAGTCCCCCTCACCCCGCTCCACGTGCCGGAGATCACGGGCGAGATCGTCGCGCTCGAGAGCATCCCCAAGCGGCTGGGAGAAGAGGTGCGGCAGTTCTTCCGGTACCGCGTCCGCTGATCGACGCACCACGATGACGGCCGGCGATTCCCGAGGTAGCGTGCCCGGCCGGCGCTCGCGAGTGCGCTCGCGTCCGCGCGTCCCCGCCGCATCACGCGTCGTCCCGCACGACCTCCCCCCCCGAGCTCCCATGCGTCACGTGCTCTCGCTCCTCGCGCTGGCTGGACTCCTCTCGATGGCGGCGCCCGCCGCGGCCCAGATCGTTCGCAAGGGGGATCCGCGACCGGCGGACCTCGCGCGCCTCCGCGCCGAGGTCGGCGAAGCGGCCCGAACCTGGACTGTCGAGGCACGCGCCGCGAGCGGCGCCGTGACGCGGCTCCGCGGGCGCATCGCTCTCGAGCCGGGAGCGCCCGAGGCGAAGCTCGCCGAATTCGTGCGGAGGTTCGGGCCGCTGTTCGACGTCGGGGCCCCGGGATCGGCGATCGTCGAGCTCGAGGAGGGACGCGTTCTCGCGTGGCATGCCGACGGTTCTCCGCGCGTGGTGGTGGCGCGCCAGAGCGTCGAAGGCTTCCGCGTGCCGGGCCACGGGATCTGGCTCGAGCTCGACCGCGACGGCTCGGGCCTCGGCGCCCACGGCATCGTCTCGGATCCGGCGGCGCGCACGGCGGCGCCGAGGCTCACGGAGGAGGCGGCCCTCGGCGTCGCGCGCGCGCATCTCGTGGCGACGGGCCGCGGTGAGACGGCCTGGCGCTCGGCTCCGCGGATCGCGGGCCGGCTCACGCTTCCGGCGCCGGTCGCGCGCCGGGTCTACTCCGTGGGCCTCGTGTTGCACGAAGGTCTCACGCCGCTCCGCATCGACGTGGACGCGACCACCGGCGCGATCGTCTCGGAGCGCATCGACCGCGAGACCTTCCTCGGCGAGGGCAACTTCCCGCTCGGCGGCGGGTCCGTTCCCTTCGAGACCGGGAACGGGAAGGGGATCGTCTACAAGGACTTCAAGCGCGCCGCGGCGAACGCACCGGCATCGCAATCGCTCCCGGAGATCGCCTTCGAGAGCCCCGTGCCCGGGTTCGCGGAGGACGGGCAGCTCCTCGGTCGGTACGCGTGGGTGCTGCAGGCCGAGGACGACCAGCTCACGTTCTTCTCCGTGATCCTCGGTCTGAACCATGCGTTCTTCGGGAGCCCGTTCCTCCCGCAGTTCGCCGACCTCTTCGACGCGACGAACACCTACTTCCACCTGACGAAGTTCGCGCAGGGGATGACGAAGCTCTTCGGCGGCGCGCTCCCGACGGACTTCGCGATGCCGACGGTGGTGAACCTGCCGGGTCTGCTGAACGCCTTCTTCTCGACGCAAGACCTGGGGATCGGGACGGGTCCGGGCTTCATGGCCTTCGGCGACCTGAGCGTCGTGACGAACGTGCTCGGCGACGACTTCGGGCGCGACCCGTCGATCATGTACCACGAGTACACGCACGCGATCACCGGCTTCGCGGGCATCGACTTCGGCGGATCCGACCTGAACCATCCGCCTCGAGCCGTGAACGAAGCGATCGCCGACTACTTCGCGGCGGCGTTCATGAACGATCCGCGCATCGGACTCGCGCTGGCGCAACTCGCGGGGCCCGATCTCTTCGCCGCGATGGGGCTGCAGCAGGACGGCCTCCGCAACCTCGCGGCTCCGCTCACGCTGCTGGGCAACATCGACGATCTCCTCGTCGAGGGAATCCCGGAGGAGCACGTCGGCGGGCACATCTTCGGCTGCGCGCTCTTCCGGCTCCGGGCTGCGCTCAAGAAGAAGGCCGACGTCCTCGTGCTGTTCTCGATCTTCAACTGGCCGCAGACCACGGCGGAAGTGGGCTTCCCCGTCGTGGACGCGAACAACGCCTTCGACGCCTACGCCGCCTACTTCGAGGCCTGCGCCGCGACCCTCGTGGACGACGCGGAGTTCCTCCTGGGCGCGAAGGGTGCCCAGAAGGTGCTCGGCGCCCTCATGGTGAACGACGTCATCGGCTCACCCTTCTTCGGGACGGGCTATGTGCTCGACGGATCGGCGAAGGGGACGATCACGATCGACTCCGCGTTCCTCGGGCCCGAGACCGACCGTCTCTTCGCGATCTTCCTCGAGGCGGGCCGGACCCTCGACGTGACGGTGCAGGGGAGTTCGAAGGACGGGACGCTCGTCGACTTCGAGCTCTTCGGCCCGCCGGGCGGGCTGTTCCTCCCCACCGGCAAGAAGGTCACCGGCGGCGGCAAGAAAGTGAGCCTCGCGAAGATGCAGGTGCTCGAGACCGACGTGTACCTCGTGATCCCCGAGCGCCTCGGCTTCGCACAGGGCCGCTACCGGCTGCAGATCAAGGTGAAGTAGGCGCCGGCTCCGGGCGGCTTAGCGCCGCTCGATGCACCAGAGGGCGCAGGAGACTTCCTCGGCGAGCCGTCGTCCCTCTTCCTGCTGCCGCTCGATCGCCGCGCGGAGCACGGGTCCGAGGTGGGGCGCGCGCGCGGCGATGCGGTCGGCGGCGGCGGCGAGCTTCGCGCGGAGGTGCGCTTCTCGGGCGCGGATGGCGGCGGGGGGCTCGACGATCTCCTCGGCGATCCGGTCTCCGCTCGCCTCGAGCGCCTTGCGCCTCTCGGCGATCGGGTGCGGCTCGCCGGCGTCGTCGAGGACGATCGCGCCGCCCGTTCGGACGTAGCCGCGGAGCTTCGCGACGGTCTCGGCGAGCGTCCCGAGCACCGGGGCCATCCCGAGGAAGAGCACCGCGTCCCAGGGTCGATCGCCGCGGCCGAAGCTCCGCACGTCGGCCGTCTCGAAGCGGCAGTGGTCCGACAGGCCCTCCCGCCGCGCGCGCTCGCGCGCGGCCTCCACGAAGGCCGCGAACCCGTCGACGCCCTCCACGTGCGCGCCCAGCTCGCGCGCCACGGCGATCGCAACGGCGCCCTTGCCGCAGCCGAGGTCGAGGATGCGCGCCGCGGGCCCGTCGATGCCTCGGCGCCGCAGCACCGCCACGACCGCCGCAGGATCCGAGCCGAGCGCGTCGAGGTCCTGGAACAGCTCGGCGAGGACGGGGAGGAGCGGCTCCGGTGTGTCGAGCGAGGCGGCGATCGATGCGGCGAGCGAGGATCGGCGGGACGAGGCCATCGGGGAGCCGCGAGCCTACGGCGGCTCCGTGCTCGCCGTGGGCGCCGGTCGACGCAGAATGAGCGACGAGGAACCGCGCCATGCCCAAGCCCGATGCCGTGCTCGCGCTCATGCGAGAGATCTGCCTCTCGCTCCCCGACACGAAGCTCACCATGACCTGGGGCAAGCCCCACTTCCGCGTCGGCGAGAAGATCTTCGCCGGCTGCGGCGAGGAGGTGGAGGGCAAGCCCGTCGTCGGCTTCAAGCTCTCGATGGAGCACGCTGCCGCCGTCTGCCGGCGTCCCGGCTTCCGTCCGGCGCCCTACGTCGGGCACAAGGGCTGGGTCTCCATGGACGTCTCTCGCGGGACCGATTGGGATTCCGTGCGCGCCTTCGTTCGCGAGAGCTACGAGCTCATCGCGCCGAAGCGCTCGCTCGCGAAGCTCGCCGGCGTCGAGTCGCCGCCGCGGCGCAAGAGGGCTCGGAGGTCGTGAAGAAATCGGCGCCGGGCGACCGCCGGCTGCGAGCGGCTGCGGCTTCGTTGCTCCTCCTCCGCAACTCTCCCTGAGTTGCGTCGTCGTCGCGCCTCCCCTCGCTCGCTCTCGCTCGGCCTCGGGCCTGCGGCGGCGATTTCCTCACAACCTCTCGGAAGTCGTAGCGACCGCCGAGGTCTTCGCGGAGGGAGGGAACCAGGCGTAGGCTCGGCACATGAGCGATCTCGACGGTGCCGCCGAACGCGATTGGCGCTCGAAGTACCAGCGCGTCATCTTCGAAGCCGACACGACCGCGGGGAAGGTGTTCGACGTCGTGCTGATCGCCGCGATCCTCCTGAGCATCCTCGTCGTGATGCTGGAGAGCGTGAGCGGCGTCCGGGATCGCTGGGGGGACGCGCTGCGCGTCGCCGAGTGGGCCTTCACGATCCTGTTCACCGTCGAATACGTGCTGCGCCTCGTGTGCGCCGAGCGCCCGCTGCGCTACGCACGCAGCTTCTTCGGGATCGTCGACCTCGTCGCGGTGGTGCCGACCTACGCCAGCATCCTGGTGCCCGGCGCCCAGGCGATGCTCGTCGTCCGGATCGCTCGGATGCTCCGCGTCTTCCGCGTGCTCAAGCTCGCGAACTACGTGCGCGAGTCGGAGACCCTCTGGCGCGCGCTCTTCTCGAGCCGCAGGAAGATCGCCGTCTTCGTCTTCGCGGTCTTCGCGCTCGTCGTCGTCTTCGGCTCGCTGATGTACCTGATCGAGGGTCCCGAGAACGGCTTCACCAGCATCCCGCGCGGGGTGTACTGGGCGATCGTGACCCTGACGACCGTCGGGTACGGCGACATCTCGCCGCGCACCGACCTGGGGCAGGCCGTTGCCTCCCTGATCATGGTCCTCGGCTACGGGATCATCGCCGTGCCGACGGGCATCGTCACGGCGGAGCTCGCGGCGGCGAGCGTGCGT
This sequence comes from uncultured Planctomycetales bacterium, assembly GCA_964545855.1. Classification (GTDB taxonomy): domain Bacteria; phylum Planctomycetota; class UBA1135; order UBA1135; family JACQFD01; genus CAZJHD01. Next base: position 5,431 of record CAZJHD010000054.1, read on the forward strand.
CCCATGCAGCAGAGGAAGTGCGCCTCGTGTGCCGCCCCGCTCCACGACGCAGGCGCGATCTTCTGCAGCCAGTGCGGCGCGCGGCTGCCCTGACGGCGTGGGCCCGCCGTCCGTCGGGCCCCCGGAACGATCGCCGCGCGCGCGTCAGGGCGGGCTCGCCGCGCCGACGGCCTCCATGAATCGACGGAGCTTCCGCTCGTCCAGCGCGCCTTCCGTGCGCACACCGGTGCAGAGGTCGACGCCGAAGGGGCGCACCGCGTGGATCGCGTCGCCCACGTTCTCGGCGCGCAGTCCGCCGGCGAGGAAGACCGGAACGCGCGACTGCCGCACGATCTCGGCGCTGAGCCGCCAGTCGTGGGTGCGGCCCGTGCCGCCCAGCTCCTTCACGGGGAGCGTCTGATCGCCGGAGTCGAGGAGGAGTGCGTCGACCTCGCGCTCCGCCTCCATCGCCTCCTGCACGGAATCGTCGCCGGAAACGTGGATCACCTGCACGAGCGAGACACCCGGGAGCGCGTCCCGCAGTCGTGAGTGGGAGCCCGAAGGTAGGCGGTCGCAGAGCTGCACCGTGTTCACCCGACAGCGCCTCTGCTGCGCCACGATCGCCTCCGCGTCGGTCCGGCTCGTGAGCAGGAACGTGCCGATGGGAAATGGCACCGTGGCGGCGATCTCCGCGATGAGCGACTCTGGCACGACGCCCGGCCCGCTCGGCATCTCGGACACGAGGCCGAGTGCCGAGGCCCCGAGGCGCACGGCGAGGCGCGCATCCTCGACGGACGCGATGCAGCAGATCTTCACGCGGGTCATGGGCATTCCGGTGGAAGGGTGCTGGCGAAGGGGAGCCGGACACCGAGGCGCACGACGACTGGCTCAGCGGCCAGGTTCGTAGCGCTCGCCGTTCACGAACACCTCGCCGCCCAGCTCCTCGATCTCGTAGGCGAGCCAGCCGCGCGGCGTACGGCGCCACGTCTCCTTGTGCTTCTGCGTGGTGAGCACCGTGTCCATCGTCTTGCCGTCGCGCTGGAACATGAGACGCTCCCATCGCTGGGACGTGTAGACCGTCGCCGTCTCGCCGTGCACCTCCAGGTCGTCGATCGTCACGTCGATCGAGAGCGTCTTCGGGATGATGCTCCAATCGCGCAGCACGTCGGCGCGCAGCCGGTCCCTTCCGAGCACCTCCCCCGACTCGTCGTGGAGCACGAGGTCCTCGGGGATCAGCTCCATGTAGGCGTCGATGTCCTGGTCGATCGTGGCGCGCGTGCTCCGCGCGAGCGCGTCCTCGATCTCGGCGCGCGCCGTCGCATCACTCGGTGGCGAGGCGCAGGCCGCGAGCAGCAGGCCGACGCCGATCGCGACGCGCGCGCGCCGCGGGACGGGGCTCCCGGCCGGGGCGGTGGAGCGCTCGGCGCATCGGAGCGCGTCGCGGGAACGAAGGATGGGCGAGGGCATGCGCATGGGAGCTTCAGACGGAGGTGTCGAGGGCTCGTCGGATCTCCTGCAGCGGATGGTCGCGAGCGAGCGCGCCGGCGACGCTTCCGACGAGGGTGCGCCAGAGGGCGAACTGCTTCTGCTCGTCGTCGAGCCCGAGCAGCCACGGCGAAGGAGCGCCGCCGTAGGAGATCCGGAGGTCGTCGGCGAAGGTCCGCCTGTCGGCTTCGACCTGCGCACGGAGCGCGTCGCACGCGGCCGGCGTCACGCGCGCGGGATCCTCCGACGCCTGGAGCAGAAGGATCGCGAGGCCGTGGAAAGCGCGCGGCCGCTCCGGGGGGTCGTTCTCCGCGAGCCACGACACGAAGGCGGCGCAGGGCTCGATCGTCTCGCGGCCCACCGCGCGCGCGCTCTCGACCATGCGCGCCATCGTGCCTGCGTGGGAGAAGACCTCCTCGCCGCCGCGCGAGCGGTAGGTGAAGAGCGCCGCGCAGGCGAAGAGTCGGAGCGCGTGGTCGTCGCGGTCCATGTCGTCCCACGTGTGGTTCGTGACGAGCTCGAGGCACTCCTTCGTTTCCCACGCGGGTGCGCCGGGCGGAACGCGCCGGTCGTCGCGGATCGTGCGCAGCACGGGCTCCACGATCTCGGCGCCGAAGCCGGCATCGGCCTCGGCGATCCAGAGGAGCCCGTCGTCGGTCACTCTCGGAGCGAGCAGCTCGAGCAGGCTCGTCTCGAATGGCGGCGGTGCGAAGGGGAGGAATGGCATGGTCGGTCGGCTCTCGGGGACGTCGCGCGAAGTCTCGCTCACTTCGCCGCGGAGCGCATTCCTCTGGCGGCGCGGAAGCCGGCGCTCGTCAGGGCCCGTGCGGAGGCAGCGAGGTCTCCCTTGGGCATGGCGCAATCGTCGAGTTCCGCGCCGGTCGCGCGCAAGCGCACCGCGGGCGCCCCTACCCCGAGCCGTGTCCGAGGAGGTTCACGAGGGCCTGGTCGAAGACGAAGAGCGCCCCCATGGCGGCGAGAGCGAGGAGGAGCGTCCGCCCGCGGGAAGGCGACGAGGGCTCCGAGCGCGCTCGGTCGCCGACGAGAACGCGGAACGCGTTCGTCACGCGTTCTCCGTTGCAGCCGAGGATCACGAGGAGGAGCGCGGTGTAGATCGAAGCGCTCGCGAGCGCGCCGTAGGCGTCGAGGAAGATCACGTCGAACACGAGGATGTTCACCATGATCGGAAGGAGCACGGCGACGCCCAGGAGCTTCGTGCGCTCCGTGAGGAGGAGGAACGCGCCGCCGATCTCCGCCAGGCCGATGAACAGGATGTAGGCGTACGAGTGCCCCATGAACGTCCACGCCAGGTCGAAGGCGTTGGCATCGCCGAGGCGCGTGTCGGCGACGGCCTCGGGGATCCGTCCTGGGCGGTAGAACTGTCCGCCGGCGATCTTCCCGATGCCGTAGACGTTCAGGAAAACGAACACGTAGCCCCGGGCAGCGAGCTCGACGACTCGGGCGATCATTCGGCGACGCTCCTCACGGCGATGCAATCCGAGGACGAGGCGAGAAGATCGCTGAAGATGGGCTTCGCAGAGCGGGCGCGAGGAATCGTTGCTCGGTGCGAGGCGCGTCGCCGCCGGCGTATCCCGGAGATCCGACGGCCGCGGCGCAACGACGCCATGGGCGACGAGGCCCGTGCGCGGCTCGAATGCCTTCTCCAGCGTCCTCCTAGTTGCGCGCCCCGTCGATCGGCTGGTGGAAGTAGAAGCACAGGCCGTCGGGCGCGACCACGAAGAACACACGCAGCTTCTTCCCGTCGCGTTCGTCGATGCGTCCCTTGCCGACTTCGATGCCATTCGCCTCGAGCTCCGCGCGCGCTCGGTCGATGTCGGTCACCAGGATCGCTGCTCCGTCCTGGCTCGCGTCGCCGCCGTTCACGCAGAACCCGAGTCGCACGCCGTCGCGTTCCATGATCACGGTCGGCGGCTCGGTGCGACGCTCCACCTCCGCGAGCCCGAAGCCGGCCCCGTAGAACGCGACCGCTCGATCGAGGTCCTTCACGGGCAGAGCGAGCACGTCGTCGAGGAAGGGGAAAGCGGCGTCGAAGAGCTTCTTCGTCATGGTGTCTCGTGGCGGTGTTCGCGTCTCGGAGGGAACTCGGACCCTCGGCGCATGGGATCCGCGGGGATCGGTTCCGATCCACGCTCCGCGGGCGGCGCCTCCTCAGTCGGGGACGTCGGCCTCGACCAGCAACGTCAGCAGGGTCAGCGACTCCTGCCAGCCGAGGTAGCAGGCCTCCGGAGGGATGACGCTCGGGATCCCCTCCTGGGTCACGTTCAGCTCCGTTCCGAAGGAGACCTGCTTCAGCGATACCGTCACGCGCATCTCGCCGGGCAGGTTCGGATCGTCGAAGGCGTCCGTGTGGACGATGCGCTTCCCGGGCACGAGCTCGATGTACTTCCCGCCGAAGGAGTGACTCCGCCCGGTGCCGAGGTTCGTGAAGGACATGCGGAAGGTGCCGCCCACCTTCGCGTCGATGTGATGCACCTTCCCCGTGAACCCGTGGGGCGGGAGCCACTTCGCCATCGCGTCGGGATCGAGGAAGGCCTTGTAGACGCGCTCCGGCTTCGCGCGGAGCACGCGGTGGAGCTGGACGGTGCCGGTCGGCATGGCGGTCGGGCGCTCGCCGGTCGGCGAGCGCGTCGGGTGAACGGGGTGCGGAAGCGTCGCGCCGCGCCGGCTCGGAGGTCAAGGGGCGCGGAGATCGGTGCCGGGCGAGGTTCCCGTCATCCAGGGAGGTCGCGCGTGAACGTCCACGGGTGCCCCTCGAGGTCGCGCGCGTGGTACTCGCGCGCGCCGAACTCCGTGTCGTGCGGCGGGGTCGCGATCTCGGCGCCGGCCGCGCGGGCGCGGGCGTAGTGCGCGTCGACGTCGGCGACCTCGACGCAGAGCGCCTGCGTCGCGGCGCCGAGCGTGCGGGGCGAGGCGAGCCCGTCGTCGGGCCGCACGGAGCCCAGTCCGATCTCGACGCCGCCGAGGACGAGCCGCGCGTGGCGCACGAAGGGCCCCGACTCGGGCACCGAGAAGACGACGGCGAAGCCGAACGCCTCGCACAGCCACCGGATCGCCGCGCGTGCGTCGTCGTAGCGGAGGATCGGGAGGAGGGGGTTCATCTCGGAGGAGGCGGCGGCGCCGCGCGCCTCAGCCGTGGATCGCGACCGCCGCGACCGTCGCGGCGGCGAGGAGGGCCTGCACGAGGAGGAAGCCGTGGCGCCGGCGCGCGAAGGCGAAGCCGGTGGTGGCGACGAGGAGGAGAACTTGAACACCGAGGAGCAGCAGGAGGTGGCCGAAGTCGAGCCCGAATCGTCCCGGCTTGTCGAAGCCGATGTCGCCGAGCACCAGTACGGCGACCACGGCCGCCTGCGCCGCCGCCAGGGAGCCGAGGAGCACCGCCGTTCGATCGCGCTTCGCCGTCACGCGGTGCGGCTGGCGCCCGCGAGCGCCCGCGATCCCGAGAGCCGCCGTCCTGAACGTGCTTGCACGGCGTGAATGATAGACAGTCACGCGAAGTCGACCGTCGCCGCCATGGCCGTGCGCTCTCGACGCGCCCTCATCGCCTCTTCGGCCTCCCCGGCCGTCGCTCCGCCGGAGCGTTCCAGGGGTCCTCGGGCCAGGCGTGCCGCGGATAGCGCGCGCGGAGCTGCTTGCGGATCTGCTGGTACTCGCCGTCCCAGAAGCTGCGGAGGTCGCGCGTGATCTGCTGCGGGCGTTGGTTCGGCGCCAGCAGATGCATCACGACGGGGACGCGGCCGCGCGCGACGCGCGGCGTCTCCGCGAGACCGAAGCACTCCTGGATGCGTGCGGCGAGGACGGGCTCGGCGCCTGGCGCGTAGCGGAGCCGGATCGCGCTGCCGCTGGGGACCCGCAGGCGTTCCGGCGCCTCGCGATCGAGAGCCGCGAGCGCGGTGGGTCCGAGGAGCGCTCTCGAGTGGTCGAGGAGCGGCGCGCGCCGCAGCTCGGCGAAGGAGCGGCGTCCGGCGCAGAGCTCGGGGAGGAGATCGATGGGATCGAGCGCGGGGATCTCGATCTCGGGACACCACCCCCGCAGGCAGGCGACCCGCGCGAGGAAAGACTCGACCTCGGGGTCGTCGAGGGCGAGCGCGCGCTGCGGCGCCGCGGCCGCCGCCTCGGCGAGGCAGCGCTCGACGGCGCCCGCGTCGGAGGCCGCCGTCGCGGTCTCCTCAAGCACGAGGTCCTCGAAGAGGAGCCGCTTCCGCGCGACGACGCGCTCGGACTCGGCATCGAAGGCGAGCGTCTCGTCCTCCCGCAACGACGCCGCCGGCAGCCACGCCCGCTCGACGCCCGAGGCGAGCCGAACGAGCGACTCGGCGCCGCCGGCTTCCACGTCGACGCAGACGAAGAGCTCCGGCAGCAGCACGGCGCTCGACTCGGCGAGCCGCACGCCGCGGCCGCCCACCATGACGGCACGGCGGTCCTCGGGTCCGCGCCGGCGCGCGACGCGGTCGGGGAAGGCGGCGAGGACGGAGCGCAGGAGCGCCTCGTCCTCGCCGAGGGTCGCGCGGGGCGTTCGGCCGGCGGCGCTCTCGACGAGACGCAGGAGCTGGTCGCGCGCGCGGAGCACGAACCGCGCGCCGCCGTCGTGGATCTCGCCCGCGTCGGTGCGCCGTGCGCCGCCCGCTTCCCGCTCGCCGAGCGCGTGGACGCGGTCGAGGACGTCGGACGACGACGCGTGCGCGGCGCGGCGGCGCGGATCCCGCAGGAACGGGTCGCGATCGGAGAGCAGCGCCGCGGCGAGGGCCGCGGGCTCCGGGTGGCCGAGCCGATGTCCCTCGAGCAGCAGCCGCGCCACGCGCGGATGCGCGGGGATGCGCGCCATGGAGCGCCCCGCGTCGGTGACGCCGCGCGCGTCGACGGCGCCGAGGAGCCGGAGGAGCGCGAGGGCGCGGTCGACGGCGCCGTCGGTGGGTGCTTCGAACCAGGGGAACGCGCCGACGTCGGCCTCGCCCCAGGCGCGGAGCTGCAGCACCGCGCCCGCGAGGTCGACGCGACGCACCTCGGGCTCCTCGTCGGCGCCGAGCGCACGGTCGTCGGCGGCGCTCCAGAGACGCACGCAGAGGCCGGGACCCGTGCGTCCCGCGCGTCCGGCCCGCTGTTCCGCCGACGAGCGCGCGACGCGGCCGAGCTCCAGGCGGTCGAGGCCGACGGCGGGATCGAAGCGCATCGCGCGGCGCAGACCCGAGTCGACGACGGCGGCGACGCCCTCGATCGTGACGCTGCTCTCGGCGACGTTCGTCGCGAGGATCACCTTGCGCTGCGCCGCCGGTCGGAGCGCCGCGTCCTGAGCCTCCGGCGAGAGGTCGCCGTAGAGGTCGACGAGCAGCAGCTCGCGGCGCCGCGCGAAGGCGTCGAGCGCCTCGTGCGCACGGCGGATCTCGCCGACGCCCGGGAGGAACACGAGGACGTCGCCGGACACCTCGTCGAGCGCGGCGCTCACCGCGCGCGCGACGGCCGCCTCCAGCGGTTCCCGTGGTTCGCGCGGCGCGTGGCGGATCGTGACGGGATGGAGACGGCCCTGCGACTCGACCACCGGGCAGCCTCCGAGGAATCGGGCGAGCGGCGCCGCGTCGAGGGTCGCCGACATGGCGACGAGCTGCAGATCGGGCCGCGCCTCGCGCTGCACCTTGCGGGTCATCGCGAGCGCGAGGTCGCCGTCGAGGTTGCGCTCGTGGAACTCGTCGAGGACGACGGCGCCGACGCCCTCCAGGAACGGATCGTCCTGGAGGCGGCGCACGAGGATCCCCTCGGTGACGACGAGGATCCGCGTCGTCGGCCCCGCCCGCCGCTCGAAGCGCACCTGCCAGCCCACCTCGCCGCCGGGCTCGACGCCGCGCTCGAAGGCGATCCGCCGCGCGGCGGCGCGCGCCGCGAGACGCCGCGGCTCGACGACGATCACCTGGCCCGTGCCGGCGAGCCCCGCGTCCAAGAGCGCCGGCGGCACGCGCGTCGTCTTCCCCGCTCCGGTCGGCGCGCGCAGCAGCGCGCAGGGCGCGTCGCGCAGCGCCGCGACGAGCCGCGGCAGAACGTCGTCGACGGGGAGCCGGGAGAGCGGCATCGGGAGCCGGCGTCGGGCAGTGGGAAAAGTTCCTACTCGGAGCTCGGCGAACGCCCCGTCACGCGCCATCCCCGGGGAGGACTGTGAAGCCCTCCCGCCGCGCTGCCTCGCGGAGGCGGTCGTCGAGCGTCACGAATCCGATGCCTGCGGGGCGTTCGTGCGTTCGCAGAAGCGCAGCCGAGAGCTGCATGGCGTCGGCGGCACCGAGCGCGTGCACTGCGAGCAGTCGGATCGCGCGCTGGCGCACCGCATCGCCTGGCTGGACGAACTCCGAGTGCAGGGCTAGTGCCGCCAGATCCTCGAGCGCCTGCTGGAGGCCGAGATCGTCGAGTTGCCCAGCGCGCCGTCGTCGCCAGAGAGCCGAAGTGCACTCGACGGGGGTTGCCCACCAGAGCGCCATCGACGAGTCTTGCACGAGGGCGCGGCGCATCGCATCGCTGCCGGGCTCGGCCACCAGAAGCGGAACGATGCCCGAGGAATCCCAGAATTGCATGGCGGCTAGCGCCCCGAGGCACGCTCGTCGAGCAGTGCTCGCAGGACGTCGCCGTGGGGATCCTTCGCCCTCGGCTCTTTCTTCCAGAATCGAGACGGAAGCGGCCCGCGCGCAGGTCGAAGCAGCCCCTGGCGGATGAGCTCGGCACGCTCCGCGTCGTCGTCTCCATTCGCGTCAACGGGGACGAGTCGCGCGATCGCCTTGCCACGTTCGAGGACAAGGACCTCGTTGCCTTGCTTCACGCCTCGGAGGTAGGCGCTGAGCTTGGCCTTCAGGTCGCTCACGGAGACGGTTCGCATATGACCAGATTAGTCAGAGCGGATGATTCCGACAAGTCCACTGGGGGATTGGCCCTCGGACCGGTTGTCCTCGCTGCCGAGAACGTCGAGGATCGTCCGCCATGAAAGCGATCCGCGTGACGAAGACCGGCGGGCCCGAGGTGCTCCGCCTCGAGGAGACGCCCGTGCCGAAGCTCGGGCCGGGGCAGGCGCGCGTGCGCGTCGCCGCGTGCGGCGTGAACTTCATCGACGTCTACCAGCGCACGGGGCTCTATCCGCTCGCGCTCCCCTTCACTCCGGGGATGGAGGGCGCGGGCGTCGTCGAGGCCGTCGGCGCGGGCGTCGAGGAGCCGAAGCCGGGCGACCGCGTCGCCTGGGCGATGCAGCTCGGCGGCTACGCCGAGCAAGCGATCGTCGACGCGTGGAAGCTCGTGCCGGTGCCCGCGGGTCTGGCGCAGGAGCAGGCGGCGGCCGCGATGCTCCAGGGGATGACGGCGCACTACCTCACGCGCTCGACGTGGCCGCTGAGAGCGGGGGAGACGGCCGTCGTCCATGCGGCGGCGGGGGGCGTGGGGCTCCTCCTCGTGCAGATGGCGAAGCAGATCGGCGCCACGGTGGTCGGCGTCGTGTCGACGGAGGAGAAGGCGCGTCTCGCGCGCATCGCGGGGGCGCAGCACGTCGTCGTGACCGCGAGCGAAGACTTCGTCGCCGTCGCGAAGGAGGTGTCCTCCGGCCGCGGCGCCGACGTGGTCTACGACTCCGTCGGCCGCGACACCTTCGAGCGAAGCCTGCAGTGCCTGCGCCCGCGCGGCATGCTCGTCAGCTTCGGGCAGTCGAGCGGCCCCATCGCCGCCTTCGATCCGAGGATCCTGGCGGCGGGCTCGCTCTTCCTCACGCGGCCCGGCCTCGGCCACTACACGGCGACGCGCGAGGAGCTGCTCCAGCGCTCGGGCGACGTCTTCCGCGGGATCGCGCAGGGCACGCTGTCGCTGCGCATCGACCGCACGCTTCCCCTCGCCCAGGCCGCCGACGCGCACCGCGCGCTCCAGGGGCGCGAGACGAAGGGGAAGGTGCTGCTGCTGGCCTGACTCCGTTTCGCGAACATTCCCCGTCCAAGCCTGATCTCGCGTCGGCCTCGCATCGTGCTCGCGGCGAGGGCTCGCACCCCGCGAGGTTCTTCCCCATCCCCGCAAGGGGAGGAGAAGAGGTGAAGTCACTCCGTCGAGAGACGCCTGGCGGGACGGACGCCCAGGAAGCTGTAGCCGACCGAGGGACTGTCCCTGACGCGGTACGCCGAGCGCACGAGCGAAGCGGCGTCGCCGAAGCCGCCGCCGCGGAAGACGCGGTACGCGGTGCCCGCCGGCTCGCGCAAGCCATCGCCGAGGCGCGGACGCGTGTAGGGAGCCCCGTATCCGTCCCAGCACCACTCCGCCAGATTGCCGGCCACGTCGAAGAGGCCGAAGGGATTCGCGCGGAAGCGGCCGACCGGCGCCAGGCCGGCGAACCCGTCGTCGAAGTCGCCCATCTGCCGGCCCCAGCCGGGGACGTGCTGCTCCGCCCTCCGATCCAGCACGTTCGCCGCGCCCGCGAGCGACGACGCTTCGGGCCCCGTCCACCAGGGCGTCGGTGTGCCTCCGCGCGCTCCCCGCTCCCACTGCGCCTCCGTCGGCAGCGCGAGACCGTGCCGCCCGAGCCATCGCTCACACTCGTTCCACGACACCGACTCGACGGGATGCGTCCAGCCGAGCGCGATCGAGTCGCCGAGGAACACGTTGCCGTTCCGATTCACGCTCGGCTCGCCGCCTCCCGTCATCCGCTTCCATTGGGCCCTCGACAGCTCGTGCCGCGCGAGGAAGTAGGGGGCGAGCGCCACCTGCTGCGGTTTCTCGTCTGGCTCTGCGCCGGGATCGAAGTTCGGCTCCGCGGGGTCCGCGCTCTGGGCCCCCTGGAGGAAGCTCCCGCCGGGGATCAGCACGAACACGATCCCCGTGCCCTCCTTCACCTCGACGGTGCCGTCGTCCCGGTGCGCCGGGATCTCGAGCGCCGCCGGGTCGTCGCCCGTCGCGGGATCGCAGGCCGAGCGCAGGTCGTAGAACTCCCAGAGCTTCGTCACCGGGTTCATCCCGATCGGCACGAGACCGGTCTGGGGCACGAGGTCGATGGGGACCTCCGCGTAGAGCGTCGACGCGGCCACCCCGTCCGCCTTCGCGAGCGCCGCCCGCGCCTCCTCCCAGCCAACGCGCGCCTTCGGATGGTGCAGCGTCAGGTCTCCGATCCGCCGCGCCCACGCGAGGCGCAGCTGCACACCGGCCTTCGGCGCGGTCTCGAACGTCGCGATGCTCGTCGCGAGCGACGACAGCGTGTCGTGGAGGAAGCGGTCCTCGTCCTTCTCGAAGCGCCTGCGGTGGCTCGTCCCCACTTCCACCTCGGTTGGCGGGATCGACCGCGCTTCGAGATCCGCGATCGTCCTCGTGAGCGCCGGCTTCAGGTCGAGGAGCTTCTTCGCGTCCTTCGCGAGCCACGACTCCATGGCGGGGATCTGCTCCGGCCAGGCCGGGTAGAGCGTCGCTTCCGCCGCGAGCGCGTCGGCCAGCAGGACGACGCCCGCGAGCTGATCGAACTCTGCCTTGCGAGCCGTCACCTCGTCGCGCCGCTCCTTCTGCACCCAGGCGATGGCGCCGGTGCCCGCGAGGGCGATCAGGACGGCCGCCGCCGCTGCCGCCGCGAGCCCCCGGTTGCGCGCCACCCACTTCCTCATCTCGGCGACGGCGCCCGTCTCGTAGGCCGAGACCACGCGGTGCTCGAGGTAGGCGCGCAGGTCGCGCGCGAGATCCACCATCGACGCGTAGCGATCCTCGATCCGCCGCGCCATCGCCCTCTCGCAGATCGCCTGCAGCTCCGCGGGCACCGCCTTGGCGAGCGAGTGCAACGGTGCGGGCGGCCCGTGGGCCACCATCGCCAGGATCGTGTAGGGCGAGGGGTTCGTGCCCGGCTCGACGTAGGGCACCCGTCCTGCGAGGAGGTGGTAGAGCATCGCCCCGACGGCGTAGACGTCGCTCGCCGGGCCCAGGCGCTCGATCTCGCCCCGCGCTTGCTCCGGCGGCATGTAGGCGGGCGTTCCGACGACGTCGCCGTCCTCCGTCAGGAGCGGCGAGTCGGGCGAGGCTCCGGCACTCTCGCGCCGCTCCGTGCGCACGACGCTCGCCGTCTGCTCGGGGCGCAGCCGGAGGTCCTTGCGGTCCGTCTGCCCCAGCACGCGCGCCAGGCCCCAGTCCATCACGTAGACCTCGCCGTGGCGGCCCACCATGACGTTCGGCGGCTTGAGATCGCGGTGGATCACTCCCTTCTCGTGCGCGAAGGCCATGGCTTCGCAGACGCGCTGCAGGATCGAGACGCCGCGCGTCACGCTCCAGCCCTCCTCGCCGGCGGCGACCCTGTCGAACACCGCGCGCAGCGTCTCCCCCTTCACGAGCTTCATCGTGAAGAAGACGCGCCCGCTCGCGTCGAGGCCGAGCTCATGCACCGGGACGATGCCCGGGTGGTCGAGCTGGCCCGTCACCTGCGCCTCCTCGAGGAAGCGGGGCAGGCGGGAGAGCGTCTTCGTCCTGTCCTCGAGCATCACCTTCATCGCGAGGTGGCGCCGCAGGTCGCGGTCGAAGACGCGCAGGATCACGCCCATCCCGCCCTCGGCGACCTTGCCCTTCAGCGCGTAGCGGGTGGACGACGGGCCGCGGGCCTGGAGCGCCTCGAGAAGCGCTGGGTCGATCGCCTCGTCAGGCCCGGCGGAAGCGTCGGGGCCGCCCTCCAGCGAGACGCGAGGATCGGCACCCGGACCGAAACGGTCGCGGACCCGCTCGGCGAGGGACCTGTCGTCGGGGCTGTCCGTGGGCATCGGCCTGTCTCGAACGGCTCGAGTCGAATCGCTCGAAGCGGGAGAGCATAGCGGCGGTGCCGGGCGTCAGGCTCCCTGGGCGGAGACGACCGACGCCGCCGCGCTCGCGCCGGCGAGCGAGCCCGTCGAGAACGACGCCTGCAGGTTGTAGCCGCCGCAGTCGCCCTGGAGGTCGAGCACCTCGCCGGCGAGGTAGAGACCCGCGACGCGGCGCGAGGCGAGCGTCTTCGGGTCGACCTCCGTCAACGCGACGCCGCCGCCGGTCACCATGGCGCCGGCCCAGGTGACTTCCCACTCCGTGAAGCGGAGATCGTGCGCGAGGCGTGCCGCGGCGTCGCGCTCCTCGGCGCGCAGATCGCCGCAGCGCTTCTCGCCGTCGATGGCGGCGCGCGCGAGGAGGAACTCGACGACGCGGCGCGGCAGCGCGGGGAAGAGCATCTTCTTCGCGGCGCGCGCGCCCTCGGTGCGGGCCAGGCGGTCGATCTCGGCGCGGAGGTCTCCCTTCTCGGGAGGCAGGTCGGGGAGCAGATCGATCGACAGCTCCGCCGGTCCGCGCGCGGCGAGTCGCGCGAGCGGGTGGGAGAGATCGAGGACGACGGGTCCCGAGAGACCGATGTGCGTGAAGAGGAGATCGCCCGTCTTCGCCACCTTGGCCTTCTTCGGCACGAAGCCCGGCGCGCCCGCCGAGAGGCGCGCCACGAGCGAGATCCCCGAGAGCAGCTCCACCGGCTTGCCCGCGAGCTTGATGGGAGCGAGCGCCGGCGCCGGCGGCACGAGCGCGTGCCCGAGCGCTCCCGCGAGACCGACGCCCGACGTGGGCGTCGGCTTCGGTCCGCCGCCGCCGCCCGCCAGCACGAGCGCGCCGCAGGCGACGCGCTTCCCGCTCACCATCGCGGCGCGCACGCGCCCCTCCTCGATCTCCACCGACTCGATGCGCGTGCGAAGGAGGATCTTCGCGCCGAGGCCCTCGGCCTCCCGGATGAGCGCGTTCTGGACGTCGGCGCCGTCGTCGGAGCAGGGGAACATCTTCCCGCCCTCCTCCTCCTTCATCGGGACGCCGCGCGCCTCGAACCAGCGGATCGTCTCGACGTTGTCGAGGTGCCGCAGCGCCGGTTCGAGCCAGCGGCCGTCGCGGCCGAAGCCGGCCATGAGGTCGGCGACGGAGCCGGCGTTCGTGACGTTGCAGCGCCCGCCGCCGGCGACGGGCACCTGGCCGCCGGCGAAGGGGCGCCGCTCGCAGACGACGACGGAGAGCCCCGCGTCGGCGCCCGCCGCCTCGATCGCCGCGAAGAGACCGGCGGGTCCCGAGCCCAGCACGAGGACGTCGGTGCGGTCGGGGATCTCGTCGGGGGAGGCGGGCTCGATGGGCATCGGTGCGCGGGGCGCGGCGGTCCATTCTCGCGCGTGCTTGCGGCGGAGCGAGGGAGCGCCGACATTCGCTTCCCCGTGACGCCTCCCGCCACCGCCCGCCGCCGGGCCCTCGACGACGATCTCCGCCGCCGCGCGAGCCTCCTCGTCGCCTTCTCCGGCGGCGTCGACTCCTCGGCGCTGCTGGTCGCCGCCGTGCGCGCGCTGGGGCGCGAGCGCGTCCTCGCCGTGACGGCCGATTCGGCGTCGTACCCCGAGAGCGATCGGCGCGACGCGCGCGCCTGCGCCGAGGCGCTCGGCGTCGAGCACCGGCTCGTCGCGACGCAGGAGGTCGAGAACCCGCTCTACGCGGTGAACGACGCCTCGCGCTGCTACCACTGCAAGACCGAGCTCTTCGACGTGCTGGAGCCGATCCGCGCCGAGCGCGGTCTCCAGGCCATCGCCTACGGCGAGATCGCCGACGACGCGGGCGACTTCCGTCCCGGGCAGCGCGCCGCGCGCGAGCGCTCCGTCCTCGCGCCGCTCCGCGACGCGGGCTTCACCAAGGACGACGTGCGCGCGCTGCTCCGCGACGAGGGCTTCCCCGATCTCGCCGCGAAGCCGGCGAGCGCCTGCCTCTCGTCGCGCGTCGCCTACGGGCTGCCCGTCGTCTCCGAGGAGCTCCGCCGCATCGGCGCCGCCGAGGAGTGGCTCCGCGCCCGCGGCTACCGCGTCGTCCGCGCGCGCCACCACGGCGATCTCGTGCGCCTGGAGCTCGACGAGGCGGGGATGGTGCGCGCGCTCGCTCCCGCGGAGCGCGCCGCGATCCACGCGCGGCTGAAGGACCTCGGCTGGACCTACGTCTCCCTCGATCTCGCGGGCTACCGCTCGGGTGCGATGAACGAGGCGCTGGGGGCGCGGCGCGAGCCGTGATCGCTCGACTCGGGCTCGCGCTCGGATCGATTCTCCTGGCCGGATGCTCCCGGGAGGCTCGCTCGGTGGGAGAGGAGCCGCTCTCGCTCGCGAGCCACGAGGCGTATGGGAGCTGCGTCCTGCGGGAGCTTCGATGGGCGCGCAGCGGCTGGCAGAGGGACCTGGAAGCCGTCGACTTGCTGGCGGGCGACCCGATCACCGTCACGCGGGATCCCCTGGACGAGACGAGCAACCGGATCTCGTCCGACGACCGCTCCTTCTCCGGGGCGCACGAGCTTCGTCCCTCGGCGGCGATGATGAGCTGCGGGTGCCTTCTCGTGTGTGCCGACGCCGTGCTCTGGGAAGACTCGGACCGTATCTGCCGCGAGGGACTGGAACTCTCTTTTGGACTCGCAGGCTCCGAATCGGGCTGGCGTCTCCGGAGCCTTTCGATGATCGGAGGTTCGACGATGCCTCCCTTCTTCATCCAGTACGAGATCGTTGGAGGCTCCCTCGTCGTGGATGACGAGGCGCTCGCGCGCGGCGTCCTCCGAGCGCGATTCGAGCTCCGAACGCGCGCCTACGGCCGCTCCATCGGCTTCCGCGGCGCCCTCTCGTGCGATTTTCGCCAGCAATCCGACAGCCTGCTCGACTCGGTGCAACGGCTCACGGGCACTCGCTGACGCGTCGAAGCCTGGAGCCCGCTACGCGAGGCGCTCGGTCTCTGCCGGATCGGGAGTACGCGGGCAGGGAGAGGGCTCCTCTCCGAGCGCGCCCATCGCGGCGAGGAAGAGATGCGGAAAGGCGATCAAGCCGATTCGCAGAGACGCACGATCCGAGCGCGTAGCGAGCGGGCCGTGTGACGTGTCTGTCACCGTTCCCGAAGGGTCCCTTCGGGAACGACGCGAGCGTTCCATGGAGGGGACTCCACCCAAGTCTTGCTCCCACGGATTCAGCGCGCGAGTCTTCGGGGCGCGGCTCGCTCGTGGCTCCTCCTGAGGAATGCGTGAAGTCGCGGCCACCGCCCCGAGCCTTTCGACGACGTGCTGCGCACCCGTGCTGGAGACCGATGACGAGCCTGACCAAGAAGGAGGGTGCTTCCCTCATTCCCGTCGAACGGATCGAACGGCGGATCCTCTTCCTTCGCGGCGAGAGGGTCATGCTCGACGCGGACCTTGCTGAGCTCTACGGAGTCGAAACGCGCGTCCTCGTCCAAGCCGTCAAGCGCAATGTCGATCGGTTTCCGGACGACTTCATGTTCCAGCTCTCTCCGGAGGAGCTTCGCATCTTGAGATCACAATCTGTGATCTCAAGACGCTGGGGTGGTCGCCGGTCCCGTCCCTACGCCTTCACCGAGCAGGGCGTCGCCATGCTCTCGAGCGTCCTCCGGAGCAAGCGAGCCGTTCTAGTCAACGTCGCGATCGTGCGCACCTTCGTTCGGCTCCGAAGGCTGCTCGCCTCCCACGCCGATCTCGCCCTCGAGCTCGCCGAACTCGAGGGCCGGTACGACGTGCAGTTCCGGGTCGTCTTCGATGCGATCCGGCAACTCATGGACCCGCCTGAGTCCAAGAGGAGGCGTCGGATCGGATTTCGATCGGCGGGAGCGAGCGACTGAGCGGGGCCACGGGCGCGACTCTCCGACTACGCGATCCGCTCCGTCGCGACTGGAGCCGGTGTGCCCCGGGTAGGGGTCGAGGTTCTTCCCGAGCGCGCCCATGGCGGCGAGAAAGAGATGGGGGAGCGCGATCGGCGCCGTCGCGCAGAGCGCGACGATGCGGCGGCGCAGTGAGCGCACCGCTCCAGTTCCAGGGGGAGCCCCGCGAGAGCGCGGGAGTGGCATCCTGCATGGCGGACATCTCCCTCGCGGCCGAGAGCCTCCGCGCCGTTGCCCGCCCGGGAGAGCTGTCGGAATCCCGGTCCGGGGATCGGGGAGAGCCCTGTTCTCGGGAGTGTCCCCTACAGCCGGGAGGCTCCCATGGATCGACGACTCGCTTTCGCACTTCCGCCCGCTCTCCTCCTCCTCGCCGCGGGCAGCGCCGCGGCGGACACGCTCAGGGTCCCCAAGGACTTCCCCACCATCCAGTCCGCGATCGACGCCGCCCAGAGCGGCGACGTGATCCTCATCGGCAAGGGGACGTACACGGAGGCCGTCTCCATCGTCTCGCGCACGGGTCTCGTCCTGAAGGGGCAGGGGAATCCGCTCCTGGACGGCCTCGACGTCCAAGTGCCGCTCCGCATCGAGAGCTCGACGGACATCACCGTGCAGGGCCTCCTCCTCACGCGCGGCAACCCCGCCGCGATCGAGGTCGTCTCCTGCACTCGGCCGACGATCACCAAGTGCCGCATCGAGGGTGGCCCCGACATGGGGATCTACCTCGAGAGCAGCGCCGAAGCGAAGGTGGTCGGCTGCCGAGTTTCGGACGTCGAGGATGAGGGGATTCGCGCCGACTTCTGCTCCCGGCTCGAGATCGCCAAGTGCCGGATCGCGCGGGTCGGCGACGAAGGGATCACGTCGAACGCGATGTCGGAGGGCCTGATCCATGGCAATCGGATCGAGGACGTCGCAAGCGACGGGCTCTCGATCTCCGAGGGCGACGGCACCAAGGCCACTCAATCGAGGATCCTGAAGAATCGAATCGACCGTCCGGGCGACGACGGCATCGACCTCACCGGCAGCAACAACGAGGTGAGCGGCAACATGGTGGTGGACGCCGGCGACGAAGGCGTGCTCCTCCGTGGCGCCGAGTCGTCGACCCAGAACCTCGTCTCGAAGAACCGGGTCATCGGGCCCGACGAGCGCGGATTCGTGGTCGACGGAGTCGCGCATACTCTCGAGAAGAACCTCGTCCTGAAGGCTCGCGACGACAGCTACCGCGTGAGCGGATCGGATCACGTGCTCGCGCGCAACAAGTCGATCGCGACGGGGAACGACGGGATCAAGCTCGTGGACGCGAATTCCTGTCGCATCGAGAAGAACGTCATCGCGAAGTCCGCGGAGGACGGAATCGACCTCGACGGAGTCACGAACGACAACGTCCTCCTCGGCAACAAGGTCGCCGGCTCCGGTCGGAGCGGCATCGACGTCGGAGGCATCGGCAACGAGGTCGAGGGAAACCGCGTCACGAAGGCGATCCAGTACGGCTTCGATCTGGAGAGCGGGGGGAACACCCTGCGCAAGAACTCCGCCTCGGGCAGCGGCATCGCCGACCTGAGGGACCAGGCCGGCGCCGGCGCGAACGTCTACGAAGACAACAAGTTCAAGACGATCGTGATGCCCAATTGACGGCGAACGGCGGATCCGGTCCGCTGGCGGCGCCGGGGGGAGTCCTCCTCCGGCGCCGCTGTCTCGTCTCCGTCAGTTGCGCTGCGAGGACGCCTCGAAGCTTCCTCCGAGATCCTCGAAGGCGGAGCGTCGCAGCACCGACGCATCGAGCGTGATGTCCTCGCGCGCCGCGCCCCTCGCGACGGTGTAGACGACCTGCGCCCCGTCTCCGATCGCGCCGAGCCGTGCGACGACCTCCGCCTCGCTCGCGAAGGGCGCCCCGTCGATCGCGACCACGAGGTCTCCTTCGCGGAAGCCGGCGCGGGCGAGGGCGCCCTGCGGGTCGACGCGGCTCACGCGCAGCGCGTCGACGGGTATCGCCTCGAAGGTCACGTCGGCGTTGCCGGCCACCGCGAGCGGCATGAGCGCGCGCGTCCGCGTGGCGCCCTGGAGACCGAGACCGTACGCGCCGTGGGGCACGGCCTCGAACACCGCGAGCGTCTCGGAGGCGCCGAGCACGCGATGCCGAAGGCCGCCGAAGGGGGCATCGAGCTCGCGCAGCGAGACGCGGTCGCCCTCCTGCGCGCCGGGGACCGTCACGGCGATGCGCGCGAGCGGGCGCGCGCGGACGCTGACGGAGTTCTCGCCGGCGGCGAGCGCGATCCACGAGCGGTGGAGCGAGATCGTCTCGGTGCGTCCGTCCGGCTCGGGGACCGCCGCCGTGACGACGAGCTCGTACTCGCCCGGCTCGAGGGGCCCGAGCGTGACCGCGCCCTTCGGACCGATCGCCTTGCGTGCGCCGGCGCCGAAGCTGCGGCTCCGAAGGTGCGCCTCGGGCGCGCCGGCGAGACCGGTCGCCGGCAAGTCCGTCACGAGGAGATCGAGAGACGCCGGAGTCTCGAAGCGGATCGAGACGGCGCGGACTCCCGGCTGCACGCCGACGCGGCGGCGGCCGAAGTCGGGGCTCACGGCGCCCACCTCGAGGCGCGCGCCGGCGCCGAGCTTCCCGGCGAAGGCGTCCGCGAGCTCGGCGGGAATGCGCGCGCGCACCTCGCCCTCCTTCCGCGAGATCGTCGGGCAGTAGCCGTGGCGCGAACTCGGGCCCCGCAGCACCGCGACCTCCACCTCGAAATCGTCGACGGGCTCTCCCTTCGGCGAGAAGGCGCGGACCGAGAGGAGGCTCGCCGGATCGAGCGGCGCCGCTTCGAGATCCTGGTGCGCCACGTGGTCGCGCACCTCGACGGTGGCCGACGCCGCGAGCGCGCCGTCGTCCTCGCGCGTCGCGCCGAGGAAGTACCGGCCCGGCTCGAGGCCGAGCAGCTCGTAGCGCTCGCCGCGCGCGCGCCGCACGGAGCGGGTCTTCAGCGCCGCGCCGTCGAGCGTCTCGCCGGCGTCGATCGGCGCGAGGTAGACGCGGAACTCCGTCTCCGTCTCGTCCTCGGGCGCGATCACGCGACCCTCGATGCCGATGCGAGCGCGCGCCGGCCCGGGGTCGGCGACGCGCGGCGCGGACGGGTCGAACGTTTCCGGCGCGCCCTCGCCAGCGCGCGGAATCGACTCGACGCGTGCCGGCGTCGTCGTCGCCGCGCCCAGACCTTCGCCCCGTCCCTGCGCCTGCGCGTCGACGGGCGACGGCGAGACTCCGCGGCCCGCGAGCCCGTAGCCGACGGCGCCGCCCACGACGAGCCCCAGGATCAACCCCACCACGAACCGCGAAGCGCCAGGACTCATGCGCGCGATTCTACGGGCGCGGGTCGAGCCGTCGGAGAGCACGTCACCTCTCAGCGCGGCGGCGCTGGCGGCGGAACGAGCCCCGCCTTCGCGAAGCGCAGGACGACGTCGCGATTCTCGCCCGGCTCGACGGTCACGACGAGCGGCTCGACGGTGCGGTCGTTCGACCAGCTCTCGACGGTGCTGCCGTCCTCGAGCGTCTCGCTCTCCTGCGCGTAGGGCGTGACGCGGTATCGACCGGGGCGGAGGTTCTTCATCGTGAAGGCGCCCGTCGCCGGATCGACGCGGCAGGCTTGCGACTGGAACGCGCCGAGCCGCGGCTGGGCGGGCATCCAGTCGAGGTGACCCCAGGGGCCGGCCGCTCCGCCCGCGCGCTCGACGCGGCCGATCACGATGCACCCCGGGTCGAGCTCGAAGCGGAGCGCATCGGCCTCGCGGCCGACCTCGAGAAGCACCTCGACGGACGGCGCGCTCGCGAAGCCCTCGGCCGTGACGAAGACCTGCGTCGGCAGGGCCGGCAGCTCCGGGATGAGGAACGCCCCCGAGGCGTCCGCCTCGACGACGACGTTGCTCGAGTCGGCGACGTCGGCGTGCGCTCCCTCCTGCTTCCACACGGCGCCCATGGCGTGGACGGAGGCGCCGGCGACCGGCCGCCCCGTCGCGCGCTCGACGACGACGCCGCGCAGCGGCCCAGCCGTCTCGATGCGGATCTCGATCGTCGTCTCGGCGTTCGGCACCACGTCGACGGGACGTCCGGCGAGCGTGTCGTTCGACCCGCGGCCCGGCGTGAAGACGTAGAGCTCCTGCCGCCCGGAAGGCACAGACGCGAGGACGAACTGACCGGAGGAGTCGGTCGCCGCGCTCCTGTTGGCGGCGGAGACGCAGATCACCTGCACGCCTCGGAGCGGCGAGCCGTTCTTCCAGACGGTGCCGACGACGCGTCCCTCACCGTCGGCGGTCGTCGCGCGCGGGCCGAGATCGAGGATCACGTCGGCGACCTCGCCCTCGCGCACTTCGATGCTCGCTTGCGCGAGCGGGGCCTCGAAGATCGAGCCTCTCGAAGACCCGAGGACCGCCGTCACGTCGCGGTCGAAGGCTCGGCCGAAGAGATGGACCTGGTAGCTGCCGGGCGCGAGCCGCGGGAAGTGGAACCGCCCCTCGGCGTCGGAGAGCGTCCAGGAGGGCATCCCGGGCGTTCGGTTCACGGGATCGAGTGCGATGGTGCGCGGCTGCGTGTCGGGCACTCCGCCACGGGCCACGACCCCCGCGATCGATCCTCCCTGCGTGAGCCGCAGGACGACGGGCTCCTCGCGCGGTAGGTCCACCTCGGTCCAGCCGAGGGCGAAGGCGGGGTGCGACGCGAAGAGAGCGATCCGCCCCGCGGGCCCGCGCACTTCGGCGGCGCCGCTCGCGTTCGTCGAGACGGTGCGGAATCCCGGCGCACCCAGGCGCGCGAGCTCGTTCCTGGCAACGGCGAAGACCGTCGCCCTCGGCAACGGCGCGCCGAGGGGATCGTCGCCGTCGACGACGCGTAGGGAGACGCGGTGCTCGCGCTCGAGCCGCACGGTCACGTCCTCGTGCGTCGTCGCGAGGTGGAGGGACTCCCGGTGGAGCGCGTGGCCGCTCGCACGCACGAAGACCTCGACGTCGTCGCTCCGAAGCCCGCCGACGCGGAAGCGGCCCGGCTCGAGCGCTTCGACGGTCGCTGCTTCGGGGAGCGTCGCGCCCGGCAGGAAGCCGAGGAGCGGGAACGCGGCCGCCCGGACGAGGATCTCCGGGGTGAGCGGCTGCCCCTCCTCGTCGGAGACGCGCAGCACGAAGGAGCGCGCTGCTTCGAGGACGATCCGGCACTCGTCGCCGTCCAGGTCGACGAAAGGCCCAGCGCTCCACGGGCGCGTGCCCGTCCGTCGTGTCGCGATGCGGACCTTCGAGCCCTCGAGTCCGGCGAGCGAGAAGCGCCCATTGGCGTCGCTGACATCGCGGCTCGCCGCCACGGCGACCGCCCGAAGGATGGCGTCGAGGGGGCCCGCCGCGACCTCGACGCCGGTCACGGCGCGTCCGTCGGCGTCGACGACGATTCCGGTGAGCGTCTCGCCGCGGCCGATCCGGATCTCGCCGAGATCCCTCGTCGTGCCGGCTCCGCCTGCGGGAAGCGGTCCCACGACGCGCACGGGCCGGTCCGACGCGGCCACGTCGACGTGGAGGGCGCCGTCGGGGAGACCGGCGAGAGTGAACGACCCGTCGGCAGCCGTCGTCGTTTCGACGATCGGCAGCTTTGCGAGGAGCCGCGTCGTCCAGGCCGGCAGCTCGAAGGCCGTTGCGCCTTCGTTCTCGCGCTGGGCGACGACGAGGACGCCGGGGCGAACCCGAGCGGCGCCCCCCTGGTAGGCGATGCCCGGGAGGTTCGACGCGCGCACGCGCGCGCCCGCCAACGGGCGACCGCTCTCGTCGACGGCGCGGCCCGCGAGGGCGCGCTCCGGAGGCAGGACGAGGTCGCCCACGTCCGTCGACGTGCCGGCGAGCGTCCTTTGCTCCAGGAGGCGGAGCAGCGGGCGCGGACGCCCCGAGTTCACGGCCAGCAGGTGGATCGCGCGCGGGTCGATGCGCTCGAGCCGGAAGCGGCCCGCCGCGTCGGTGCGCGCCGACGCGAGGACGGGCTCGCGCAGGAACTCGGGAGCGGTTCCGAAGGTGACTGCCTCGAAGTCGGCCGTGAGGAGCTCGGCCATGCCGCCAAGCAGCTCCACCGCCGCGCCCTCGACGCCGCGGCCGTCGGTCTCGACGACGCGGCCCGTGAGCGTGGCGAGGGCGTTCTCGAAGCGCGTGGAGCCGGGATCGGCGGGCAGCGCTTCGCGGCGCGGCGCGCCGGCGCCCGGTCCCATCGACGCGGGTCCGGCTCCGACCGCGGCGGGTGCGGAGACGGGCGTCTCCGCCGGAGGCGCGGACGCGACGGAGGGAACGCCGCTCGACGCGGGGGCCGGGGGTGGAGCGAGGGCCTGCCAGAGCCCGATCGAGACGAGGAGGAGCGCGGCGGCAGCGAGCGAGACCTTGAGCTTCATGGTCATGACGGCGGCAGTGGAGAGAGGCCCGGCGAGGGCCCCCACGCCTCCCGACAGCCCGGCGAGCGGCGCGAGCGCCGCGCACCAGGCCGACCGATCCCCGTCGTGCGCTCGGTCGAGCCGGCTCCGCACCATCTCGAGGCCGCGCCGCACGCGCGTGCGCACCGTCTCGACGGGAACGTCGAGGCGGGAGGCGATCGCGCGCGGCGGGAGGTCCTCGAGGAAGCGCAGGACGATGGCCGACCGGTAGGGCTCCTCGAGCGCGAGGGTGGCGTCGACGACGAGTCGTCGCGCGCTCTCGCGCTCCAGGAGCTCCGCCGTCGACGGCACCGCCTCGGGCCGCGCGCCTTCGCGCTCGCGCCGGGGACGGCGTTGCTCGGTGCGTCCGGCGCGCCAGGCGACGCGCCGCACGATGCCCGCGAGCCAGGCGCGGAGCGACTCGGCGTTGCGCGGCACGCGCCGCAGCGCGACGAGCCACGCCTCCTGAGCCACGTCGTCGGCTCGGTGCTCGTCGTGGACGAGCACGCGGGCCAGCGCGCGAACGTACCCCTCGTGGGCGAGGAGCTGCTCGGGGTCGAAGGGGAAGGGAGGAGTCATGGGGGACGCTTCCCGGTCCCCGCCCGGCACGAATCCGGTTCAGCCGGGAATGGGGTCAGAGAGGCTGTGAAGTTATCGAGACGGAGATCTCCGCCACCGAGGTGACGGTGCCCGGAGTGGTGCTGAGCGTTGCGAGCGTCTCCGTCCACCGGTCGACAGGCTCCGCCTTCTTCTCGGGCCGATGCGACCGACCGGGCTCTGAC
>CAZJHD010000055.1:0-27964 GCA_964545855.1 uncultured Planctomycetales bacterium
CGATCTCCTCGCCGCGCGCCTGAACCTTGCCGTAACGGTGAAGGCCCAGGGCGACCTCCCCCGCGCACGCGCGCTCGAGGAGAGCGTCCTCGCCGCGCGCGAGCGCACCCTTCCCGAGGACCACCCCGATCTCCTCGCCGCGCGCCTGAACCTCGCCGGAACGGTGAGGGCCCAGGCCGACCTCCCCCGCGCGCGCGCGCTCGACGAGAACGTCCTCGAGGCGTTCGAGCGGACGCTTCCCGAGGACCACCCCAATCTCCTCCTCGCGCGCCTGAACCTCGCCGTGACGGTGAAAGCCCAGGGCGACCTCCCCCGCGCCCGCGCGCTCGAGGAGAGCGTCCTCGCCGCGCGCGAGCGCACCCTTCCCGAGGACCACCCCGATCTCCTCGACGCGCGCCTGAACCTTGCTTCAACGTTGGGTACCCAGGGCGACCTCCCCCGCGCGCGCTCTCTCTTCGAGAGCGTCCTCGCAACGCGCGAGCGCGCTCTTCCCGAGGAGCACCCGGACGTGCTTGGAGCGCGACAGAACCTCGCGATGACTCTGGCGCTCCTCGGCGATCGGAACGCTCTCGGGGGCATCTTGAAGCGCACGGTCGCGGGCGCCCTCGCAGGGCTGCGCGCCGCGGCGCGGCTCGCGCCCCGGGAAGCCCAGGAATCGTCGCGGGCGCAGCAGCGCGCGCTCGACGGAGCCCTCTCGTGGGCCAGCCTTCTCGCCGCTCCGGCGGCGCTCGCCCCCGATCTCCTTCGTTGGTGCGAGACTCGGAGGGCCCGCGGCGCGATGGACGGCGGCGCGCCGCGGGTCGCCGAGGACGACGAATTGCACACGTTGCGAGGGGCGGTGCGCGAGGCGCGCGCGCGCTCCGCCGATCTCGTGAGCGGGGAGGGCGCCGCGGACAGGGAGACGCGGGTGACCGCCGAGACCGTCGCCGAGGCGACGCGACGGCGGGACGACGCGGAGCGGGCGCTCACCCGCGCGCTCGCGGCGCGGGGGTGGACACCGATCGAGGTGGGCCTGGCCGATCTCGCGGCCGGGCTCGGGCCCGGCGACGCGGCGGTCGGATTCCTGACCTACGAGCGATACGAGAACGCCGAGAGCGACCCGCCTCGGATGACGTCGACGCCGTCGCTCCTCGCCCACGTCGTGCTTTCCGATGGATCGTTGCATCGCGTGGAGCTCGGAGCGATGGCCACGATCGACGCGGCGATCGAGAGTTGGCGCGACGCGATCGAAGCGCCGGTCGTTCGCGGCGTGGCGGGCGTGCGGCGCGAGCACGAAGAGATCGCGCGCCTCGGTGCCCGCGTCCGACAGCTCGTCCTCGATCCGATCCTTGCCGTGGCCGGCGAGGCTCGCCGACTGTCCGTCTGCCTGGACGGAGCGCTGCAACTGATCCCCCTCGAGGCACTCCCGCTCGGCGACGGGACCGTGGGGGATCGCATCGCGCTTCGGCACGAGGTGTCGTTCGCGCGACGGCTCCGGTCGAAGTCTCCGGCGACGGGTGCCGCCGTGCTGCTCGCCGTGGGGGGAGCGGACTTCGACGCCGAAGGCGCGGGGGGAGCTTTCGACGCGACGTCGCCGCCGATCGCGATGGAGCGATCCGGGCCCGGAGGCGAGACGTTCGGTCCGCTGCGACAGACTCGCTACGAGGTCGAAGGGATCGAGGACCTCTTCGAGAAGGCTTGGAAGGACGGCACGCGGCGCGTGCTCACGAAGGAGGAGGCCACGAAGGCCGCCTTCGCCGAGGCGGCGCCGCGGGCGCGGTGGCTGCATCTCGCGACCCACGGCTACTTCTCCGACGCCAATGTGAAGGTCCTCGGCGAGCCCGATCGCGCGGATCCGCGAGGACTTTGGAGACGAATGTCCCTCGAGGAGACCGTGAAGGGCCTCTCCCCCTTCACGCTCTGCGGCCTCGCTCTCGCCGGCGCGAACCGGGGCCGCGACTCCCTCGGCCGCGTCCCTGGGATCCTGACGGCCGAGGAGCTGATGGGGCTCGACCTGCGGAACTGCGAGCTCGCCGTGCTCTCGGCCTGCGAGACCTCCGTCGGGCTCGACCGCGGCGCATCGGGGATCGCCTCGCTCCAGGCCGCGCTCCACGCGGCGGGCGCGCGCGCGGCGATCACGTCGCTCTGGAAGGTCGACGACGAGCGCACGCGCGAGCTGATGGTCGACTTCTACCAGCGGCTCTGGGTCGAGAAGCAGCCCGTCGCCGCCGCGCTCTGGAACGCGAAGAAGGCCGCGCGCGCGAAGGGCTGGCATCTGCGCGACTGGAGTGGCTGGATCCTCACGGGCGAGTGAGACGGGCACCTGGCGTCGCTCGTCACGGCGCCAGCACGTCGAGCGCGAGCAGCGCCAGCGCCGTGCCCGAGCCGGAGCCGTCGATCGGGTTGTCGACGAAGCTGCCGTCGTCGCGACGCGCGCGGAGCACTTCCTCCAGGACCGCACGCCGGTAGCTCTCGCGCCGGTGCTTCGGAAGCGTCGTGATCGCCGCCGCGGCGTTCGCGTAGTCGAAGAGCAGGTAGTGGGAGCCCTGGGCCTCGGGACCCGCGTGCATGAGCGCCTTCCCGACCTCGCGCGCGTAGCTCGCGCGGTGATCGACGAAGCGGTCGAGGCATGCGGCCACGTCGTCGGCGGAGCTGCGACCGCCGCGCAGGAGCGCGAGCGCGCAGGCCGGTCCGCGCCCCGCGGCGCCCGCGCCCTGCGGCGGCTCGTCGCGACTCGCGCCCGTGGCGCTGTAGCGGAAGCTCCCGTCGCGCGCGCGCATGCCCTCGAGGGCGTCGAGCGCGCCCGCGATCAGGCCCTCCGGCGGCTCGAGCCCCGCGTCGCGCGCGCGCAGCAGCCCGCCGACGACGGCCGCCGTCGTGAAGCTCATGGCGACGGCCGACGGAGCCCCCTTCGCCGCGAGATCGCCCGTCACGTAGTAGCCGAAGCCTCCGCCGGGCTTGCGCCGCACGGCGAGATCGTCGATCGCATCGCGGACGGCCTCCGCGACGGACTCGCGCGTGCGGAGACCCGCCGTCACCGCCTCCGCGAGACAGGCGACCACGTAGGCCCGGCTCCAGGGCGCGTAGTCCATGAAGTGCGCGCGGTCGCCGGCCTCGTGGGCGCGGCGCGCGCCCGACTCGATCCAGGCGAGGGCGCGCTCGAGCGCGTCCGCCACACCGGGCTCGGCACGCCGAGGCAGGAGAGCGATCGCCGCGAGCGCCGTCGTCGCGAGCGTGAAGTCGTCGGGCGCCTCTTCCGGCACGCGTCCCATCTGCGTGAGACTCGCCCAGGAACCGTCCGCGCGCTGGTGACGCAGCAGCCAGGAGAGCGCGCCATCCGCCGCCTCGCGCGCCTTCGCGAGCGGGAGCGCCGCCGGAGCGCGGTGCCGCGCGAGATCGAACCACTCCTCCTCGGGCCACTCAATGCGCGCGGCCGCTCCGAGCTGGAACGCGGCGCTCGTGAGCGCCGCCGCCGCACGCCAGGCCCAGCGGCTCTCGGGATGCTCGTCGGCGAGGCGCCTCCACGTCGGCTCCGCCGCCGACGCGCCGTCGCGCGCGAAGCGCAGCGTCCCGAGCGCGAAGAGCGCCTCCGGCAGCCGAGCATGAGAGGGCGTGCGCTCGACGAAGCGGCCGAGGAGATCCATCGCCTCGTCGGCTCGCCCCGTGCGCGCGAGCAGCACCGCCTCCTCCACGTCGAGGTCGGCGGCGATCTCGGAGCCTCCCGCCGCACCGCGGGCGCTCGCGAGATCGGCGAGTGCCTCGGCGCCGCGCCGGAGCCGGCGGTGGATCGACGCACGGAGACGCAGCGATTCGGCGGACGCGGCGCCGGCGAGGAGCGCCGCCGCCTCCGCGAGGTCGCCGCGCCGCGCGAGGATCGATGCACGCTCGATCGGGTCGCCGCTGCGCGGGGCCGGCGAACCGGGGAAGCGCGCGTCGGCGGCGCATCCTTCGCGGAGGTAGTCGTAGGCGGCCGCCGCCGTCGCTCCGTGGCGCACGACGCGGCCATCGGGCGCCACGAGGAGAAGGTCCGATCCGAAGGTGGATCGGCCGAGCCCGTAGACCGCCGGGTCGTCGAAGGGCGCGCCGCCGCCCGCGCGGTAGCGGAGCGGGACGTAGCGTTCCTTCACGAGCTCGATCACGTCCGGATCCATGAAGGGCCCGCGCAGGTTCGAATCGGGGAGCTGGAACCCCGGCAGCGCGAAGATCGAGACGAGGACGAGCTTCCGCTCCTTCCGCGCGCGCGCCGCTGCGTCCTTCCAGTCCGCGGCCCAATCGATCTCGCTCCCACAGCGGTCGGCGAGGGCTTCGAGCCGGCGCCGGATCGTTGCCTCCTCCGAAACGGGCCGCAGCGCGAAGCTGGCGAGCATGCGCTCCGTCTCCTGCGACCACGTCTCGCGCTCCGAGGCCGGCACCGAGGTCTGCAGGACGAAGAGTCGGTCGCCCGCGACGGCGTAGCGCTGCTGCAGCTCGATCGCTCCCGCCCCTTGCCCCACGGTGGTGATGATGCCGGGGGCGCTCTTCCCGAGCAGCTCGCGCGTCGTGCGCGCGACGTCCGAATACCGCGACGGCGACTCCCGCAGGAGCCGCATCGCCTCGTCCTGCGCGTCCTCCGGCCCGCGCCGCGCCCCGATGCGGAGTACGCGCACGGAGAGCCGCACCCGCTCGGCCGCGCGTGCGGGCGCGATCACGAGATGGAGCACGTCCTCCCCGACGGGCGCCTCCTCGCGGTGCGTCCATCCCTCGCGCACGAGGATCGAGAAACCGTGGGCGGCGCTGTCGTAGGTGGTGCCCTCGAAGCCGAGCGCCGGAGCCGCGAGGAGCAGGAGGATCGACGCGCGCCGGAGATCCATGGCGCCTCCTACGGGAACCGGAGTGCGAGGACGAAGTCCGCCCAGGTCTTCTGGAACGCCGCGAGATCCTCCGTGTCGAGCACGCGGCGCAGCGTCGAGACGCCGCTCGGGTCGTCGCGCCGCGCTGCGAGGAACTCGCGGTAGTAGCGGCGGAGCAGGTCCTTTTCCTGCAAGTAGTAGAGGAGGTAGCGGGCCTGGGCGTAGTTCGTGCCCTTGTCGTCGCCGTAGAAGGCGGCGCTCGTGGTCGCGAGGAGCGCCTCGAAGGACGGCGCCCGCTTCGCGCGCAGCGCCTCCTGCAGCCCGGCGAGACGCCAGTTCGTGAGGCCGCGGATGCGGCCGCCGCGCTCCGCGCTCTGCTCGTAGAGCGACGCGAGCCCCTCGTTGAACCAGGCGGGGCAGCCGGGGAAGTTCGCCTCGAGGAACGGATGCACGATCTCGTGCACGAGCGTGCCGCCGCCCGTCGCGATGTTCATCACGAGCGCGCGGTGCGTCGCCGCGTAGTAGCCGAAGGGCGTGCTCGGCTCGTCGTCGAAGAGCTTCTTCGCGTTCGCGCGGTAGCTCGTCTCGTCCTTGAAGAGCCAGACGTCGAGGATGTGCGCGGGGTCCTTCTCGAAGTACTCGGCGCGCAGCTTGTCCGCGGCCCAGCGCACGGTCTTCTCGGCGCGCATGCGGACCGTCGCGGGGGCCTCGTCGCCCACCACGACGAAGGGCGCCTCCACGACGATCGTGAAGCCGGGCCCCGGGAGACGCGCGCGGAGTGCATCGACGTGACGCGCCATCGCCTCGCTCTCCGCGGGCCGGCTCGCCGGCCCCGGCGCCGGGGCCGGCGCCGGGTCGTCGCACTTCGCCGCGAGCAGCGCCAGCAGGGCCACACAGAGGAGGTTCGACCTTCGATCCATCGGAGGGATTGTCGGCGCCCTTGCCGCGCCGGCAAGGACCGCGCATCCGCGGTTACGATTCGAGGACACGGCTCGCCGCTCCGCCCCCGATTCCATCGCGCTTCCTCCATGTCGCAGCACCGCCGCTCCGCGCTCCTCGCACTCCTGCTCTCGGCCTCGCTCGGGCTCGGCGGATCGACGCTCTCCGCGCAGGAGGCGCCGCGACGGCCGGTGCGCTGGAAGCAGGGCGACGTCCTGCACTTCGAGGTGACGCGGATCCGGACCCGCCACGACAAGGGCGTCGAGCAGCTGAGGGCGACGGCGCGGCTCGATCTCACGGTCGAGGTCGTGCGCGCCGGAGACGAAGGATTCCGCGTGGTCTGGACCGCGGCCAACGCGCGCTTCGAGAAGTCGCCGCCCTCGCAGACGACGATCCTCGAGCGATTCGGCGAGCTCGCCTCGGGGCTCCGCGTCGAGCTCGACCTCGACCGAAGCGGCCGCATCCTCGCCGTCGCGAACGAAGCGGAGGTGGCCGCGCGTCTGCGAGCCGCCATGGACGCGACCATCGCGGAATCGGCGAAGACCGGCACGCCGCCGGCGGGCCTCGAGGTGATCCGAGCGCAGATCGAGCCGCGGATCACGAGCATCGAGTCGCTGCGGCAGCTCTGCACTCAGGAGGCGCAGCTCTACTACACCGCCGCCGGTCTCGACCTCGCGCCCGATGCGCCCGTCGCCCACGAGGCGCACCTCTCAAATCCCTTCGGCGGCGATCCCTTCCCGAGCACCGGCACGCTCGCGGCGAAGGGCACCGACCCGGCGACCGGTCTCGCGCGCGTGCATTGGCAGCAGGCGATCGACCCCGTGAAGGGGAAGGCCGTGATCGACGCGACCCTGCGGAGGATCGCCGCCCACTCCGAGGGCGCGCTCCCGAAGGAGGGCGCCCAGGGCTTCGTCGACGTGCGCGACGTGTGCGACTTCCTCGTCGATCCCGCCACCGACACGATCCGCTCGCTCGAGCACGTCCGCACGATCCGCTCCGACGGCGGCGAGATGGTGCAGACGATCCGGTTCCGCCCCGCGGCGACCGGCGCCGCGAGCCGCCCGAAGGGCGAAGACGCTGGTCGCCCGAAGGAGGACGGCTCGCGCGGGAAGTAGCGCCGCGCGGGCGTCCTCAGTCGCGCCGCAGAAGGATCTTCAGGTAGCGGTCCTTGCCGAGGACCGTGCCGGTGACGAGCGGACTCTCGTGTTCCTGCGGGTGGCGCCAGCGGCGCGGGACCGAAGCGTGGAACCCCTCGAAGCGCGCGTCCACGCGGCGCGGCTTCGCGGGGAGGTCGAGGAAGAAGAGACCGTCGGAGTCGGTCGCGGAGTGCGGCTTCCCGTCCACGAGGATCGTCGCGCCGGCGCACGGCGCCGTCTCGCCGTCCTCGTGCTCGACGAAGGCCTGCCCCATGGCGCCCCAGCCGAGGTCGAGCGGGACTTCGCGGATCCAGAAGGCGCCGTCGGGAGTCTCCTCGCGCTCGAAGCCGGTCTCGTCTCCGCAGGCGGGTCGGTAGGCGTCGGCGACGACCATCCAGCGGAAGCCGAGATCCTTCTCGATCGAGATCGTGCGGGCGGACGGAACGACCCCCGTGTCCGCGAACGAGATCTGCTCGCGCTCGTTGTGCGTGTCGGACGTCTCGAACTCGCGATTCGGCACCGTGAACTCCACGACCGAGAAAGGCTCGACCGGTCTGCGCGTGGCCGCGTCGATCGGACGCAGAACGTGACGCGCGTATGCGCTCGCGAAGATCGCGTCGAAGGTCACTCGTGCCGAGGGGTCGTCGAGACGGACGCTCTCCGGCCTCCATGCGATGCGGGAGTGTGTCCCGCGCCGCCCACGCCCCTCGAGCTCGAGAATCGTGGGCCCCGCCGGGACGCCCGAGAACCGGAACTCGCCAACGAACTCGACCAGGCCGAGACCCGGCTCGTCGATCTGGACGGGCTCGATGTCCTCTGGCGTCGCGATCGCCTCCCAGGATCCATCGATCGCCCGCAGGCTCGCGCGCGGAGGGCGCACCACGACTCCGCGCTTCGAGATGAATCGTCCCGACACCTCGCCGCCGTCTCCGAAGACGCTGCGAGCGCGGTCGCTCTGGCCGGGCGCCAACGAGATAACCCGCTCGATTGGCACGTAGGAGTCGCGCGACACGCGGAGCGTCCAGCTCCCTTCCCGCAACGACCCGAAGGCGAATCGGCCCTCCGCGTCGGTGAGCGTCTGCTCTCCGGGGAAGCGCCCGAGATCGTTGCCGTCACCGTTGCCGCTCTCGAGCCGGAGCCGCGCACCCTCGATCGGCCTCCCGTCGGGGCCGGCCACGACTCCGCCGATCGCCGCGCGCGACGCGAGGCGCACCGCGAGCGGACGCACGTGGCTCCCCTCGGTCCGCGGCACGGCGGCGCTCCCGGCGAGCAATCCGTCCGCGCGATGCACCTCGAGGCGCGCCGCGGCCCCGTCGTAGCCCGGAAGGCCCCGCACGCGCAGCGGGAAGCGGACCCAGAGCACGGGCTGCGTGCGGATCGGTTGCCAGAGGTCGCCCGGACCCTCGGGCGCGTCGACCGTGAGCCGCGCGAGCAGACGATCGGGCACGACCTCCTCGTCGCTCGCGAGATCGAGCACGTAGGTGGGTCCGACGGCGACGCGGAGCTGCGGACCCTCGCGTCCGCCGGCCAGCTCGACCTCGAATCGCTCCTCGAGCGCGCAGTACGGATCGCGCGCGACGAGCTCGTAGGCGCCGTCCGCGAGGCCGAAGGGGCGCGCGAGCCTCCCGGACTCGTCCGTCGTCTCGCGCGCGAGAGCGGCCTCCTCGCCCCGCGCGTGGAACTCCACCGTCAGGTACGGCACGCCCTCCCCCGTCCTCTCGTCGACGAGGAGCGCCGCGTCCTCGTGCCGCTCGCGAGGATCGGCCGCCGTCGCGACGGGACCCGCCGATCCACCGGCGGTGCCCGACGGCGCGGAGGCCGCGCCGGCGCGCGCCGCCTCCGCGATCGCGCTCCCCGCGTCGCGCCCGTGCTCGTGCTGGTTCGCGCTCTCGGGGCCGCCCCTCGGATCGAAGCCTCCGATGGCGACGAGAAGCAGCGCGAGGAGCACGAGCGCCGCGCAGAGGAGCAGGACGAGCCGGCGAGACATGGGCGAGCCTGACGACGATTCCGAGCGCGTCATTCCTCGGCGGAAGCCGGGGAGGCCCATCATCCCCTGGAGCCGTCGTCACGGCGCCGGCGGACTCGGAGGCGGCGGAGGGGCCGGCGCGAGCGGCAGCCTCGATTGCGGAAGGATCACGACGGGTCCGCTCGCGCCCGGTCCCCGGCGGATCGACCCCGACCCGCCGAAGACCGGCCCTGCGTACGCACCGGGATTCGCGTCGGGATTCGTCGCCGCCGACGCGGGCGCGACGGGCAGACCGCAGTCGGCGTCGCCCCATGTCTTCCCCTGATGGTCCTTGATCGTCCCGCAATCGAGGTCCGTGAACGCCGAGCCGTCCACCGACGTCTTTCCGCAGTCCGCGTCGCTGTGCGTGATCGGCGACGACGCGTTGGCCGGATTCCCGCAGTCCGCATCGGGTGCGATGGGACCGCCCGGCGACTTCTTGCCGCAGGCCTCGTCACTCTGGAGTTCGCCACCGGCGCTCAGCGCCGCGCAGTCGGCGTCGGCCGCCGCCGTCCCGCCTCCCATCGACCCCCCGCACGCTCGGTCGTGCGCGACGCCTCCGCCGACGAGCGGCTGCGCGCAGGCCAGGTCGCCGGCGGTGCCGCCTCCCGGTGTGGAGCCGCCGCACGGCGCGCTCGGCGCTTCCGCCCACGCACGGCGAACGCCGCCGCCGACGAAGGCGACGGCGAAGTGAGCGAGCCCCGCGAGCGTGGCGAGACGCAGGAAGTCCCGGCGCGGCGGCGCGCCCGCATCCGGCGTCCGCTCGTTTCCCTCGGTCATCGCTCCGCGCCCTCCTCGGTCTCTCGCTCGGCCCCCTCGGGAAGCCTCCCTCGCCGCGCGAGCTCGTGCACGAGGCCGAGAAGACCTTCGTGGCTCCTGCGAATCGACGCGCAGGTCGCCTCGTCGGGCGCCACGAAGGATCCGTCCCGCCGCGTGAGCGTCCAGGCGCACTGGCCTCCGCAGGTGAAGCGCGCCCAGCACTTCCCGCAGTGCTCCTCCTTCACGGCGAGCAGATCGCGGTAGAAGCCCTCGAGGCGCACCCGATCGAGCCCGCCGTCGAGGGTCCCGATCGCGAACGCCTCCTCGCCGGCGAAGCGATGGCACGGGTAGATCGCGCCGCTCTCGGTGACGGCGCGCATGTTGTGCCCGACGCCACAGCCGACCGACGCGAGCGCCGCCGGCGTCCGCAGCGCGCGCATCACGTGGCGCACCCCCTCTTCGGTCGCCTCCGCGTCACCGGGGCGCAGGCCGGCGCCGTCGACCCAGCGCAGGTACTCCGCGATCGACCGCTCCAGCGGCGCGGCGAGCGCCGGCAGATCCTCGTCGAGGAGATCGCCTGGCCCGCGCTCGCCGGCCCGGCCGCCTGCGGCGCCGAGCACGACACGCGCGAATCCCTGCGCCGCGAACCACGCGCGCAGCGCGCTCGCGTCGTGGCTCTCGTGGGTCATCGTCGCGCGGATCGTCGCCTCGCGCACGCCCGCCCGCCGCTGCGCGTCGACGAGCCGCCGGGCCGCCGCGAGCACGCGCGCCCCCGACCCGCGTCCCGCGTGGTCGACGCGGTGGAGGTCGTGCAGATCCGGCGGCCCGTCGAGGCTCAGCATCACGCCGAAGCGATGGCGCACGAGGAAGTCGATCGCATCGTCCGTGAGAAGGACTCCGTTCGTCGTGATCTGGAACGACACGCTCTTCCCGCGCGCCTCCGCCGCCGCCAGCGCGTGCGACACCGCCTCGCGCAGGACCGCGAAGTTCAGGAGCGGCTCGCCGCCGAAGAACGTCACCTCCACGTGCGGACGCCGCGCCGATCGCTCGAGGAGGTCGTCCACGGCGCGGCACGCCGTCGCGAGGTCCATCGCGCGCCCCGTGCGATGGAAGCCCGATTGCGCCTCGTAGCAGTAGCCGCACTTCAGGTTGCAGCTCGTCTGCACGAGGAGCATGAGCCGGCGCGGCGCCGCTCGCGCCTGGGCGCGCGCCGCCGCGTCGCGCGCCTCCTCTCCGGCGCTCGGCTCCGCGGCGAGGAGCCCCGCATCGAGGACCGCCGCGATCTCGAGCGCGAGCGCGTCCGCCTCTTCGACGCCGGCGCCCGCTACCCGAGCCGCCTCCTCGGGCGACGCGCCCTCCTCGATCGCGCGCAGGCTCCGGGACGCCGCCTCCGAGAGCGCGAGGAGGGCGCCCGCCGCGGGGTCGTAGAGCAGCGGCGCTCCCGCGGAGGTCGCGAAGACGTGGAACGGCGGACGCGAACTCTCGCTCGATCGCCGCCGCAGTCGACCGAGCACCTGCTCCAGACGAACGGAGCCACTTCGCATTGCCTCCGGCCGATCGCACATTGCCTCCGGCCGATCGCACGGTGCCTCCGGCCGATCACACGGTGCCTCCGGCCGCTCGCGCGGCCATCGTCCGATCCGTCGGGGACGGGAGCGCGGCGCCACTTCCACTCACAGCGCGCGACGGGCGCGCGCCGACGCACGAAATCCGGCCGGGCCGGTCGGGCCGCCGCCCGCGTGCGTCGCCCCGCGCGCCGGACTGCGCCCCTCGGATCCACTCTTCGCCCGCTCCGAGCCTCGCGGCGCGACGGCATGCGAAGTGCAACCGCCGCCGCGTCCCGTGATCCGCTCGACTCCCACCGCAGCTCCCGGCGCGACACGGACTCCGGACGCGGCTCCCTCCTCGTGGCACGTCCTGCCGCCGCGCGACCTGCTCGCCGCGCTCGCGTCGACGGAGAACGGCCTCACGGCCGCCGAGGCGCGCGCGCGGCGAGAGCGCCACGGACCGAACCGCCTCCCGCAGCAGCCGCCGCCCGCCGCGTGGCAGATCCTGCTGCGGCAGTTCCAGAGCCCGCTCATCTACGTGCTCGGCCTCGCGGCGGTCGTCTCGCTGCTGATCCACCCCGACGATCCCACGGACGCGCTCTTCATCGCCGCCGTGCTCGCGCTGAACGCGGCGATCGGCGGCTTCCAGGAGTGGAAAGCGGAGCGGAGCAGCCGCGCGCTCCAGCGCCTGCTCCAGATCCGAGCCTCGGTGCAGCGCGACGGGGAAGTGCGCGATGTGGACGCCGAGGACGTGGTGCCGGGCGACGTGGTCTGGCTCGAGTCGGGCAACCGCGTTCCGGCGGACGTGCGCTTGCTCATGACGCACGGTCTCGAGGTGGACGAGTCGCTGCTCACGGGGGAATCCCTTTCCGTCGCGAAGGACCCCGCCTGGATCTGCGACGACGCGGCGCCACTCGCCGAGCGCCGGAACATGGCGCACGCGGGGACGATCGTCGCCCGCGGCCGCGCGAAGGGCGTCGTCGTCGGCACGGGCGCCGCGACCGCCGTGGGCCAGCTCGCTCTCGACGTGCTGAGCTCCTCCGGCGGCGAGCCGCCGCTGCTGGAGCGCATGGGGCGGTTCACGCGCGTCGTCGCCTACTCGGTCCTCGCCGCGGCCGTCGGCATCGCCGCCGTGGGAATCCTCCTGCGCGGCTACGCGCCCGGCGAGATGTTCCTCTTCGGCGTCGCCCTCGCCGTTTCGGCGATCCCCGAGGGCCTGCCGGTCGCTCTCACCGTCGCGCTCGCCATCGCGACGACCCGGATGTCTCGGCGCGGCGTCATCGTCCGGAGGCTCGCCGCGGTGGAGGGGCTCGGGAGCTGCACGCTCATCGCGAGCGACAAGACCGGGACGCTCACGTGCAACGAGCTCACCGTGCGCGCGATCGCGCTCCCCGACGGATCGTCGCTCGAGGTCGCGGGAGAGGGCTTCGCCCCGAAGGGAGACGTGCTCCTCGACGGCCGCCGCGTCGAGGCCGGCGACCGCGGGCCGCTCTTCGATCTCGCGCGAGCGGCGGTCCACTGCAACGAGGGCAACCTCCATGCGCGCGACGGAGCCTGGATCTGGCGCGGCGACCCGACGGACGTGGCGCTCCTCTCCATGGGCCTCAAGCTCGGCGTGTCGCGCGAGACGGAACTGGGCCTGCGGCCGCAGGTGAACGAGATCCCCTTCGAGCCGGAACGGCAGTACGCCGCGACCTTCCATCGCGACGGCGACGGCGTGCGCGTCTGCGTGAAGGGAGCGCCGGAGCGCGTCCTCGCGATGTGCGCCTTCCAGGGCGGCGACGAGGCCGCGCGGGCCGAAGCGGCCCGAGCCGCCGCCATGGCCGAGCGCGGCTGCCGCGTGCTCGCCCTCGCGGAGGGTCCCGTCGCCGGGCGGCTGGAACACGGCGCGATGCCGGAGCAGCCGTCGGGCCTCGCGTTCCTCGGCTTCGTCGGGATGATCGACCCGCTCCGCGCGGGCGTCCGCGAGGCCGTCGCCGCGTGCCAGGAGGCGGGCATCTCCGTCTGCATGGTGACCGGCGATCATCCGGTGACGGCGCTCGCCATCGCGCGCGATCTCGGCTTCGCCGACCGGCCCGAGCAGGTGGTGACGGGGCGTGTCCTCGAGACGCTCTCGCCCGAGGAGCTGCGCGACGCCGTGCGGCGCGTGCGCGTCTTCGCGCGGACCACGCCGCGGCAGAAGCTCGAGATCGTGGAAGCCGCGCGGCAGGCGGGGCACTACGTCGCCGTCACGGGCGACGGCGTGAACGATGCGCCGGCGCTGCGGCAGGCGAACATCGGCGTCGCCATGGGGAAATCCGGAACCGACGTGGCGCGCGAAGCCGCCGAGCTCGTCCTCACGGACGACAACTTCGCGACCATCGTGGCGGGCGTCGAGGAGGGACGCATCGCCTACGACAACGTGCGCAAGGTGATCTACCTGCTCGTCTCGACGGGCGCCGCCGAGGTCGTGCTGCTGGGGCTCGTCGTGCTGACGGGCATGCCTCGGACGGCCGACGGCGTCGCCGTCCTGCCGCTCCTCCCCGCGCAGCTCCTCTGGCTGAACCTCGTGACCAACGGCATCCAGGACGTCGCGCTCGCCTTCGAGCCCGGCGAGAAGGACGTCCTGCGGCGCCGGCCGCGCAGGCCCACCGAGCGCATCTTCGACCGCCTGATGATCGAGCGCACGGTCGTCGCCGCCGTCGTGATGGCGGGCGTCGCCTTCGGCGCCTTCCACTGGATGATCGAGGTGGCCAACTGGCCCGTCGAACAGGCGCGGAACGCCCTGCTGATGCTGATGGTGTTCTTCGAGATCGTGCACATCGGCAACTGCCGCTCGGAGACGACCTCGGCGCTGCGCCTCTCGCCGTTCACGAGCCCGATCCTGCTCACGGGCACCGTCCTCGCGTTCCTCGTCCACCTCGTCGCGATGCAGCTCCCCTTCACGCAGAGGATCCTGCGCGTCGCGCCGATCCCGGTGGAGACCTTCGCCGCGCTGCTCGGCCTCGCGCTGACGATCCTCGTCGCCCTCGAGCTGCACAAGCTCTGGCGGCGGCGGCGGCGGAAGGCTGAGGCGCGGCGCGATTCCCCGATACGTCGAGCAGCTCGATCCCACCCATGGTGCGCTCGATGAGGAGAGCAGTGTGCATTGCTTGCACATGGCAGGCACCGAGAAGTCGATCCACCCCTACCGCCTCGACGTCTTCGACTCTCCAAGGCGATGCGAGTGCTTGCGCGAGAGCTCGTCGAGACCACGCGCAGGATCGTCACGATTCCCTGACTCTCCTCGAGAACGTTCGCGCCCGGCGCCGCGTCGCCGTGAAGCGCATCCCTCGGAAGCACTGCTACTCGACGGGCGTGCAGGAGAAGGCAACACGGGCGGCTCTGAAGACGGCGGAGCCGTGCAGCGGAGCGTTGGCGGCGGCGTGAGCTCTGAATGCACCGACAGGTGCAGGGGCTCCCTGCAGGAACTCACGCAGGCACAGTGCGTGTCTTCGTGAAGTCGTCGAATGCGCCGCGCGATGGGTCGCGCAACGAGGCGCGCAGGTTTCGGAACGTGAGGAGCAGCCCAAGCAACGCTGCAAGGGCTGCGCCATGAGAGAGGCCGACAGACTCGACTAGGAAACCGGGGACCATTACGAGCCCGACACAGATGGGGACGAGGAGGGCCCGCGCTGCACAGCGCACTCGCGACGCGCGACGGCCATCCGTCCTTCGCAATCGAATGCCTGTCAGAAAGTACGAGAGCGGCGCGCTGAGGAGAAAGGCTGCAAATGCTCCGCCGAGCCCAAAAAGTGTCAGGAAGTTCGCGGTCGAGCTCGCGACGACTTGAGAGCGACGGGACCAGATCGGAACCCCGCTCGGACTGTCGGCGAGCCGAGAGCGCGCGGCAAAGACTTCCTCCGGAGTCGGGTCGGGGAATCGCTCGCTCGCGATCCGCGTGATCTCGAGCATCTGCAGGAATCGCTGATCCTGACGCAGTAGCTCGACGACGGCGAGCCGCCGGTCGGGGTCGCTGAACCCGTCGGAGATGAGCACGAGTCGGGCTTCTTGATCCTTCGTCTCGTCGACGCTCTTCGCTTGGAGACCCTGGGCCGCACGTAGCTCGTGAACGATCCATGCCTTCGATTCGAAGATGGGTGCCCGGGCTAGAGACCCGAGACTGGCAACCAGCGAGAACGCCAGCGGCACGCAGGCCACAGCGAGCTGGCGTTGCCGGACAGAACGCGTGACCGCCTGGGGATGCCCGTCGAGAGCGGCGAGGGCCGCGCGCGCCTCGTCGAAGGATGCGAACCCGATTTCGCGGCGCAGAAGGCGACGGACGACGGGCTCCGCGCGAATGGGCAGATCGCGCAGGAATCCCTCCGGCCCGCTCGAGCCCCCGAGGAGGAGAGCCGCCGCCGTGCGCTCGAGGAGGTCGAGGGGTGGAAGAGGCCGCGCCGCGTCCGTCCCCGCGGGAACGTCGAGGACGCGGAGCGATCGACGGTGGTCGAGCCAGATCTGCTCGAGCGCACGGCCTCCGGGGGCGCGAGAGAGCTCCTCGCTGAGCGCACGCAGCGCACGGTAGATCTCCGGCCACGACAGGCTGTGCTCAGCACGAGGGAGAGTCGCACCGTGGTCGAACTGGAAGACGCGGAAGGCCTGTGGGCGCGAAGGGCTGCGCTGTGCCGCGGCGTGCTCGGCGAGGCTCCCTCCGCCGGGGCACTCGTAGACGTCGTAGGTGCCGTCCGGAGACTCGCAACGCTCCAGCCAACGCAGAGTGATCGGGTCGTCGGCGACGCCGTTCTCCCGCTCCGCTCGTCGCTCCCCCTGTGCGCTCCCGACGAGCCAGACCCGTCGGCCCAGGCTCCGATCCCGCGCGACGAGGATCGGCCTCGCCGGTGCGCGCGCAACGACACCTTCGACGTCGTAGCCGCCGACTCGGGCGGGCATGCCGGGCTCAGGCTCTCGGGCAGGTTCCCACGTCGCGTCCGATCGGGACGTGTCGGCGAGGCGGGACGGAGCGCGGACGACGCGCGTTCCGCTGGCCAGCTCGTGCGGGCCGCGCAGCCCGTTCCGGCGGCGCATCGTCGAGGCGAGCGCCACGGCGCTGATCGACGTCGAGGCGAGGTAGCCCCACAGGGCCATCGACGGCACCCACGCAAGCACGACGTTGGCGACTCCGGTGAGCGTCGTCGTGAGCAGGACGAACAGGAGCGAGCGGACGAGGATGGAGAGCCAGCGGCGTCGGACCGGCGCGGCCGTCACGACGCGTAGCCCGAGGAGCCGCTTCCCGAGCGAGGCTCCCGTCGCGCCCTCGAGGAGCGTCCAGTAGAGGATCTCCGGCCCCAACCAGGTGAACTGGGAAGCCGCCACCGTGAGGAGCCTGCTCGCCGTCGCCGGCGGGCGGGACCATGGGTCCTCCACGAAGCCGAGGCCGAAGAGGATGGGGGTCAGAAGGATCTGGAGGACGACCGCATCGCCGATGTAGGCGAGCACCCGCGCGCCCAGCCTCGCCGGCACCGGCTCCTCGGGCGCGAATGGCTGCAGCGCTTCGTGGAAGTCTTCCGCGCTCGCGAAACGCCGGGCCGGCTCCTTCGCCATCGCCCGAAGACACGCCCGCTCCAACTCCACCGGGATCTCCGGCCGAAGGTCCCGCGGCGGGACCGGCGGCTCGGAGAGGACGCGTGCGAGCGTCTCGCCGAGGCCGTCCCCATCGAAGGGCGATCGCCCCGTGAGGAGCGCGTAGAGAGTCGCGCCCGTCGAGTAGATGTCCGTCCGGTGGTCGACCTCGTGGCCACGGACCTGCTCGGGAGAAGCGAAGGTGGGCGACCCGAGGAACGAGCCCGACTGCGTGAGCTGCGTGTCGGGCCGCAGCGTCCGCGCGAGGCCGAAATCGCCGACCTTCACGCGGCCGTCGGGCCCGAGGAAGCCGTTCGAGGGCTTCACGTCGCGGTGGGTGACACCTGCGCGGTGGGCCGCCTCCAGCCCCTCGAGGATGTCCATCGTCCAGCGGACTGCAGTCCCGATCGCCAGGGATCCGTCGCGCCGGAGCCGCTCCTGGAGCGTCTCGCCCTCGACGAGCTCCATCGAGATCGCGGGGAGGCCGGCGACCTCGTGCGCCCCGTAGACGTAGACGCAGCGCGGATGGGAGATCGACGCCGCGAGTCGCGCCTCGCGCCGGAAGCGCTCCATCGCCTCCTCCGACGCGCGGAGCTCCGGCGAGATCACCTTCAATGCGACTCGCCGCCCCGACTGCAGCGATTCCGCCTCGTAGACGACTCCCATCCCACCGCTCCCGAGCCGCCGATGTATTCGGAAGCCCGCCGCCTCTTCGCCCGGCTTTAGCGCGGGAGTCTCCGTCTCCGCCGTCGCGTTGTCTCTCGATCGATCGCGGAGGAGCGCTTCGAGGAGGTCGCGCGCTTCGGGGTGGCGCAGGAGGAACTCCTCCTCGGGCTCGGCCTTGCCCTGCTTGCGCCTCTCGAGGAACGCGAGGTACGCCTCGACCGCCTCCGCGAGTCGGCCCGTGGGGTCTCGAGCGCCTTCGGCCATGGGGGCGCGGATTCTCCATGGCCCCGCGCAGACGGACAAGCTGCTCGTGGTCAACGCACGCGAGACGCAGCACCGTCGCAGCGACGCGTGCTCGCCAAACGAAGGTCCTCGTAGGGGCGCACGAAACCGACGAGCGCCCCGCAGCGGACGATTGCGTCCGCAACGATGACGCGCCACGCGACCTCCGCGTGGAGCCCATCGTCCCGGAGACCTTCGCCGCGCTGCTCGGCCTCGCGCTGACGATCCTCGTCGCCCTCGAGGTGCACAAGCTCTGGCGGCGGCGGCGTCCGATCGAGGGCCGAGCCGCACCCGATCAGTAGAAGATCTTCGGCAGGGCGCCGCCGAGCCGCACGACGACGCGCCACGGCAGCGTCCCGAGGCCGAGGTTCGCCGAGAGGCTCACCGCGTCGCTCGTGGACGGCGCGCCGACCTCGATGCCCTTCGTCTTGAGCGAGAGACGGTCGCGCTTGAAGTCGAGGACGAGCGAGTAGGTGCCGTTCCCCTGCGCGCCGGTCGCCTGGAATGTCGTCTTCTTCTGCACGAAGGCGGCGCCCGGGATCGTGAGGTCGAAGCCATCGGCGAGCCGGATGCGCACGTCCTCGAGCGCCTGCGGCGCGGCTCCGCTCCCGGCGAAGGCCGCCGTGAGGGCGAGCGTGTCGGGCTTGCCGATCGTCGTCGCGGCCTTGAGCTTCTCCGGCGCGAGGACGGGGAAGAGGAGCGTCCCCGCGGTGCGCCCGAGGGAGAAGCCGCCCTTCACGAGCCGCACGTTGGAGCGCGCCTCCTCGAGGCCCGTCGCGGAGAGCGAGCAGACGGCGAGGCCCTCGGGGTCGATGAGCCCCGCGAGCGTCGCCTTCTTCAGGCGGATCGAGATCGCGCCGCGGCTCGTGCCCTTCAGGTTCGGCTTCAGCACGACGGCGAGGTTCGCGTCCTTGTAGACGAGGGAGGTGCCCTTCGGAGCGAGCGTGAACGTCTGCGTGAACCCGCAGATCGTGACGGTCACGGGCTGCGTGTAGTCGACGGTCGCGCCGCCGTCGTCGAGGAATCCCGTGAACGAGAGGGAGTCCTTCCCGGCGGACTTCACCTTCACCTTGAGCGACCGCGGCAGGAAGTAGGACTGCGCAAGCGTCTCGTTCTCCTCGGGAACGCTCACCGTCAGGATCGTGCCGACGAAGTCGCCGTACTGGCTCGTCTTCTGGAACTCGAGGCGGATGGTGTCTCCC
Source organism: uncultured Planctomycetales bacterium (assembly GCA_964545855.1). Classification (GTDB taxonomy): domain Bacteria; phylum Planctomycetota; class UBA1135; order UBA1135; family JACQFD01; genus CAZJHD01. Next base: position 18,925 of record CAZJHD010000055.1, read on the forward strand.
GGCGCCACCGCGACGCTGCGCAGCGCCGAGGCGCCGCCGCTCCCGAGCCTCAGGCACATCGGGCTCGTGCGATCGAAGGGGTCGCCGCTCGCGACGTTGCCCTGGGAGAGGAGCACACCGTTGTGGAGAAGGCGCCAGTCGTTGGAGCGGCCGATGTCGCGGGCGATCCAGACCGCACCGCTCACGTCGACGTGTCCGGCGGAGGGGCTCGTCCAGACGACGTTGGCGAGACCGTTTCCGATTCCGTTCGCGTCGTCCGTCGTGTGGACGACGACGTCCCCCACCTGGAAGTCCACGGGCGTCGCCAACGGGACGTGGACCGTCTTGAACCAGAAGGGGAGCCGGTCGGAGCCGTTCTCCGAGCGCGCCCAGCCCGGGTGGCCCCAGAAGCTGAAGGACGCGCCTTCGAGGGCGGCGACGTGCGGCAGCGCGTTCGCTCCTTCCCGCAGCTCCCAGAGCCCGTTCGGGTTCGCCGTCTCGCTCCAGTCGGCGACGAGGTCGTCCACCACCACGGGGAGCGCGCGGTCGGGGAAGTCGAAGAGGTACTGCACCTGCCCGTCCGAGAGCGCCGCCGCGTAGACGCGCACCTCGTCGACGAGGCCGGTGAACGTGGCCGTCGACACGACGCCGTTCGCGAAGCCGCCGATCAGGAAGGGAGCCGCGTTGGCGACGTAGATCGACGACGTGCCGCCCGCGCGGTAGACGCACGCGATCTGGTGCCAGGCGCCGTCGGTCACGGAAGCGGCCGAGGTCACCTCCTGGCCGGGCAGCGCCGAAACGTAGAGGCTCGCCTTCGTGGGCGCCGCGTAGTCGTCGAAGGAGCCGAACGCGTTCACGCCGAGGATGTAGCCGGCGAAGACGCCGCCCGTGTGTTTCGAGACGACGAAGGTGTTCGAGTCGGCCGTCGTCGTCTTCACCCAGGCGACGATCGAGAAGTCCTCGCCGACGAAGCCGGGGAACGACGTGCCCACGTTCACGAGGGAGCCCGTCGCCTCGTCGAGCTGGAGGGCGCTGCCGACGATGCCGCCGGGAACCACCTTGGCGCCGCCCACGAGCGTGCCGTCGTAGCGGCCCGTCGCGTCCGCAACCTTCGGGCCGCACGCCTCGTCGAAGCTCCAGCGCGCGACGAGCGGCGTCGCCGACGCGAGGCAGGCCACCTCCTTCGCCGTGAGCGCGCGGCCGTAGAAGCGGATCTCGTCGAGGAGGCCCTTCCAGTCGAGCCCGCTCTGGAAGATGTTGCTTCCGATCCGCAGCTCCGGCGACGGCTTCACGGCGAAGGGCTCGTTCGCGAGGTCGTTGCGCCAGGCGACCACCTTTCCGTTCCGGTAGAGCACCATCGTCCCCGCCGCGGCGTCGAAGGTCGCCGCCACGTGGTAGAGGACGCCCGTCTCCCAGCCGGCGGACGAGATCTGCCGGAAGCTGCCGGCCTGCGCGTCGCCACCCGTGTTCACGGAGAAGAGCATCGAGCCGGGTGCGATGGACCACTGCTCCAGCGTGAGACCGCCGTCGTTCCCGGCCGTGCGGTGGTTCAGCACGGGCGAGCCGCCGACGAACGCCGACATCCGCATCCAGGCCGTCACCGTGAAGGCGGACGCGTGGGCGTCGAGCGTCGAGGCCGCCACCGCCACGTGGCCCGTGCCGTCGAGCGAGAAGCCCTGCCCTTCCTTCCCCGACGCGTAGGCGACGGCTCCCACGGCCACGCCGGGATTGGCGCCGAGCAGGTCGGCCGTGTTGCCCTCCGCCTTCCAGTGCGACACGAGACCCGGCGGCTCGCCGCCGCCCATCGAGACCGGCACCGCGGCGGACGTGGTGGAGCCGAGGAGGGCGATCGTCGCGATCGCGGAGACGAGGCGAAGGGAGAGGAAGAGCTTCATGGGCGCGTCGCGTCGGGGCGCGCGACGGGGCCGGAGGGCCCGCCCGCGCGCCGGCTCGGGGAATCGGGTTCACCCGGCTCTTGGCGGCACGCCCGCGGCGTTGGACGGAGAAATGGCTCGGACGGCCCCTTCCCGTGCTCTTCCGCGTGTCAGCGCCGCCGAGCTCCGAGCGTCCAGCCCGCCAGGCCCGCGCCGATCGCGAGTCCCGCGAGGCCCGTGTACCAGATCCACGCGCTGGGAGCGGGGAGGCCGCTTTCCCGCGCCCACTCGTGGTGGTGCTCGACGCCGAAGGCCTTCGTGTAGTTGAGACAGAGAAGACCGAAGAGGCCGGCGCCGACCGCGAGGACGATCGAGACGGCACGCGAGCGCGTCTGCATGCTCCGCTCCGGGTGGAGGCGATCCGCCGGGAGCATCTCCGCGAGCGCCGTCCGCGTCGAGGCTCCGTTCGACGAGGCGCGGAGGCGGTCCGGGATCCAAGGCTACGATCGGCGCCGTGGCAGCGCGCACGCGCTCGACCGGCGCCGCGGATTCGTCGCGTGCCCGCCCTTCGGCGACTCCGGGGCGCGCGCTGCGGGGGGGCGCCGGGCGACGAGGGGTGATCTAGCGCCCACGGCGCGGGCCCGTGGCGCCGTTTCCTCGGGTCGAGGAGCCGGGTCGCGGCTTGCGATCAGCCGACCCTCCAACTAGCGATCCGCCGACGCTCCAACTAGCGATCAGCCGCCTACTCGGCCTAGCATGGGCCATGCCCCGCGTCCCTCGGATCCTTCCGCGCCTCCTCGCGCCGCGCGTCCGCGAGGCGCTCGCCGACACGCCCGTCGTGCTGATCCACGGACCGCGCCAGAGCGGCAAGACCACACTGGCGCGCCTCGTCGGCGAACGGCGCGGCTACCACTACGTCTCGTTCGACGAGGATCCGGTGCGTGAAGCGGCGCTGCGAGATCCCGTCGGCTTCGTGGCGGATCTTCCGGCGCGAGTGATCCTCGACGAGGTCCAGCGCGTGCCGCGGCTCTTCACCGCGCTGAAGGCCGCCGTCGATCGTCGTCGCGTCGCCGGTCGCTTCTTGCTCACCGGCTCGGCCAACGTGCTTCTCGTCCCGGCGCTCGCCGACTCGCTCGCCGGACGCCTCGCCATCCTTCGTCTGCACCCCCTGGCGCAATGCGAGATCGAGGGCACGTCCGCACGCTTTCTCGACGCACTGTTCGCCGGGAGATTCAAGACGGGCTTGTTCGAGCGGCTCGGCGCACGGCTCGCGGAGCGGATCGCGGCCGGCGGATACCCGGCTGCGCTCGCACGCCGCACGCCATCGCGCCGCGCGGCCTGGTATCGCGACCACGTCGAGACGCAGATCCAGCGCGACGTGAAAGACCTTTCCCGCCTTCGGTCCTTCGAGTCGCTGCCGCGGCTCCTGGCTCTGACGGCGAGTCATTCGGCGAGCCTGCTGAACGTGAGCGACCTCGCGGGACCGTTCCAGCTCACGAGGCAGACGATCCACGAGCACGTGACCCTGCTCGAGCGTCTGTTCCTGCTCCACCGCCTGCCGCCGTGGCACCGCAATCGCCTGAGCCGCCTCGTGAAGACGCCGAAGCTGCACATGGGCGACACGGGGATGACCTGCGCACTGCTCGGTGTCGATGCGGAGGATCTCCGCCTCGACCGACCACTGCTCGGCGCTCTGCTCGAGACGTTCGTCGTGCAGGAACTCGCGCGACAGGCGAGCGGGCGCGCCGAACCACTGTCTTTCTTCCACTACCGCGACCGCGACGACTTCGAAGTAGACGTCGTGATCGAACGCGGAGCTCGAAGTGTGGCCGGCGTGGAAGTGAAAGCGGCCGCCTCGGTGAACGAATCCGACTTCCGCGGACTGCGCAAGCTGAAGCAAGCCGCCGGGTCCGCGTTCGCTCATGGCGTCGTTCTCTACGACGGCGAGGCGTGCATCCCGTTCGGCGACGGTCTCCACGCCGTGCCGATCCGTGCGCTGTGGGAATCCGCCTGAGCGGATCCGGCCTCCGTGCACCCTTCGTCGCCAACGACCGACCAATTCCGGCTCCGCATGACGCGGTGACGCTTGCCCGCCAAGCTTGGCGAAGCAGGCGGCCCGATTCCGGCACGCGCGCGCGCGGAGGCGTTCACTCCCATGAAGCGATCGGCCGAGACTCCCGGACGCGAGGTCGTCGTTTGCCGCGCGCCGAATGGCGAAGTCCGCGTCGAGGCGCGGCTGGAGCAGGAGACCGTCTGGCGAACTCGGCGCGATCGACGTCGAGCTGGCGAGCCAGTGACGACCGCATACGATCGAGGCCCCACCGAACGCGCCGCCCCTTCAGGCGGCCTCGCCGAGATGCGGAAGCGTTGTCACAGTCGCGAGGCCCCGCCTCGGAGCCGCCGAGCTCGCCCGCAGGTCGGCGGCAGGTCCGAAACAAGACCCGATCGACCTGATCGACGGGGCTGGATCCTCTTCGATGATGCCTGTGGATTCTGCCGCCGCTGGGTTCCGTTCTGGGCGACGACTCTGAGGAGAAGAGGGTTCCGGATCGCTCCTCTCCAGAGTCCGTGGGTCCGCCGCGCCCTCGATCTCCCCGAGAGCATCCTCCTGAAGGACCTCCGCCTCCTCCTGTCCGATGGCTCCAGCCTGGAGGGAGCCGAGGTCTACCGCTTCGTGATGCGGCGGATCTGGTGGGCCTATCCCTTCTATCTGCTCTCGAGGGCTCCGCTCCTCCGCAGCGTGTTCGACGGGTCCTACCGGGCCTTCGCGGCCAATCGGTACCGATTCTCGAAGGCCTGTCGAATGCCAGGTGCTCCTCCCGACGACCGACCGGCTGCCGCACTGCCGGGTCGCGCACGCCGTGAGGAGTGCTCGTGAGATCCGGTCGCCGCTTCCTCGAGGCGGAATGGCGTCACCTCGTCATGCTGAACTACGGCGTCGACCCGGCCGTGCTCACGGACCGAGTCCCTGCTGGCTGCGAGCTCGATGCGTGGCACGGCCGAGCGCTCGTCAGCATCGTGGGTTTCCAGTTCCTCCGCACCCGCGTCCTGGGGATTCCGATTCCTTTCCACCGCGACTTCGAGGAGGTGAACCTTCGCTTCTACGTCCGTCGACGGACCGAGGACGGCTGGCGAAGAGGTGTCGTCTTCGTCAAGGAGCTCGTCCCTCGCTTCGCGACTGCGTTCATCGCGCGCCGACTCTTCGGCGAGAACTACGAGGCACTGCCGATGCGGCACTGTGTCTCCAGCGTCGGCGATCGAACGTCCGCGTCCTACGAGTGGCGAAGAGGTGGCGCGTGGGAGGGCGTCTCCGCGACGTTCTCGGGCCCGCCTGCGTCGGTCTCGGACGACTCCGAAGAGAGTTTCATCACGGAGCACTACTGGGGCTACTCCGGGCGACGCGGTCGATCGACCGTCGAGTATCGCGTCGAGCATCCGCGATGGCGCGTGTGGCGCGCGGAGACGAGCTCGCTCCGGTGCGACGTCGCCACCCTCTACGGGCGGGAGTTCGTCGAAGCCCTCGGGGGCGAACCCAGCTCGGCATTCGTGGCGAATGGCTCGTCCGTGGTCGTCGAGTGGGGCACACGCGTCGGATAGCGGCCCTGCGCTGCTCGAAGCCCAGCGGAGGCGTTCCCGTCCTGCGGCTCGCCCGCAGAGGCGGCGGGCGAGCGCACGAGCGATGAGGATCGTCTCCGGGGGTCTCGACGATCCGCGCGTCCAGGCGCTGCTGGAGCACCACGCGCGGACGGCGCGCGCCGAGACGGGCCGCGGCAGCGCCCACGCGCTCGACCTCGGCGGCCTGCGCGCGGCCGACGTGACGTTCTGGTCGGCGTGGGACGGCGACGCGCTCCTCGGCGTCGGGGCGCTGCGGCGCCTCTCGGCGTCGCACGGCGAGATCAAGTCGATGCACACCGTCGAGGCGCGGCGCCGCACCGGCATCGGGTCGTCGATCCTTCGCCACATCGTCGCGGCCGCGCGCGCGATGGGCATGACGCGCCTCAGCGTCGAGACGGGCTCCTGGCCCTACTTCGAGCCCGCCCGCGCGCTCTACCGGCGCCACGGATTCGTCGAGTGCCCGCCCTTCGGCGACCACGTCGCGGACCCGAACAGCGTCTTCCTGACGCTCGAGCTGGGGCCGGCGCCGGGCGGCGAGGCATGAACGGGTGCGTGACTGCCGCCCACGGAGTCCCTTGCGTCGTGCGGCGAATCGAGCGCACAATCACCGCACGAGATGCGGTAAATGACGGCGTTCATTCACCAACTCCCCGAATGGCCACGCTTTACGTGGAGCGAGGAGCGTCTGGCTTCACCCCTTGCTCGCGTGCGCCACGAGCAAGGACGGCTCTTGGGGAGGATGGAAGGACTCGGCTTCGATCTGCGGCGCGACGCGTGCGCGACGGTCCTCACGAGCGACGTGGTCAAGTCCTCCGCCATCGAGGGCGAGGAGCTGAACCCCGAGGAGGTGCGCTCCTCCGTTGCGCGGCGGCTCGGCCTCGAGACGGCCGGACTGCCGAGCCCGAGCCGCGAGGTCGAAGGCATCGTCGAGATGACCCTCGACGCGACGCGCGGGTTCCGCGCACCGCTCACCGAGGATCGCCTCCTCGGCTGGCACGCCGCGCTCTTCCCGAGCGGTCGGAGCGGTTCGTCGCGCATCGCGGTCGGTGCGTGGCGGACGGGGCCGATGCAGGTCGTCTCGGGAGCGATCGGGCGCGAACGCGTCCACTTCGAGGCTCCGGAAGCGAGCCGGCTCGAGCTCGAAATGGCGCGATTCCTCGACTGGTTCGAGGCGCCGCACGCGAAGGATCCGGTCCTCGTGGCGGGCGTGGCCCATCTCTGGTTCGTCACCATCCACCCGTTCGACGACGGCAACGGGCGGATCGCGCGCGCGATCGCCGACGCCGCCCTGGCGCGCGCCGACGGCACCGAGGAGCGCTTCTACAGCATGTCCTCGCAGATCGAGACGGAGCGCGCGGCCTACTATCGAGAGCTCGAGACGACGCAGCGAGGCGGTCTCGACATCACCGACTGGCTCGCGTGGTTCGTGGCGTGTCTCGGCCGCGCCATCGGCTCCGCCGACCGTGTGCTCTCCGGCGTCCTCCGCCGGGCGCGGTTCTGGCAGCGCGTCGAGACCCGACCGCTGAACGAACGCCAGCGCCGCGTGCTCGAGCGCATGCTCGGCGACTTCGAGGGAGTCCTCTCGACGTCGAACTACGCGAAGCTCGCGAAGTGCTCCACCGACACCGCGCTGCGCGACATTCGCGAGCTCGTCGAGCGCGAGCTGCTCGTGAAGAACGAGCCGGGCGGGCGGAGCACGAGCTACCGGCTCGGAGGCCCCGGCGAACGGTGATCGGCGGCCTCTCGGCCGCACGCTCGGCTCCGAGGACCGACCGTGGGTTCGCCGAGCCCACCCCTCGACGCGCCAAGCGCTCACCGCTAGCGTCCCGGTCCGCGCGTCGTGGCCCTCGAGCGCGCGATCGAGTCCTACCTTGCGATCAGCAATCGCAACCCCCGACCCTTCGTGTGGACCAAGACCGCCGACGAAGTCTTGGCAAGCGTCGCGCGCTTCTTCAGCGGACATCGGACTCAGGACACTGGGCCGACAGAGAGATCGGCATGAGCGTCGATTGCCTGATCGGGACGACATGCCACCGCGTGATCGAGCACTACCCGGGGAACTTCACCTTCCGGCTCGGGGCGGCCAGCCTCGCCGTCGATTGCCTTTGGCGCATCGTCTTCGACGGCAGAGTCGCTCTCACGTCGCGCGACCACGGTCAGCAGTTCGGCCTGCCGGCTCCGATCGATGCCCACATCGAAGCGCTCGCGCTGTTGCGAGGTCGGCCCGTTGTGGCCGTCCGACTGGCGGAACACTCCGCCGATCTGCTCCTGGAGTTCGAGAGCGGTCGGCGACTCGAAGTCATTGCCGACTCCTCCGGCTACGAGCCATGGAACCTCCACGCGCCCGGCGTTCACCTCGTAGCTCTTGGCAGCGGGCGGATCGTCGACCGATCGAGCAGGGAGTAGCTGACTGTTGTAGCCGACCGCCTCCGGCGACGGCCGCACGGCGCTTCTGCGCGTGCCTCCATCGGAGCCGCTCCGCTCGCCTACCGCTCGAACCCCGGCAGCGCCTCCTCCTCCAGCACCGACGGCGACCCGTCCTCCGGCGCCAGGAGCGGCGCGAAGCGCGCGAGCGGGCTCGCGGGATCACTCGCGAGGAGCGCGCGCAGCGCGGCGACCCACTCCGCGGGAGGCACGAGACGCAATCGCTCGCCGCCGGGGAGCGCCGCGAAGGCCTCGCGGGCGGTGACGGGGGCGGGGCCGAGCAGGTGAACGGCGCGGCCCGTCGCCGGCTCGGAGAGAGCGCGGTCGACGATGCGCCGCGCGACGGCGTCGACGGGAATGGGGAGCAGATCGCCCGGCAGGTCGGGCGCGAGGCCGAGGGCGACGGACGCGCGCACGACCGCCTGCGTGAGGTCGTCCTCGGGCACGAAGCCGGTGCGCGGATCGGCGACGATGCGGCCGGGACGGTGGACGCTGACGGGGAGTCCGCGCGCCGCCGCCGCGAGGACGAGCTTCTCGGCGACCCACTTGGAGCGCGAGTAGGCGTCGGCGATCGCGCCGACGGCGTCGAGGTCGATGGACGCGGGCACCTCCCGCAGCCTCCGGCTCCGCTCCCCCACGACGGCGCCGAGCGACGACACGTGATGGAGGGGCTTGCCGCGCACGGCGCAGGCGAGGCGAAGCACCTCGACGGTTCCACCGACGTTCGCGGCGCGCAGATCCCCGTAGGGACGCACGAAGTCGACGAGGGCGCCGCAGTGGACGACGCCGTCGAGAGTCTCCGCCAGATCCGCGCGCAGCGCGTCGTCGAAGCCGAGACCCGGCGCATCGAGCGATCCCGGGAGCGCACGGATGCGGGCCGCGATCGCGTCGTCCTGGCGGCCCGCGCGCGCGACGGCCGCGCGCAGCCGTGCGACGCCGTCCGCCGCGTCGCGCGCCCGCACGAGGCACAGCACCTCGGCCTCGGTGCGGTCGAGGAGCTCGCGCAGGAGGAACGACCCGAGGAAGCCGGTCGCGCCCGTGAGGAGCACGCGCCGCGCGCCCCGAAGGTCGTGCGTCCGCGGCGGCGCTTCGGGGCGCACGTCCTCCGGCAGCACGGCGTCGGCGCGGGCCTCGGCGTCGCGACGCGC
>CAZJHD010000056.1:0-27616 GCA_964545855.1 uncultured Planctomycetales bacterium
GAGCCACGCCCGCGTCGGCGCGCCTCGAGGAGCGCCCGCGCGCCGCGTCGCGCACGCGGCCCGTCTTCGACGGCACCGGCGTCCTGCGCCCGCCGTCGCCGGTCGCCGGCCGGAGCCCCGCGCCCGACTATCCCGCCGCCGCGCGCCTCGCCGGACGCGAGGGCGAGACCGTGCTGCTCGCGACCGTCGACGCCGAGGGCGAGCTCGTCGACCTCGTCGTGCATCGGAGCTCCGGCCACGACGACCTCGACCGCGAAGCGCTCCGCGCCGTGCGCCGCTGGACGTTCGCCCCCGGCACCTGGCGCGGCGAGCCCGTGCTCCTCGACGTCCTGCTGCCGTTCACGTTCCGCCTGGAGGACCCGCCGCCTTCGCCGCCGTGAGGGGACGTGGAGCGGCCGGGGCACGGGGCGGCACGTGTGCCTCGTGGCGGGGAGGTGGGGAGGCCGGTAGGCTCCGCGCCGTCTCGAACGAGCCGGAGGTCGTTCCCCGAGCGTCCGGAAATGAGCGGCAGCACGAGTCCGAGTCTGGAGGCCCTGAGGCCGCTGCGAAGTCGGCGACGATCATCGCGCTTCGGCGAGCTGACGTGGATTGGTCGGGCACGACCAACGGCCGTCCAGGAGCGTCTCGGTTGCGCAAGCGTGGCCCCGACGAGGATCTCAAACGACGTCCTGAATCCAGGTCCCGCGGGAGTGCTGAGCCCCGCGGACAAGCTGCTCGGAGGTGCGCGGTGATCGTGCGGCACGCGCGGGCGGCGCGGCTGGGCGTGCGGATTGGTCACGCCGGGCCGCCAGCTCGGGGGAAGGGCGGCAATGGAATGTGCGAGTCCAGAAACGCAGTCCCGCCGAAGATCGCCGCGTCGAGAAGTCGATCGAAACGAAAGCCCACTCCTCGTAGCGCGATGTTCCTCGCCACGGCGTCGGCGGCAGAAGGCGATAGGCAGGCGAGGTCGCTGCGCTCGATCCACTGGGCAGAACTGACGAATAGACGGTTCACGTATTGAATTAATGCAGACCGCCGACTGGTAGGCTGAAATCGTGGCCCGACTCGACACGAACGTTGGAAAGCGACATTCCGGGTCTCGGCGCCTCATGCGAAGGGCCCATTCCAGACAGCTCCTGCGTATCTCAAAGGTACAGCAGAAGCAGCTCGCTAGTTGGCGAGAGGGCGTCGCGATCGAGCGCAACACGGGCTACTCCCTGGACCAACTTGTCGCCAAGCTGGTCGGGGACCGCCTCGCTCTCGCACGCGCACACCTCAATGCGGCTCAAAACGCACTAGCCGCATCGCCGCCGAGATGCCGAGCAGCTCAGAGCCGAGCCTATTACTCGCTATACCAAGCTTTCAGAGGTGTCGTGTTCTTCATGGAGAACGGCGACGACTTTGAAAAGCACTCGGACTTGCCGGACAAGATCCCAGATCGCTTTCCGCTCGTCGCACATTGGAAGAACGAGCTCAAGTTGGCCAGGCTTGAGCGCAACCGAGCCGATTACGATCCGTACCCGAGGAACGAGCAAGCGTTTCGGACGTCGGCACAAAACACAATACAGCGTGCTCGGGAGCTGCTTCCCTTGGCGCGCACCTTCCTCCGTTCGCAAGGGTGGACACCATGAATCCAGCTCAGACTAGCGAAGAGATTCAGCGCCTCGTTCGAACGAGCTTCAAGAAGGCCGGTCTTCCAATCAAGTCAATCCAACTACGAGAATTCCCTGGCGAGACCATTGTGGTTGTCGAGGTGTCTGAGCGCGTCGACGAGGCCGTCAGCCTGGCGAGCACACTTGACCCTGGCATAGTCGACGGATTCATCACTGTTCGCCACAGACCGGAAGACGTAAGCAGGTCTATGGTGCGTGGACGCGCATCAGTACACGACCCTAGGGTCACTACCTTGATAGAGCTGTTAAACGCGCGCTCGAGAACATCTGAGGCACAGCCAAGCCTACGGTATGTTCAAGATGCGTCCGAGCGTCTTCGTATTGCAGTGCAGCCTCGCCACCACTTGATCTTTGGCCGCCGAGGTGTTGGCAAGACTGCCCTCATGCTGGAGACCCGTCGCCGAACGGATGCGCAGGGCAACGCCTCGGTTTGGATCAATGTTCACACTATTGGCTCCCAAGGATCTGAGCGCGCATTCCTTTCTTTACTTAACCAAGTCTGCTCGCTTCCAGAGATGCACTTCCGTTCGCGGCACGCGAAGCCCCAGAGTGTGCATGATGCGGCAGAACTGGCGGTTAGCGTCAATGAGCAGCTCAACGCGCGACAACTAAGTGAGACGCGACTCGCGCAGGCCGTCATTCGCGCGCAGAAACTCTTGGCGCTCTTTTGTACTGAGATCCAAGGAGACCTTTTTATTTTCCTGGATGATGTTCACCAACTTCGCAGCGCGCATGTGCCACGGTTTCTAGACAGAGTCCACGCGATCACTCGGGATAACCCCGTCTGGCTCAAGGTCGCAGGAGTGAAACACCAAACACGGTGGTATTCCGCCAATCCTCCTATTGGACTGCAGATCGGGCATGATGCGACCGAGATTAACCTGGACATCACGCTTGAGGAACCGACCAAGGCTAAGACATTCCTCGAGAATGTTCTGGATGGATATGTCGCGACTGCTGGACTTACGTCTCACAGGGGCTTTCTCGCTGCCGCTGCGATAGATCGCCTGGTGCTAGCGTCGGGGGGGGTTCCACGGGACTTCCTTACGCTTTGTGCGAGTTCCGTTGAAATCGCAAGACAGCGCCAAAAGGCGCGTCAGACCGGAGTTCAAGATGTGAATACTGCAGCGGGCCTTGCTACGAAGTCGAAATTGCAGGAACTGGAAGAGGACGCCACCGCGGCCCAAGGAAGCGCTGCAGCGCTCATGCAGGCCTTGCAAGACGTTCGAGCCTTCTTGCTGGACGAGAAGAAGATCACGTTTCTCAGGGTTGATCTGCATGACAAGGAAAGACACCCCGAAGAGTACGCATTGATCCAGGGGCTCATGGACCTGCGCATGCTGCACATCATCAGTTCCAGTCTCTCGGATCGAGACCGGGCCGGGCGCCGGTCCGAGGTGTACATGCTGGATCTGAGTCAGTACTCCGGTCGGCGGCTCAAACAGAATCTGAATGTATTGGATTTCGCGGGTGGGTTCTTGATCCTCAAGAAGACCCGAAGCCAGTCTGAGCCAAAGGTAGGCAATACGGCCCGAAAGTTGATTACAATCCTGCGCGGCGGGCCCGAATACCTACTGTCCAGAATGGAAGGCTACGTGCCTGGAGGGGCGCTCACTACTTTACGGAAGAGGGGCCCCAAGCAGTAGAAGCGGCAGATGCTGGACGCCGGCACGTTGAACAAGCGCTTGCGCCAGGCGTGGCAGCTTCGCGACGACGCGACGGCAGCGTAAGGCTAGTTGCGGCGCGGAGACGCAACAGCGAACATGGCGCGGATCTACGTCTTCATGCCAGACGAGGGAGTCGACACGTGGCGTCCCGTCGACGCAGAGGCCGTTGGGCCGGGGCTCTACAGGATCGTGTCCCCGGACCCGGACCCTGAGGCCGAAGTGTGGGAGTTCAGGAGTGGTGATGTCGTGCGATGCGAGCTGCGCCGACTGGACGGCGGCGAGTTCTTGGTCGCGGTGTCGAAGAAGGAACGCTCCGTCTGACTCGCCGCTGCGGCAGAATGGGCACCCTCAGCTCGCTCCGTCGCGTCGCGCAACCGTGCGCGGCAATCTCCTGAGCGACCAGATCGTTCGACGAACGGACCAGCGAAACGATGAACGACGATCCCGAAGAGACGCTGCGTGCCTACGTGAAGGCGTTCGAGTCGCTCGACGCCGACGCGGTGGTGCCGTTCTATCACTTGCCGTGCATGTTCCTCGCGCCGCCGGGGGTCTCTCTCGTGGCGGATGCCGCCGCCGCACGCGGCTTGGTCGAGAAGCTCATCGAGCACGCGCGCAGCCAAGGCTACCGGCGCACGGAGACTGTCGGCCTGAGCACGACGCGGCTCGCGGACACCCTCGCTTCGCTCTCGGGAGTGTTCGTGCGATTCGATGGCGAGGACCGGGAGATCAGCCGCTTCGGCTTCCTGTACGTCCTGCACCGGAGCGCGGGCGCGTGGAGGATCGCCGTCGCGGTCGCGTACGGCGCTCCGCCCGCTTCGACGTGATCGGCACGCCTTCGCGGCCGACGCGCGCGCTTCCCGCCCCTCGGATCGCCCCTCAGATCGTCCGCCGCGCCGGCACCCTCTCGCCTCGGCCCTCCGCGGCGCGCAGCAGCTCGAGAGGCTCGAATGCGCCACCCAGCACCGCGCGCGAGTCGACGCCGAGCCACCCGTCGAGCAGGGTCGCGTAGATCCGGCGGAAGTCGACGCCGTGCACCAGGTCTCCGCCGTCGAGCTCCGTGAGGCTCGGGTGGTCGCCGAGGACGCCGCCGCGGACGGCGTCGCCGAAGAGGAAGGCGGGAGCCGCGGCGCCGTGGTCGGTGCCGGCGCTGCCGTTCTCGGCGACGCGGCGGCCGAACTCGGAGAAGGCGAAGACGAGGACGTCCTCGGCGCGGCCGCGCGCGGCGAGGTCCTCGCGGAAGGCGGCGAGGGCCGCGTCGATCTGCGCCCAGAGGTTCGCGTGCTGGTTCCGCTGGTTGGAGTGGGTGTCGAAGCCGCCGATGGCGAGTGACACGACGTGCACGGGCATGCCGGCGCCGATCACCTGCGCCGCGAGCCGGAGCTGCTGGGCGAGCCCGGTCCCCGGGTAGGCCGCCGCCGGCGGGCTCTTGCCCACGACCTCGCGCAGCGCGTCGGCCGACGCGAGGGCCTGGGCCGCGGCGCGCCGCACGGAGGCGAGACGCGCGGAGCTCTCCTCGCCCGCCTCCATCATCCGCGCGAAGGCCTCCTGCACGCGGCCGTGCTTCTCGCGCGCGAAGCGGTCGGCGACGAGCTCGTAGTCGGCGAGGGACGCGAGGGCGTGCACGCGCTGCGTCTGCGACAGCAGCGCACGCGGCGTCTCGGCGCCGAGGTGGAACGCCCAGAGGGAGTTCTCGCGCGAGGCCGGATCGAGGTCGAGGGCGCGCCCGAGCCAGCCGGCCCGCGTCTCCCGGAGCTCCGGATCCGCCAGATGCCACACGTCCATGGAGTGGAAGTGCGACCGGTTGGGCTGCGGATAGCCGACGCCCTGCACGATCGCGAGGCGCCCCTCGGCGAAGGCCGCCTCGCACCGCTGCATGGAGGGATGGAGCGCGAGCCCGTCGGTGATCCGCCGCAGGTCCTTCTTCGGCGGCGAGATCGTCGCGCGGGCCTTCCAGTAGGCGTCCTGCTCGAAGGGGACGACGGTCGCGAGCCCGTCGTTGCCGCCCGAGAGCTCGAGGACGACGAGCACGCGCCCGTTCTTCGAGCCGCCCTCGGCGGCCTGGGCCGCGGCGGTGCGCGCGAGGATCGAGGGGAGGCCGCTCCCGATCGCGAAGGCGCCGACGGAGCCGCGGAGGAAGTTGCGCCGGGAGATCATGGGGCACTCACGCGAGCTGGAACTCGGGGGACGCGAGGAGGAGACGCACGGCGGCGCGGAGCGCCGCGTCGAGCTTCGCGGGGTCGAAGACGAAGGGGGGCGCCTTCGGCGGCGGCAGGGGCTTCCCGTCCTTCCCCTTCGCGTCCGTCGCGCGGGGCGCTTCCGGCGTCAGGTACTCGACGAGCGCCGCGCGCGTCGTCGCGGAGACGGGGCCCTGGAGGAACTCCGCGGCGAGCGCGTCGACGACCTCCTCGGGGGTCGCGAAGCACTTCCCGCGCGCCCACTCCTTCGGTCGGAAGCGCGGCTCCTCCGGGAGGCCGCGCGTCACGGCCACGACGCCGGCGAAGTTCGCCCGCTCGTAGAGCGCCGTGCCCGTGAGCCAGCGCTCGCCCGCGTCCCAGCCCTTCACGCTGGGCGGCGCGAGCAGCGTCTGGCCCATCTTGCGCAGCGACGGCACGACCTGGTTCCGCAGGGGCACCTCGACGCCGGCGACGCGCATCGCGCTCACCGCGAACTCCGTCGGGCTCTTGACGATGGCGCGGACGTTCTCCTCGGCGAAGAACTCCCGGTCGCGGAAGACGGCCGCCACGACGCTGCGCAGGTCGCCGCCGGTGCGCCGGAAGACCTCGGCCACGCGCTCGACGTACTCCGGCGCGGGCTCGTCGCTCACGAAGGCGCGGCACAGCTTCGTCGCGAGGAAGGGCGCCGCGGCGGGGTGCGCCGCCACGAGGTCGAGCACGTCGTCGCCGCCGAGGTTCCCGCGGACGCCGAGCACCTCCTTCTCGCCGACGTCGTGCTGCTTCTCGTCGAGGAAGAAGTCGCTCTCCTTGATCGTCCAGCCCGTGAAGGCGCGCGCCGCGTCGCGCACGTCCTTCTCGCCGTAGTGGCCGATGCCGAGCGCGAAGAGCTCCATCAGCTCCCGCGCGAAGTTCTCGTTCGGCTTGCCTTTCCGGTTCGTGCGCCCGTCGAGCCAGATGAGCATCGCGGGGTCGCGCGCGACGGCGCCGAGCATCTCGCGGAAGGTCGCGCCGGCGTGCCGCCGAAACGTGGCGATCTGCCGGTGGATCACCCAGGGCTGATCCACCTTCGCCACCGACGTCGCGAAGTGGCCGTGCCAGAAGAGCGTCAGCTTCTCGCGCAGGGGATTGCGCGCGTGGAGCATCCGGTAGAGCCACCAGGCGCGCGCGTCGTCGGCATTGTTCGCGAGGTCGAAGACGGAGCCGGAGAGCGCCTCCAGCGCGCGCTCGAGGTCCGGGTCCTCGCGGTCGAAGTCGAGCAGCTCGTCGAGCGTCTTCTCGATGCCGCGATCCACCGTCTCGTGGAGCACGCGGGCGGGCGCGCCGAATCCGGCGCGCCGCCAGAGATGGGCCGCCTTCTCGTAGGGCGTGAGCATGGGGTCGGCGGCGGCGATCGCCGCCGCGGGAGCGGACCGGCCGGCGCGGCCCGCTATCATCGCGACGACGCGCCGATTCCGCAGCCCCGTTTCCATGCTCCGAACGATCCTCCCCGCGCTCGCGCTCGCTCTCGCCGCGGCGGCTCCGCAGGAGCCGAAGAAGCCGACGGCCTCCGAGACGAACAAGCTCGTCGACCGCTACTTCGAGGCGCCGGAGGAGGAGCGCGCGCAGATCCGTGCGCGGCTCGACCTCCTCGACCCGCTCTCGCCGTCGTCGGTGAAGACCTGGTCGAAGAAGCTGCTGAAGCTCGCGGCGAAGGGCCCCACGTCCGAGGAGAAGTCGCGCAACTACCTCTACGACGAGAAGGAGAAGAAGGGGCTCTACCTGCTGGGCGGGAGCCGGCCCGGCAAGGGCGGTCTCTTCGTCGGGCTTCACGGCGGCGGCGCGGGCTCCGGCGACGCCGGCTCGTCCCACGGCTGGATGTCGGGCCCCATCGGCTCGATGGGCTGGATCGGCGTCTTCCCCGAGGTGCTCGAGAAGACCGAGCACGGATGGACCGAGGAGCCGACGGAGCGCTTCGTCCTCGATCTCATCGAGACGATGAAGCGCACCTACAAGATCGACACGAACCGGATCTACCTCGGCGGCCACTCCATGGGCGGCTTCGGCACCTGGATGCTCGGGTCGCGCCACGCCGACCTCTTCGCCGGACTCGTCGCGACGGCGGGCGCCGCGACGCCCTACCGCGATCCCCGCGACGGGAAGACGCCCGTCGGCATCGTCGAGGGCGTGCTGCCCTGCCTGCGCAACGTCCCGCTCTGGATCTATCACAGCCGCGACGACCCCCGCGTCGACTTCCCGACGAACGAGCTGGCCGTCGCCGGGCTGAAGGAGCTCCAGGCGAAGCACGGCGGCTACGTGCATCGGTTCGACGCCGTCGACGGCCGCGGCCACGACACGCCCGACCTCGGCCCGCCCTTCGAGTTCGTGGCGAAGCATCCGCGCGATCCGCGCCCGAAGAAGGTCGTCTGGCAGCCGTCGCGCCCCTGGAAGCGGATGTTCTACTGGCTCTGGTGGGACCGCCCGATCCTCGCGTCGGTCCTCGTCGCCGAGGTGGCGGCGCCGAACCGCATCGAGATCACCGTCGAGGAGACGAAGGACCGGCCCGTCGAAGGCCTCTCGGTGCTGCTCGACGAGCGCCTCGTCGACCTGCGCAAGGAGGTGGTGATCCTCCTGAACGGCACGGAGCGCTTCCGCGGGACCGTGGCGCCGTCGCTCTCGACGATGCTGCTCACCGCCGCCGAGCGGAACGACCCCGAGATGCTCTTCGGTGTCCGGGTGGAGCTGTGAGGGCCGCGCCGGGGACGCGCCGCGGCCGCCGGGTTTCCGGCGCAACGGCGCGACGCGGATAGGCTTCCTGCTCCCGGCCGACGTGGACCCGCGCATCCCTCCCTCCCCTCGAACGGACTCGGACCCGCCCGCCGAGGACGGCCGGGATTCTCCGGAATCGGAGGGAACGCTCCGGAAGACCCTGCGTCCGATGGACCGCCCCGCCGAGAGCGCGACCCAGGGAGCGGCTCCCCCCAGCGACCCCGAGCTGGTCCAGCGCGTCCTGCGGGGAGACCCGGACGCCTTCCGGATCCTCATGGAGCGCCACCAGAACCACGTCCATCGCCTCGCCCTGCGCCTCTCCGGAGGCGACGCGGAGCGCGCCGCCGATCTGTCCCAGGAGGCGTTCCTGCGCGCCTACCGGGGGCTCGACGGCTACGGCCACGACGCGAAGTTCTCCACCTGGCTCCACCGGATCACCGTGAACGTCGCGATCTCGCGGACGCGGAAGGAGCGGGCCCTGAAGCGCGGCAAGGCGCTCTCCCTCGATGCGTCCTACGGCGAGGACGAGCGGCCGATGCAGGTGGAGATCCGCGGCGTCGGTCCGGCGGCCTCCGTCGTCGCCGACGAGGGGTGCCGTGCGATCCTGCAGGCGATCGAGTCGCTCGACCCCGACCTCCACGCGCTCGTCGTCCTCGTGAACCTCGAAGGCCATTCCTACGAATCGGCCGCCGAGATCCTCTCCATCCCCGTGGGCACCGTGCGCTCGCGCCTGCACCGCGCGCGCGAGATCCTGACCCGACGACTCGCCAAGCGCCTGCAGCAGCCGTGACTCCCGCACACCGACCCCCGACACCGCCGGACGGCTCGCCCGATCGCCGGCTCGACCAGTGGCTCGGCGAGGCGGCCGCCGCGACGGAGCACGTGCGTGCGCCCGCCGGTCTCGTGCCGGCGGTCCTGCAGCGCATCGCCGTCGAGCAGGCGGGATCGCCGATGGGGCGAGGCGCCGGGTCGCGCCTCGAGCGCCCCGGCTGGTGGATCGCCGCGGGGATCGCCGCGGCCGCGACGCTGGTCGCCGCGTTCCTCCTCGGCATGCGCATGGGCGAGCGCGAGGGCGGCGATCGGGTGGCGCAGGGGCCGCAGCGGTCCGGCGAGGGCGCGCCCGCCAAGGGCTTCCTCGGCGACGGGCCGCGCGGCGGCCAGTTCGACGAGGACGACGTCGCGAAGGCGCTGCGCGACGCCGAGGAGTTCGGGAGCGCCGATCCGGGCCGGCGGTCCGACGGCGGGCGCTACGGCGCCGCCGGAGGCGCGAACGCGCCGGGGCTGCTGGCGGGTTCGGTCCCCAGGTCGTCGGACGGCCGCTACCACGTGATGGTCGACGCGGCGGCGGACGCCCTCGACGCGATCCTCCGCGAGGCGCGCGAGAGCTTCGCGACCGCCGGCGGGTGGCACTCGTCCGCCGCGGCGCCGGCGCTGGAGGAGGCGGAGCTCGTGCTCACGCTCGTCGAGTGCGATCGCCTTCTCGCGCGCCTGACAGCGAGCCTCGGAGGGCGCCTGCGGCCGCTCCTCCTCGACGGCGACGGCATGCTCCACTCCGTGTCGGGCGTGATGACGCCTCCCCGCGTCGAGCAGGCCGGCGCCGGCGACGCGAGCGCGGGGCGCACCGCCGAATCGGCGGCGCGGATCCTACTGGTCGTGCATCGGCCCGCGCGCTGACGCCGGCCGCCGCGGCGTGGAACCGCGACGGCCGCGTGCCGCGAGCGCTTACAGGAACTGCAGCGCCGCCGGCGCCGAGAGCGTGAACGTCGACAGGTCGAAGCCCTGGAAGACGACGTTCAGTCCGACGAGCGTCGGCGACGTCAGGATCAGGACCATGTTGGCGAAGCCGCCCGTGTCGGCGACGACCGATCCGAGATTCACGCCTTCCACACTCGTGATGAAGAGTTCGCCGAAGGGAGGGAAGACGAGCGAGCCGAGCGCGCTCCCGGAGACGGCGGGCCCCACGTCACCGAGCACCGCCACGATGGCCCCCGGCGTCGCGCCCGAGAACTCGACGCGGTGGTAGGAGGGCAGCGACGTGATGAGGTTCCGCGGGTGGTTCTCGGAGACGAAGGGATTCGCCTGCGCGTCGATCACGGCGAGGCCGTTCATCCCGAAGATGCCCGTGCTCGTCGGGAGCATTCCGATCTGGAGGCCCGTCGTCGCGACGGTGCTTCCCATGGCGATGCCGTTGATCGTCGCGATGGAGCCGCCGCCGGCCGTGCTGACGATGCCGCCGTCGTTCGAGAAGCCCTGCCAGGCGAAGAGGAGGTTCGGCACCGTCTGGCCGCCGAGGGGCGTCGTCCAGGTGCCGCCGTTGGGGTCGATCTCGAGGGCCGTGAGCTCGCTCACGTTCGACGCCGTGATCGTTCCGCCGACGGAGGTCTTCATCCCGCTCGCCGCCACGACCGTGAACATGTCGGCCTCCTCCGCGATCTTGATGGCGGAGCCCGCCGTGATCGACGCGACGTTGAAGTTCCCGTCGTAGGCGATGGCCGAAGCCGGAATCATGATGATCGACCCGTCGTTCGCGTTGACGCCGTTCACGAGCTCGTTGTCGGCGAAGGAGACGAAGAGGTCGCCCGTGCTCGACTGGCAGATGGCGTCGGTGTTCAGGTCCGACGTGGAGGCCTGGCCGATGGCGACGAGGAGGTCGTCCTCGCGAACGAAGACCTCCAGGGTCCCGTTCGGGCCGCCGATGTAGCGGAAGACGTCGCCGTTCTCGATGGTGCCGGCCGCGAAGCCGTCGGAGCTCTCCTTGCTGATGTAGAGGTCGCGCTGCGTGAGCGGGCCCACGGGCGCCGACGGGAAGCGCTTCACGAAGACCGAATCCGTGTCGTCGCCGGGCGCCTCCACGGAGTCGTCGGCGTAGCGGCCGTCGTTGTCGGCGTCGCCGAGGTAGGCCCACTGGCAGGACATCGTGAGCCATGCCGACGCGGAGTAGAGACCGACCGTCGGCGTGACGATCGCGACCTCGTCCTCCTTCAGGAGGCCCGACTCGAAGAGTCCGTTCCCGTTCGAGAACGTGTTCTCGTCGCTGTCGAGAGCGAAGACGACGGAGTGCTGCGCGAACCCGGCACCGGCGAGGGCGAGGGTGAGCAGGGCCGTGGCGAGGAGCTTCATGGGGGAGCCTCGGATGGTGGACCCCCGGATCGCGGCCCGGCGCGAACGGCGCGCCGCGGGCCGACCCGGAGAGAGCCCGACTCTCCATGCAAGCCGCGGAACGCACAAGCGCGAGAGCGCCCGAGTTCGCGCTTGACCCCGCGCGCCCGAGGCGGAGGCTCCCGCTCCGCACGTGGACGCCGGACGCCGCAACCTCCTCGTCGTCTCCGCGTCGAACTTCGCGGCATCGGCCGGCATGGCCTGCTTCCTGCCGGCGTTCCCGATCATCCTGCACCGTCTCGGGATCGACGAGCCGTCGGAGGTGGAGATCTGGACCGGCGTGCTCACGGCCGCGGCGCCCTTCTCGGCGGCGCTCGCGGGGCCCTTCTGGGGAGCGCTCGGCGACCGCATCGGCCGAAAGCTGATGGTGCTGCGGGCGCTCCTCGGGATCGTCGTCTTCGTGGGTGCCATGGCCTTCGTCACGAGCCCCTTCGTTCTCCTCGCGCTCCGACTCGGCCAGGGGCTCTTCAGCGGATTCATCGCGCCGTCCCTCACCTTCGTCTCGGTGCACACGCCGCAGGAGCGGCAGGGACGCGTCGCGGCGCAGCTGCAGGTGGCGCTCCTCGCGGGCGCCGTCGTGGGGCCGCCGCTCGGCGGCTTCCTCCTCGACGAGGGCTCGCCGGCGATGCTCTTCGCGGTGGCCTCCCTCGGGTCTCTGCTGGCCGCGCTGCTCGTGGCCGCGCTCTCCGAGGAGGAGGTGCGACCCGCGCCCCGCGCGGACGCCGCCGGCCCCCTGGCGTCCGTCGTCGGGATGCTCTCGGACCTCCGCCGGACAGTGGGTGACCCGCGCGTCGCGCGGGTCCTGCTCGTCGTGTTCGCCGTGCGCTTCGGGATCTCCAGCGTGGAGCCGCTGTTCGCTACCTACGTGAAGGAGTTCGAGGAGACGTCGGCGCTCGTGCGCGAGAACCTCGGCTTCGCGAACGGCGCCCTCGTGTCGGCCGTCGCTCTCGGCAACCTCGTGGCGCTCCACGCCTGGGGGCGGCGCGGCGACCTGCATGGCCATCGCAACGCGCTCGTCCTCGCGACGGCGGGCGCCGCGCTCCTCTACGCGCCGCAGGCCTTCGCCACCGACCCGACGATGCTCTTCGCCCTGCGCTTCCTGGCGGGTCTCTTCCTCGCGGGGACGATCCCCGCCGCCTACGGGCTCGTCGCCGAGGAGACCCCCAACGAGCGGCGGGGGAGCAGCTTCTCGCTCACGTTCTCCGCGATCGCCCTCGCGAACTCCGTGGCGCCCGTCGCCGGAGGCCTCCTCGCGGGACCCCTCGGCATCCGCACGCTCATCGGCTTCTCCGCCGCGCCGATGCTCGCCGCCGCCCTCTGGATGACGACGTGGCCGAAGAAGAGCCGCGCTTCGTGACGGCGCTCGCGCCGAGGAGCCCGGCCGCGCACGCGTGCGCGACGGCGGCCTCGGCGAGTTCCGCGCACCACCGGGTGAGGCGGTGGTCGCCTCGCGCGAGGAGCCGCACCTCGACGGCGGCGTGCGACCGTTCGGCGAACCGCACGCTCTCGCGCCACGGCACGGCGTCGTCCTGCATCCCGTGCCAGACGAGGGCCGGCGTCCTCAGGGCGCCCGCGATGCGCGGCGTGGAGGCGGCGCGCATGCTCGCGAGCGCCTCCGCCGTGAGGCCCGGCGGCCAATCCTTCCGCGGGACGCGGCTCCAGCGGGCGTGGAATCCGAAGGCCGGCGCGATGAGCGCGATCGAGCGGAAGGCGCGCGGGTGCGTCGCGGCGTGCAGCGCGACCACGAGCCCGCCCAGGGAGGAGCCGATGCCGGCGAGACGCGGCGCGATGCCGCGGGCGAAGGCGAGCACGGCGTCGAGGTCCTCGCGATGGCGGCCGAGGGTGAGATCGGCGAGGGAGCCGCTGCTGTCTCCGTGGCCTCGCGGCTCGAAGGCGACGAAGGCGATTCCCGCGCGGAGGAAGGCGTCGCGGAAGGCCACGGCCTTCTCGCCGTCGCGCACGGACCCGTAGCCCGGCACGTAGACCGCGACGGCGCTCGGCCGCGCGCCGCCGCCCGGGATCGCGACGTCGGCCGCGAGGGAGACCTCCTCGCCGGAGCGCGCGACGAATCGGAGCCGCGTGGTGCGGACCGACGCGCGCCTCACGTGGCCGCCCGCTCCGCCGGTCGCCCCGTGGCGCGCGGCGCTCCCGGGGCGGCGTGCTCTCCCTCGATCTCGCGCTCGAAGGGCGTGGCGTCGAGGCGCGGCGTCTCGCGCCGCAGCGCGCCGAGGAGCGCGATGGCCGGCACCTCCTCGAGCTTCCGCGCGCGCACCGCGAAGGCGAGGGGGCTCGCGACGAGGATCCGCTTCGTGCGCGCGCGCGTGAGCGCCACGTTCCAGCGGTTCGGCAGGAAGTAGAAGGAGCTCTGGTCCGCGAGCCAATCCGGATCCGACGAGGTGAAGGAGAGGATCACCACCTCGCGCTCGCGTCCCTGGATGCGCTCGACGGTCTCCACGAAGGGGAACTGCGGGATGCGCAGGCCCCGCTGCTGCGCGCGTCCCTCGAGCTCCTGGCGGATCGCGATCCCCTGGGCGCGGAACGGGGCGATGGCCGCGATCTCGTCGGCCGGGAGCCGGTGGTGCACGAGCAGCTCGAGGATGAGCTCGGCCACGAGCACGGCCTCGCGCCGCGACCGCATGGCGGCGCCGCGATGATCCACCTCGAGGAGCACCGACGGCATCTCCGGATCGAGGGCGGCGCGGAAGCGCCCGCCGGGCCGCAGCGCGAGACGCCGCGTCGTCGCGGCGGCGGAGGGCGCGAGCTTGCCGCCGTAGAAGTGGCGCGAAGGGAACGCGCAGACCTCGGCGTTCATGCGGTAGGTCGTCTCGAGCATCGTCGACGGATACTTGCCGACGAGGTGCTCGAAGGCCGAGACGCGGTGCTCGTCCTGATGCACGCCGGCGACGACGGGAGGGAGCTGCGCGTGGTCGCCGACGAAGATCCACTTCGCCGCGAGCCTCATCGCGCCGATGGCGTGGGGGAGCGGGATCTGCCCCGCCTCGTCGAAGACCACTCGGTCGAAGGCCGCGCGTCCCGCGGCGCGGCATGCGGCGTGCGTCGTGAGGCCGGCGACGATCGGCTCCCCCGAAGCGCCGAGGCGATCGGCCGACGCGACGCTCCGCACGCGTGCGGCGTCGAGCTCGCTGCTGTCGCCGCGTCCGCGGTGCACCTTCACGATGCGCGGGCTCCCCATGCGCTCGGCGGCGCGGATCAGCACCTGGTCGACGGCGCGGTGCGTGTAGGCGACCACCGCCACCCGCTCGCCGGCGGCGACGCAGGCGTCGAGGATCTCCGCCAGCAGGCGCGTCTTCCCCGTGCCCGGCGGGCCCTGGATCAGGTGGAGCCTCGGCCGCGCGAGCGCGCGCGCGAAGGCCTCCGTCTGGGAGCGGTCGAGCCCGCGCGCGCGCGCGTCCATCGTGGCGGCGCGACGGCGCGTCTCGTGGTCCTCCGTCTCGAGCGTGCCGGCGAGGCAGCGCACGATCGCGTGGCCGCGGGCCGCGAAGACCTCCTCGATGGCCGCCGTGAACCGGTCGGCGAGGTCCATCGAACGGCGGTCGAGCACGAGCGGCGTGCCGGGGACGAGCGCCGACCACTCCTCGCGCGCGTCCACCTCGAGGGAGATGCGGCGCAGGCCGCCCTCGAGGCTCGCGAGGCGCACGGGGAGGCCCGTGCCGGGGTTCTCGCCGTCGCCGAGCCACAGCAGGTCGCCCTCGCGGAACTTCGCCGTGTGCTCCGGCACGGAGACGACGATGCGGCCGCCTCCCTGGGACACGATGGAGAGGCCCGCCAGCGCTTCGCCGCACTCGATCCGGTCGGAGAGCGGGAGCGCGCGGAGCTCCCGCTCGGC
Organism: uncultured Planctomycetales bacterium; assembly: GCA_964545855.1. Lineage (GTDB taxonomy): Bacteria > Planctomycetota > UBA1135 > UBA1135 > JACQFD01 > CAZJHD01. The sequence continues at coordinate 15,245 of CAZJHD010000056.1, forward strand.
GCGGCGCTCGGCGAGGCGCTCGCGCTCCAGATAGCGGAGCAGGTCTTCCCTCATCGCTCCGCCGCCGCCGCCGCCGACGACGACTTGGCCGCCGCCTCGCGGTCCGTCGTCTCCTTCTGCGCGCCCGTCTCCTTCCAGGTGCGCTGCGCCGCGACGCGCACGCGGCGGATCCGCAGCACCTCCCCGGCGAGTTCGCGGCGCTGGCGCAGCTCCGGCGTCACCGTCTCGTCGTCGGGCGTCGGCTCCGGGCTCGCCGGCTCGGCGTCGAGCGCCCGCGCCACGGTCGGCAGGTCGTAGCGGCGGACGGGGAGGACGAGGGCGCTCCGCAGCCCCGCGTGGACGTCGAGGAGGCGCGCGAAGATCGACGGCAGCGGGTCGCCCAGCCGGCCCCAGCGCGCGTCGAGCGCGGAGAGCGCGTCCGGGAACACGCTGCCGAAGTGGTAGATCGGCGCGTCGCGATCGGCGGCGAGTGCGGCGAGGAACCTCCGATAGGCGCGGCCCTCGTCGCGCGCCTCCGCGGCCGACTCGTGGATCCAGGTCTCCTGCAGCGCGTCGCGCGTGCGCTCCGTGCGGTAGGCGAGGAACTCGGCGGCGTGCGGCGAGGAGGGATGCCGCGCGATCCCCGCCGAGAGGGCGATGCGCGCCCCGTCGAAGGGGAAGGGCCCGAGCCGGCGCGGAGCGCCGTCGAGGAGCGAGGCCGCTTGCAGGCGCAGGCGCTTCAAGGTCTCGCGCGGGAGCTCCGTCCGCTCGGCGATGCGGATCGGATCGATGTCGGCGAGCTCCGCGACCGACCGGACGCCGGCCGCCTCCAGCGCCTCGCGGCGCGCCGGCGTGACGCCCACCACGAGGGAGAGGTCGCCGCGCTCCTCCATCTCGGGGAGGCAGACGCCGCGCCACTGGCAGCCGGAGCACCAGGGGCCGAGGGAGGGTCTCGGCGTGGTGCGCCGGTCGCGCATCGCGTCCACGTGCTCGAGTGCGTCGCGGTAGAGCGGCTCCACCTCGTCGAGATCGACGACCGCCTCGCGCCCGTCGCCCAGCAGGAGGAAGCCCTGGCGCGCCGCGTGCGCGTCCGACCGCGCGAGGAGGTCGGCATAGAACGCCACTTGCATGGCGTGCTCCACCTTCGGAGACGCGGAGGCCTTCACGTCGCCGACGACGTAGCCGCCGGATCCGTTGCGCCGCAGGAGGTCGGGCTTGCCGACGCGGTCCGGCGCGACGAGCACGCCTTGGTAGATGAGGTCGGCGCCGTTCTCCATGAGCGCACGCGTGGCGCGCGCGCCGGCCTCGTGGTCGCGCACGGGATAGGACGGCTCCGCGTAGGTGAGCCCCGCCACGACCGCCGCCTCGTGCGCGCGGCCGTGCGCCATGCGGGCCCGCGCGGCCTCGTCGGGCGGGAGACGGCGATCGCGGTCTCCGTGGAAGTCGAGCCACACCCACCGCGGGCAGCGTTCCCTCTGGAAGAGGTGCGTTCCGGTGATGGGGCGGAGCGGAGGCGACACGCCGGCACCTTGGGATCCGCCGATCGCCGGCGCAAGCCGGGATACTCTGCGGGCCGTGTGCGCGCTCGTGCTGGTCCTCGACACCCTGGAAGGGATGCCGCTCTTCGTCGCCGCGAACCGCGACGAGTCGCTGGAGCGCCCCTCGGCGCCGCCGGGGCTCCTCGTCGCGGGAGACCGGAAGGCGCTCGCTCCCCGCGACCGGCGGGCCGGCGGCACCTGGATCGGCTGCAACGACCGGAGCGTCTTCGCCGCCGTGACGAACCGTCCCGGCGCCGTCGACGGGACGCGCGCGAGCCGTGGGACGATCGTGCCCCTCGCCCTCGGCGCGTCGTCGGCCGCCGAGGCGCGAACGTGCGTCGAGGAGCGGATCGCGACGGGAGCCGACAATCCCTTCCGCCTCGTCGTCTGGGGTCCCGACGGTGCTTTCGCCATCGCGAACGACGGAGCCGGGGCCATCGACCTGGCGCCGGGGGTGCACCTCCTCACCAACGAGCACGGCCTCGGCGACCTCGCGCCGGAGCCCCTGCAGCGGCTGCGCGCGGCGCGCACCTTCGACGAGGCGCGGGCGCTCGTCGCGCCTCTCCTCGCCGACCACGAGCTCAACGACCGGGGACACCGCTTCTGCAAGCACGGAGAGCGCTACGGCACGGTCTCGTCGACCCTCCTCGCGATCGCCGGCTCGGGCGTCGGTGCTTCGCGCCTCCTCCACGCGGCCGGCCCGCCCTGCCGCACGAAGTTCCGCGACTACTCGAACCTCACGCGGCGGCTCACGGGCCGCTGATCTCCCTCGGAGACTGGCCCCGAATTGGTGCACGCCCCGGGGGCGGCGGCCGGTCGTCCCGGGGGACGTGAACGATTCGGGGCCAGTTTCGCCGGTGGCTACAGGCCCAGCGACTGCTCCATCGCGCGGAGCTCCTCGGGCAGCGCGTCGCGGAGCTTCGCGAGGTCCTCCTCGCGGATGCCGAGGCGGGCCATCACGGCCGCGTGCGGCGGGTCCGAGCCGATCTCCTCGGCGGGCGCGAGGCCGGCAAGAGCGGCGATCGAGTCGGCGGCGTGAACGCAGTCCTCCTCCGTCGCGGGCGCGTCGTCGGGCGGCGCGTGGTGGAGCATGACGCCATGGGCGAGGTCCGGCGGGAGACCGAAGGACGCGAGGAGGGCACCGCCGAGCGTGGAGTGGTCGGCGCCGAAGGTGGCGACCTCCGCCGCGTGACGGTCGAGCCCGGCGGCCCGCGACTGCTCGATCTCCTCCGCGAGGGCCGCCGCCTCCGAGCGCAGATAGAGGAGTCCCACGTCGTGGAGGATCCCGAGCACGAGCGCTCGGTCGCCGTCGAGACCGACGCGCCGCGCGAGGGAGCGCGCCTCCGCGGCCACGGCGAGCGAGTGGCGCCAGAGGATCTCCTCGCCGCCGCGCGGGCGCGGGGCGCCGCCGGCGAAGAAGCGCTCGACGGCGGCCGCCACCACGGCGCCCGTGAGCGCTCGCTCGCCGATGTAGAGCGCCGCGTGGGAGAGCGTGCGGATGGGACGCCGCGGCGCGAAGAGCGCGCTGTTGGCGAGCGCCAGCACGCGCGTCGCGAGGGCCGGGTCGGCCTCGATGCAGCGGGCCACGTCGACCGCCGCGTGCTTCGGGTCGCGCACGATCGAGAGCACCCGCACGGCGACCCCCGGGAAGACCGGGAGCTCGTCGATGCGCGCATGCACTCCCTCGGGGAGCGGACGGTCGGAGAGAACCACGCTTCCCCATCGGCCAGCGCGGCGCCGCGCCTCCAGCCGGCGGCTCGCGGCGCTCGCTCCCGAGGACTCGGCCGGACGCCTACGGCGCGCAGAGCGCGACCTCGAGACCGTTCGACACGGCGACGCCCTTCGGCTGCGACGGATCCAGGGCGAAGGCCTGCAGGTCCAGCACGAACCCCGCGTAGGACAGGCGGCTCGGCAGGGGCAGCGAGAAGCTCGCCGACCCGCCGTTGTCGAAGAGGAGCGGGTAGACGGCGACGGTACTCGGATCGACCAGCAGGAGGCCGTCGAAGAGATCGGCGCGCGCCGTTCCCACGGCGATCAGGCCCGATTGCCCGGGAGGGCCGCCGCTCGCGTTCGCCGTAAGGCTCGCGCCGAGGGTCGGGTCGGAGCCCGCGATGAGCGAGATCGAAGCCGCCGGGCCATAGGTTTCGCTGCCGCAGATCACGAACGTCTCGGCGGCGGAGACGGACGTGTTCCCGTTCGGGTCGTGCGCCCGGACCCGGTAGCTCACGCGCATGCCGACGAGCCCCGTCGAGGAGGGAGCCGGGAGCACGGCGCCGCGGAAGATCTGACCGCCGCTGTGCCGCATTCGGGCCAAGGACGAGCCGGTCTCGCCGAGCTTGTCCGTGTCGACGAGGAGCTCGGCCTTCGCGAAGGTCCAGCCGTCGTCCCAGGTGGAGTCCTGGATCCAGGCGCGCCGCACGAGCCCGCCGGACGCGATCGAAGAGAGCGGCACCGTCACGGGAGCGTCCTGGACCCGCCCGATGCGCGGCGGCTGCGTGTCGGACGGTCCGTCGTTGCGGTAGTAACGGTCGGTGAAGTTGCTGCTCTCTCCCTGCCCGGTGATCACGTCGTAGTCGCCGTCGCCGTCGAAGTCCGCCACGCACAGGGCGAGGCTCGAGTCCTTGAACGGGATCGAGGTGAAGCCCGAACCCACGGCGAGCTTCAGGAAGCCCGGGCCGAAGGCGCCCGAGTTGACGAAGAGCTTCTCCGAGGGGTGCTGCAGCGAGGAGACGATCACGTCCAGGTCACCGTCGTCGTCGACGTCGAGGAACACGAACTCGTTGTCGTCCTCGAACTCGTCGGCCGGCAGCCCGGTCATCGTGCTCGTGGCGGCATTGAACGAAAGCTTCCCCGTGTCGCTCAGGAGGCTCTGCGCCGTCCCTTCCGTGTAGAAGTCGAGCGACATGATGGCCCCGTCCACGTCGTCGTCGCCGTCGAGATCGGCCCACTCGGTCTCGTAGGTGGCGTCCCCGGCGGAGGGAATCAGCGTGTCGTTCCTCGTGAAGTGGGCTTTCCCATCGTTGAGGTAGAGCTGCGTCTGCGGCGACTTGCCATCGACGATCACGTCGAGATCGAAGTCGTCGTCGATGTCGACGATCTTGGCGTTCTGGGACCCGACCTTGTCCGCGGCGTCGATCCACGTCGCCTGCTCGGTGAAGTAGCCGTTCCCGTCGTTGACGCACAGGCGCGCCTTTCCTCCCGGCGCCGAGAAAGTCTGCGCGCCGGCATCGGTGAAGACGATGTCGATGTCACCGTCGTCGTCGAGGTCTCCCACGCCCGCGCTGAAGCAATTGAGGAGCATCAGCGGGAGCCGGGCGGTGCTCTCGTCGGCCCAGGCCAGAGTCGCCGGCTGCTTCATCAGCAGGCGCTGCCTCGCCCCGAAGGCCACGGCCAGCACGATGTCGTCGTGCCCGTCGCCGTCGAAGTCGGCCACCGACGCGCCCTTCCCATGCACGGCCAGGCCCGGCGGCAGATAGGTCGCGCTCTGGTCGACGAAGACGGGATTGCCGCCCTGCGTGCCGGTGTTGACGAGGAGGATCGGCGGCAGCGGGAACGAGCCGGTCGCATCGAAGTCCCCGGGCTTCGCCCAGCCGTTGGCATGAATGAACAGCACGTCCCAGCGCCCGTCCTCGTTCGCATCGACCGCCGTCACGCCCTCGGTCCAGTAGTCCGTCGGGACGGGCAGGACGCCGCCCTGCTCCTGGAACTGCGGGACCGCGATTCCGAAACCCTGGCCCGCGGCGCCCGGCGCGGCGAGGCACAGGAGGAGGAACGAGAGTCCGATGCGCACGGGGCGGTGATGCTGGAGCATGGGATGGGTCCACGCGCTCGGGGATCCCGCAAGCCTACGCGCGACCTCGACACCCGGCGACGCCGCGTGTCGGGGCCGCTACTCGGAGGGCTCGGGCCGCGCCACCCAGGGCACGATTCCGCGGGCGCCGAGAACGAAGGCGCCGGCGCCGCGCGGCGCGCGCTCGAGGCGGAAGAGGTTCTCGCGCGTGACCGGCTCCACGCGGCGGAAGGTCTCACCCGCATCGTCCGTCGCGAGGACGGTGCCGTCGCGGCCGCAGACGAGGGCGCGGCGCGGCGCGAGGAAGACCACCGAGGCGAGGTCGCGGTCGGTGCCGGAGAGCGTCGCCCTCCACGTCGCGCCGCCGTCCGTCGTGCGGAGCGCCTCGCCGCGGCTTCCGACGGCGAGGCCGTTCCCCGCGGCGTCGAAGCCGATGGAGAGGAGGTTCGGGAGATCGGGGAAGGGGAGCGTCCGGTAGCGCCCGTCGGCGCCCCGCTCGAGGAGCGCGCCGCGGCCCGCCGTCCCCCCGACGAGGAACGTGCGGCCGCCGAAGGTGGCGCGGTCGGCGACGAGGGCCGGCGGCTCGCCCTCGAAGACCGCATCGGGCTCGAGCCGCGCGCCGTCGCGCGTGCGCAGCACCGTCGCCTCGCCGCGTGCATTGGAGCCGAGCAGGAGGAGGTCGTCGCCGTCGTCGAGGAGCCGCACGAAGCGCCCCGGGACGCGCGCCGTCTCGTGCCAGGAGGCGCCCCCGTCGTCCGTCGCGAGGAGCACGGCGTCGTCGGTGCCGCCGTGGAGCGCGAAGCCCGCCGTCGCGTCGCGCAGGACGACGCCGTAGACGAGACCCGGGCGGTCGATCACGGAGGCGCGCGTCCAGGAGCGGCCGTCGTCGGAGCGCAGGCAGAGCGCGCGCGCTCCCGGAGCGGTCGCGAAGACGAGCCAGCGCAGCGCACCTCCCGGGAGCGGCGCCGTGGCGAGGGCCTGCACCGTGTCGCGCGTCGGGAGCTGCAGCGTCTCGGCGAAGGCCGGCTCGCGCGGCGCTCCTCCCTCGGGTGCCGGCGGCGCGGGAGAGCCGCAGGCGCCGAGGAGCGCGGCGAGCGCGAGCGGAGCCGCATGCATCGCGCGCCGCGTCATCGGAGCGACTCCCGGAGGAACGCGACGACGGTGCGCTCGACGGCATCGGGCGGCTGCGACGAGGGGCGCGGCGCGAAGGGCGCCTCGCGCACGCGCGCGCTCTCCCGGGGCGTCCCGAAGAGGAGGAACGGGAAGGGCTTCGTCGACGCCGTCGCGAGCCAGCGGCCGTCGCCGCGCTCCGACTGCTGCAGGCGCTCGGCGAGGGCCGCGAGATCGGGGCGCGGGAGCGCGCGCTCCGAGGGGAGGTCGAACCACGAGGCGGCCGTGATCCGCAGTTCCGCGAAGGTGCCCTCGGCCGTGGCGCGCAGCTCGAGGATCCGGTCGCAGGCGCCGACCTCGTGGGAGGCGCGCGGGTCGATCGCGCGGGAGAGGTGCAGGACGGCGAGGTCGACGGCGGGGACGCGGGTGATCGCGACGGCGCCGCTGCGGAGCCAGCGGAGGTCTTCCTCCACGCGGGCGAGCTCGTCGTCGATCGCCGTGCCCGTCGCGAAGGGATCGTCGAGGAGGGCCGGGAGCCGCTCGAGGAGCGCTTCGTAGGCGAGCGCGTCGGCGGCCTCGGGCGCGAGACCCCGGAGCGCGCTCCCGAGGGGCGACCGGTCGGGATCGGTGAAGGCGCTCACGACGAGGTCGACGGCGAGCGCGCGGCGCGAGGGCGCGCGCCAGAGGTCTCCGGCGAGCGCGGCGGCGAGCATCGCGTCGGCGCGCGGCAGGGCCTCGCCGGGGCGCAGGCAGGCGAAGACCGAGAGCAGTCCGTCGCAGTCGAAGTGGTCGTTCGCGACGACGTCGAAGGTGCCGAAGCGCGACCCGCGCTCCGCGTCGGGGAGCGACGCGAAGGCGAGCGCGATCCCCGTCGACAGGTCGCGCCGGAGATCCGGCGGGGTCGTGTTGCCGGGCCAGTGCGAGAGGCGGAGGCGCGCCGGCGGAAGCCCGTCGCAGCCGATCGCGGTCTCGGCGTCGTAGGGCGGCGGCGCGCCGCTCGGCGCGAAGACGAAGCGCATGGGCCGCAGCATCGACGTGCGGCGCCTCCGGCGCAACGCCGCGCGCGCCTGGCCGGCCGCTGCTGGTAGAAGAGGGCGATGGACGACTCCCCGCAGGGCAGCACGGTCTGCCCCCAGTGCGGCCGGCTCATCGGCTTCGTGGAGCCCACGTGCTCGTACTGCGGCTCCGCGCGCCGCGCGCCGAGCCTCGTCGACGCGTTCTGGAAGATGCTCGATCGCGCGGGCGTGACGCGCGTCCTCGTCGCCGCGAACGCGATCGCCTACACGGGGTCGCTCCTCCTGACGGGCGAGTCGGCGCTGCAGGCGAAGGGGAGCTTCCTCTCGATCCTCGGCCCCTCCATGGCGGCCGTGCGCCGGCTCGGCGTCCTCGAGCCGGAGCGCGTGCGCGCGACGGGCGAGGCGTGGACGCTCGTGACCTCCGCGTTCCTCCACGGAGGCCTGATCCACATCCTCTTCAACATGATGGCGCTCTACTCCGTGGGGCGTTTCTTCGAGGGCGTGATGGGGCCCGCGCGCTTCACGATCCTCTACATGGCCTCTGCTCTCACGGGCTCCGCGGCCTGTCTCCTCTCGTCGAGCCCCGTGCTCGGCGCGAGCGGCGCGATCTTCGGCCTGATCGGCGCCGGCATCGCGCTCGGCACCGTCTTCGCGAGGCGCCTCGGTCCCCACGGTGCGTCCATCCGGCGGCAATTCGGGAGCTGGGCCTTCAACGGGCTCATCATCAGCCTCCTCCCGGGGATCTCGTGGCTCGGCCACGGTGGAGGCTTCGTGGGAGGGCTCCTCGTCTGCCCGATCCTGATGTCGATCCCGAACGAGAGGGGACGCGAGCCGGCCTTCCTCCGGTGGATCGGCCTCGGCCTGCTCGTGCTCGTGCCCGTGGCCTTCGCGCTCGCGCTCGTGCGCTGACGGGGCCCGGCTCGCGCGGCCCGGGGATCAGAAGAGCGGCGTGACGCGGACGTCGTCGACGAAGGCCTCGATCCCCGCGCGGCCCATGTCCGTCTCGCCCGGACCGGCGGGCGTGCGGTAGGGGAACGGCTTCGGCGAGCGCCAGGCGCCGTGCCAGACGACGTAGACGCCCATCTCGAGGACGCTGATCACGACGCGGTTCGCAACGGGGACGACGGCGTGCTCCTTTCCCTGGACCTTCACCTTCATGCGCGGCGGCTTGCCCGGGAGTTGCACCACGAGCTCGCCCGTCGGTGACATGCCGCGCAGACGGATCGACTCGTCGCCCTTCAGGAAGGGGAGCGTGAGCGCGGGCGCCGCGGCGTTCCCCATGCGGGGGTCGAGCCGGTCTGCATGCGACTTCTTCTCCCGGGCGCGCCGGAGCTGGAAGGGCTCGACCCAGCCGAGGCGGACCTCCTTCATCTGCTGGTCGTCCTCCGGCAGGTCGAGGGGCACGCCGCCGAACCACGCGCACCGCGGGTAGGAGCCCTTCGGGAACCAGTCGCAGGCCCAGGGGATCGGCTGCCGCCACCAGTTCCTCGGCTCGCCGGCGAGGAAGTTCTGCGGCGTGAGGGAATCCTCGGGGTTCTCCACGTTCGGGAGCGGGAGGCCATCGAGGCGCGCCTTGTCGTCCTTGACGGCGTAGCCGAGACCGATGGGGTTCCGCAGGTAGCAGCCCGGATGCGGCCCGAGCGCGTCGAGGAGGCGTGTCTTCTCGGGGAAGGTGACGCTCGTGTCGATCCCGCCGTAGGCGAGCGCGAAGGTGAGCGGCACTCCGTCCGTCGGCACGGGCTGCGAGAAGTCGACGCTGCCCTTGCCGCGGTAGATCACCTTCCGCTCGCCGATCGCGCGGTACGCCCAGCGCTGCTTCCCGAGCTCGATCGTCGCGAGCATCTCCGGGAACTTGGCGCCCTTCGGGGCCTGGGCGGAGGCCATGACGATCAGGTCGGTCGCCGTCTTGAAGGGCACGACGTCCGATTCGTCGAGCTGGTTCTTCTCGCCGAGGAACGGCTGCGGCTTCTGCGAGGGGAGGCAGCGGCCGTCCGGTGCGATCGCATAGGTGACCTTCGCGTGCACGGAGACGATGTCGCGCCCCTCGAAATCGCGAGCCAGGCAGGCGGTCTCCTTCAGCGGCTTGGGATCGGCCATCGTCGTCGATTCGGTCTCAGGCCGACGGCGGGGTCGTTCCGCCCGGGCCGGCCCAACTCCAGTCCTTGTTGAAGAGCGGCGGTCCCCAGTTGCCCATGCCGACGCCCGGACGCTGATCGCCGAGCCACGGCGGCGCTCCGGGGATCTGGCCCGCGCCCCAGTTCGGAGCCCACTGCGTGAGCGGCTGGATGACCAGGTTCTGGAGCGCCCAGGGAAGGGCCTCGCGCGCGATCTGCTCGCCGACCCAGCGAGCGACGAGCTTGCCTCCACCCTCGGTCACCATCTCCTTGAAGGTGAGTCCGCCGAGGACCTGCATCGGGAGCTTCGACGTGCCACCGCGCGTGGGGAAGATCTTCCCCATCACCCAGTCGAAGGCCGCGTCGAAGGCGGCCGTGATGAGCCCGATCGCGAGGTCGGCGAAGCTCATCGCCGTCCAGACGGTGCACTTGAGCAGGATCACGACGCCCGTCGGCAGCGAGACCGGGTTGCAGCAGATCCCACCCAGCAGGAAGAAGAGGTAGGTCCCGAGCGGCTGCCCCTCGATCATCACCTTGCTGACCGGGAACATGACCTTGTGCTTCGAGAAGACCGTGTTGACCGCGCAGAGCGCGTTCATCGGGATCGCGAAGTGCGGGATCAGGAACCCGATGTCGTGGCTGTACTGCACGGCTGGGTTGCCGTCGAACTGGGTCTTCGTTCCCTTCTTGTGCGAGAGACCGCCCGGTGGCCAGCCCATGAAGGCGGGGCCTTCGATCAAGCCGGGGATCGAGGGCAGCGGCACCGGAGCCGGCGGCACGGGCGGCACCGCCTGGTCGTGCATCGTGAAGGCCGAGACGCCGATCTGCAGGAAGCCGGCGCTCAGTCCGGGAACGGGTGCGATGCCGGGCATGGCGGTGGGTCGGGCCTTCGGGGGCCCTCAGGCACCTGACGGACAGAGGGGGAGCTGCTCGAGGATCCGCGTGAGCGGGTAGGCCTCCAGCAGCGTTTCGAAGGGGATCAGCATCGCGTCGTCGTCCATCGCGGGGCGGAGCGCCACGGCGGGACGCGGCGCGCGCTTCAGCTCCGCGATCGAGGTGACGCGTCCGCTCGAGCCCTTCCCCGCTCCCAGCACGACGTGCAGCGACCGGAGCCGCTCGGGTGCGAACTGGTAGACGAGCGCGCGGCGCGACACGACGTGGAACCGGCTCTGCTCGGGGAAGAGCACGATCGTGTCGGGCTCGAAGGGCAGCTCGTAGCGCGCGTTCCCGAGGCCGAGGACGGCGTGCGCGCGCGGCGGCGGGAGCACGAAGCCCCAGCGCCTCCCGGGCGTCATGCCCTCGAGCTCGACGCGGGCGCCGGCGGGATAGCTCCCCAGCTGCATGCGCGGATGCGCGAAGGTGAAGGCCGACGCGTCGAGGCGCGTCATCTGCCGCTCCAGGTCGGCGTGGATCCCGCGCGTTCCCCGCAGTGCCGACGTGCGGCGCACGCCCGTGAGCGCCGCCGGGAGAGGGCGCTGGTCCCAGGAGGTGAGGAGCTGGTCCACTTCCTCGATGTTCGGGAGCGGCGTTCCCTCCACGCGGCTCGCCATGGCGACGAAGCCCCGGCCATCGGGATTGCTCGGGTAGGGCGCCTCGAGGTCGTCCGTGTGGAACGCGGAGCCGCCGTAGGCGCGCTCCCAGACGATCGGCATCCGGGAGAAGGGCGCCGGACGCGAGGGCTCGAAGGCGCTGCCCCTCTTGGTCCAGAATCGGTCGCCGAAGATGGCGACGGTGCGGCGGAACTCGCCGATGGCGAGCGTGACGCGCATCGACTCGACGGCGCGGTCGGGCGATTCCGTCTGCGCGTAGCCGTAGACGGCGAGATCGCACTGCGACTTCACCGGCACGAGATCCATGTCGAGGGGACCGAGGCCCGTGTCGACGTCGGCCTCCGCCACGGGCGGCTGCTCCTCCGACGGGCGGAGCGCGCCGGTCCGCGGATCGACGTCGTAGGTGCTCTTCAGCACGACCGTCGCGAGCAGCAGGTCGCGCCAGAGGAGCTCCGTGCGCGCGATGCTCGCCGCGAAAGGCGTCTCGTTGACGAAGTCCATGTCGGCGCTCTCAGTTCAGGCGAATGCGCTCGCCCTCGATGATCGCGTCGTCGTTCGCGTGGATCTTCACGTCGCCCAGCTTCGAGCGGATCTCGATGGAGCGCGCCCGAACCTGGAGCCGCCCCTCGAGGTCGAGTACGAGGTCGGCGGCGCCCGGCACGACCCGCGGCACGCCCTCCGCCGTGTCGATCTCGAGAGCGACCGACCCATCGGGAGCGCGGAGCCGCAGCCGCGATCCGTCGGTCTCCGAGGAGAAGCCGCTCTCGAGCCGCGCGGCCGCGCGCGGCGCCGCTCCGAGCGTGCCCACGGCGATGGCCTCTCCCGCGTCGGACGCCACGACGAGCACCGCGTCTCCCGGCGTCGGCGCGACGTGATCGAGACAGCGCGCCGTGACGCTCGCGCAGGTGGTGGAGTCCGCGGAGTCGGGATCGGGTGCCGGGAGAACGTCGATCTCGCGGCCCCGCGCCGTGACGCGCGCCGCCGTGCACCGGCCGATCCACTGGGACTTCCAGACGGAGACGGAGTCGTTCATGCGTCGCACCTCGCGGCCGCACGTGCCGCGCTCGGGAGCTCGGATGTCGAGGCGCGACGGCGCGCCCGTGGGGCGGGATCCTACCGTTGCGCGAAAGGAGGCGGAGCAGCGGCGCCTCGGGTCGTGCATGCAGCGTGGACCGAGCGCGGACCGAACAGCGCTGAGACTGGCCCCGATTTCGTCTGCGGCCCCGCGTCGCGCACGTCGCGCTCGAGACGGTCGCACCGGTCGCACGGGGGGCT
>CAZJHD010000057.1:0-15326 GCA_964545855.1 uncultured Planctomycetales bacterium
CCTCGGGCCAGCGGCGGCGATTTCCTCACAACCTCTCTGACCCCATTCCCGGGACCATTCCCGGACGCCGCGCCGCGCGCGAATTGCCGCTCTCCACGTCTTGCTAGACTGCCGGGCTTCCGCTCACCCCACAGGCAGCTCCATGGACACGAAGGAATCGGCGCCGCAGGCGTCCTCGACGGCGATCGACGCGCCGCTGCGGGAGGCGGCCGACCGTCTCGCCGCCGATGCCGCGGAGCGACGCTCGATGGCGGCCCGTCTCGCGAAGCTCGCGTCGCTCGCCGCGTCGGGCGACCTCGCGAAGCTCGGCAAGGAGGTGGAGCGCACGCGCGCCGCCGTCGACGACGCGGCGCTCCAGCGCACCGGCGCCGCGACGCTCCTCGCACGCCTCGACGCGGAGGTGGCGGAAGCGCCCGCGCGGCTGCGCGCCGACCTCTCGCGCTCGCTGCAGGCCGCCTGCGCCGCCGCCGGGCTCGACCTGCGCGTCGTGAGCCGCGAGGAGCCCCTGGAGCTGCGGATCGTGCCCTTCTCGGTGGTGCTCGACCTCGCCGCCGGCCAGGCGACGCTCCGCTTCGCGCGGGAGCCGCTGCTCGTCTGCCCCGCCCGCGCCGACGCGATCCTCGCGACGCGGGAGAAGCTCCTGTCCCATCTCGACGACAGCTTCGACGCCGAGCGCTTCTTCGATCAGTGCCACCGCGCCTACCGCGCCGGCCTCGCCGCCGAGGGCAAGCGCGAGGGCGACCGCCTCGAGCTCCTGCAGTTCCTCCCCTACCTCGCCGTGCTACGACAGAGCCGCGCCTTCCACGCGAACCCCGTCGCCAAGGGCTACCAGTCCTACGGCCGCGCGCGCTTCGCCTGGGAGGTGATGCGCCTGCGCGAGGCGGGCGGGCTCGCGCGCCGCGGTCTGCGCCTGAACCTCGGCGTCGCCACGGGCACGAGCGCCTCGGAGAAGGGCCGCGCGCTCTACGTCGAGGACGGCCAGGGCACCGGCGAATACAAGCTCACGATCTTCTTCGTCCGCGCGGAGCCGGAGACCGCATGAAGAGCTCCCTCGATCCCGCCTTCCTCCGCCGCATCCTGCACCGCATGGGCGAGACGGGGCAGCCGCCGGAGCGCGGCGCGCTGCAGGTGAACGTCGGCACCGACGAGCTCCTGGACGTGCTCCGCCGCGAGTACCTCGTGCCGATCCGCGAGTCGGGCCGCAACTCCGCCTTCAAGCTCGTGCAGGCGCCCTTCGGCGGCGGGAAGTCGCAGTTCCTCCACTGCCTGCGGGAGCTCGCCTGGCGCGAGGGCTTCGTCACCTCCCTCGTCGACGTGTCGCCCCAGGAGTGCCCCTTCGACGATCCCGTCCGCATCTACCGCGCCGTGGCGACGCGCCTCGAGTCGCCGCCCAAGGATCTCGCCGTGGAGAGCGACGTGGGCATCGACGCCGTCCTGCGCGTCGCCATCGCCGAGCGCCGCAAGGCCCATGGAGAGGCCGCCGTCCGCGCGTGGCTCGACGAGGAGATCGCGACGGCGCGCGTCGACAGCCACGCCGTGCGCCGCGCCGCCCACCTCCTGATGTGCGCACTCCTCGATCGCGACCACGACGCCGAGGCGCTGCTCGCGAGCTTCCTGCGGGGCGAGGACGTGCAGCCCGGCGAGGTGCGGGCGCTCGGCGTGCGCGAGGCGCTGGAGCCCTCCTCGGCCTTCCGCTTCCTGCGGAGCCTCGTGCAGGTGCTGCGGGCCGTCGGCGTCTCCGGCGTCGTCCTGCTCTTCGACGAGATGGACCGCGTCATGAGCCTCTCCGTGCGCCGCCGCCGCTCCATCGGCGACGTGCTGCGCCAGACCATCGACCACTGCGGCCAGGCGTCGCTGCCGTCGGTGCTCTGGATCTACGCCGTGCCGCCGGAGTTCCTGACGAACGTCGTGCCCGAGTACCCGGCTCTCGAGCAGCGGCTCCGCGGCGCGTCGACCTTCTCGTCGGTGAATCCCCTCGCCCCGGTGATCGATCTCGACCGCCTGCCGCTCGGCCCGACGGCGCTCCTCACGGCGATCGGCGGCAAGCTCCTCGACCTGCATCTCCGGGCGCACGAGGGCACGCTCGACGAGGCGGCCCAGCGCGGGAATCTCCAGGACCTGGCGCGCGAGCTCGGCGAGCGCCAGCTCGAGGTGGGCACGCGGCGCACCTTCGTGAAGGCCGCGGCCCAGCTCCTCGCGACGCAGCAGCGCGAGGGCTCGCGCCGCCTCGCGCCGGACGAGATCCGGGGCTTCGCGGCCGAGGGCACCGCGAAGGCCGACGCACCGGTCCTGCCCGGAGAGGATCTCTTCGCGTGAGCTCGGGGAGCGCGGAGGGGACGCGCGAGGCGGAAGGACGGCTCCCGTCCGCGACGCCGCGGCCGGGGACGCGCGTCGCGCATCCGGTGCATGGTCCGGGCACGCTCCTCGAGCTGCGCAGCGGCGACCGCGCGACCGTGCGCTTCGACCGGACGGAGCTCCTGCCGCGCACCGTCACCCTCGGCGAGCTCCTTCCGCCCCCCGGCGTGGCGGCGGCGCTTCCCGACGGGGCGCCGCACGTCGCCAGCGCGGCCGCGACGCGGCCCGAGTCGCGCGACCGGTCGTCGAAGCGCGTGCGCCCGAAGGAGCGACCGGCTCCCGACCGCTACGCGCACCTCCAATCCATCGAGGCGCTGCGGCTCGGCGTCGTGCCCTCGGCCCACGCGCACGAGTACACCGTGGGACGCGCCTCGGAGATGGAGGGTCTCGACGCGCTCCTCACGGACGGACACGGCCTCGCCCTCGTCTGGGGCGACTACGGCGCCGGGAAGACGCACCTGCTCGACGTCTACGAGCAGGCCTGCTGGAAGCGCGGCTTCGCGACGGCGCGCGCCGTGCTCGACCCGAACGACGTGCCGCCGAGCCATCCTCTGCGGCTCTGGCGCGCCCTCGTGCGCGGGCTCCGGTACCCCGACGACGCGGGCGTCGGCATCGATCCGCTGCTCGCGCGCCTGGAGGAGAGCTCCGAGCACCGCGACCCCTTCGGCGCGCGCGCGAACCGGTTCCTCTCGCCCGTCCTCTTCGCGCGCACCGCCGGCGACGCCGCCCTGGCGGACCATGCGGTCGACTGGATCTCGGGGGAGCCCGCCGACGTGGAGAAGCTCGCGTCGGCCCTCGGGCGCGCCGGCTGGCGCGGCGCGGCGCCGCTCACGCTCTCGGACTACCGCACCTACGGCCGCGTCTACCTCCACCTCTTCGGCACGCTCGCGAGCTGGCTGCGCGACGCGGGCCACGCGGGGCTCTGCATCCTCCTCGACGAGGTGGAGTACGTGGAGCGCCTCGACGCCGAGCACACGCGTCTCGCCTCGGAGGTGCTGCGCCACTTCGCCGCCGCCACGATGCCGCGCGAGGCGCTGCGCTTCGATCCGGACACCGACCTCTACCGCGGCGGCCACGCGGTGCACCGCGCGCTGCCGCTGCGCTTCGAGGAGGGCCAGCCCCTCGCCGTCGTCATGGCGCTCACGCCCCTCGAGGAGATCCGCGAGCTGCTGGAGCGCGCCGTCGGGACAGGCGCCCGCGAGATGCGCCTCGCGCCGCTGCGTCCGTCCGATCACGCCCTCCTCGCCGAGCGCGTGACGGCGATCTACGAGCGCGCGTTCCCCGACTTCCGGCTCACGGCGGGCGACCGCGAGCTGGTCCGGCGAGCCTGCCAAGCGTCCCTCGACGCCGGGCTCGATTCGCCGCGCGCCCTGATCCGCACGGTCGTCGCGGTGCTCGACATGCGGCGCTGCGGGATCCGCCCCAAGGCGACCTCGTGAGCCGGCGCCCGAGGGGCCTGCGCGAGCTGCTGCCGCGCACCTTCGGGACGTTCTTCGGAAGGTTCGCGCGCGCGATGCCGGTGCAGGTGCGCGGCGTGCCGGAGGTCGTGACCGGACGCGACGTGCTCCTCGTGGCGCCGACGGCCGGCGGGAAGACCGAGGCCTACGCGGCGCCGCTCGCCGAGCGGCTGCTCGCGAGCGAGCGCGGCTCGATCGCGGTGCTCGTCACCACGCCGACGCGCGCCCTCGCGAACGACCTGAAGCGCCGGCTCGAGGCTCCCCTCTCCGCCCTCGGCATCGGCTTCGGCCGATACACCGGCGAGCACAAGGAACGGCTCGACGGGAAGCTGCCGGAGATCGCCGTCGCGACGCCCGAGGGGCTCGACTCGCTCCTCGCGCGCCGGCCCACGCAGCTCGCGACCCTGCGGGCCGTGGTGCTCGACGAGATCCACGTCCTCGACGGCAGCGCCCGCGGCGACCAGACGCGGATCCTCCTCCACCGGCTGGAGCAGGTGACGCGCACGCGCCCGCAGCGCATCGCCGCGAGCGCGACCGTCGCCGACGCGGCGGGCCTCGCCGCGCGCTACCTGACGGACGGCGCCGTCGTCGACGCGGGCTCGCCCCGTCCCATCCGCGCCCGGCGCTTCGTCGGCACGGAGCCCGAGGAGGTCGCCGCGCACCTCGACGCACTCGCGGCCGCGGGGCTGCGCAAGGTGCTCGTCTTCTGCAACCGCCGCTCGCAGGTGGAGTCGCTCTCCGCGGGCCTGCGCGGGAGGACGCGGTTCGGGAAGGAGGTGCATCCGCACCACGGCTCGCTGTCCCGCGGGATCCGCGAGCGCACGGAGCGGAGGTTCCTCGAGGCGCCCGCCGCCGTCGCCGTCGCCACCTTCACGCTCGAGCTGGGCATCGACATCGGCTCCGTCGACTTCGTGCTGCTGGTGGAGCCCCCGCCGAGCGTGTCGAGCCTCCTGCAGCGCATGGGCCGCGGCAGCCGGCGCGCCGCGGAGACGAGCGTCGGCTGCGTCTCGGCCGATCCGGCCCAGGACCTGCGCTTCCGCGTGCTCGTGCGGAGCGCCATCGCGGGCGACCTGCGGTCGGCGCCCTACGCCTTCCGCCCCGGAGTGCTCGCCCAGCAGGCGATCGTTCTCGCGGGGGCGTCGGGCCACGTGTCGGCGCCCTCGCTCGCCGCGGCGGTCCCGCCGGAGCTGCGGGCGCGGTGGACGGAGGCCGATCTCGGGCGGATCCTCGCGTCCCTCGCCGCCGCGGGACACCTGGAGCGCGGCGCCGCCGGGCGCTTCGTGCTGACGGAGCGCAGCGAGCAGGCCTGGGAGCGCGGGCGCGTCCACGGCAACCTCGACGACGAGGAGGCCCTCGAGATCGTGGACCGCCTCACGGGAGACGTGGTCGGCCGCGCCGAGGCGCGCGACGCCCCCGGCGAGCGCTCGCTCCGCCTCGGCGGGGAGGGGCGGCGCACCATCGCGCGACGCGGGCACCGTGTCCTCACCGACGCCAGCGGCGGCGCCTCGCCCGCGCGGTTCAAGCCGAAGCCCGCGCTGCCGGCGAGCTTCTCCCTCGCGCGCGCGATCGCCGCCGAGCTCGGCGCCGGTGCGTGCGACATGCTGCAGCGCCGCGCCGGCGATTCGGTCGTCCTGGTGCATGGCCTCGGCACCGTGGGCGGGCTGCTCCTCGCGGACCGCGTCGAGTCGTCCTCCGAGCGCGCGACGGTCGTCCGCACGTCGGGGAGCGTGCTCGTCCTCTCGGGACCGATCGCGTCGCTCCCACCCGTCACGGCGGCGATCGCCGCGCGCTTCGTCGCCTCCCGCTCGGAGACCCTCGCGCGCAAGCTCGGCATGGGACCGATGCACTCGCTGCTGCCCGTCGACCTGCGCGTGGCGGCGTTGCGGGAAGCGTCGGGCCTCGACGACGTGGTGACGTTCCTGTCGCAGGCGCACCTGCGCACGGCGCTCGATCCCGAAGCACCCGGGTGGTGGAGGCTGCTTTGAGGTCGTGGTCGTGGTCGTGCGTCCCGGGAATGGGGTCAGACCCTTTTCTTTCCTCTCTCTCCTCTCGCGCGCCGCGCGCGCGAGAGGAGAGAGAGGAAAGAAAAGGGTCTGACCCCATTCCCGGCTCCCGCAAGCGCGCGCGATGCGATCCCCGTCTCGACGGAACCTCGCGCCGTTCGGGGTCGTCCCAGGGAGTGACGGGCGCCACCGCGCGCTCCGCGATCGTCCCGCTCTCGCCCTCCCGCCGCGTCCGCAGCTCGCTGGTCCCCGCCGGCACACCGCCATGAGCCCGTCCCGCCGCTCGCGCCCCGCTTCGTTCCGCCGCCTCGCGCTCCCCGTCTCGATCGGATGCGCGATCGGATTCGCGCTCGCGGGCGCAGCTCCCGCGCAGCAGACGATGCCTCCGGTCACGACGTCGACCGCAACGATCACCTACGACGCGTACCACATCCCGCACATCAAGTCGCCGAGCGACGCGGGCGCGTTCCACGCACTCGGGTACGCGCAGATGCTCGACTTCCCCGTCTCGACGCTCGTGAACCTCTGGTCGTCGACGGGCGAGCTCTCGAAGGCGATCGGACCCCGCGGGCGCTACGAGGACATCGACGCGATCCGCTGGAACCTCGCGGCCGTCGCGGCGGAGCACGAGGCGGCGATGCCGGCTCCGCTGCTCGCGATGCTGAAGGCCTACGTGAGCGGAGTGAACGCCGGCCGCGCCTGGTGGCGCACGCACCCGAGCGCCGTGGCCGCGCTCGTGAACAACCACACGAACACGAGCAACCTCTACGCGAACCCGCTCACGGGGGCGCCGGCGCTCTCCGTCGCCGATCTGAATCATCTCTTCGCATCGGACACGGGCGTGCCGCCGGGACACGAGATGGCGATCACCGTGAAGCACGTCCTCTCGAGCCTCCTGCGGTTCAACCGCTCGCTCTCGACGACGCTCCCCGCCTCGAACGGATGGCTCGTGGGCCCGGGCGCCACGGGCGGGATCTCCGGAGGCTCGGGGCTCCTCACGCTCTCCGACGCCCACCTCCCCGTGAACGACATCCTGTGGCGCGGATACTTCGTCGAGGTGTCGTCGCCCGGCTACCAGGTCGCGGGGTGGACCGTGCCGGGCTGGCCCTTCGTCGCGATCGGCTTCAATCCGCAGGTCTCCTGGTCCATCACGGCGATCCCGCCGCGTTATCCGGCGACGCTCGGCACCTGGTATGCCTCCTACAAGCCGGGCGACCCGAACTTCATCGTCGTCGACGGGGTCGACCACGCGATCACGCGGTCCGTCGTGCCCTGGAGCTTCTGGAACGGGACGACGATCGTGACGGCAACGAATCCGAACCTCCCGCTCGGCGCGATCCGCGTCGCCTTCCTCCAGCCGGAGCCGGGCATGAGCCCGCCCCGGCCCTACCCGGTGCTGCGCGACGGCTACGCCCCCGGGGCGCCGATGCCTCCCTGCGTACCGGCGCACGACATCCTCTTCCAGCAGAGCACGGCCATGACGGCCGGCATCGACGCGTCGGGGACCTACCAGAGCTCCGGGAGCCTCTTCGAGCACTTCGTGCGGCTCGGCCAGACGACGCACATCGGCGGCGGCGCCGGCGGCACGGACGAGGTGTTCGCGAAGGGTCTCTACGTGCTCGGCACCGGAACCAACGTCCTCCTCGGCGACGCGAGCGGGCGCATGCAGTACGTGCGGCTCACGCGTGTCGCGCGGCAGGGCCCGCTCGCCGCCGCGCGGGTGCCGGGACCCGATGGCCGATTCCCCTGGGAGAAGCCGATGGACGGCTCGACGCTCGGCAACCGCTGGCAGGGCACCTACTCCTTCACCGACCTTCCCCGCCGCACGAGCTCGAACGCCGCCTCGAGCATCTGGGTCTGCAACAACGTGACGCCCGACCGCGTCTTCGGACCCAACGCACCGCCGCTCGGGAGCTACCCGCCGGCCATCTGGGACGGCGAGACGGCCGAGACGTGGCGGCAGCTCCGCGCCGAGGACCTCCTGCGCGCGGCGCCGATGTCGGCGCTCCGCAACGAGTCGATCGCGACGGACCAGCGGGACAACTGGATGGCCGCCATGTGGCCGCTCTTCCGCGCCGTCGCGACGACGCACCTCGCGGGGAACAGCGCCGTGAAGACCTTCGTGAAGCGGATGGAGCAATGGATGCTCGAGGACGTGAACGCGCAGATCACGGTCGGCTCCGGCGCGAGCATCGGCGGCAGCGGCGGACCCGTGGTGCCGGGCACCTTCGACGCGAACAAGCACTCGCGCACGGCGCCGTACCTCACGCTGCTCCGCGGCGCCTACGAGGACGCGATCGGTCCGCGCGCGACGCGAGCGCCCTGCGACGGCGTGCCCCCGGAGAACTTCCTCCTGGGCTTCGATCCGCTCGTCCAGCCGGCGACGCCGGCCGCGTTCCTCGCCGATCCGGCGTGGCGCGTGAACGTCGGCGCGATGGCGCAGGCGCTCGAGAAGACGGTCGCCGAGTCCTTCTTCGATCCGACCCGCGGGAGCGTGAACGGCAAGCTCGCCAACTGGCTCTTCGGCGGCTGGACGTTCCCCGGCAACCCCACGCCCGCTCCCTGGGCCGGATTCCCGGCCGACTGGCAGGACGGCGTCGTGCGCTGGGGCCACGTGAACATGCTCGTGCTGACGCGGCTCTTCCTTCCGCCCCCGGCGGCGCCCCAGGGCAACCCCTTCTTCACCGTCTACTTCAACGCGGCCTTCGGACAGTGGCTGCCCTTCCTCCCGCCGGAGCGCGTGGAGGTCTTCCCGCTGGGAGGGACGAAGAACAGCCTCTACGTCGCGTTCAACGACAAGGCCGACGCGCAGCCGGTCGGCGCCGCCGGGGACAACACGATGGTCGACGTGTCCCCCTACTTCGACTACCCGAAGCCGCCCGTGGCGGGAAGCCTCGCGGAGGTCGCGAACACGCCCCAGGACGGATCGACGAACCAGGTTCCCTTCGTGATCGACACCGGAGCGAAGACCTACTCCGGCGGCGTCCACCCCTTCCGCGGCGAGAACGTCTACTTCGTGCCCGACTCCTTCGGGTCGCGCACGGTGCTGGCCGTCGAGATGCCCGGCCCGAGCGACGTGGGCGGCCCGCGGGGGCGATTCCTCGCGGCGGCGGGCGGGACGGAGATCACGGCGGCGATCCCGAGCCTCGTGGCCGACGACGGGCAAGCGCTCCTCGACGGCACCGAGCACTACCGGACGTCGCAGGACTTCGCCGACCGGATCTTCCGCGACCTCGGGACGTCCTTCGGGAGCATTCCGGGTCCGACGAAGACCCTCACCCTCACGATCGCCGTCAGTCCGTAGAGGTCTGCTCTCCGGCGACCGGCTCCAGGAACGACACCTCGCCGGTCTCCAGGTCGTACTCCGCGCCGACGATCGACAGGCCGTCCTCGGCCTCGAGCTGCTCGAGCAGCGGCGAGCCGTGGCGGAGGTGGGCGACGGAGGTGCGGACGTTGGCGCGCACGGACGCCCGCAGCAGCGCGTCGCGATCGGAGGCGACCGGCGTCCGGAGGAGCGGCTCCACGGAGGGCTTCACGCGCTCGACGATCGACTGGAGGCCGCGCGAGAGCGGTCCCGGGGGCCCCGAGAGCTCGTCGATGGTGGCGACGATGGCGCCGCAGAGGGAATGCCCCATCACGACGACGAGCCGCGTCCCGAACTGCGTCGCCGCGAACTCGACGCTCCCGACCTGCGACGGAGCCACGACGTTCCCCGCCACGCGGATCACGAAGAGGTCGCCGAGGCCCTGGTCGAAGACGAGCTCCGCCGGAACGCGCGAATCGGAGCAGCCGAGGATGATCGCGAAGGGGCTCTGACCCGACGCCAGCTCGGCGCGGCGCGTGTGGCTGAGGAGGGAATCGAGGCTCCGCACGTTCGAGACGAAACGGCGGTTGCCCTCGCGGAGACGGTCGAGGGCTTCCTGCGCGGGGGGCTGGGTCGGGGTCATGGCGCGGAAGACCCTACTGGACGCCGGTCGCGTTTCCTCCACGTTCCGCCGCCGCGAACCCGCGCGCGCTGCCGGGAATGCGCCCCGGGAATGGGGTCAGACCCTTTTCTCTCGCGCTCCTCTCGCGCCGCGCGTGCGCGGCGCGAGAGGAGCGCGAGAGAAAAGGGTCTGACCCCATTCCCGGGACCATCGCCCCACGAGGATCGTGCGGCGCCGCCGAGTGGATGCCGAGTGGATCGAAGGGGACCAGCCCCGTCCATCGGTCGACCCGACGCACGCGGCCACACGGTCCTCCGCGCGCGCGAGGAACAGGAGATGCGAGCGCGCCGCCGCCCTTCTTGCGCTTCGCGAAGTCCGCCGCGCGATCCGGGCCAGCGGCACGCGCTTCGCTCGATGCAGCTCACGCCCGCACTGTCATCCCGTGGTCGGCCGCTCGCGAGGCGGGCTCGAGCGCCGAAGGAGCACTGCAATGAATCGAGAGTTCATGTCCCTCTTGCCCCATCGAGACCTGACCCGCTTCCGCGAGGAGATGCACGATCTCTTCGGCCGCATGCTCGTCCCGTCGAGCCTGCGGACGCTCGAGACCGACCTCTTCCCCGCCGCCGACCTGAGCGAGACGAAGGAGGGATACCACCTCCGCCTCGAGCTCCCCGGCGTCGACGCGAAGGACCTCCAGGTGCACTGCGAGGACGCCACGCTCACGGTGCGCGGCGAGAAGCGCAGCGACCGCGAGGAGAAGGAGCGGACGCACCATCGCATCGAGCGGAGCTTCGGCTCGTTCTTCCGGAGCTTCGATCTTCCCGGACCCATCGAGCCGGGCAAGGTCGGCGCGACGTTCCGCAACGGAGTCCTCGAGGTGGATCTCCCGAAGTCCGCTGCGCAGAAGTCGCGACGGGTGGAGGTCAAGATCGCCTGATCGCACACGGAGGGTGCCGCTGCGGGCGCCCTCCGTTCCTTCGCCCCTGTCGGGGCGAAGCGGGGCGCCGGAGAGCCGCGCGCCCCCGGGGATGGCGGCGGACCCGGGAGGGGTTCCGCCGCCGTCCCCCCTCCTCTCTCGCGGCGCCGACGCGCGCGTCAGGGGGTCGTCACGTCGGCTCTCCGGCGACGAGTACGATCCCGTTCCTCGTGCCCTCGCCGAGTCCGACGCCGACGCGTGCATGGTTGCTGACGATCGGCGTCGCCTCGATCGCCGGCTTCGCGTGGCTCGGCGCCTACGCGCTGATGGAGGAAGAGGCGCGCTACGCGGAGATCGCGCGCGAGGTGCTGGTGACGGGCGACTGGCTCGTGCCGCGCCTGAACGGCGTCCTCTATTTCGAGAAGCCGCCGCTCCTCGCATGGCTCGGCGCCTCGGCGCTCGGCCTGGCGCCCCGATCTCCCGAATGGGCGCTCCGGACGATCCCGGCCCTCTTCACGCTCGGCGCCGTGATGGCCGCCTTCGCCTTCGCGCGGCGCGCCGGCGGGGCGTGGCTCGGTGCGGCGGCGGCCATCGCCCTCGCCGTGCTGCCCCTGCACGCGGTCATGGGGCGCACCTTCGCGACCGACGGCCCCTTCTCCGCCGCCCTCACGATCGCCCTCGCGATCGCGGGGATCGAGGTCGTGGCGTCGAGTGCGCGCACGGGACGGCTCGCCGCCGCGGGCATCGCCCTCGCCGCCGCGACGCTCCTGCGCGGTCCCCTCGCCTTCGCCCTCTTCGTCCCCGTCGTCGCCGTCGCGGGCCTCCGCCGCGACGGGCCCGCGCTCGCGTTGCGCCGCGTCGGCGTGCCGGCGCTCGTGGCGTTCGTCCTCGCGGCCCCCTGGTTCCTGGCGATCTCGATCCGCGAGCCGCTCTTCGCCCACGAGTTCTTCGTCGAGCAGCACTTCGGCCGCGCCGTCGCCGACGCCGCGGACAAGGTGATGCACCACGAGCCCTTCTGGTTCTACGGGCCGATCGTGCTCGCCGCCGCGGGACCGGGGGCGCTGTTCCTTCCCTGGGCCCTCGGGCGCGCCCTGCGCCGCCGCCGCGAGCCGGTCGTCGGAGCGGGGCTCGGCTTCGCTCTCCTCGCCGCCGGGTGGATCCTCCTCTTCTTCACGCTGCTCGGCGGCAAGCGTGCCGCCTACCTGCTGCCGATCACGCCCTGGATCGGATTCGTCCTCGCCGCCGCCCTCGAGGAGGCGCGGGCCGGTGGCCGCGCGGCCATCGTCGCGACGTGGACGGCCCTCGCGCCGAGCTTCGCGGCGGCCCTCGGCGGCGCCACGCTCGTCGCCACAGGGTTCACGACCAACCGGGGTCTCATCGGCACGGGACCCCTCGTCGCGGGCACGCTGCTGCTCGGCACGCTCTCCCTCGCGGGACTGGCCGCCCTCGCGCGCCGGCGGCTGGGCGCATCGGCTCTCGCGCTCGCCTTCGCCCTCGCCGGCGGCTACGGCGTCATGGCCGCCTCGGTCCCGCGGATGGAGGGACGGGGAGTCGCCGAGGTCGATCTCGCCGTCGCGCGGATCCCTCTCGAGCTCGGCACCCTCGCCATTCGCACCGCCGCCGAGCACATCGCCGAGATCGCGAATCCCGAGGACGAGATCGCCTGCCTCGGCCGCTTCCGGCCCGCGGCCGCGTTCTACTCCGGTCGTCTCGTGCGCATGTACGGCTCCTTCGGAGAGCTGCGTTTCGGCGTCGACGCGGAGCCGCACGATCCGTCGATCGCCGCGCGCTTCCACGAGGCGCGCGAGCTCGACGAGCTCCTGCTCGGACCCCGCCGCGCCTTCGTCCTCACGCGCGACTCCTCGCTGTTCCATCCCTCGGAGCCGGACGGCGACTCGAGCCCTCTCGTCCCGCTCCCGCAATGGCGCGACGTCCCGCTCCACGTCGTCGGCCGCTGGGGTCGGATCGTCGTCGTCTCGAATCGGCCGTGAGGGCGGCGCCCGAGTTCGTCTCACTCGATTCAGTCGTCCACCCCCTTCAACGGAAACACCTCCGACCGCAGGTGCGCGCGCGCCATGGTGCGTTCCGCGCGGGCGACGATCTCGGGCTGAGCCGCCGCAAGGTCCTTCGACTCCGAGGGGTCGTCGCCCAGGTGGTAGAGCTCGATCGTGAGGTCGCCGCGCGAGAGGCGCGGGCGGATCGCCTTCCAGACGCCGTCGAGGAGGACGGCCTGCTGGTGGTGCCCCTCGGGGTATTCCCAGTAGAGCGCTTCGCGCGCGGGGGCGGGGCCGGCGCCGAGGAGCAGCGGCGCGAGGCTCGCGCCGTCGATCCCGGCGAGCTCGGGGTCGGCGCCGCCCGCGAGGTGGAGGAGCGTCGGGAGGAGATCGGCGAGGGTGGCGGGCGCGTCGAAGGCGGATCCCGCGGCGATGTGACCCGGCCATCGCGCGACGAAGGGCACGCGGATGCCTCCTTCCCACAGTTGCGTCTTGTGGCCGCGCAGCTCTCCATGTGACGCGAAGAAGGCACGGTCGACGCCACCATTGAAGGTGGCTCCGTTGTCGGAAGTGAACAGCACGATCGTGTCGTCCTCGAGGCCGAGTTCGCGCAGCGTCGCGAGGAGGACGCCGACGGAGTGGTCGAGGAAGGCGATCATCGCCGCGTAGGTGGCGCGCGGCGCCGGTGTCGGCAGGTAGCCCTGCTCGCCGAGATAGGGCTTCGCGTCCCAGTCGCGCGGCTGGCGGTCGATCCACTCCTGCGGCGCCTGGAGCGCCGCGTGGGGCAGCGCGGAGGGGAAGTAGAGGAAGAAGGGACGCTCCGCGTGCGCGCGCACGAACGTGACCGCCTCGTCGAGGATCCGCTGCGGGGCGTACTCGCCTCCGCGGTAGCGCGCCCAGCCCTCCTCGGAGTCGGGCGGCGCCGCGAGCCGCTGGTGCGCCGCGAACCAGCGGTTCTCGCGCAGGATCGCGACGCCGTGGTTCCGCCAGAGGTGCGTCGGGGTGTGGTTGTGGGCGCGCTTCTGGCAGAGGTATCCGAAGAACGCATCGAAGCCCTGGCTGCAGGGATGCCCCTCGGAGCCCGGCCCGCCGAGACCCCACTTCCCGAACGCGCCCGTCGCGTAGCCGCGTGTCTTCAAGTGCTCGACGAGCGTCACCTCCGCCGCCGGCAGCGCCCACTGCCCCTCGGGATCGTCGGGCCCCCAGCCGCCGATCTCCTTGTTGCCGCGGATCGCCGCGCGGCCGGTGTGCTTCCCCGTGAGCAGCGCGCAGCGCGACGGCGCACAGACGGGGCTCGCGGCGTAGAACCGCGTGAGCTTCGCGCCCTCGGCGGCGAGACGGTCGACGTGCGGCGTCGCGATCTTCTCCTGACCGAAGGCACCCACCTCGCGGTAGCCGAGGTCGTCGGCGAGAACGAGGACGATGTTCGGCGGGCGCTGCGTGCGCGGAGGCGTCGGAGTGGCTTCGCGCGCGAGGGCGTCGAGCTGCGCTCGCAAGGAGGCGTCGAGCTCTGCTCGCAAGGAGGCGTCGCGCTTCGCTCGCAGGAGAACGTCGAGCTCCTCCATCCGGAACCGGACGCTCACGACGTAGGGCTCCTCGCCCTCCTCCCAGTGGCCGTAGGTCGTCGCGACGATCGTGCCGTCGGGGAGCACCTCGACGCCCGGGTACGCGCAGTCGGTGCGCACGAGGTTGTCGCCGAGGCGCACGCGGAGCTGGCCCTCGCGGCCCGCGACGAGGTCGTCGAAGGTGCCGACCCATCCGACCCAGTCGCCCCAGGTGGGGCTCCCCTTCAACCAGTCGCGGAAGGAGACGAAGAGCCGTCCATCGGGCGCGTGGCGCGCCACGTGGCGGTCGCCCGTGAGCGCCGCCGGCAGCTCGCGCGGCGAGGACCAGGTCTCGCCCTCGTCGCGCGAGAGCATCACGTGGGAGTTGCGCACGCGGCGGTTCTCCCGCAGCAGAACGGCGAGGGTCGCGCCGTCCGGTGAGCGCACGAGGCCGGGCTCGCAGAGGTGCACGTCCGATCCCGACCAGACGGCGTCGGGCTCGCTCCAGGTGAGTCCGCCGTCGGAGGAGAAGGTGCGGTAGAGCGTGAAGGTCCCCGTCGCCTTGCCGCCGGCCCGGAAGAACCGCCCGTCGTCGTGGAACATCGCGAGGTACCGCCCGTCGCGCAGGCGCTCGCAGGAACTCATCACGACGATGCCGCCCCAGTCGCCGATCGGCGCGAGCTCGCTCCAGGTGCGGCCGTCGTCCTCCGAGTGCGCGAGCCGCGCGGGCCAGAGACCCGAGAACAGGACGAGACGGCGGGTCCCCGTGCGCGGGTCGATCGTCCGGTGGATCGTCGGCGTCTCGAGGCTCGTGGCCCAGCTCGCCGGCACTGGGAGGCGCTCCGACCACGTGCGGCCGCCGTCCTCGCTCCGCTTCAGGACGATCGCGCCGCGCCCATGGCCCTTCGGGTAGACGGCGAGCATCGTGCGACCGTCCTCCAGCAGCACGGTGCTCGGATGGCCGAGGTACTGACCCTCCTCGCGGTCGACGACCACCCGGCGGGAGGCGTCGCCGGCGAGGTCGACCCAGGGGATCGAGAAGGGCGGCGGCGCGGGATCTGCCGCATCCTGGGCCGCGAGCGCGAGGTGCGCGGCGCAGAGGACGGCGCCGACGGCGAGGAGACGAGCGAG
>CAZJHD010000057.1:15426-27283 GCA_964545855.1 uncultured Planctomycetales bacterium
CGAGCGAGAAAGGGGGTCTGACCCCATTCCGTCGGCGCGCGATCTCCTCAGCGCGCGCGGCGGCTCGCGGCGATCGGCGCCAGGGCGGGCCGCCAGAGGGCGACGAGCGTGCGGCCCGTCGGGTCCTCCGCCGAGCGGAAGATCTCGGCGCGGATCCCTTCGCGGACGACACGGAGCGCGTCGGCGAAGCTCTCGAAGCGGAAGCGGAGCTCGAGCCGCTCCTCCGAGCTGGAGCGCGCGGTCGAACGGAGCGATGCGTTGCGGCGGACCATGGGGAGCTCTTCGGTGGAGGAGGGATCGTGGACGCAGGCAGCGAATAGCGCTCCTGCCGCGATGGGTTGCCGAGCGAATGGACCGCCCCTCGATGTGCGTCGCGCCGTCCGGGTTTCGCGGGCCCGCGGTACCTTGCCGCCGTGCCCGCGAAGACCGCTCCCCTCGGCGTCGTCCTCTGCAACATCGGCGGACCCTCCTCGGCCGACCCGAAGGTGGTGCGTGCGTTCCTGAAGAACTTCTTCAGCGACCCGGCGATTCTCCCGGTGAACCCGGCCCTTCGCTGGATGCTGGCGCGCTCGATCTCGCGGAAGCGCGCGCCGATCTCGGCCGCGAACTACGCGGAGATCGGCGGCCGGAGCCCGATCCTCGACTGGACGGACGCGCAGGCCCGCGGCCTCGAGACGCGCCTCAACGCACGCGGCGACGGACGCGCGTGGCGCTGCGCCGTCGCCATGCGCTACTCGCCGCCCTTCACGGAGGACGCGATCGCGGCCCTCGACGCCGCCGGCTGCAACGAGTTCGTCGTGCTCCCGCTCTATCCCCACGAGTGCTGCGCCACGACGGGCTCCTCGTTCTCGGAGGTCGATCGCGTCCTCGCGGAGAGGAACTGGGACCGCGGCACCGACTTCCTGGGCAAGGCCGGCGAGGTGCGCGACTTCGCGGAAGATCCGGTCTACCTCGCGGCCGTCGCGGAGCGGATCGAGGAAGGCTTCGCGCGCTTCCCCGTCCGGGCGGACGTTCACCTCCTCTTCAGCGCCCACGGGCTGCCGAAGAGCTACGTCGACGCGGGCGATCCCTACGCGCGCCGCATCGACGCGACGATCGCGGCCCTGCTGCCGCTCCTCGCGGCGCCGCCGCGCTGGTCGCGCGCCTACCAGAGCCGCGTCGGCCGCGAGGAATGGCTCGGGCCCGACACGATCGAGGAGATCCGCCGCCTCGCGCGCGACGGCGTGAGGTCGATGCTCGTCGTGCCGATCTCCTTCGTGAGCGACCACGTGGAGACGCTCCACGAGATCGGCATCCAGTACGCCTCGCTCGCGCGCGAGTGCGGCGTCGCGCGCTTCGAGTGCACCGAAGGACTCAACGGCTCCGCGCGGTTCCTCGAGGCCCTCGAGGGGCTCGTCCTGCGGGCGGTCGCCGCGGCGCCCGCGGCGCCCTCCGCGCGCTGACGCCCACGGGCGCGGCCGTCCTCGCGCTCCCTCCCCGGAGACCTTCCGCCCGGATCGCGCGCAGCGCATCCGCGACGCGCGCCACGACCGACTCCGGCATGCGGGCGTAGGACGGAACGTAGAAGCCCTGCTCCCAGAGCCGGTCGGCCACGGGGTGGCGCTCCTTCGCGGCGTCGGCGCAGGTCTTCTGCCGGTGCGCGGGGTGGAAGAACGTGCGCGTCTCGATCCCGCGCGCATCGAGGCGCCTCTGCACCTCCTCGCGGGGCAGGCCGAAGTCCTCGTCCACGAGCACGCCGTAGACCCAGAACACGTTCTTCGCCCAGGCGTGCGTCCGCGGACGGTGCAGCCCGGGGATGCCGTCGAGCGCGTCGTCGTAGAGACGCGCCACCTCGATCTTCGCCGCCACGGCCGAGTCCGCGTGCTCGAGCTGCGCCACGCCGATCGCCGCCTGGAGGTTCGTCATCCGGTACTGGAAGCCGAGGCCCTCATGCACGAAACGCGTCTCCGGCGTCGGACCGAAGCTCATGTTCTTGAGGGCGCGCGCGCGCGCGGCGAGGTCCGCGTCGCTCGTCACCACCATGCCGCCCTCACCCGTCGTCAGGATCTTGTTGGCGTAGAAGCTGAAGGCGGCGACGTCGCCGAGCGCGCCCGTGCGCCGGCCGCGCACCTCGGCGCCGTGCGCCTCGGCGGCGTCCTCCAGCAGGAGGAGCCGGCGCCGCACTGCGATCGCGCGGAGCGCGTCCATGTCGCAGGGGTGCCCATAGATGTGCACCGCGAGGATCGCCTTCGTGCGCGGGCCGATGCGCGCCTCCACCTGGTGCGCGTCCATCGTCCACGACACGGGGTCGGCATCGACGAAGACCGGCTTCGCGCCGAGATACAGGAGCGAGAAGACCGGCGCCATCATCGTGAAGGTCGGGCAGATCACCTCGTCGCCGCGCCCGATGCCGGCCGCGGCGAAGGCGAGGTGGCACGCGACGGTGCCGTTCATGCAGGCGATGCCGTGGCGCGCACCGCAGAAGCGCGCGAAGCCCGACTCGAAGGTCTCCAGGAACTCGCCCGAGGACGAGATCCAGTTGTCGCGCATCGCCCGATCGACGTAGGCGCGCTCGTTGCCCCACTGATGGGGACGGCTGACGGGGATCCGCCGCATCGACGATCGCGCGCTCGCGCTACTTGAGCGTCACGGCGCCTTCGACGAAGTCCTCCCAGCTCCAGCGCCTCCCGTGGTCCATGAACCAATCCACGGTCATGCGCAGCCCCTCCTCGATGCCGACGCGCGGAATCGCCTCGATGTACTGTTTCATCCTCCGGTTGTCGCAGCGGAAGCGCTCGATATCGAGGCGGCGCTTTCGCTTCGGATCGACGCGGATCTCGAGGTTCCAGACCTCCATGATCTCGGCGATCTTCCGGGCGAGCCACTCCACCGAGTAGCAGTTGTCCGAGCCGACGTTCACCGGCTCGCCGAAGGGCACGTCGCTCCGCATGAGGTCGACGAGCCAGCGGGCCGTGTCGTGGACGTAGGTGAAGTCGCGTTCCGCCTTGAGGTTCCCCAGGTAGACGACGTTGCTCTTCGCGAGCTGCGTGATGATCTCGGGAATGACGTAGGGCTCCGTCTCCCGCGGGCCGTAGGCGTTGAAGATGCGCGCGCAGATGGCGGGGACGCCGTGCTCCTTGTGGAACGTGAAGCAGAGGCGGTCGGCAGCGAGCTTGCTCACGGCGTAGGTGTTGAGCGGGAGCAGCGCCGTCTCCTCCGTCACCTTCCCCGTCGGCGCCTCGCCGTAGACCTCCGTCGACGAGACGTAGAGATAGCGCTCGAGCCCGAACTCCTTCGTCGCCTGGAGCAGGTTGAGATTGCCCAGGACGTTGATGTTGAAGAAGCGCGAGGGCACGTCGTAGGCGGCGGGCACGTAGGTGTCGCCCACGGGGTTCAGGATGAACCGCACCTTCTGCTTCCGGATCGTCTGCGCGATCATCCAGGGATCGAGCACGTCGCCGCCGACGACCGTGATGCGGTCGCGCACGTCGGAGAGGTTCTGGAGCGTGCCCTTCGAGAAGTTGTCGAAGACGGTGACGATCGCACCGTCGTCCAGCAGCTCACGAACGATTGCGGAGCCGACGAAGCCGGCGCCGCCGGCGACCATCACGGACTTGCCATTCAGATCGATCACGGAGGTTTCCTCGCGGAAGGCCGACGCACGCGCTCCCCTAGGAGTCGGGCGACGACGAACAGGTACTTGAGTCCCTTGCGGAAGAAGTCGAGTGCGCTGCCGTCGGTCTTGGACTCACCGGACCGCCGGGGCACGCACGCGTAGGGGATCTCGACGAGCCGATAGCCGAGCCGATGCGCGCGCACGACGAGGTCGATGAAGTACTCGCCGTAGTCGCCGCGCAGGGGCACCGCCTCCAGCAGGGCGCGCCGCGCCGCCACGAAGCCGCTCGTGTAGTCGTGGAAGCCGCGCACGAGGAGCCAGCGCGCGAGCGTCGTGATCACGCGGCTCGCCGCGATGCGCATGCGCGTGTCGAGGCGCGCGTCCTTCCCGCCGGGCACGTAGCGCGAGCCGACGGCCATGTCGAAGCCGTCGTCGAGACGGTCGACGAGCTTCGGCAGCAGGCTCGGCGGCATCGAGAAGTCGCAGTCCATCCAGCAGACGACCTCGCCGCGCGCCAGCTCGATGCCGCGCGCGATCGCCGTCGTGAGGCCCCGCGCGCCGACTCGGCGCTCCACGCGGAGCCACGGCGCGCGCGCGCTCTTCTCCTGCACGACGCGCCAGGTGCCATCTGGGGAGTCGTCGTCCACGACGACGACCTCGAAGGCGCTCCCGCGGAGCGCCTCGGAGATCGCGTCGACGAGGTCGGCGATGTTCCCGACCTCGTTGTACGTCGGCAGGACGACGCTCACGCGCGGGGTGCCGGCGCCGCGCGTGCTGCCCGACGGCGCCGGCTTCGCCGGGCGTTCGAGACGATCAGTCGCC
This sequence comes from uncultured Planctomycetales bacterium, assembly GCA_964545855.1. Classification (GTDB taxonomy): domain Bacteria; phylum Planctomycetota; class UBA1135; order UBA1135; family JACQFD01; genus CAZJHD01. The sequence continues at coordinate 19,844 of CAZJHD010000057.1, forward strand.
ACGGGGCGGACCTCCCGGCAGGAGGCGGGGCGCGCCCGACCCCGCGGGCGCCGGCGCGGAGGCGGCGGGGTCGTCGACCGAGACGGGCGGAACGGCCCAGACGTGGAGTCGCGTCGACTCCTCGTCCGTGCGGAGCCGGGACTGGACGAACCTCCGGCGGGGCCGTCCCGTCGCGGCGTCCGGCGGGGCCTCGAGGACGAGCGCCACGGAGTAGCCGCGGCTCGGGAGCTTCGGCGGGAGCGGCGAAGCCATCAGGCGATCGACGATCCAGTGCGTGCCGTCGTCGGGCCCCGGGACGTCCTTGCGGAGATCCCGCGCCTTCGAGTCGAAGGAGAAGATCATCGCGCCCGCGTCGACGAGGTGCACCGACATCGCCGGGAGCTCCGCGAGCTGCGGATCGACGGCGAAGACGAGCCGCAGGAGGCGCACCTCGGGCCCTTCCTCGAGGAGCTGCGCCGCCTCCAGGCGGATCGCCCGAGCACCCGGGACGAGGAATTGCGCCTCGGCCGGAAGGAACCCCTCGGAGATCTGCGCCACGCGCTGGACGTCGGCTTCCCTGCGGAAGATCCGGATGGACGACCCGTCGGCGATCGGGAGCGCCTCTCCGACCTGCTGGAACCTGCGGACGCCCTCTCGCCGCAGCGCGTCGAAGACGGGCCCGTAGTCGCCGCGGGACAGGTAGCTCGCGCCGCCCGATCGGAGGACGACGGCATCGCTCGCCGTGAAGGAGTTCCGGAACTCCTGCGTCCAGGTCGGCGACTTCTGGAGCTGGAGGCTCGGCCCCGGATGGAAGCGCCACGTCCTGCCCCGGTCCCACGCCTCGTGCCTCACGTTGTGGACGTGGAGGAACGGATGATCCGAGAGGACTGCGATGCGCGCGTCCGCGGGCAGTCCGAGCGCGTCGAGCCGATCGACGATCTCGGGGATGCGCAGATCGATCCCGGGCTTCGCGCCCACCGACGCCGCCAGGTCGACGAAGGGATTCCGGTGGTTCCAGAGCGGGAACGTCTGCGGGTAGGGCCCGCGGCTTCCCGCGGAGTTCGGATAGGTCGCGAGAGTCATCGCGACGACGTGATGGGCCGCGAGCAGCGCGAGTCCGACCGCCAGGATGGATCGCCACCGGCCCGCCGGCACCGACGCCACGGCGCGCACGAGAGCGAGGGCGACGATCGGAAGGAGCGGCAGGAACAGGATCGCCCCCACGCGCTGCGCGGCGCCGAGCAGCGGCCCGAAGGAGAGCGCGAAGGCGATGAGCGCCGCGGTCAGGAAGCTCCGGAGCCTCGGACGCGTGCCCGTGCGCAGCGCGACGATCCACGCCACGAGTCCCACGGCCACCATCGGGAAGCCGGGTCCGTCCACCACCACCCACTGCACGTAGTAGAGGAAGTTCTGCCAGGAGACCGCCGACTCGCCTCCCGTGTACATCTGCGCCGCGGCCCCGTAGGTGACGCGATGGATGTACGCGAGGAGGTTCGAGAGGTTCGGGAGGTACCAGGTGGCCGCGACGAGGAGTCCGATGGCGGTCGCCGCGGCGAGGCGCAGGAGGCGATCCACCGCTCCGGGCCGCCGAAGGGCGAGCGCCACCGCGACGAGGGTCGGTCCCACGAGGTAGACGGGCCCCGCCGTGCGCGCGACGGCGACGAGACCCGCCAGCGCTCCGAAGAGGAGCGTCGGTCCCGTCCGCGCGAAGAGGTCGCTCGCGACGAGCGCCCAGATCGCGGCGGCGAAGAGCGCCGCCATGGGATGCTCGAAGAGGTAGGTGCGCGCGAGCACCTGCGCGACGGGGAAGGTCGCGGCGAGGGCGACGGTCGCCGCCGCCGTCGGCCTCCCGTAGAAGCGCTCCACGACGCGGAACGACGCCCAGGCCCAGAGCAGCGTCGACAGGGGAAGCACGAGTTCCGCCGCGGATCGCGTCGCGCCGAAGACCATCATCGAGAGCGCCGAGAGGGTCGGCACGAGCGGCGCATGGACGGGCGACGCCTCGACCCACGAGCGGGCGAATCCCATGACTCCCTCGGTCTCGATCGCCTCCTGGATCGTGCGAGCGACGATCCGGAACCAGGCGCAGTCCCACTGCGACGGAAGAGCCCGCGAACCCTCGCGACCGGTCGCCCAGAGCCCGAGCAGCGTCGTGACGATCGTGATGCCGAGCGCGAACGGGAGCGGCGCGAGGTACCGCGAAGACGGTGGGGCACGCCCGGGCCGACCCCCGAGGGGAACGGCACCTTCGGGCGAGACACCGACGAGGCGAGGTGTGCCTCCCTGCGGGGAGGTCGGTGGCTGCACGGTGCTGGGAGGGATCAAGCGGGACGAGAGACTGGGAGTCCCCCCATCGGAAGGAAGTTCCCGGGCGCGCCGAAGATTTTCGGCGGAACCAGATCCCGAACTCAAGACGGCCCCCATCGCCGCCTGCCCGCGGCCTCCGGCGAAGCGCCCTCAGGCCCGCCGCGCCACGGCGGCGAGGGACGTACCGATGGGCAGGTTCCCGATCCGAAGCATTTGCGCCTCCAGGGCATAGAGCGCTCCAGCCAGAGCGTTGCCGAGCGCCGAGGCCGGCCGGACGTCGGAATCGCCCCCCGGGCGAGCACGGCGCGTCGCGAGACGCCAGGCCGCCGCCACCGGGAAGAGGAGGCAGTTCGTGTAGGTCGCGCGCTCGACCGCGAGCCCCGCGTCGACGAGCTTCGCGCGCAGCTCCGGCACCGTGTACCGCCGGGCTCCATGCATCGCTTCGTCGTGCGCCGCCCGCAGGGAGGGGAGCGCCGAGTCGACGACGAGGAACGCGCCCCCCGGCCTGAGCACGCGCCGGATCTCCGCGATGGCCGCGCGATCGTCGCCGACGCGCTGGTGGTAGAGCACGTCGAAGGCGGTGACGAGGTCGAAGGTCGCGTCGGCGAAGGGCAGGTCGGGGAGCGCCGCGCGCGCGAGAGCGACGCCCCCGCGGCGGCGCGCGAATCCGATCGCGAGCGGGCTCGCGTCCACGGCCGTGACGCGGCCGAGGGCCTTGGTCACGGCGAACATCCCGCCGGTGCCGCAGCCGACGTCGAGCACCGCGGCGTCCCGCGGAAGCTCGACGCGATCGAGGATCGCGCGCACGAGGCGCCGCTTGCCGGCGAACCACCAGTGGCGGTCCTCCAGCTCGAACATCCGCTCGTACTCGACGGGGTTCACGTGAGGTCGCGAAGCGTAACCCCCCGAATGACACTGGCCTCGAATTGGTGCACGCCCGCAGGGCGCGGCGCCCCATCCGCCCGGCGGCGTGAATGAATCGGGGCCAGTCTCGGGCCGCGTTGCCGTGGGAACGCGGGTACGGTGGAATGCCGAGCCGCGGGCCGACTCGCGGGGATTCCACGTGACCCCAACCCAAGGCTCCCGACCGAAGGCCGCGCTCGTCGGGGCCGACCGATGAGCCCGCCCCCCGAGGGCCGATCGGCCCACGGCAAGACCCTTCCGCGCATCGCCGTCGTCGGCGCCGGCATCGCCGGCCTCGCGGCCGCGCACCGGATCCGGTCGTCGATGAAGGGCGCGCGCGTCGTCGTGCTCGAGGAGGGCCGCCGCCCCGGCGGGAAGATCCGCTCCGAGCGGGTCGACGACGGCGCCGGCGGCACCTTCGTCCTCGAGCACGGGCCGAACGGATTCCTCGACTCGGAGCCCGCGACGCTGGACCTCGCGCGGCGCGCGGGACTCGGAGAGCGCCTGCTCCGCTCGGCCGACGTCGCGCGCCGGCGCTACGTCTATCGCAATCGGCGGCTGCACCGGCTGCCCGAGTCTCCGCCGGGGCTCGTCGCTGGCGGCCTCCTCTCCTGGCGCGGGAAGGCCCGCGTCGCCGCCGACTGGCTCGTGCCGAAGGCGAGCGACGAGCTCGCGCGGCGCGAGACCGTCGCCGAGTTCGCGCGCCGCCGGGTCGGAGAGGAGGCGCTGGAGGCGCTCGTGGAGCCTTTCGTGCGCGGCGTCTTCGCCGGAGACCCCGAGCAGCTCGAGCTCGCCACGGCGTTCCCGCGCGTGGCGGCCCTCGAGCGCGAGCACGGCGGGCTCCTGCGGGCGCTCGTCGCCCTCGAGCGGAAACGCCGGATCGCGCCGGTCGCCGGCGCGAAGGCGGGCGGCCCGACCCTCACGTCGTTCCGCAACGGCATGCAGGAACTCCCGGATGCGCTCGCCTACGAGCTCGGGAGCGCCATGAGCCTCTCGACGAGCGTGCGCGCGCTCGTGCCGCGCCCCGGCGGACGCTGGAGGATCGACCTCCTGCGCCGGGGATCCGCCGAATCGCTCGAGGCCGACGCCGTGGTGCTGGCGCTCCCGTCCGCCGCGACGGCGCGGCTCGTCCGCCACTTCGCGCCGCGCGCCGCGCGCGAGATGGAGGGCATCCCGACGGCACCGATCGCCGTCGTGCACCTCGGCTGGCGCGACGCCTCCGTGCGGCCCGCCGCCTTCGACGGCTTCGGGTTCCTCGTGGCGCGGAGCGAGCGCCTGCGCATCCTCGGCGCGCTCGCCGAATCGTCGGTCTGGCCCGGACGCACGCGCGGATTCCTCGCGCGCGCGATGCTCGGAGGCGCCCTCGACGCCAACGTCGTGGCGCTCGACGACGCCGACCTCGTGGCCCTCGCGCGCGCCGACCTCCGCGAGGCGACGGGACTCGCGACGGCGCCGGAGTTCACGCACGTCGTTCGATGGAAGCACGCGATCCCGCAGTACGTGCGCGGCCACGCCGGGCGGATGGCCCGGATCGACGCCGCGCTCTCCGCGTTCCCGACGCTCGCCGTCGCCGGCGCATCGTGGCGCGGCGTCGCCGTGAACGACCTCTGCCGTGGAGGAGCCGAGGTGGCGGAGAGGATCGCGCGCGCGCTCCGCTGATGGCCGCGAGGCGATCAGCCCTCCGGCGCCGCCTCGTGCTCGCCCCAGAGGTACACGGCGCGCACCTCGCCCCCCGTCCCCAGGATGCGCTCCGGCGAGACGTCGATCGTGCCGTGCTCCCGGTCGCCCGCGGGGAAGCGGAACGCGGAGCGCACGCGCTCCACGGGAATGCGACCCTCCAGGTGCACGTGGTCCTCGCCGCCCGGCGTCGGATACCACTTCCGCGGCGCCCCCCGGCCGCGCAACGCCTCCATGGGATCGCCCAGCCGAGGCAGGAGCGGATTCACCGGCTTCCCCGACGCGAGGCGATGCCCGCTCGCCAGGAGGAACGCGAGGATCGTCTGCATCGCCTCCATGGTGACGCGCGGGATCGCGACGGGCGCCGCCGGCGACGGGAGCGCCTCGACGACGCGCGAGGGCTCACCGCGGTCGGCGAGCCACGCCGCGAGGCGCGCGACGACCCGAGCGCGCAGCTCTGCATCGAGGGCGGCGTCGTCCTCGGGCCGCCACCAGGAGGAGACGGCGGTCCACATGCACCAGGGACGCAGGACCGCCGCGCCGGCGTCGCGCTCCTCGGGGACCTCGATCGCGAGCCACGGCTTGCGCCAGCTCTCCCGCTGCCGCGGCGGCTCGGCGACGAGCAGGCCCCGTTCCCGATAGGTCCACGCGTGACGGCGCGACGCGACGTGGAATCCGCGCGCCTCGATCTCCGCGTCCTCGGCGAGCGCCCGGTCGCGCTCCGGGCGCGTCTCCTCCCAGCGCACGCGCTCCTCGAGACGCGAGAGGTCGGCCTCCCCCGCTTCGCCCATCGCCTCCCACGCGGCGGTCGTGCCCTCGCGGACGAGGCGGTGGACGACGCGGCCGGGGCCGCCGGAGAGCCGCTCCCGCATCGGCAGGTTCACCGACCAGAGCACTTCGTCCGGCCCTTCGTCGCGGCCGAAGCACCAGACGCCCGACGCGCGCAGGTTCGCGCGCACGGTCTCCGGGTCGGGCAAGCAGTCCGACGGCACGGGCTCCGCCTGCTGGTTCGAGTAGCCGGCCGCGCGGAGCGGCGCGCCCTCCGACCGCTGGAGCGCGACGACCATGTGGTCGCTCCACCTGGCGCGGATCCAGAACGCCGCGCGCTGCTCGCCGTCGCTCATCCGCGCCGATAGCCGAGCACGTAGCCCGCGACGAAGCCGCCGGCGGAGGGGAGCCGCGCGAGGAGCTGATCGGCGACGGGCGCGTTCTCCTTCACGTTCAGGACGAGGCCGTTCAGGAGGTCGATGCCTCGCTGCCAGTCGACGACGACCACTCCGGCCTCGGAGAGCGCGAAGAGGCCCACGGCCACGAGGGCGAGCAGCACGAGACCGAGCTTCACGAGCTTCTTCGACGTGAAGCCGATGGCGAAGCCGACGAGAGCCGCGAAGCTCCCCTCGGTGATGTAGGGCAGCGCCTCGGCGATCCTGTCGGAGAGCGTCTCCGACGGCGGCGTGGGGCTCCCGGAGGTGTCGACGAGGGGCGCGGGCACGAGGTCCGATCCGCCGCGGGGTGCGCCGCCGCCCTTGCCGCTGCCGCCGATCACGGCGCGCGCGACCATCGCGATGCCGAGGACGCCGAGGATCAACAGGAAGCCGAGGCTGCGGCGCGACGTGCGCGCGGGAGCCTCGGATTCGTCGTTTCGATCGTCGGAGTCGGCCATGGAGGGCTCGTCGGAAGCCAGCCCCACTCTACGCGCTCGCCGCGGCACCCCGAGGGCGCGCTGTCGGCGCGCGCATCGCGGATGCAGACTCGGGGCATGCGACCCTCCCGCTGGCGCCTTCCGCTGCTCGGTCTCGCGATCACGCTCGCGAGCTTCCTGCTCTTCGCCTTCGGGCTCGGCTCGCCCTTCGTTCGATCGGCGGCGCTCGGCTTCGCCGCCGTCGGCCTCTCGGGCGCGCTCGTGGCGGTCCTCGGCGCGGTCCGAGCACGCTCGAAGGCGTCCGGCGCGATCGCGGTGCTCGCGGTGCTCCTCGCGCTGCTCCACGGCGCGTCGGTGACCGTCTTCGCGCGCCTCCCAGCCCCGGGAGCCGTCCCGGCCCTCGGCGCGCCGCTCCCGGCGATCGCGCTCCGCGACGCCGACGGCAAGGACCTCGCGCTCGCGGAGATCGGATCGCCGCGCATCGTCGTCCTCTTCCGCGGAGTCTGGTGACTCGCCTGCCGCGCGGAGCTCCGAGGTCTCGGAGCGGAAGCGGAGGCGAAGGGCCTTCCCGCGGCGTCGATCGTGGCGGTGAGCACGGACGCCCCCGAGGCCCTGGCGTCTCTCCAGGAGGCGCTGCCGGCGACGGTCCGTCTCGCGAGCGACGCGGGAGGCACCGCGCTCGCGGCCCTCGGTCTCGTCCACGCGGGCGCGGGGCCCGACGGCGGCGACATCGCGCATCCGGCGACCTTCGTGGTCGACGCGGCCGGCACGATCCGTTGGTCCCACGTCGCGCGCGACCTCCTCGACCGCCCGGCGCCCGGCGCGGTGCTCGACGCCTGGCGTGCGGCGTCGCCCTGATGGTCCCGGGAATGGGGTCAGAGGTTGTGAGGAAATCGCCGCCGCTGGCCCGAGGCCGAGCGAGAGCGAGCGAG
>CAZJHD010000058.1:0-26931 GCA_964545855.1 uncultured Planctomycetales bacterium
CGGTGGATGTCCTCGCCCCGCGTGAAGGCGTCCCGGAGCACCGGGTCCTCGCTGAAGTGTGCGACCAGTGCCAGCTCGGTCTCTGGACTCGGGTGATTCCCGCTGCGCCTCGAAAGCGAGGAGAATCCGCGAGACGCGATCGCCCGACTCCGGATCTCGGTTGTCGGCGGACGCCGACTCGAAGCGTCGGGTCCGTCGGCGACATCACCGGCCGAATCCGATCCTCGTCCGAGCCAGAACCATGCACCGCACATTCGCCCTTCTCCTCGTCACGTTTCCCGCCCTCCTTCTCGTCTCCCCGGCGAAGCCCCGCACGAGTTGGGCGCGCCTCGAGGGAGCAGGATCGATGGCGAATGCGCCCACGCGCCTTTCGACCTCCGACTGGGCTGGCATCCACGCCGCCCTCGACGCCGGTCGGTTCGCGGCCCATTCCGCGGATGGAGGCTACCGGGCCCGGAACCACACCCAGCGATGGTCGACCCGATTCGACGACGAGGGTTTCACGACGACGCCCGACGGCGGCGGGTGGACCTGGGGATTGGAGCTCGCGAGCTACGGGATCGCCGATCGGGCGCTGCCGCGATCGAGCGCAGCAGCGGTCCGGTCCGAAGGCCAGCGCGTGACTCGCGACTGGGACTCGAATCTGACGGAGTGGTACGTCAACGACTCCCGAGGACTGGAGCATGGCTACACGGTCCATCGGCGCCCGGAGAAGGGTGCAGGCCCTCTGCGGTTGACGCTCGAGACTCGGGGGACCCTTCGACCCGAGATCCTCGAGAACGCCCGTGACGTTCACTTCGTCGATGCGGCTGGTGTCGCGAGACTGACCTACTCCGGGCTGACGGTCTTCGACGCGGCCGGCCGGCGTCTCCCTGCACGTTTCGAGAACATCGGCGATCGCCTCTGCGTCCACGTCGACGAGCGGAACGCGCGCTATCCCCTGACCGTCGACCCCGTCGCACAGCAGGCGTATCTCAAGGCGTCCAACACGTCGGCCTTGGACGGCTTCGGATTCTCCGTCTCGATCTCGGGCAACACCGTCGTGGTCGGCGCCCGGCTCGAGGACAGCAACGCGACGGGCGTCGATGGCGATCAGAACGACAACAGCGCGTCGGCCTCGGGCGCTGCCTATGTCTTCGTACGCAACGGCGCGACGTGGACCCAGCAGGCGTACCTGAAGGCCTCGAATACCGACGCCGATGACGACTTCGGTTTCTCCGTGGCGGTCTCCGGCGACACGATCGTGGTCGGCGCGCGCGGCGAGCGGAGCAATGCGACGGGAGTCGATGGCAATCAGCTCAACAACAGCTCTCTGAATGCCGGGGCCGCCTACGTCTTCGTCCGAAACGGTTCGACCTGGAGTCAGCAGGCCTATCTCAAGGCCTCCAACTCGTTCGCAGGAGACGAGTTCGGCCGTGCCGTGGCCGTCTCCGGCGACACGATCGTGGTAGGGGCCGTGGGAGAGGACGGCGGCGCGACGGGTGTGAACGGGAATGCCACCGACAACAGCGCCGCGGACGCAGGCGCTGCCTACGTGTTCGTGCGCAACGGCGCGACCTGGAGCCAGCAGGCGTACCTGAAGGCGTCCAACACCGGAGCGGGGGATCGATTCGGCGGCGCCGTGTCCGTCTCGGGCGAGACGGTCGCCGTCGGCGCGGAGCAGGAAGACAGCAACGCCGTCGGAATCGACGGCAATCCGCTCGACAACAGCGCGCCCAACGCGGGCGCCGTGTACGTCTTCGCGCGCACCGGCACGACGTGGAGTCAGGAGGCGTACGTCAAGGCGTCCAACACCGAACCGGACGTGTTCGGGTGCTCCGTGTCGGTGTCGGGCAATACGCTGGCGGTCGGAGCGCGCCTCGAGGACAGCGCCGCCACGGGCGTGAACGGGAATCAGGCCGACAACAGCGGCGGAAACTCGGGCGCCGCCTACGTGTTCGTGCGCAACGGAACGACGTGGAGCCAGCAGGCCTACGTCAAGCCCTCCAACACAGGGGCGAACGACCTGTTCGGCTGGTCGATCTCGCTCTCCGGGAACGTTCTGGTGGTCGGCGCCATCGGCGAGGACAGCAGCGCCGTCGGCATCGACGGCAACGGTGCCAGCAACGCCGCCCTCAACTCCGGAGCGGCGTACGTGTTCGTCCGCAGCGGCTCCACCTGGAGCGAGCTCGCCTACCTCAAGGCCTCCAACACCGGCGCGAGCGATCAGTTCGGCGTGTCGGTCGCCGCCTCCGGAGACACCGTGCTCGTCGGGGCGGACCTGGAGGACAGCAACGCGACGGGGGTCAACGGGAATCAGGCCAACAACAGCGCGGGGAGCGCCGGTGCCGCCTACGTGTTCGATCTCGACACCGACCCGGGCACGACCGTCTACGGAACCGGGTCGCCTGGTTGCGCAGGAGTGCAGACGCTCGGCGTGACGCACGCGCCGATGGCCGGCTTGCCGACCTTCGGCTTCACGTGCGACGCCGCGCCGCCGAGCTCGCTCGGGCTGCTCCTCGTGGGCGACGTCCAGAACATTCCGGGCATCGATCCCTTCGGCATCGGAGTGTTGCTCCACGTGGACCTGCTGGCGTCGGTCGAGCTCATCCCGCTCGATCTGTTCAGCGACGCGACCGGATTCGCCATGACCGTCCCCTTCGCGATCCCCTCCGCGGTCGTCGGGAACACCTACTACGCCTGCGCGCTCTGGGGATGGACGACCTGTGCCCTCCCGCCCTACGGCTTGAGCACGTCGCGCGGTCTGGCGATCGAGGTCCTCTTCCCCTAGCGAGCGACTCGATCCGCTCGAGGCGTGCGCCTCAGCCGTGCGCCTCGAGCCAGTTCTTCCCGCGGCCGAGGTCGACCTGCAGCGGCACCGTGAGCTTCGCCGCGCCTTCCATCGCCTCGCGCATGAGCGTGGCGGCGCGGTCCGCCTGGCTCGCAACGACCTCCACCACGAGCTCGTCGTGCACCTGCAGGATCATCCCACCGTCGATGCGCTCCTCCCTGAGCCGGCGGTCGAGGTCGATCATCGCGCGCTTCACGACGTCGGCGGCGGAGCCCTGGATCGGTGTGTTCACGGCGATGTTCTCCGCGTTCACGCGCGCGCGCGGGTCCTCTCCGGCGAGCTCGGGGATCGCGCGACGCCGTCCGGCGAGCGTCTCGGCGTAGCCGCGCTCGCGGGCGAGCGCGAGGGTGCGTTCGAGGAAGCCCTTGACGCTGGGCATGCGCTGGAAATACGCCTCGATGAACTTCTTCGCCTCGGGGATCGTCATCCCGGTCTCCCGCGCGAGCCGTTGCGGTCCCATGCCGTAGATGATCCCGAAGTTGATCGCCTTCGCGCGCGCGCGGAGCTCGAGGGTCACGAGATCGGGCGCGACGCCGAAGACGACCGACGCCGTGCGACGGTGGATGTCCTCGCCCCGCGTGAAGGCGTCCCGGAGCACCGGGTCCTCGCTGAAGTGGGCGACCAGGCGCAGCTCGATCTGCGAGTAGTCGGCCGAGAGCAGCACGCGCCCCTCGGCGGGCACGAAGGCCTTGCGGATCTCCCTCCCGAGGACCGAGCGGATCGGGATGTTCTGGAGGTTCGGGTTGTCGGAGGAGAGCCGTCCCGTGGCGGCGACGGTCTGGCGGAACGTCGTGTGGATGCGGCCGGTCCTCGGGTGGACGAGCGTCGGGAGCGTCTCCAGGTAGGTGTTGCGGAGCTTCGCCACCTGCCGGAACTCGAGCACCTTCGCCGCGATGGGCGCCACCGGCGCGAGCTCGTCGAGGACCTCGGCGTCCGTCGAGTAGCCGGTCTTCGTGCGACGCGGGTTCTTGCGGCCGATCGCCTCGTGGAGACGCATGCGCTCGAAGAGGATCGCTCCCAGCTCCTTCGTCGACTGGATCGAGAAGGGGCCGCCCGCGATCTCGTGGATCTCCTTCTCGAGCCGCTCCTGCTCGCCGGCGAGCGTGGACGAGAGTGCCTCCAGCATCGCGACGTCGATCCCGACTCCGCGCCGCTCCATGGCGATCAGGACCGGAACGAGGGGCATCTCGAGATCACGGAAGAGGCGCTCCGCTCCCGACTCGCGGAGCTCGTGCTCGAGGGGCGCCACGAGCCGCAGCGTCACGTCGGCGTCCTCGCAGGCGTACTCGGCCACCTTCTCGATGGGCACGAGATCCATCGTCGTCTGTCCGCGTCCCTTGCCGATGAGATCGACCGTCGGGATCTTCCGGAGGTCGAAGTACCGGAGCGCCAGCGCGTCGAGGCCGTGGGGACGCCCGCTCGGCGCCACGCAGTAGCTCGCGACCATCGTGTCGAAGACGATCGGCGCGACCTCGAGGCCGAGCTCGCCGAGCGCGAGCGCGTCGTACTTCGAGTTCTGTCCCACTTTCTCGACGCGCGGATCGGCGAGGAGCGGCTTCAGGCGCGTCACGATCTCGTCGCGTCCGCCCGGGAGCGCCGGCGGATCGGCGAGGAGCGGCACGTACCAGGCCTCCTTCGGACCGCGCGAGAACGAGATCCCCACGATCTCGGCGCGGAGCGGATCGAGGCCCGTCGTCTCCGTGTCGACGGAGATCCTCGACGCCGACGAGAGCGCCGCGAGCATCTCGTCGAAGGCGGCGGCATCCCGGACGCACCGGTAGTCGCGTCCCTCCTCGGCGGCGGCGCCGGGATCGGCGGGGAGCGTCTGCAGCAGGTTGTTGAACTCGCACTCGCGGTACAGCTCCCGCAGCGCGGGCACGTCGGGGGCGTGCGCCGGGATGTCGTCGATCGCCGGAAGGCCCGCCACGTCGTCGTCGAGCGTGACGAGGCGCTTCGCGCGGCGCGCCACGTCGGCGTGGGTCTTCACCGACTCGCGCAGCTTCGGCTTCTCGATCTCGTCGGCGCGCGCGATCACCGACTCCACGTCGCCGAAGCGGCGCACGAGCAGCGCCGAGGTCTTCTCGCCGACGCCGGGCAGCCCGGGCACGTTGTCCGACGCGTCGCCCATGAGCGCGAGGAAGTCGACGATGCGCTCCGGCGGCACGCCGAACTTCTCCTCGACACCTGCCGCGTCGAGGACCTGCGCCGGCTGGTCGGGCTTGCTCGGCACGAGCATGCGCACGTGCGGCCCGACGAGCTGCGCGAAGTCCTTGTCGCCCGTCACGAGGGAGACCTCGCACCCCTGCGCCGCCGCGCGGCGCGCGAGCGTCGCGATCAGGTCGTCGGCCTCGATCCCTTCCTGCTTCACGACGACGGCGCCCCAGGCGGAGGCGGCCCGCTCGATCAGCGGGAACTGGGCCACCATCTCGTCGGGCGCCTTCTCGCGCGTCGCCTTGTAGGTGGGGAGCTCGCGGTGGCGCTGCGTCTCGCCGCCCGTGTCGAAGGCCACGACGAGGCGGTCGGGCTTCTCCTTCTCCACGAGCGCGCGGATCGTGTTCGCGAAGCCGAAGGTGGCGGCCGTCGGCGTGCCGTCGCTGCGCGCGAGGCCCGCGCGGGCGAGGGCGAAGTGCGAGCGGTAGGCGAGGGCCGTCCCGTCGACGAGGAAGATGCGGAGGCCGCGCTTCGAAGGGGACACGCGGCGATTCTCCGGCTTCCGCGCTCGATCCGCGAGGCGATCCCGTCAGGGAGCGATCACGACGGGCGTCGTGTCGAGCTCGCGCGGCGCGGAGGTGGACGCTCTCCCGATCGCACGGACGCGCACGACCTGCTTCCCGGCGGCCGCGTCCGACGGCTGCACCACGTAGGTGCCCCGGAGCAGCACGAGCGGATCGTCCACGCCCGGGACTCTCCCCTGCTCCACCATCACGAGCCCGGTGTGCACGACACCGACGTCGAAGATCGCGGACATCCCCTCCGGCACGACGGCCGCCACCTCGATCGCGTCGCCGACGCCATAGGGAGCGTCGCTCCAGCCGAGGATGGCGGCCCTGCGGACGTCCGCGTCGGGCTCCCGGAGCCGCTCGGTGCAGCTCTCGCAGGGGCACGTGTCGCCGGTGCTCGCGTCCGGGGAGACGTGGAGCGCGAGCAGGCGCGCCGCGTCGCGCACGATCTCCCCGTAGGCGTCGCCCCGCAGCTTCGACGGCGGGCCCGTGATGGCGCTCAGCTGGCCCACGGGGATCCCGGCGACGGGCGCCGAGAAGAACCCGCTCGCGTAGTTCGCCATCTGGAGGAGGCCCGCCTGGTGGCGCGCCGTCACCGTGCCGTCCCACACCTCCACGCCGTCCGCCAGCCGAACGAGTCGGAATCCGATCTCGACGACCACTTGGGCGTGGAGGATCCAGTAGTCGCGCGACCAGTCGCGGATCTCCGTGTGGAGCACGTAGTCGGCGCCGAACCGTCGGAGGTCGCGATCGAGGGACACGGCCGCGTCGACGCGGTCGAGGGCGACGGCATGGAGGCCGACGGAGTCGAACTGCGCCGCGATGGCGACGCGAAGGTCGTCGAGCGATTCCTGCGGAGTGGGCGCCGCCGAGGGCACCTTGAAGGCGATGATCTGCGTCAGCCAGACGAGCGGCAGCGCCGGGTAGATCCAGAACGACTCGCCGGCTCCGGGCGCCACGGTGGGTCGGAGCACCGCCAGCTCGGGGCGCGTCACGGAGAGGGCGCGCAACGGCTCGCTCCGCCGCTCGATCACGTCGAAGTTCCGGCACGCGCCCGGGAGGAGCGCCGATCCCAGGGCCGCCGCGAGCAGGGCGATTCGCTTCACGGAGCGCGGTCCGTGGGTGCGGTCGGCGTGGGAGCCGAGCTCGACGCCGATTCCGGCGCCTCGGGAGAGTCCGCACCCGCACGCCGGAACGCGGCGTTCCGCGGCGCACCGCGCGTCCAGCGCGAGAAGCCGTCGGCGGAGGCGGCGGAGACGAGCGTTGCGTCCTCGGAGCCGAGGGGCGAAGCCTCGATGCGGATGCGCTCCCGCGATTCGATGCCGACGGTGCGCCACATCCGATCGTGGAGCCGCACGATCACGGGGCCCTCGACGGTGCCCATGCCGGGGAGGATCGGGATCGTCGCCCGGTAGACGCCGGGCTCCGACTCGGTCATCGGGAAGCGCGTGCGGATCCCCGGCAGGAGCGCCTGCGCGGTCTGACCGGGGGTGCCGTGTGCTTCGAGGGTCACGAAGGAGTTCCCCCGGAGCGCCGCTTCCGTCCAGCCGTCGACGAATCGCACGCCGCTCACGAGGAGATCCTCGTCGGGCGTCCGATCGAGGAACGACGGGAAGGCCGCGCGCACGCCGTTCACCAGCGTGGCGGCGAACTTCGCGTAGACGCGGGCGGCGGCCGCCTGGTCGTACTCGCCGAAGGTCTGGAGGATCGTCCCGAGGAGCTGCTCGATCTCGAGGCCCGGACCGTCCACCTCGCGCTCGACGATCTCCGCCTCCCAGAGGCACTGTCCGTCCGGCACGGCGAGGAGACGCGCGCGCGCCCGGAGCGCGCGATAGGTCGCGAGCACGAAGGCCGCCCCGGGGTAGTGGAGGTCGTCCACGACCAGGACCGCACCGGCTCCCGAGCGCGCCGCCGCCGCCACGTACTCCGCGTCCGTCGGCCGCGTCGGATCGAGGGCGACCTTCTCGATCTCCGCGCGGAGGATCGGCGTCGGGAGGTGCGACATGGCGCGCTCGTCCAACGCCCGCTCGATCTCGGCGATCACGCGGTCGTTCTGCACGGCGCTCTCGTCGATGGCGCGCGGACGCGCGAGGGCGAGCACGCTCGGCGGATCCCCCGTCGGGGAGGTCCGCCGGATCGTCCGTGCACGGCTGAGACAGGCGTTCGCGCCGAGGAGGCAGAGCATCGCGAGCGATGCCGCGCACGCGGCGCGCCGCCTCGGGAAGGAGAGGGGGCGCATCGAGCGGCCCAATGTTGTCCGACGCGAAGGCGAGTTGCGAATTCTGCTCGTGGAAACGGTCATCGGCCGGTGCGATACCATCTCGTCATGCTCGACCCCCACGGGTTCCGCGTCGGCATCCTGGCCTTCCCCGGCGCCGAGGAGCTCGACGTCCTGGGCCCCTTCGACGTCTTCGCCCGCGCGCGCGCCGATCTCGACCTCCCGACGGAGGTCCACCTTCTGCGCATCGGCCCGACGCACGACCCCATCACCTTCGCCCATGGCCTGCGGGTCGAGACCCACGCCCAGGCCGAGGGCTCGCCGCCGATCGACCTGCTCGTGGTGCCCGGCGGCCCCGGAACGCGGCGCGGCGGACACATCGCCCCGCTCCTCGAGTTCCTGCGTCACCGCGCGCCGACCACCCACCTGGCGTCGGTCTGCACCGGTGCGCTCCTGCTCGCCGACGCGGGTCTCCTGCAGGGCCGGCGCGTCACGACCCACCACGAGTTCCTCGAGGAGCTCCGCCGCCGCGCCCCGGGCGCGGAGGTGGTGGAGGAGCGCTTCGTGCTCGGCAAGGAGGTCTCGTCGTCGGCCGGCGTGACGGCCGGGATCGACCTCGCCCTCGCTCTCGTCGGCGAGCGCTTCGGCGCCGCGGCGAGCGACCGCATCGCCTCGCGCATCGAGTGGAGCGGCGGCCGGTGAGCGGGAAGGGCCGGGCCCGCGCCCCGGAGACCCGGCCCCAGGGCGCCGACCTCCGTGCGCTCCCGCGCGTCGACGACCTGCTCGAGCGGGCCGCGAGGGCGCCGAGCCTCGCGGCCGTTCCCCGTCCCGCCCTGCGCGACGCGGCGCGGAGCGTCGTGGAGTCGCTCCGGGGAGCCGCGCGCCGCGGCGAGGCGTCGCTGCCGGTGCCGGAGCCGGAGCTGGTGGCGGCTCTCGAGATCGCCGTGACGCGCTCGCGCACGCACTCCCTCGCGGCCTGCGTGAACGCGACGGGCGTCGTCCTGCACACGGGTCTCGGTCGCGCGCCCCTCGCGCCCGAAGCGGCGGCCGCCGCCGCCGAGGCGGCGCAGTCCTGCGCGCTCGAGATCGATGCCGCGTCGGGCGAGCGGGGCCAGCGCGACCGGGTCGTGGGGGAGCTCCTCGTGGCGCTCACGGGCGCCGAGGCGGCGTCGGCCGTGAACAACAACGCGGCGGCGACGCTCCTCGCCGTGAACACCTTCGCCGTCGGACGCGAGGTGGTCTGCTCGCGCGGCGAGCTCGTGGAGATCGGCGGGAGCTACCGCATGCCGGCCGTGATCGAGCGCG
This sequence comes from uncultured Planctomycetales bacterium, assembly GCA_964545855.1. Lineage (GTDB taxonomy): Bacteria > Planctomycetota > UBA1135 > UBA1135 > JACQFD01 > CAZJHD01. Next base: position 9,074 of record CAZJHD010000058.1, read on the forward strand.
GCGGGGCGAAGCTCGTCGAGGTCGGGACGACGAACCGCACGCGCATCGCCGACTACCGCGCCGCCATCGGTGAGCGGACGGGGCTCCTGCTGAAGGTGCACACGTCGAACTACCGGGTCGCCGGATTCACGGAGGAGGCGACCCTCGAGGAGATCGCGGCCCTCGGGCGCGAGCGCGGGGTCGCGGTGGTGCACGATCTCGGGAGCGGGCTCCTGCGGCGCGACCTCGTGCCCGCCCTCGGCGACGAGCCGACGGTCTCGGAGTCGATGGCGGCCCGACCCGACCTCGTCCTCTTCAGCGGCGACAAGCTCCTCGGCGGCCCCCAGGCGGGCTGCATCGTCGGCACGGCGAAGGCCGTCGACGCCGTGCGGCGGAACCCGCTCTTCCGCGCCATGCGTCTCGACAAGCTGATCCTCGCGGCCCTGGAGACGACGCTCCGCCTGCACCGGGAGGGAGACGCCGAGCGCACCGTGCCGGCGATCGCGCGCCTGCGTCTCGGAGCGGAGGATCTGCGGTCGCGCGCCGAGACGCTGCTGGCCTCGATCCGGACGCTCGTCGCCGCCAAGCCTGCCCTCGCGGCCCTCGCGGCGGACGTCGTCGAGTCGGCCTCCGAGGCCGGCAGCGGGAGCGCGCCGACGGTGCCGCTGCCGACCCACTGCGTCGCGCTGCGCCACGGAGATCTCGCCGCCGCCGATCTGGCGCAGCGGCTCCGGTGTGCTCGGCCCGCCGTCTTCGCCCGCGTCCGCGACGACCGGGTCCTCCTCGATCCGCGCACGCTCGCTTCCGGAGACGACGAGCGGATCCTCGCGGCGCTCCGCGACGTCTTCCGGCGCTGATCACGGAAGCGCTCGACACTCTCTCGACGTTCCCGCCCTCTCCCTTCCCTCCATGCAGCTCTTCCGCGACAAACGACTCACCGAGTGGTCCGCCTGCGCGGGGTGAGCGGCCAAGCTCCCGCCCGCGGAGCTCGCGCACGTGCTGCGCGCCGTCCCACTCCCGACGAACGAGCGCCTGCTCGTCGGCCCCGAGAAGTTCTCGGACGCGGGGATCTTCCGTGTCCGCGACGACCTCGCGCTCGTGATGACCGTCGACTTCTTCCCTCCCGTCGTCGACGACCCGGAGGCCTACGGCGCCATCGCCGCCGCGAACGCGCTGTCGGACTGCTACGCCGTGGGCGGACGGCCGCTCGCCGTGCTCTGCGTCGCCGGCTTCCCCGAGGGATTCCGGACCGACTGGATCGAGGCGATCTTCCGCGGCGGCTTCGGCAAGGTGGCCGAGGCGGGCGCCGTCGTCGCCGGCGGCCACACGGTGCGGCACACGGAGCCGATGTTCGGCTTCTCCGTGACCGGCGAGGTGCGCCCCGCCGCGATGCTCGGGAACGAGGGCGCGCGCGCCGGCGACGCCCTCTATCTGACGAAGCCGATCGGCTGCGGCGCCGTGACGACGGGGATCAAGACCGGCAAGACGAAGCCCGAGCAGGCCGCCGCCGCGATGGCGTCCATGACGACGCTCAACCGCGCCGCCGCCGAGGCGGCCGTGGAGGCGGGCGCGTCGGCGTCGACGGACGTGACGGGGTTCGGCCTCCTCGGCCACGCGGCGAACGTCGCGCGCGCCTCGGCGGTGACCTTCGTCTTCGAGGCGGAGCGGCTCCCGCTGCTCCCCGGCGCACGCGAGCTGGTCGGCAAGCGCGTCGTCTCCGGCGGCGCCGCCCGCACGCGGGAGGCCCTCGGCGCCGAGTGCGAGTACGGCGCGGGAGCTCCCGCCGACCTCGTGACACTCGCCCTCGACAGCGAGACGAGCGGCGGGCTGCTCCTGTCGATCGCATCGGACCGAGCGCCGAAGCTCGAGAGCGCGCTCGCGGCGCGCGGCGTCCTTGCGGCGCGCGTGGGCAGCGTCGAGCCGAAGTCGCGGTTCGTCGTGCGGATCGGCTGATCTCCCGAAGGGGGAGCTCCCTCAGCGGGAGCGGAGCAGCGGGATCTCCACCTCGGCGCGGGCGCCCGCCTCCACGAGGACGTCGCGCGGCGCGATCGGCTCGAATCCCTCGAGGGGCTCGATCTCGAGGCGGTGGAGCCCCGGACGCGGCACGAAGACGGTGAAGCGGCCGCCCTCGGTCTCGATCTGCACTTCGGCCTCCCGCGTGTCTCCGGCGGGCACCACGCGAACGCGCGTGCGTCCCCACGCGAAGGGCACGGTCGCCGCTCCGTCGCGCAGCGTCACCCGGAAGCTGGGGAGGGGCTCGAGCGCGAGGTCGATCTCTCGCAGCGCGGCGCTCACCGCTTCGCGGCGATCGGCCGTGGCATGTCCCGGGGCACGCACGTGGAGATCCAGGGGTCCGACGGGAGAGAGCACCGTGGAAGTCGCGGAGCGGGCGTCCCGCTCCGCGCGCTGGAGCTGCCACGGCGAGAGCCCGGGATCCCGCGCCGGGCTCCACTCGACGAGGGCATCCGGGATCGGCTCGCCCGTGCGAGCGCTCGTCACCCGGACACGGAGGATCCCGAGGGGCGGCAACTCGATCGAGACCTCGTGCCTCGACGCGCGCGGGACGTCGACGTCGAAGGCGAGCTGCAGCGGATCCACGACGATCACCGAGGGGCCGGGAGTCACGGCGCCGAGATCCCACGCGCGCAGACCCGACGCGCCACCCGCCACGGCTTCGGTGCGCGCGAAGCCCCGGTCGGCCCGTCTCCAGGGCGCACGGTTCCGCGGCGCGAGGCGCAGGGAGATCTCCAGGTCCTCGAACCCCTCCGGCAGGCGCAGCGTGCCCGCGAGACGGGTCGCGGGCTCCGGGAGGCGCGCGAGGGGGACCGCGAGCTCGATCGTCGCGCTCGCGCCGGCGGCGACGTCGACGGTGCCCTCTGCGAGGACCTCCGGAGGATCCCACCAGTCGCCCACCTCGGCGCGGAGCCGATAGGTCCCCGGGATCAGGCCGGCGAATCGCGCTGGGCCGCCGCCGGGCCGCTGCTCCGCGACGGCCCGCTCGCCTTCGCCGGGGGTCTCCGCGTAGAGGCGGACCCGGAGCTCGACGTCGGGGTCGAGGCCGGTCACTCGGACGAGGAGCGATCCGCCGGAGACCAGTCGGAGCTCCCGCTCGCCGCCGGCGCGGTGATCGATCTCGACGTGTCCCCAGGCCGACGACGCTCCGCGGACCCAGTAGCCGTGCACGCCAGCGACCGGCGGGAGGACGAGCGGCGATCGTCCGTCGCGCACGACGACGGCCTCGGGCCCGTGCGGGCCCGGGTGGATGCGATGGCGCGGCCGCGGCACGTCGCGGAGAACCTCGAGCCCGTCCAGATCGATGCCCGTCGACGCGTCTCGCACGCGGAGGACCACGCTGGGCACGAATCGCGCGTGGATCTCGACGATGCCGCCGACGGGCGTCGGAAGCCCGGGGCTCTCGACGTAGGCGGGGCGTCCGCCGACGTCGATCGAGTCGATGGCGAGACGCTCGAACGGGATCCCGTCGCTCTCGATCGTGAAGGCGCCGTCGCGAACGGCGAGACCGCGCTCTCGGTCGATGCCGAATCCTGGCTCGAGGACGCCGAGGACGATCGTCGCCTCGGAGGGGAGGACCTCGCTCGCGCCGTCCTCTCCCACCCAGAGACGTCCGGTGATCGACCGCGGGGAGACGGACGGGCCGAAGACGGCGGCCGGCGTTTCGATGCGCGCGTTCTCCCCCGAGCTCGGGCCGACGACGGCGACGACGGGTGGCTCGCCGGAGGCAGGGAGCGGCGCACCGGCGGGGACGATCGAGGGAGCCGCCGGGAAGAGGAGCCGCGGTGCGAGCGCGACCCCGAGAGCGAGCAGGAGCGCGGCGGCGCAGAGCGCCGATCCGACCGGCTTGGACACGGCGATCGTGCCTCCAGTGATCCAGGGAACGAGGGGGTGCGGGGCCGCGGGCGCGTGGCCGAGGAGGTGGCCGAGCGCGGCGACGCAGGCGGCGCTGCCCCCGAGCTCCCGGTCGAGCCGCGCGCGCAGGGCCGCGAGCCCGCGCCGCAGCCGTGTCTTCACCGTCTCGACGGGGAGCCCCGTGCGTCGCGCGATCTCCCGCGGCGAGAGGCCCTCGAAGTACCGAAGGGCGACCGCCTCCCGCGACGCGGGCGGGAGCGCGAGCACCGCTTCCACCACGTGCCGGTGGACCTCGAGCCGTTCGACGGCGCGGTCCGGACCCGGCTGCGCTTCGGGTCGCGCGACGGCTCTCTCGCGGCGCGCGCGGCGCGAGTCGGCGCGCGTTCCGCCGATGGCGAGGCGGCGAGCGACCTGGACGAACCAGGAGCGGAGCCCCGGGTCGGGATGCGGCGGCCGGCGGACGGCGCGGAGCCAGGTCTCCTGGGCGACGTCTTCCGCGGCGTGCGGATCGTGGACGAGCCCCGCGGCGAGCCGGCGGACCCAGTCCGTGTGCTCGAGCAGCGTCTCGGCGCGGAGAGCGGAGCGGGCTTCGTCCATTCCGGGAGAAGGAACGGCGTCCGCGCGAAATCGGGTTCGCCGGAAACGGAGATGGCGGGAGCGCATGGGAATCGAACCCACCAGCCCCGCTCGTGGCAGGGCTCGACGGCTTTGAAGGCCGCACCGGACACCAGCCCAGATCCGCTCCCGCGGCTGATGAGCCCGTGAAGGTAGCGGCGCGGCGCCGCTCAGTCGACGCGTCGCAACGCGGGAGCGATGGGGGCGCGGACGACGCGCAGGAAGGGCACGGCGGCGGCGATCCAGCCGACGAGGACGCCGCCCGGGATCGCGGCGGCGGCCAGCGGGAGCGGCACGCGGAATCCGCGGAGGAATCCGCCCCCCAGGTCATGCATCGGGCCCTCGACGGCGAAGAGCGCCACGGCCGCGCCGGCGCCGAGGGCGGCCGCGAGCGCGCAAAGCACCGTGACCTCGCCGAGCATGAGGCCGAGGATCAGCCTCGGCGTGAAGCCCAGCGTCTTCAGGACCGCGATCTCGTGGGCGCGCTCGCGGGCCGTCATGGCGAGGGTGTTCGCCGCGACGCAGAGCATCGCGAAGGCGCAGGCGGCGGCGATGGAGCGCAGGAGGAACCGCACGTTCCCGAGCATCTGGACGAAGGCCCCCTGGAACGCCTTCTCGGTCTCGGTGATCGTCGGCGCTTCGCTGTTCGCGAAGAGCGTGTCGATGGCGGCCGCCACGCGCGGGACGTCCTCCTCCGTCTCGCAGATGACGTTGAAGAACGTCACGTGCCCCGGCTGCCCCATCAGCTCCTCGAGGTAGTCGCGATGGAAGTAGAAGGTGCTCTTCTCGGGGCCCGTGTAGCAGGAGCGGAGCGTGAGCTCGACGTCGGGGAAGCCGATGCCCTGGAACACCACGCGGTCGCCGAGCTTCCAGCCGTACTTCTCGTAGAGGTTGATCCCGGCGCTCGCGCCGCGGCGGTCGGCGATGAACCGGTCGATGAGATCGGGCCGGGGGAGGCCGGTCTCCGGATCGGCACCGCGGGTCTCGGGGTAGTTGGCCTGGATCTCCTCCGGGTCGAGGGCGAGCTTCGCGAAGAAGTTCTCGGGATCGAGGGAGCGGTAGACGCCCCAGTAGAGGACGAGCCCGCAGACTCCGCGCACTCCCGGCACCGACTCGATGCGCGCGCCGAAGCTCTCGGGGAGCGGGTCCTTGAAGGAGGTCGCACGCCGCACGATGAGCCGCTTCTCCGACCCGTCGAGGCGCGGCATGTCGTCGAGGTGGCCGAGCAGCCCCTCCAGGACCACCACGAGGAAGAGCGACGCCGCGATCGAGAGCAGCGTCAGCAGGGAGCGCCTGCGGTTGCGCAGCAGATTGCGCCGCAGGAACGGGAGGAACCGCACGGAGGCGCCTCTCCCTCAGATCGCGCGCATCGCCGCGACGATCGGCTGGCGCGAGGCGCGGATCGCCGGCAGGAGCCCGCCGACGATGCCGAGGAAGGCGCCGAAGCCGAACCCCTTGAGAAGGACGTCGGGCGTCACGCGGAAGGCGAAGCTGATCTCCGAGAAGGTCGCGAAGTTGGTGGTGCCCGTCTCGATCCCGTTCACGGCGAGAGACGCCAGCGCGCCGACGACGCCGCCGGCGAGGGCGAGGATCACCGACTCGACGAGGAAGGAGACGAGGATCGACCGGCGGGGGAATCCGATGGCGCGGAGCACGGCGATCTCGCGGCTCCGGGACGCGATCGCCGCATACATCGTGTTCATCACCGCGAAGGCGGCGCCGATCGCCATGAAGATCGCGATGAAGCCGCCGATGCCGCCGATGGGGCTGCCGAGCTCCGTCTGCTTGCGGAAGTAGTCGCGCTCCGTGAAGGCCTCGAGGGTCTTCAGCTGCGGATCGTTCTTCGGCGCGTGGAGCACGGCGAGGCCCGCCGCGGAGACGAGCGAGGTCTCGACCAGCCCGAGCGACTCCATTGGGCTCGCCGCCGCGGCGGCGGGATCCTCGCTCGACGCCGGCGGGGCGGCCTCGAGCCGTCCCGCGGCGGCCCACGCGGCGGCCGTGCGCGTGTCCTCCGGAGAGACCTGCACCCAGACGCTGCTCCACGCTTCCCGGAGGAACGCACCGGCGAGGGTGGGCGCGTCGGCCCAGATCTCCGAGGCGTAGGCGGTGGTGCCGCCGTCGAAGATCCCGACCACGCGCCACTCGCGCTTCCCGAGAGGGAGCCGCGAACCGAGGGTGCAGTTCTCGAAGCGGCCGGCGATCGAGCGCGAGACGGCCACCTCCGTGAGCCCCACGCCGGGCCACGCGCCGTCCACGAGCCGCACGTCGGGGCGCATGCGCCGTCCCGCCTCGGTGGTGCCGCGGATCGCCACGTTGCTGGTTCCGCCGCCGGCGAGGCGCGGAAGGTTCAGGAGCACGATCACCTCGCGCGAAGCGAGGGCGGCTCCCGTCTCCGGATCGCGCGCGATCCCGGCGATCGACTCGACGATCGGTGCGTCCTCGCGCGCGACCGACGAGTTGGTCTCGCTCATGGACGACTTCCGGAGGAACACGATCGTGTGCGGGCTCCCCGTCTCCTGGAGGGCCATGTCGAGCCCGCGCACGAGCGCGAGGACGGCGCAGAAGACGGCCGTGGGCAGCGCGATGCCGAGCGCCGTCATCGACGTGCCGACGCCGCGCACGGTGAGGTGGCGGAGGTTGTACTTGAGGGGGATGCCGAGCATGGGTTCCGAGGGGTTGCGGCGATCAGCCGACGGATCGGAGGGTCGCCACGATGGAGAGCCGGCTCGACCGCCACGCAGGGAGCGCGGCGGCGGCGACGCCGGTCAAGGTCCCGAAGAGGAGGGCGCCGCCGGCGACGGCGCCGGGCAGCTCGTAGTCGGCGAGGAGTCTCGCGCCGATGCCGGCGCCGCCCACGCCGCGGACGAAGGGCCCGAGCAGCGCCGCCGCGCCGGCGCCGGCGAGGGACGCGCCGAGGGCCAGAACGGCGGCCTCGGCGAGGAACAGCCGGACCACGAGGCCCGGCGTGAATCCGAGCGCCCTCAGCACGGCGATCTCGGCGGTGCGCTCGCGCGCCTCCATGGCGACCGTGTTCGCGGCGACCATGATCATCCCGAAGCCGACGGCCGCGGCGATGGACCGCACGATCAGATCCAGGTTGCCGAGGGACTGGAGGAAGTTCGCGCGCAGCGCCGTCTCCGTCTGCGTGTGCGTCTCGAAGGACGAGTTCGCGAAGAGGCGGTCGATGCGCTCGATCACCGCGGCGTTCTCCGTGATCGACGTCGTGCGCACGTTGATCGCGTTCACCCAGCCGCCGCTCCCGAGGGCGTCGTCGAGGTACTGCCAGTGGAAGAAGAACGCGTGGTTGTCGCCGCCCTGGCGCGCGTGGAACGCGGCGCGGATCGTGAAGTCGAGCGTGGCCGGGTAGGCCTGGCTCACGAGCGTCACGCGGTCTCCGAGCCGCCACCCGAAGCGGTCGAGGAGCCCGGAGCCGACGAAGGCTCCCGCGCGGTCGGCGCGGAAGGCCTCGTAGAGCTCCGGCCGCGGACGGCGCGTCTCCGGATCGACGGGCTCGAGCTCGGGCTGCACGCGGAGGAGCTGGTCGGGATCGCAGCCGAACTGCGCGAAGAAGTTCTCGGGGAGGTACTCCCGGTAGAGCCCCTGCAGCCAGACCATCGGGGTCGCGGCCTCGACGCCCGGCACCTGGAGCACCTTGTCGAAGTGAGCGCGCGGGAAGCGCTCGCGCATCGACGCGCGCGAGACGACGAAGAGACGCTGCTCGCCGCCGATCGCTCGCGGGATGTCCTCGACGTGCCGGAGGAGACCCTCGAGCGTCGCCACGAGGAACACCGACGCCGCGAGGGAGAGCGCCGTGAGGGCCGTGCGCCGCCGGTTGCGGAGCAGGTTCACGAGGAGGAATCCGGCGAGGGTCAACGGGGGTGCTCCCGGAGCGGCGGCCGTCAGGCCGTGCGACGCAGCGTCGTCGCGATCGGGAGGAAGGCGACGCGCGTGCAGGGCCCGAGGGCCGCGGCGAGACCGATGAGGGCGCCGACGGCCGTCGCGGAGAGGGGGATCCACGCCGCGAGCCGGTAGCCCGAGAGGAAGAAGGAGATGGTCGACTTCGCGAAGACGCTCTCGATGAAGGGGCCGAGGGCCGCCGCGGCGCCGGCGCCGGCGCCCGCGCCGAGGATGCCGAGGAGCACGGCCTCGCCGAGGAGCAGCGTGAGCACGCGCGCCGGCGTGAAGCCGATCGACTTCAGCACGGCGATCTCGTGGGTCCGCTCCCGGGCCGCCATGGCGGTCGTATTGGCGGCCACCATGAGCATCGCGAAGGCGATCGCCGTCGCGATGGCGCGGACGAAGAGCGAGATGTTCCCGAGCATCTGCACGAAGCCGAGCTGGAAGCTCCGCTCGGTCTCCGTGAGGGTCTCGAACTCGGAGTTCGCGAACTGCGCGTCGATCCGGTCGATGAGCGGCGACACGAGATCGACGCTCTCGGCGCGCACGGACACGACGCCGATCAGGCCGGGGCGCCCGAGCAGCTCGTCCACGTACCGATGGTGGTAGTAGAGGGTCTGGTTGTCCGTGCCCGACTCGGCGTGGTAGGCGGCGCGCAGCGTGAGTTCCAGGTTCACCGGATAGATCGTGCCGATGATCGTGATCCGGTCGCCGAGCTCCCAGCCGTACTTCAGGAACAGCTCCCGCGCGGCGATGGCGGCCGTGCGGTCCCTGCGGAACTCCTCGTAGAGCTCGGGCCGCGGCGCGCCGGTCTTCGGATCGACGGGGACCGCCTCGGGGACGAGCCGATGGAACTCCTCCGGATCGCAGGAGAGCTGCCCGAAGAAGTTCTCGGGCTTCGAGTCGCGGTAGATGCCGCCGAACCAGAGCATCGGCGACGCCGTCTCGACGCCCGGGAGGGCGCGCACCTTGCCGACGTAGGACTCGGGGAGCCGGTCCTGGAGCGACGTGCTCCGCCGCACGATGAGGCGCCGCTCGCTGCCCTGCGTCCGGGGCGCGTCGTTCATGAAGCGCAGCAGCCCCTCGAGCGTCGTCACGAGGAACACCGACGCCGCGAGGGAGACGAGCGTGAGGAAGCTCCGGCGCTTGTTGCGCAGGAGGTTCGAGAGGACGAAGCCCGACCAGCTCACGGCTTCCCTCGGCGCGCCGTGGCGGCGCCGTCTCCGCCGGCCGTCGCGAGAGCGCCCTTGTCGAGGTTCACGATGCGTCCGGCGCGCTCGGCGGCGTGGGGGTCGTGCGTCACCATGAGGATCGTCTTCCCGAACTCCGCGTTGAGACGCCCGAGGAGCTTCAGGATCTCCTCGCCCGAGGCGCGGTCGAGGTCTCCCGTCGGCTCGTCCGCGAGCAGGAGCACCGGGTCGGTGACGATCGCGCGCGCGATGGCGACGCGCTGCTCCTGGCCGCCCGAGAGCTGGCGGGGATAGTGCGCCGTGCGGTCCGAGAGGCCGACGACGGCGAGCGCCGTCTCCACGTGCTCGCGCCGCTCGGCGCGCGAGAGCTTCGTCAGCAGCAGCGGGAGCTCCACGTTCTCGGCCGCCGTGAGGACGGGGATCAGGTTGTAGAGCTGGAAGACGAACCCGACGCTCCGCGACCTCCAACGCGCGAGCTCCGACTCCCCGAGCCGCGTGATGTCGAGGCCGTCGATCGCGACGGATCCACGCGTCGGCCGGTCGATGCCCGCGATGATGTTGAGCAGAGTCGTCTTCCCGGAGCCCGAAGGGCCCATGAGGGCGACGAACTCGCCCTTCGCGACGTCGAGGTCGAGGTTCTCGAGGACGTGCACCGCCTGCGCGTCGGCGCCGGAGCCGCGGGAGAAGGTCTTGTCGAGCTGGCGGATCGAGACGAGGGCTTCGGCCATCGGGTGCGAAGGGGGATCGGAGAGTGCGTCGAGCGCGCCGTCAGCGGCGGCGACGAACGCGGGTGGAATCGGAGAGGTCCTGGGGGCCGGCGACGATCACCTCGTCGCCCTCGGCGAGGCCGGCGCGGATCTCGACGCGGTCACCCGCCTCCTCCCCCAGCTCGACGCTCCGCGCCGACGCGAAGCCGTCGCGGAGGAGGAAGACGACGTGCGCGGCGCCCCGCGGGCGCACGGCGCTCCTCGGCACGAAGAGCTTCGGGGACGCCTGCGAGGCGGCGGCCTCGCGGAGGAAGGTCACCTTGCAGCCGAGCTCCGGCCGGAGCCGCGGGTCGCGGTCGACGAAGCGCACCTTCACGGCGACGGCCGCCTTCTGGCGATTCGCGCCGGGCATGAGGATGCGCACCTCGCCGCGCAGGATGCGGTCGGGGATCGCGTCCACCTGGATCGCGGCCGGCTGTCCCTCGCGCACCTGGGGGAGGTTCGACTCGTTCACGTCGACCTCGGCCTCGAGGGAGTCGAAGTCGGCCACCTGGAAGATCGACCCGGAGGTGACCTGGCCGCTCACGACGCCCGGCGAGACCGACTCGCCCACCTCGGCCTGCTTCAGCAGGACGATCCCCGAGAAGGGGGCGCGGATCACCGTGTCCTCGAGGAGCGCCTCCACGACGGCCACCTGCGCGCGGCGCGACTCCACCTCCGCGTCGGCAGCGGCCAGGTCCTTCTCGCGCCACGCGCGCTCGGCGCCGGCGGAGCGCACGCGCAGCTGCGCGGAGCCGAGAGCCGCCTCGGAGACGGCGAGGGCCGTCTCCGCGAGCTCGAGGTCCTTCCGCAGGACGGCGGTCCCCGCCTCGCGGAATCGCTTCAGCTCGCGGGCGTCGCCGTCGCGCCGCGCCGTCGCCTCGGCGACGCGGGAGCGCGCCTCCGCCTCGTCGTGCTCGGCGCGCGTGACGGCGGCGCGGGCGCGCTCCACGGCGGCGATGCCGGCCATCACGGCGGCCTTCGCCTGGTCGAGCTGCGCGTCCACGTCGGCGTGATCGAGACGCGCGAGCACCTGCCCCGCCTCCACGGCGTCGCCCTCCCCGACGAACCGCTCCACGAGCCGGCGCGGGGTCTTCGCACCGAGGATCACGCGCCGCTGCGCCACGACGTAGCCCGAGGCCGTGAGCACGGCGTTCCCCTCCGTCGGCGTCACGTGCACGACGCGGCTCGTCGCCACCTCCGGCACCGACAGCACTTCCTTCCAGTACCAGAGGCCGAGCGCGGCGACGCCCGCGAGCAGCACGAGGGCGAAGAGCCAGGGCCAGGGCGAGCGCCCGCGCGCCGAGAGGTCGGCGCGACGGCTCGGATCGATGCGGAGCTTCTGGAGATCACCGACGGCGGAGGTCTTCCCCGAGGGCGCTGTCTGCTCGAGAGCCATGGGTTCGCTGCGCAAGCTACGCGACGCGCGGAGCCGAGGCCATGCCGCGCGCGCCCCGTCGTTTGGATCGAGACCTCCCGCGAGGCATGCTTCGCGCCCCGCGCCATGTCCCTCCCTCGCTACCGGCTCGAGCAGCTCGAGGTGCCCGAGTCCCTCCCCGGATTCACGATCCGCCGATACCGGCCGGGGGACGAGGAGCGGATCCTCGAGACGTTCAATCGCGTGTTCGCGGCGGGGAACCCGTCCTTCGTGCCGCGCACCGCCGACCAGTGGCGCTGGCAGTTCGCGAGGAATCCCGAGGGGATGCAAGTGCTGGTGGCGGTGCATGACGAGTCCGGCGCCGTGGCGGGCCACTACGCCGGGATCCCGCGCCGCATGAAGTGCCGCGACGCGCTCGGGGTCGCGGCCGAGAGCGTCGACTCCATGGTCGACGTGCGATTCCGTGCGGGACTCCGCCGGCCCGGGCTCTTCGTCGTCACGGCGCTGCAGTGGTTCCGCCAGTTCTGCAACGGGGGAGACCTCTTCGCCTACGGGCTCCCCATCACGACGGCCGCACGCATCGGGAGCGCCTTCCTCACCTACCAAGTGGTGCACCACCAGATCGCCCTCGAGCGGGACGTGTCGGGCGCACGGCCCTTCGGCGGTCCGTCGAAGCCGCACGTCTCGGAGGTGTCCGCCTTCGACCTCCGGTTCGACGCCCTCTGGCAGCGCGTCGCGCCGGAGATCGCGATCGGCTGCGTGCGCGACGCGCGCTACCTCAACTGGCGCTTCCGCGATCACCCCACGGCGCGCTATCGCATCGGCGTCGTCGGCGACGGCGCGACGCTCCGCGGCTACGCCGTGACCCGGCGCGCCGCCTTCGACGACCGGGACGACGAGCTGATCGTCGACTTCCTGGCCCCGCTCGCCGACGGCGATGCGGCGCGGGCGCTGCTGCGCTGGGCCGCCGAGCGCGCGCGCGAGGACGGCGCGGCGAGCCTCACGGCCGTCCTCCCGCCGACGTCGCGCTGGTTCGCGGAGTTCCAGAGGCAGGGCTTCCTCGTGCGCGGCACGAAGTACGAGTGGTCGGTGGCGTGGGAGCGCCGCCCCCTCGATCCCGCGGTCCTCCGACGCGAGTGGTGGTACACGCTCGCCGACACGGACCTCGCCTGAGGCTCCCGGGCATGCCGACGACCGACCTGGAGATCCGTGCGTACCGCGAGGGCGACGAGATCCGGATCCACGAGTGCTTCCAGCGCGTGTTCGACGTGGGGACGCCGGAAGCGCGCCTCCGCACGCTCGACCATTGGCGATGGCAGTTCGAGCGCAACCCGACCGGTCTCCGGCGGATCCTCGTCGCCGTCGATCACTCCGCCGGCGACCGCGTGGCGGCCCAGTACGCCGGCGTGCCGATCCGGATGTTCGACCGCGGCGAGTCGACGATCGCCACGCAGGCCGTCGACTCGATGGTGGATCCGGCCTATCGGCGCGGCCTGAAGCGGCCCGGGCTCTTCGCGACGATCGGCGCGCAGTGGTACTCCACCTTCATCCGACGCGACGCCGACCGGCTCGCCTACGGGATCCCGGTGCCGGCCTCGTGGCGCATCGGCAACGCGCTGCTGCGCTACGAGATCGTGCGCACGCAGCCGGTGCTGTACCGGGAGCCGCTCGCGCCGCTGCTGCCGGGACGCGGGATCGAGGTGGCGCGCGTCGAGAAGCCCGGCCCCGAGTTCGACGCGCTCTTCGCGCGCCTCGCGCCGGATCTGCGGTACCTCGCGGTCCGCGACGCCGCCTTCCTCGACTGGCGGTTCGCGTCCCATCCGACCTTCCGGTACACGATCCTCGCGGCGCGCGACGCCGGCGGGCTCCGCGGCTACGCCGTGGTGCGGCAGGGAGACTGGCTCGTGCTCGGCAACACGATCCTCGTCGACTGGCTCGTTCCCGGCGGCGACATCGATGCGGCGCGCGAGCTGCTGCGCGCCGCCGACGCCCTGCGCGCCGAGCGGCGCGGACCGGCGATGTCGGTCTTACTGCCCGACAGCAATCCCTGGTTCCGCGATCTCCAGCACGAAGGCTTCGAGGTGGCGCCCACGGAGTACATGACCGTCGTCGTGTCGACGGGAGCGGCCTATGCCCCGGTGACCCTGCGCCGCGACTGGTTCCACACGCTCGCCGACTTCGACATCGCCTGAGGAGGTCCGGCCGCGCGGGGCTCGGGCGGCGCACGCCCGCGTGCCGGCGCTGAACAGAGCGCGCGGCGGAGTGTAGAGTCCCCGACGCGCATGGTCGGATCCTGGCTCCCCTTCCTCCTGTTCGCGCTGGTCGCCCAGGACATGGGCGAATCGGCGGCCCCCCCGACGGTCCTCGTCGAGATCCATGGGGAATTGCAGCCGGCGGCCCAGACGCGTCTCGTGCGCGCCATCCGAGAGGCGAAGTCGCGCCCGGGCGCGGCGCTCGTCGTGTCGATCGACACACCGGGAGGCGAGGTGACGCTCATGGGGGAGATGGGGGACGCGCTCGACCGCGCCCAGTCCGACGGATCGGGCCTGGAGATCGTCGCGATGATCTCCGGCGGGCCCTTCGGCGGCGCCTTCTCCGCGGGCTCCTTCCTCGCGCTGGCCTGCGGGCGCATCTACATGGCCCCGGGCACGAGCATCGGGGCCGCGCTCCCCGTCGTGGCCACGCCCTTCGGCCTCGCGGCGGCGGACGCCCTGGGGGAAGGGAAGCTCGTCGAGTCCCTCTCCGCTCGGTTCCGCGCCCTCGCCGAGAAGCGGGGCCGCGACGGCCGGATCGCCGCGGCCTTCGTCGATCCGGACCTCGGCCTGCGACTCGTGCGCGTCGAGCAGGGCGGGCTCCCCGTCGTGCGAACGACGCAGGAGCTGGAAGACCTGCGGATGGCGGGGGGCAGCTACGAAACGATCCGCGAGATCAAGTCGGCGGAGGCGCAGAGGCCGCTCGCCCTCACGGCGAGCGAGGCCTTCGAGCTGCACCTCTCGTCGGGCGTCGTGAACGACCTGCCGGATCTCCTGCGCACGATGGGACGCGACAGCTCGGCCCTCGTGAAGATCGAGGCCTCGGCGGGCGAGGACCTCATCGCGCTGCTCCTGAAGGCGACTCCGCTCCTCCTCTTCCTCGGGATCGTGCTCGGCGCCCTGGAGGCGAAGATCCCCGGATTCGGGATCGCCGGAATCCTCTCGACCCTCTGCTTCGCGCTCGTGTTCTATGGGCGCTATCTGCTGGGGGTCGCCGAGTTCCTGGAGATCCTCCTCTTCGCCGCGGGGCTCCTCCTGATCGCAGCGGAGATCTTCTTCCTCCAGGGCACGATCTATCCCGCGGTCCTCGGCGTGATGTGCATCGCGGTCTCGCTCGTCCTGTCGTTCCAGAACTTCCTCTTCCCGCGCGACGCGATCGACTCCGGAATCCTCCTCCACAATCTCTCCTGGGGAGCGGGAGCCGCCGTGGCGGCCCTCGTCGCGATCGTGCTCCTCTCGCCCCTCCTGCCGAAGTCGCCGCTCTTCCGCGCCACCATGCTCCCGGCACCGGAGGGCGTCGAGGGATCGGGCGCCGGAGCACGGACCGAGGTGGCGCTCGTGGGTCGGACGTTCCTCGCCGAGACGGATCTGCGCCCGGCCGGCCGGATCGACGTCGACGGCCGCCCCGTGGACGCCGTCACGCGCGGCGAGTTCGTCGAGCGCGGCGCCCGCGTCTTCGTGATGGAGGTGACGGGGAATCGCGTCGTCGTGCGACCGGAGGCGCCTGCCGCATGAACGTCGTCGTCGCGAGCGCTCTCCTCATGCTCGGCTTCCTGCTGATCGTGGCGGAGGTCTTCTTCCCCTCGCTGGGAGCGCTCTCGATCCTCGCGGTGCTCGCCCTGGGAGGCAGCGTCGTGTTCGGGTTCCGGGAGAGCATGTCCGTCGGCGTCGGCTTCCTCGCGACGGCGGTGCTCGGCGGCCTCGGCACGGCGCTCCTCGCCTTCAAGGTGTTCCCGAAGACTCCCATCGGCCGCCGGTTCATCCTGTCCGGTCCGAGCTACTCGAGCGATCTGGCGGCCGTCGACGAGGGCGCCCGGAGCCTCATGGGCAAGCAGGGGATCGCCGCGACGACGCTCCGGCCCGCCGGAATGGCGGAGATCGAGGGACGTCGCGTCGACTGCGTCTCCGAGGGCGAGTACCTCGAGCTCGGCACACCCATCACGGTGATCGGCCTCGACGGCAATCGTGTCGTCGTGCGCCGCACTCCCGATCGTTCCCCTTCGGCAACCTCCGAGAAGGACCCTCGATGATCCCCATGTCGATCCCCGTGCTCGCCTCGATCCCCGCTGCCTCCCTCGCCCTGCAGGAGCGCTCGGGAGTCGACGTGCTGCCGCTCGTCCTGATCGGCTTCGCGGTCCTGATCGGGTTCGTCCTGTTCGTCGTCCTCTTCCGCTACTTGAACCTCTACGTGCAGTGCCTGCTCACGGGCGCGAACGTGGGGCTCTTCGAGATGGTGGCGATGAGCCTGCGCAAGGTGAACGTGCCCCTCGTGATTCGGGCGAAGATCACGGCGGTGCAGGCGGGGCTGCGGGACATGTCCACGCGCGACCTCGAGGCCCACGTGCTCGCGGGCGGCAACGTCGCGCGCGTGGTGCAGTCGATGATCTCCGCGAACCGCGCCGACATCCCGCTCAGCCTGAAGATGGCCACGGGCATCGATCTCGCTGGCCGCGACGTCCTGGACGCCGTTCGCACGTCGGTGAATCCGAAGGTGATCGACTGCCCCGGCGCCAAGCAGGGGAAGGACCGGATCAGCGCCGTGGCGAAGAACGGCATCGAGCTGCTGGTGAAGGCGCGCGTCACGGTGCGCACGAACATCGGCCGGCTGATCGGCGGTGCCACGGAGGAGACGATCATCGCGCGCGTCGGCGAGGGCATCGTCTCGGCGATCGGCTCCGCGAACTCCCACAAGGACGTGCTCGAGAACCCCGACAAGATCAGCAAGGCGGTGCTCGCCAAGGGTCTCGACGCCGGCACGGCATTCGAGATCGCCTCCATCGACATCGCGGACATGGACGTGGGCGCGAACATCGGCGCGCGCCTGCAGGCCGATCAGGCCGAGGCCGACATGCGCGTGGCGCAGGCGCAGGCGGAGCAGCGGCGCGCCATGGCCGTGGCGGGAGAGCAGGAACAGCGAGCGGAAGTGACGCGGAACCGCGCGCTCGTGACGCTCGCGGAGGCGGAGGTGCCGCGGGCGATGGCCGAGGCGCTGCGCTCGGGCAATCTCGGCGTGATGGATCTCTACCGCCTGCGCAACGTCGACTCCGATACGCGCATGCGCGACTCCATCTCGAAGGGACCCGGTGCGGGCGGCACGGGGACCAACCCGATCGATCCGAACCGCGGGAGCTGACCGGGCGCGCGGCGGAGGACGACGACGATGGACGATCTCCTGAGGGAGCTGCTGCGGCTCGTGCGGGTCGTGTTCCGCAACCTGGACACGGTCCTCGTGCTCCTCTTCGTCGCTGGCGGCATCCTGAGCCCGATCCTGAAGGGCATCGCGGCCTCCCGCGCGCGGGCGAAGGAGATGGAGGCGAAGCGTCGCGCGGCGGGCGGCGAGCCCGAGCCGCAGCCCGCCGCCTGGGAGTCGGAGCTCGCGCGCGATCCCGACGAGGCGACGCGGCGAGGCGCCTTCGACGAGCGGGAGCTCGAGAGCGAGGACTCCGAGGAGATTCCGGCGAGCGTTCCCGAGGGAGCGATTCCCGAAGTGGAGTTCGTTCCGCTCCAGCCGGAGCCGCCGAGGGCGCAGGTCGATCGAGGCTTCGCCGAGGAGCTCGCGCGTGGTCTGGCGGCCCGGGTCGCGGCGCTCGCGGGGCCGGCGGAGGCCGGCGCGACGTCGCGGCGCGAGGGCTTCGCCCGCTTCCGCGGCCTCGGCGTCGCGTCGCCGGTGCCGCCGGCCGAAGCGTCGGAGAATGCTCAGCCAGCCCTCGGCGCGCGTCTCGGCGGGGGCGCGACGGACTGGGCGCGTGCGATGGTGCTGCTGGAGGTGCTCGGTCCGCCGATCGCGATGCGTCGCGACCTCCCCGCCGACCGCTTCTGAGCGGCGCGTCTCCGGAGCGGAGCGGTCCGAGGTCGTGAAGAAATCGGCGCCGGGCTTCGGCCGGCTGCGAGCGGCTGCGGCTTCGTTGCTCCTCCTCCGCAACTCTCCATGAGT
>CAZJHD010000059.1:0-26823 GCA_964545855.1 uncultured Planctomycetales bacterium
ATGGCGGCTCGACCTCGGGAGGATCTCCATCCCCTTCGCGCGCGCGTGAGCACGAGGCACTCACGCCTCGAACGCAGGCCCGGTGCAGTGACGAAATCGGAGCCAGTATCGAGGAGTGGCACGCCCGGCAGGACTCGAACCTGCAACCGTCGGATTAGAAATCCGATGCTCTATCCGGTTGAGCTACGGGCGCCCGAGCGCAGCCATCGCCGCCGCGGAGTCGAGCGGCGATCCATCGCGCGCAGCCTAGGTGCCTTCCCGAGGATCGTCCACGTCGTGCGCCGCGCGATCCGTTGGCGCTCGCGCCCGGTCCGCGCGCCGCGCGAGTCGATGGGGTACTCTCGCGCGGCATGCCGACGTCCTCCCGTGGCGAGAACACGGCCGGTCCGGGCCGAGGAGAGCGGATCCTCGTCGTCGACGACGAGAAGATGATTCGTTGGACCCTCACGCGGTCGCTCGGCGAGGCGGGATATGCGGTGGAGGAGGCGTCGACGGCGGCGGAGGCCCTCGAGGCGGTGGAGCGAGAGACGCCCGACCTCGTGCTGCTCGATTTCAAGCTGCCCGATCGGACGGGCGTCGAGGTGCTGCGGGAGATCCGGCGCGTCGCGCCGGAGGTGCCGGTGATCCTCATCACGGCCTTCGGCACCGTCGAGGGAGCCGTCGCGGCGATGAAGGAGGGCGCCTACGACTACCGCAGCAAGCCCTTCGACATCGACGATCTGCTCCTCGCCGTGCGGCGCGCCTTGGAGACCTCGGGGCTCCGCGACGAGGTGCGCGTGCTGCGCGAGGAGACCCGCCGCGCGACGGTGGTGCCCGACCTCGTGGCCGAGAGCGCTTCCATGAAGGAGGTGGTGCGCCTCATCCAGCGCGTGGCGCAGTCGGAGGCGTCGACGATCCTGCTCCTCGGCGAGAGCGGCGTCGGGAAGGGAGTGGTGGCACGTGCGCTCCACGACGCGAGCCGCCGGTCTTCGCGCTCCTTCCTGAACATCACCTGCACGGCGCTCCCGGAGTCGCTGCTCGAGAGCGAGCTCTTCGGCCACGAGCGCGGCGCCTTCACGGACGCCCGCCAGCAGAAGCGCGGCCTCGTGGAGCTCGCGCAGGGGGGCTCGCTCTTCCTCGACGAGATCGGCGATCTCTCGCCGGGGCTGCAGGGCAAGCTCCTGCGATTCCTCGAGGCGAAGTCCTTCCGCCGCGTGGGAGGCACCCGCGACATCACCGTGAGCGTCCGCGTGATCGCCGCGACGAACCGCGACCTGGAGAAGGAGGTGACCGAGGGCCGTTTCCGCGAGGACCTCTACTACAGGCTCAACGTGATCCCCATCACGATCCCGCCGCTGCGGGATCGCAGCGAGGATCTGGAGCCTCTCATCGACCGGTTCGTCGCGCACTTCAACCGCGAGTTCCGCAAGCACGTCCACGGATTCACCGACGCCGCGCGAGAGACGATGTCTGCCTACGCGTGGCCCGGCAACGTGCGGCAGCTCCGCAATGCCATCGAGCGGGCCGTGCTGCTCTCGGACCAGGAGTGGCTCGACGTGGGCGACCTGCCGCCGGAGGTGCGCGGCGGCGCCGGCTCCGGCAGGGCGCCCGCCCGCGGCGCCTACGAGCTCCCCGCGCAGGGCGTCACCCTCGACGACATGGAGAGGGAGTTCGTGCGCCAGGCTCTCGAGCGGACGAAGGGGAATCGGTCGCGCGCGGCGCGCCTGCTGGGGATGAACCGCGACCAGATCCGCTACCGGATCGAGAAGTTCGGCTTCGAGAAGGTCGGCCAGCGCGTCGAGACGGAGTCCGACGGCGACGGGTCGGAGACGTCGGACGCCGACGGAGACCCTTCCGCGCAGCCGTGAGTTCCAGGCAACGGGCGCCCGCGGGCGCCGAGGTATCGACCATGCCCTTCCAGCGCATCCTCGTCCCGACCGACCTCTCTTCCGAGTCGGAGGTGGCCTTCGACCCCGCCGTGGAGTTCGCGCTCGCCTCGGGCGGCTCGATCCTCCTCGTGTCCGTCGTGCAGGAGGCGGTGAACCTCCGCATGGCCGTCCTCGCGCACGCGGCCGCCGTGTCTCCCGAGATCGACCAAGTGGCCGAAGGGTTGGTCGAGAGCACGCGGCGGAAGCTGGAGCAGCGCGCCGAATCGCTCCGCGCGAAGGGCGTCGAGGTGAGGACGCTCGCGCTCGAGGGGCTGTCGCCGGCGCGCGCGCTCATCGAGGCCGCGGAGCGCGAGAAGATCGACCTCATCGCGATCGGCACCCATGGCCGCGGCGGGCTGAAGCGCCTGCTGCTCGGCAGCGTCGCGGAGCGCGTCGTGCGCGAGGCGCCCTGCGCCGTGCTGGTCCTGCGGGGCGAGGCCGAATCGCAACCGTGAGAGTGCTCGCGTTCGCGTTCGCATTGGCGGCGCCGTGGGCCGAGGCCGCGGCGGCGCCCGCCCCCGAGGAGCCGCTCCAGCCGAAGGAGCGGCGCGCGGCGACGCTGAAGTCGACCGATCCGGTCCTGCAGGGGCACGGCCCGTCGCGCACGTTCTCGATCGGCATCCGGATGCAGGGCCGGTTCTCCGCGAGCGTCGAGTCGCACGACTTCGATGCCTTCGTCCGCGTCGAGACGACGAAGGGGGAGCTCGTCGCCGAGTCCGACGGCGGAGGGATCGAGCTCGACGCCGCCGTTTCCTTCGACGCGGTGCCCGAGAAGGCCTACCGGATCGTGGCGGCGGCGTCCGATGGCGCGAGCCGCGGCGGCGCGATGCGCGTGTCGTTCCAGCCGGGCGAGCCGGCGATGCCCGCGGGCACGAACGCGCTGGCCGCGCGCGCCGCGTGGCGGGCCCTCGCGGCGGAGCGCGCCGCCGAGAGACGCGACCGCGAGGCGGCGGCGTTCCACCGCGCCGTCGAGGGCGACCTGCGTCGTGGCCTCGGCGACCTCGACGGCGCCGAGAAGGCGTACGCGTCGGCGCGCGACCTCTACGACGCCCTGCGCGACCGCTCGAGCCAGGCGCGCATGCGCGGGAAGCTCGGCTCGATCCAGTGGTCGAGGAAGGATCTCGCGAAGGCGCGCGCCGAATTCGGCGCGATGCTCGACCTCGGCACGGAGAGCCGCGACGCGCTCGTGCAGGCCTCGGCTCTGAACGCCCTCGGCGCCGTCTCGCTCGAGCTCGCGGAGCACGGGAGCGCCCTCGGCTACTTCGACCGGGCTCTGCCCCTGGCCCGCGCCCTTCCCGACGAGCGGCTCGTCGCGGAGATCCAGGCGCGTGCCGGCCTCGCGCACGTGGCGCAGAAGGAATGGGCCCTCGCCTCGAAGCGCTTCGACGAGGCGATCCCGGCGGCGAAACGCGCCGGATCGGCCTTCGTCGAGGAGCTCGCGACGGGCGGCGCCGGCGAGGTGGCGCTCGCGGCCCTCGACTATCGGCGCGCGCTCACGCTCTTCCGCCGGCAGCTCACTTTGTCGCGCACGTCGGGCTCTCCCGGAGGGCAGAAGCGCGCCCGCGAACGGATCCGCCACGTGGAGGACACGATGGAGCGGCTCGGCCTCGTCGACGACGCTCCGGAAGCGCGGGAGGATGCCGGCGACGTGGCGGAGCTCCCGCCGCGGCCGGAGCCTCGGGCCGCCACGGAGGGCGACCTTCCGGCGGCGCGCGAGGCCGTCGCCGGCGTCGGCGCGTTCACGCGGCTCTCCGTGGCCGTCGAGGAGGGCGAGCTCGTCCTCGTGCTGAAGCTCGAGCGCGAGGACCATCGCGCCAACGCGGCCTTCTCCGACGCGGCGCGCGGCGCGCTCCTCCTCTACGGCGCGCTCGACTGGCTCGGTGCGCTCCGCGTGCGCATCGTCTCCGCGGGCGGCGCCACGCTCGAGTCGTCCACCGTCACGCCGGAGCGTGCGCTCCCGTTCCTGCGCAAGCTCGACGATCCCTTCGAGTCGCGGCGCATCGCCGAATGGTGGGGGCAGATGCGGTCCTGAGGCGGGCCGCGCACGATTCACTGGGAGGCGGCGGGGAGTCGGATCTCGAAGACGGCGCCGCGCGGCGCCGCGTTGCGCGCGCGGATCCGTCCTCCGTGGGCCTCCACGTTCTTCCGGCAGATCGCGAGACCGAGGCCCGTCCCGCGCGGCTTCGTCGTGAAGAACGGATCGAACACGCGCGGGAGCACGTCCTCGGGGATGCCCGGCCCGTCGTCGGAGACGCGCACGACGATCTCGCCCGGGGCCGCCTCCATCTCGATCGAGACCGTGCCCCGGCCATCCATCGCGTCGGAGGCGTTCTCCAGCAGGTTCTGGAAGACCTGGTGGAAGAGCCGCTCGTCGTACTCGGCGCGCAGCTCGGATGGCCCGGTCACACGGAACTGGATCCCGGAGAAGCGCGGCTCGTCCTCGAGCGCGCCGGCGAGCGACTCGACCAGCTCCTTCAAGTCGCGGCGCTCGAGGCGCGGAGTCTCGGGGCGCGCGAAGCGGAGCAGGTCGCGCACCGTGGCGTCGAGCCTGCGGACCTGGCCGATCGTGCGCTCGAGGACCTCCCGCCGCGGATCGTCCTTCGGCGTCTCCCCGAGGAGGATCTGGATCGCGCCGTGGATGCCCGTGAGGGGGTTCTTGATCTCGTGGGCCACGGTCGCGGCGAGCTCGCCGAGCATCGCGAGGCTCCGCGCGCGGCCGAGCTCCCGCTCGACGCGCACCTGGTCCGTGACGTCGCGCAGGATCGCCGTCCAGCCGACGACGGCGCCGCTCTCGTCCTTCAGCGCCGTGCGCGAGAGGGAGATCGTCTTCTCGCGGCCGTCCTTCCCGACGCGGCGCGTGAGGTGGTTGCGCACGGTGCCCTGGGCCTCCGTCGCGCGTTCGAGCGCCTCCAGCTCGGCCGAGGCCTTCAGGTCGGGCGGGAGGAGGAGGTCGTAGTAGGCGCCCGTCGCCTCCTCGCGCGTGTACCCGAACATCTCCGTCGCGCCGCGGCTCCAGTATCGGATGCGGCGTTCTCCGTCGATGAAGAGGATCGCGTCGGGCGTCGCCTCGACGAGGGTCTCGAGGGAGATGGGGGCGGAGCCGAGGGAGCCGCCGACGTCGTCGAGGAAGAACCGCGCGCCCGACGCCCGCCGTCCGCCCGTCGTGCGCCGCGCGCGGCGGCGCGGAGGCTCCTCGGCGGGCTCCTTCATCGGCCCGGCCGGAGGTCGGCGTGGTCGCGGAAGATGCAGCGCCCGACGACCACCTCGAGTCCGGCGGCTCGCGCGGTCTCGGCCGCGCCGGGATGCTCGGCGCCCTCCTGCATCCAGACGACGCGCGCACGCTTTCGGATCGCTTGCTCCACGACCTCGGGGACGGCGGGAGGCGATCGGAACACGTCGACGAGATCGACCTCGTCGGGCACGTCGTCGAGCGTGCGGTAGCAGGTCTCGCCGAGAGCCGAGTCGATGCCCGGATTCACCGGGATCACGCGGTAGCCCTCGTTCCGCAGGTACTCCGCGATCCAGTGGCTCGGCCGGGCCGAGTTGCGCGAGTAGCCGATCACCGCGATGGTGCGCGTCTCCTCGAGGATCTGCCGCAGCCGCTCGGGAGGAGGATTCACGCGGGAAGAGCGGAACGAGACCGTGGAGATGGTCGGGGCGGGGGGATTCGAACCCCCGACGCGGACGTCCCAAACGTACGGCTCTACCACTGAGCTACGCCCCGGACGGGAGCGCGGAATGGTAGCTCCCGCGACGGAGAGCTGCACGCTGCCGAGACTTCGCCGAGCGCGCGAGTTGACCTCGTGCGTCCGCGCGGGGATTCTCCTCGGCCTCCATGAAGATCCTTGTCGTCGGTGGCGGCGGGCGTGAGCACGCCCTGTGCTGGAAGATCGCTCGCTCGCCCCGTGTGAAGGAGCTGCTCTGCGCTCCCGGCAACGCCGGGATCGAGGCGATCGCGCGCTGCGTCCCCGTCGCGGCGACGGACCTCGACGGGCTCGTCGCGCTCGCCGTCTCCGAGAAGGTCGACCTCGTCGTCGTGGGTCCCGAGGACCCGCTCTGCCTCGGGCTGGTGGACCGTCTCGCCGAGCGCGACATCCGCGCCTTCGGTCCGTCGGCCATGGCGGCGCAGATCGAGGGCTCGAAGGCGTTCTGCAAGGATCTCCTGCGCCGCCACCGTGTGCCGACGCCCAGCTACCGCTCCTTCGACGACGCGAAGTTCGCGATGGGCTACGTGGACTCGCTGCGCGAGTACCCGATCGTGGTGAAGGCGTCGGGTCTCGCGGCGGGGAAGGGCGTCGTGATCTGCGCGGACCGCGAGCAGGCGCACGAAGTGCTCATGCGGATCATGACGCACCGCACGCTCGGAGCCGCGGGCGACTCCGTCGTGATCGAGGAGTTCGTCGAGGGCCCGGAGCTCTCCGTGCTCGCCATCACCGACGGCTCGGCGATCGTTCCGCTGGAGGCGGCTCGCGACCACAAGCGGCTCCTCGACGAGGATCGCGGCCCGAACACGGGCGGGATGGGCGCCTTCTCCCCGGTCGTCGTGCCGCACCGCACGAGGCTCCAGGTGGAGCAGCAGATCCTCCTGCCGGTCGTCCACGCCATGAATCGCGAGGGGCGGAAGTTCCGCGGAGTCCTCTACGCGGGCCTGATCTTCGGCCCCAAGGGACCGCTCGTCCTCGAGTTCAACGCGCGCTTCGGCGATCCCGAGACGCAGGCGGTGCTCATGCGGTTCGCCGACGACCTCGTTCCCTATCTGGAGGCCGCCGCCGACGGCAGCCTGGACACGCTCGAGGGACCGCGCTTCGACCCGCGGGCCGCCGTCACGGTGGTCGCGGCCTCCGAGGGCTATCCCGAGCATCCCGAGATCGGGCGTCCGATCGCAGGGCTCGATCGGGTGGAGGAGAGCGACGAGCTGCGGGTGTTCCACGCGGGGACCAAGCGCGTGGACCGGCAGGTGGTGACGGCCGGCGGCCGCGTCCTTTCCGTGACGGCGCTGGGCGCGGACGTCGCGGAGGCGCGGACGCGGGCCTACGACGCCATGGGACGGATCCGATTCGCGGGCATGCAGGTCCGCTCCGACATCGGCGCCCTCGAGGTCGCGCGCTGACGGCCCCGGGGGCGGGCCGGCTCCTCCCTCACGTTCCCTTCCCCCGAAGGCCCCGCCGGGGCACACTCGGGCAAGGATGAAAAAGGCGCTGGAAGCGTTCCACGACCTGCTGCGTCGGCGAGGTCTGAAGCTGACGCGGCAGCGCGAAGCGTTGCTTCATGCGGTGTTCGCCACACACCGGCACTTCAGCGCCGAGGATTTGCACCGCGACCTGGAGAAGTCGGGGCACCGCGTGTCGATCGCGACGGTCTACCGGTCCCTCGCGCTCCTCGTGGAGGGAGGGCTCGTCCAGGGTCTCGACGTCGGCAACGGCCGCGTCCTCTACGAGCACACCCTCGGGCACGAGCACCACGACCACATGGTCTGCCTCGACTGCGGGCGCATCACGGAGTTCCGCTCCCAGCCGATCGAGGATCTCCAGGAGGAGGCGGCGCGCGCCCACCGGTTCACCGTGGTGGCGCACTCGCTGAAGCTCTTCGGCTACTGCGCGCAGTGCGTGAAGCGCCACACGGACCTGTCGCCGAAGGCGGCGCCGATCACGAGGTCGGGCGCCTGAAGCCGGAAGGGGCGCCAGTCGCCGGCGCCGGCGCTCCGTGGGGCGGCGCTCGCGAGGCTCCCGTGGCTCGACAGCCCGCGGCACAAGTCATCCGAGCTCCGCGCGGGCCCCGACGCACACCGCGTCGTTGCGCGTCCTCGCCGTAACCTCCAGCTACGCTTGCGGCGCGCGCCTCGCGCTGTGCGCCGCTGCCTCGCGCTCGCTCTGCGGAGCACTTCTGCCACAGGCTGTCAGGCCACCAGCGACTCGAGACGCATGCGGCTGCGGACGACCTCGAGCGTCATGGCGAGGGCGGCGCGGCCGCGGAAGACCCTCGACTTCACCGTTCCCACGGTGGTGCCGAGCCGGGAGGCGATCGTCTCGTAGGGGAGCCCCTCGATGTCGGCGAGCTTCAGAGTCTCGCGGTAGACGGCGGGCACCTTGTCGAGGGCCGTGCGCACGAGCTCGATCGTCTCCTCCCGCTCCAGCGACTCGCCGGGCATCGGGAAGGCGCGGGTGCCGCGCCGATCGGCGTCCGCGAACCATTCTTGCTGGTCTCCCGCATCCACCCGCTTGCGGAG
The DNA here is from genome assembly GCA_964545855.1 of uncultured Planctomycetales bacterium. Lineage (GTDB taxonomy): Bacteria > Planctomycetota > UBA1135 > UBA1135 > JACQFD01 > CAZJHD01. The sequence goes on from CAZJHD010000059.1 coordinate 8,134, forward strand.
CTTCTCGCGCCGGATCCCGTCGATCGCGAGGTGGCGCGCGACGGAGAAGAGCCAGGCGTCGAAGGTGCCTCGCGGGTCATAGCAATGCAGCTTCATGTAGAGCTGCGAGAGCGTGTCTTGGGCGAGTTCCTCCGCGCGCCGGGGGTCGAGGAGGAGCATGCGGAAGAAGCCCGTGAGGCGATCGCGGTAGAGGGAGACAAGGGAATCGAAGGCCTCGATCTCTCCTCCCTGGGCGCGGATCACCAGCTGGTCGAGTTCGGTGGGACGCTTCATGGCGAGGCGCCCTCGAATACAAACTCGGGGCCGCGTCCCCGTTCATGTCCTCGTGCGGAGACACGGCCGCAAGGGCATGGACCCCAACGATCTGCGCGCTCCGGGTCCGTGCGGTTCCGATCGCTCGGCCGACCCGAGGCTCTCTCCTGTCCGCGCGGGAAGACGGAAGGAGGGACCGACGCCGCCGTCAGTCGCCTCGCTTCGCCTGCTCCACCAGATTGCGGAAGAGGCGCAGGCCGCCGCCGTCCCCGCGCTCGCGCCAGCGGGTCCACTCCGGGTGGTGGTGGAACTCGATGTTGCGCTCGGGGTGCGGCATCAGGCCCAGCACACGGCCGGAGACGTCGCAGAGCCCGGCGATTCCGAGCGCCGATCCGTTCGGATTCTCCGGGTAGGGCGCCGGATGGCCACCGGCGCGCCGCACGTAGCGGAACGCCACGAGACGCTCCTCCACGAGGCGGAGCAGCGTCGCGTCGTCGCGCGCGAGGAGCTTCCCCTCGCCGTGGGCCGAGGGCATCTCGATCCGGTCTCCCGCCGGCACGAAGGCGGCGCGGCAGGGGAGCGCTTCCAGCGTCACCCACCTCTCCTCGAAGCGCCCGGAGTCGTTGTTCGTGAGCGTGACCGTCTGCTCGTCCGCGTCGAATCCCGGCAGGAGGCGCGCCTTCACGAGCACCTGGAAGCCGTTGCAGACGCCCAGCACGAGCCCGCCCCGGTCGAGGAACGCGCGCAGCGCGTCCGAGAGACGCGCCTCCATCTCGACGGCGAAGATCTTCCCGCTCGCCACGTCGTCGCCATAGGAGAAGCCGCCGGGGAAGCCGACGACGGAGGCGCGGCCGAAGGGGTCCTTCGACTCGGCGAGCCGCCGCAGCGGCACGAGGTCGACGGCGGCACCGCAGCGCTCGAAGGCGTGCACCAGCTCGCGGTCGCAGTTGGTGCCCGGCGCGCGCAGGACCGTGACGCGGACGGTCATCGCGCGCCTCCGGAGCCCGCCGTCGCGGGTCCCTCGTGGTAGCCCGAGAGGAAGGCCGTGCGCAGGTCCTCGACGGGAACCGAGAAGACCGGCTCCGCGCTTCGAAGCACGCGGAAGCGCCCGTCGCCCGTGGACCAGCCGATGTCCGCGTGGGGCACGGCGCCGAGGATCTCGGCGAGCCGCGGGAGCGCGGCGGCCTCCACCTCCAGCAGGAACCGCGAGCACGATTCGGAGAAGAGGCGCAGATCGAGCCGGTCGGGTGTCCCCGGCGCCAGGGGAACGAGGGACGCGTCGAGAGCGACGCCGAGCCCTCCGGCGAAGGACATCTCGGCAGCGGCGACGGCGAGGCCTCCCTCCGAGAGGTCGTGGCAGGAGAGGACGAGGCCCGCGCGGATCGCCGCGGCCACTCCGCGCAGCACGGCGCGGCCGTGCGCCGGATCCACGCGCGGAGCGCGCGGCCCCGGGCCGACCCCGCGCACGAGATGCAGGTGCGAGCCTCCCAGCTCGTCGCGGGTGAGTCCCACGAGGACGAGGCGGCTGCCGCGCCTCTTCAGGTCCATCGTCACGGCGCGGCCGACGTCCTCTACGATCGACAGGGCCGACACGAGGAACGTCGGCGGGATCGGGATCGACTCGCCGCCGACGCGGTATTCGTTGTTGAGGGAGTCCTTCCCCGAGATGAAAGGCGTCCCGTAGGCGATCGCGAGATCGCGCGCCGCCTCCGACGCGCGCACGAGGGCGCCGAGTCGGTCGGGTCGGTCGCAGTTGCCCCAGCAGTAGTTGTCGAGGATCGCCGTCCGCTCCGGGTCTCCGCCGGCGGCGACGACGTTGCGCAGCGCCTCGTCGATCGCGGCCTCGGCGAGGGAGGCCGGGTCGACGGCGCCGTAGCGCGGGTTGAGGCCGGCCGAGAGGGCGAATCCGCGCCGGCTGCCGTAGATGGGGGCGATCACGGCCGCGTCCATCGGACCGTCGCGGCGCGGGCCGCAGAAGGGCTTCACGACGGAGGTGCCCTGCACCTCGTGGTCGTACTGGCGGACGATCCACTCCTTCGACGCGACGTTCGGCGACCGGAGGATCGCGAGCAGGATCTCCCCGAGGGCGCCCTCCTTCGGAGGCGTCGGCTCCTCGAGCACCGGCGCGCTCCACTCGGCGCGGCGCACGACGCGCGGCACGCCGCCGTGCAGGAACTCCAGGTCGAGGTCGCCCACGGTCTCGCCGGCGAACCGCAGGCGCAGCCGTCCCGAATCGACGAACGATCCGAGCACCGTGCAGTCCACTTCCTCCTCGGCGCAGATCGCGCGCACGCGATCCACGTTCTCGGGCGCGACGGCGAGAACCATCCGCTCCTGCGCCTCGCTGATCCAGATCTCGTCGTAGCGGAGCCCGGCGTACTTGAGCGGGACGCGGTCGAGCTCCACCTCGGCGCCGCAGGGCTCCGCGAGCTCGCCGATGGCCGACGAGAGACCTCCGGCCCCGCAGTCCGTGACGGAGCGCACGAGACCCTCCTCCGCCGCTCGGAGGATCGACTCCACGGCCTTCTTCTCGGTGATGGGGTCGCCGATCTGCACGGCCGTCGCCGACACCACCTGCGACTCCTCGTGGAGCTCGACGGAGGAGAAGGTGGCGCCGTGGATGCCGTCGCGGCCGGTGCGGCCGCCGATCAGCACGATCGCGTCGCCGGGACGCACCTCCTTCGTGACGCGGCTCCGCGGGAGCAGGCCGACGGTGCCGCAGAAGACGAGAGGGTTCGCCGTGTAGCCCGGGTCGACGAAGACGCCGCCGCTCACGGTGGGGATGCCCATGCGGTTGCCGTAGTCGCGCACGCCCGCCACGACGCCCCGCAGCACGCGCCGCGGAGCGAGCGTGCCCTTCGGGAGCCTCTCCACCGGGAGGTCGAGGGGGCCGACGCAGAAGACGTCCGTCGACGCGACCGGGCGGGCGCCGGTGCCCGTTCCGAGAACGTCGCGGATCACGCCGCCGATCCCCGTGCCGGCGCCTCCGTAGGGCTCGATGGCGGAGGGATGGTTGTGCGTCTCCACCTTGAAGCAGAGCGCGTTCTCGCCGTCGAAGTCGATGACGCCCGCGTTGTCGACGAACACCGAGAGGCACCACTCCCTCCTCGTCGCTTCCGTCGCGCGGAAGATCGTCTCGCCGAGGATCGATCCGATCCGTCGCGGCGGCGCGCCGTTCTCGGAGTAGTCGCAGGCGCCCTTGAGCGTCTTGTGCTTGCAGTGCTCGCTCCACGTCTGCGCGATCGTTTCGATCTCCGCGTCCGTGGGGTCGCGGTCCTGACCTCGGAAGTGGTCGCGCACGCGCTCCATCTCGAGCCGGGTGAGGGAGAGCGACATGCGGGCGCTGAGCGCGTCGAGCGCCTCGCCCTCGAGGGCGCGCAGCGGAACCACGACGCGCACGAAGGGCGCCTTGGCGGGCTCGGCGGGGAGGGGGAGCTCCTCGTCGATCACGAGGGTCTCGATCGTCTCGTTCGCGAGCACCTGCCCCGCGGCGGTGCGCAGGTCTCCGGCGTCGAGGGCGCACTCCACCTCGAAGCTGCGGAAGGTGGCGACCGCCGGCACTTCGATCGCGAGCGTGCGGAGAGCCTGCTGCACGCTCCCCGCCACGGGGTCCATCACGCCGGGCTTCCGCAGCACGTCGATCCGGCGGCGCGCCGCGTCGCGCGCGAAGGGCGCCTCGTCGGTGCGCCGGATCCGGTACCGGTCGGAGACGGGATCGGCGAGGAGTTCCGCCGCCGCGCGCTCCGCGTCCGGGCGGGGGATCGACCCGTGGAGGAGGAATCCCCGTCGAGCCGTGATCGCTCGCACACGGGTCCCCGCTTCCTCGAGCGCCGCCCGTGCACCCGCTGCGTCGGGATCGGCGAGCCCAGGGCGGACCTCGACCTCGATCTGCCAGAAGGGGGTGGAGGGAGGACGCACGGGCGTTGCGAAGGGCGAAGAGTCTAGCAACCTCCGTCTTCGTCCCGCGCGGCTCGCCGCGCCCGGCATTCCGTTGCGTCCGCGCTCCGCGTTCGGCGCGACGTGGAGATCCCGCGGCGAGGGCTCCGAGGCTGCTATGCTCGGCGCGCTCGATGGCCGACGAACCCCATTCCCAACCGTCCGAGAGCTTCGCGCCCGGGCTCGCCTTCGAACGCCCCATCCTGGAGATGGAGCAGAAGATCGGCGAGCTGGAGAAGCTGGCGGCGTCGACGCGGCTCGACCTGAACGGCGAGATCAAGCTGCTGAAGGAGCGGCTGCGCCGGACCATCGAGGAGACCTACCGCCAGCTCGCGCCCTGGGAGCGCGTGAACGTGGCGCGCCACGCCGATCGCCCGATCACCCAGGACTACATCGCCGGGATGCTGGAGGGATTCTTCGAGCTCCACGGCGACGGCGTCTACGGCGACGACACGGCGATCGTGACCGGCCTCGCGCGCCTCGAGGGCCGCCCCCTGCTGCTCGTCGCCCATCGCAAGGGAAAGACCACCAAGGAGCGGCTCAACTGCAACTTCGGCTGCGCGCATCCGGAGGGCTACCGGAAGGCGCTGCGCAAGATGAAGCTCGCCGAGAAGCTGCGCATCCCGATCCTCTGCTTGATCAACACTCCGGGCGCCTACCCAGGGATCGGAGCGGAGGAGCGCGGCCAGGCGCGCGCCATCGCCGAGAACATCCTCGAGATGTTCTCCCTGCGCACGCCCATCCTGGTGCTCGTGATCGGCGAGGGCGGATCGGGCGGCGCGCTCGGGATCGGCGTCGGCGACCGCGTCGCCATCCTCCAACACGCCTACTACTCGGTGATCTCCCCGGAGGCCTGCTCCGCGATCCTCTGGCGCAACGCCGACCGGGCTCCCGACGCCGCGCGCGCCCTGCGCCTCACCTCCGACGACCTGCTGGCGCTCGGCATCGTCGACGATGTGATCCCCGAGCCGCTCGGCGGCGCCCACCGCGACCCGCCGCAGATGATCGCGACGGTGAAGCAGCGCGTGATCCAGTGGCTCGACGAGCTGTCGGCGGTGCCCGTCGAGGAGCTCCTGGAGCAGCGCTACCGGAAGTTCCGGCACATCGCGCAGGGAACGCTCCCGCCGCCGGCGTGAGCGGGGGAAGCCCGGCCCGTCTCCCCGGCGGCACGGCGCGCGCGTAGACTCGGGGGGAACGTGATGTCGACTCGAGATCGATGAGCACGGGCCCCCACGACCCCCAGGGGCCCGACGCCGCGGCCTCCAACGGCTCGTTCCGGGGGGCCGTAGGTGCGCCGCATTCGATCGCGAGCCCCATGATCCAACCGACACCCCAGCTCCACCGACGATCCCCGTTGATGGCCGATTCGAGACCGAGCGATGGAGCGGGGCAGAAACCGCGCGCGCCGCAGTCGTCGGCGCCGGGTGTCGAGGCCGTCCGATCGGACGCGGAGCTCCTTCGGGCGACTGCGGCGGGAGACCGCGACGCGTTCCGGACCCTCGTCGAGCGCTACGAGCGTCGGGCCTTCTTCGCCGCGTACCACCTGCTCGGTGACGAAGAGGAGTCGCGCGACGTCGTGCAGGAGGCCTTCGTCCGCGTCTACCGCTCGATGGACCGCTTCGACGAGCGGCGCTCCTTCTACACCTGGTTCTATCGGATCGTCACCAACCTCGCGATCGACCACCTGCGCCACACGAAGCACTCGCGGCGCCTGGCGAGCGAGCAGATGACGGAGAACGTGGTGGGCGGCTCCACCCCCTCGGCGTCGGCCGAGTCGGACGAGACGCGCCGCTTCGTCCGTCGGGTCCTCGACGCCCTTCCCCCCAAGTTCAAGGCCGTGATGGTGCTTCGCGAGCTCCACGGTCTCTCCTGCAAGGAGATCGCCACGATCGTCGGATCCACCCACGCGACGATTCGCTGGCGGATGCATCGCGCACGCATCCTCTTCCGGGAGGCGTGGGATCGATTGGGAGCCGGCAGCGGCTGCGCGAACGAGGAATCGCGCACTGCACCGGAAGCCGGCCCGAAGACGAATTGAGACCATCCATGCACTCGCACCCCCGTTGTCACACCTTTCGCGAGCGGGTCGACGACCTCGTCGGCCGAGACCTCTCGCCCGAAGACGCGGCGAGACTGATCGCCCATGCCCGCGCGTGCCCCCCGTGCGCGGAGTCGTGGCGATCGTCGCTCGAGCGCTCGGCCGCGCTGCAGGCGCTCTCTCCCTGGACCCTCGAAGCGTCGGGGGTGACGCCTCCGGAGCCCGGCACGACGGCGGACGCGGTCTTCGCGCGGCTCGCCGCCGGCGAGGGTTCGCCGGCGCTTCCGTTCTCCCGCCGACTGGCGGCCCACCGCGGTTGGGTGCGGCTCGCCGTCGCGGCCGCGATCCTCGTCTCTGCCTCGGTCGGATTCGGATCGCTCGGGTCGCCGAGCGTCGGCATGCCGGAAGAGCTTCCGCCGCGGCCCGCCGCCGAGGGTCTCGCGGCGAGCCCCGCGCCGGTGCGTCCGATGCGTGGTCGCGCCCTCGTGCCGGTCTCCGAGCGAGGCCCGTCCTTCGAGCGGACGCTGGAGGGCGCCGACCCCGACTTCTACTTGATCCTCCCGGACGCCGGCGTTCCCGGGCGCGCATCGTTCCCCGACGCGAGCGTCGCGAACGGGGGCGGCGCTCCGGCCGGCAGCACGCTCGGCGCCGACTTCGCCGGGGCCTTCGTCCCGGTGTCGGGCGGATCGCGCCCACACTGAGGCGTTGTCTCGGACGCACTTGTCTCGGACGCACCTGTCTCGGACGCGCTCGCCTAGGACCCGCTGAACCGGCGATCGGGAGCGGCTTTCGAAGACTTGGTTCCTCTCGGTGCGTGCGCACCCCGCCGCGCGCCGAATCCGTCGACCGTCCGCGCCGCACCGCGGAAGGGTTCTTCACTCGATGATCGTTCTGTCCGTTCTCTTCGCGCTCGTTCCCCAGCAGACGGGCCAGGCTCCCGTGTCTCCCGGGAGCACGGAGTCGCGCCCAGCGGCGTCGCGGCCCGAGCCGTCGCAGCCCGCCCTGCCAGCGCCGGGCGGGCTCCTCGCGCAGCTCGACGTCGAGCGGAGCGCCGCCGTCGCGATGCTGCGCCGCGCCTTCGTCTCCGTCGCCGTGGAGCGCGACAGCCGGACGGCTCCCCTCGTCTTCTACTCGGGCACGCTCATCGACGGACGCGGGCGCGTCGTCGCCCCGGCGCAGGCGGTCGAGGGCGCTCGACTGATCTCCGTGCTGGTGCAGGACGGTCGCCACTTCGTCGCGACGCCGGTCCTCTCCGACGCCGAACTCCCCGTGAGCATCCTCCAGCTCGAGGGATCGGACTTCCCGCCCGCGCCGGCCCTCGGCGGCTCGGCCCAGCTCGGCGTGGGACATTCCGTGGCGCTCATCGCGAACGCGGAGGCCCTCGACGGCACCACGAGCTTCGGGACCGTGAGCGGTGTCGGGCGCAGGGTCGCTCGCTATCCGCGCATCGATCTCGTGCAGACGACGCTGCCCCTCCATCGCGGATCCATCGGTGGCGCCATCGGCAATGCGCGGGGTGAGGTCGTGGCGGTGCTCGTGGGAGGAGCCGAGCTCGACGAGAACGAGCCCAGCTTCCGTTTCGAGTCGTTGACGGAGTCGTCGCCGGAGGCGCCCCTTCCACCGGCCGTCAGCGCTTCCGGCGGCCGGTCGCTCTCGCGGACGGCCCGCGACGTCGAGACGGCCCCGACGGCGCGGAGCGAGCTCCGCGTCGTGCGGATCGAGCAGCCTGCCCGGCTCGAGGACGCCGGGATCACTCTCGCGTTCCCCATCGACCGTGCGCGGGCGCTCCTCGAGGCGATCCCGGACTCGATCGTCGCTCCCGGCTCCGAGGGTCTGCGGAGGCCGGTCCTCGGCGTCGTGCTGAACGAGCGCGTCGACGACGTCGTGCGCGCGCAGCTCCGCCTCCGCGACGGAGGCCTCGTGATCGAGAGCGTCTTCGAAGGGTCGGCGGCCCAGCGCGCCGGCGTCGAGCGCTTCGACATCCTGCTGCGGATCGACGGCGTGCGTGTGAACCGCAACGAGCAGGTGCACCAGATCCTGCGCGACGCCGGCTCGAAGACCGCGATCTCGTTGCAAGTGCTGCGCGCCGGAGACGTCGTCGACATCGACGTGTCGCTCGCGCCCGCCACGCGACGCGCGGGCACGGGCGGCAAGTGAGCCCGTCGCGCGCGACTCCATCAGTCGCGCGCCGTCGACCGTAGGAGCCCCGAATCCCTCCAAGAGGTACGACCATGAACACGCTGATGCACTGGACTGCCGTTGCCGCCCTCGGGGCGACGGCCCTCGCTCTTCCGTTCTTCCACGCTCCCTCCACCACGGCGCAGGATGCGAGCGCTTCGCGGAGCTCCGACGAGACTCGGTCCGACGACGCGCGGGCGCGTGCGCTGATCGAGCAGCTCGGCAGCCCCGACTTCGACGAGCGTGATCGGGCCATCCAGCAGCTGCGCGACCTCGGGAAGCCCGTGCTCGGAGCGCTCGACGCGGCGGCGTCGGATTCCGACGACCCGGAGATCCGCTGGAACGCTCGCCGGCTCGCCCGCGACATCCGCGACGGCGTCGCACGCCCCCGATCGGCGGCGGCCCCGCGCAGCCAGGGTTCGCGCGGCGGTCTGCGCACTCCGGATCTCTCGGAGCTGAACGACCTGCAGCGGGAGCTCACGGCGATGCGCGAGCGGATCGAGAAGCAGATGCGCGCGATGCAGGAGCGGATGCCGGTCGCCCCCTTCGACGATCTCGGCGGGCTGACGCTGCAGGGCGGCGCGGCGAAGGGCTTCACGCTCCAGCTCGGCCCCGACAAGGTCCGAGTCACCACGCGCACGCAGAACGAGGACGGGAGCGTGCGCGAGGAGACCTACGAGGCGGACTCCATGGAGCAGTTCCGCGAGAAGTACCCCGAGATCGCGAGCCAATACCTTCGCGACGGCTCCCCGGGCAGCGGCCTCCGTCTCTTCCGCGGCGCTCCCGGCGAGAACTCGTTCCAGCTCGACCTGGACGCGCCTCGCACGGGACGCGCGCTGCGTCTGCGCCCGACGCCGCAGGTGCCTGTCGAGCCGAATCTCCTCGTGGAGCCTCGTCTCGCGGTCCCGTTCGCGGGCGGGCTGGATCCCGCCGACGCGGAGCGCATCGGTCGGCTGATCGGCGAGGAGAACGGCGAGCTCCTCGGCGTCGGCGTCGAACTCGTGCCCGCCGCCGTGGCGAAGTTCGTCGGCATCGACGAGGGCCGGGGCTTCGTCGTGACGAGCGTCTCGGAGGATTCGCAGGCCGCTTCCATGGGGCTGCGGGAGGGCGACCTCGTGGTCTCGATCGGCGGCAAGGCGATCGGCGAGGAAGGGCCGACCATTCGAGAAGCGCTGGCCTCGGTCGCTCCCGGCGAGATCCTGCGGATCGAGGTGATCCGCGGCGCCGAGGGCCGCAAGGTCTTCGAGGCGAAGAAGCGCGGACCGGCCGCGGAGAAGGCCGAGCCGGCACCGGAGCCCGCGAAGCGCGTGAAGCGCTGAGGCGCCGCCCTTCGTTCAGCGCGCCGAGACTCCGACGTCGGAGGCCTTCGCCTTCTCGCGGCAGAGGGCCAATCGGTCCCACACCTCCCGCATCTGCTTCGAGTCGATCGGGAGCGTGCTCCGCTTCACGAAGTCCTCGAAGTCGCTGGCGGCGTCGCGGAAGCGACCCGTCTCCTGCCGGCAGACGCCGCGGTTGTAGTAGTCGTCGATCCGATCGGGATCGAGCTCGAGCACGCGGTCGAGCTCCGTCGCCGCCTCGGCGAACTTCCCCTGTCGGTAGAGCATGAGCGCGATGAGGCCGCGGCTGTTGGCCTCGCGCGAATCGAAGAGGCGCATCTCGCGGCGCGCCGCGGGGTCGGTGGCGACCGAGAGCCCCACGCGGTCGAGCATGCGCAGCCGCTCCTTGCGGGCATCGAGCGTCATCTCGACGACGCGGCGGCCGTAGCGCATCGACTCCTCGGGCTCCCCGCGCATCGAGTGGAGCGCCTGGAGCTGCTCCAGCACGTCGGCCCGGTCGGGCTGCGCGTCGTGGGCGGCATCCAGCCGGTCGGCGGCGATCGCGAGATCGGCGGCGGCGCTCTCGCGCGCCTTCTTCGCTTCCGCGCGGAGGTTGGCGAGGGCGTCGATGACGGTGGGATCGGAGGTGGCGGGCGCCGTGCGCTCGGCCGAGTCGGGACCGCCCAGGAGCGCCTCGATGCGCTCCTCGGCGGCCTCGGCGCGGCGCAGGAAGCCGGCGGCGCGTGTCGCACGCGCGAGGCCGTGGCCGAGCTGCACCTGGAAGAGGTTCCGGCCGCCGTTGTCCTCGGCTTGGTCGAAGGTCTGGATCGCGCCGTCCAGCAGCCTCGGGTCGAAGCTCCCGCCGACGTTCGCCTGACGCGCCCGCGTCATCCCCAGGATCGCGAGACACAGGGGATCGTTCGGGTTGATCTCGAGGGCGCCGCGGACCAGCGCGGCGGCGCGGTTCAGGTCTCCCTGGTCGTAGTAGAGCTTCGCCGAGTCGCGTCGCGTCTCGAAGACGCGCTGCTCCTCCGAGCTCGCGCACCCCCCGGCGGCGAGGAGCAGGGCGAGCAGGAAGGCGGTGGATCGCGGTTGCATCGGGAGCTCCGGGTCGATCGCTCTCTCGGGAGCGGCGGGGAGAGTGGCGGCAGGCCGGGGATCGGGACGCGGGGCCGAAGACGCTAGCGGACGCGCGCGCGAAGCGTCAACGGGGGGAGGGATGCGCCGCGGTTGCGGGGAGCGGGGCCTTCGCCGTATCGTCGCCTCTCCGGCTCCGCGAGTTCGTCCCGGGCGGCTCCCGGGCGATTCGCATCTTCGCCGCCGAGGCGGTCGCGGAGGGCGTTCCCGCCGCCCGCGCGACCGCGCCGCGCCGATCGCGGCTCCCGGGCGCACGAGTCGGACCCGAGCTTCCGCCCCTTCTTCCTCGCAAGGACCCCATGACGATTCGCATCGGTGTGAATGGATTCGGCCGCATCGGCCGCAACGTGTTCCGAGCCCTCGCGGCGCGTCCCGATCTGGGCATGCAGATCGTGGCCGTGAACGACCTGACCAGCTCCAAGACCCTCGCGCACCTGCTGAAGTACGACACGGTGCTCGGACGCTACCCGGGCAAGATCGAGTCGGCCGAGGGGGAGATCAAGGTGGACGGGCGTTCCGTGAAGGTCTTCGCCGAGAAGGACCCCGCTGTGATCGCGTGGCCCGACTTCCAGTGCGACGTGGTGCTCGAATCGACGGGCCGTTTCATCAAGAAGGCCGACGCCACGAAGCACGTGCGCGGCACCGTGAAGCGGGTCGTGATCTCGGCGCCCGGCGACAAGACCGACGCGCCCGATGCGACGATCGTGATGGGAGTGAACGACTCCGTGCTGAAGAAGGGGATGACCGTCCTCAGCAACGCGTCGTGCACGACGAATTGCTTCGCCCCCATGGTGAAGGTGCTCCACGAGTCGTTCGGCATCGAGCGCGCCCTCATGACGACGGTGCACGCCTACACGAACGACCAGCGCATCCTCGACCTCGAGCACAAGGACCTGCGCCGGGCGCGCGCCGCGGCGCAGAACATCATCCCGACGACGACGGGAGCGGCGAAGGTGGTGGGCGACGTGATCCCCGATCTGAAGGGGCGCCTCGACGGCTTCGCTCTGCGCGTGCCGGTTCCCGACGGCTCCGTGACGGACTGCACGGCCATCCTGAAGAAGTCCGTCACGAAGGACTCCATCAACGCGGCCTTCAAGGCGGCGGCGAGCGGTCCGCTGAAGGGGATCATGGAGTACACCGAGGACGAGATCGTCTCCTCGGACATCGTCACCAACCCCCATTCCTGCATCATCGACGGCAAGTCGACGATGGTGAGCGGAGACACCTTCGCGAAGGTCGTGGGCTGGTACGACAACGAGTGGGGCTACAGCAACCGCTGCCTCGATCTCATCGCCAAGTGGGTGCAGGTCGGTTGATCGCGAAGTCCGCACCCGCCGAGCACGTCCGACCCCGAGCTGGAGAATCGACATGACCTTCCGAACCCTCGCGGACCTCGACGTCAAGGGGAAGCGCGTGCTCGTCCGGGTGGACTTCAACGTGCCGTTCGAGAAGGACGGCTCCATCTCCGACGACACGCGCATCCGTGGCTCGTTGCCGACGCTCCAGGCGATCCTGGAGCGCGGCGGCAGCGCCGTCTGCATGAGCCACCTCGGGCGGCCCAAGGGCGGGCCCGACCCGAAGTACTCGCTGCAGCCCGTCGCGAAGCGGCTCGCGGAGCTGATGAAAGGCCACGCCGTGCGCTTCGCGGCCGACTGCATCGGCGCCGAGGCGGAGGCGGCCGCGAAGGCGCTGAAGCCCGGCGAGGTGCTGCTCCTCGAGAACGTGCGCTTCCATCCCGAGGAGGAGAAGGGCGACGCCGCCTTCGCGAAGAAGCTCGCCGCCCTCGGCGACCTCTACGTGAACGATGCGTTCGGATCGTCGCACCGCGCGCACGCGTCCGTCTCGGGGGTGGCGTCCCTGCTCCCGTCGGGGGCGGGGCTCCTGCTCCAGAGCGAGCTCGTGGCCTTCGAGAAGCTGATGAACGACCCGTCGCAGCCCTTCGTCGCGATCCTCGGCGGCGCGAAGGTGAGCGACAAGATCGGCGTCGTCGAGAACCTCGGCGGCAAGGTGCAGCACCTCCTCGTCGGTGGCGCCATGGCCTACGCCTTCCTCCGCGCGAGCGGCATCGAGGTGGGGTCGTCGAAGTTCGACGAGGCCGACATGCACGTCGCCATGGACGCGATGGCGAAACTGCGGTTCCAGGGCACGGAGCTCCTGATCCCCGTCGATCACGTGGTGACGGAGAGCTTCGCCGCCGACGCGCCGTCGAAGGTGGTGGAGGAGAACATCCCCGACGGCTGGATGGGGCTCGACATCGGACCGAAGACCGTGGAGCTCTACGCCGGCGTGATCGCGGAGGCGAAGCGCGTCGTCTGGAACGGCCCCATGGGAGTGTTCGAGTTCGACCGATTCGCCGAGGGCACCCGCGGCGTCGCGCGCGCCATCGCCCAGTCGGAGGCGTTCTCCGTCGTCGGGGGCGGAGACTCCGTCGCCGCGATCCAGAAGTTCGGCTTCGCCGAGCGGGTCTCCCACATCTCCACCGGCGGAGGCGCGTCCCTCGAGCTGCTCGAGGGGAAGGAACTCCCCGGCGTCGCCTGTCTGCGGCGCTCCTGAGGGTGTCGCGCCGGCTTCGCGCCGGGGCTCCGACATGCCGGCCATCAAGATCTATCCCTCGCTCCTCGCCTGCGACTTCGCGCAGCTCGGCGCGGAGTCGAAGCGCTGCGAGACGGCGGGCGCCGACGGTCTCCACCTCGACGTCATGGACGGCCACTTCGTCCCCAATCTCACCGTCGGCCCGGACGTCGCGCGCGCCGTGAAGCGCAGCGCGCGGCTGCCGATCGACTGCCATGTGATGGTGACCGACCCGCTCGCGAACGCGCGCTGGTTCGCGGAGGCGGGCGTCGACGCGATCACCTTCCACGTGGAGGCGGCGCCCGACGCGGATCTCGCCGTCGACGCGATCCGCGCCCTGGGAAAGGGCGTCGGCATCTCGCTCAATCCCGACACCGACGTCGCCGCGATCCGTCCGCTCCTGCCGCGGCTCGACCAAGTGCTCGTGATGTCGGTCTTCCCCGGCTTTGGCGGCCAGAAGTTCATGCGTAGCGTGTTGCCGAAGATCCGGGCGCTGCGCGCCTTCGGTTTCGCCGGCGACGTGCAGGTGGACGGCGGAATCACCGCCGAGACGGCCCCCCTCTGCGCCGAAGCGGGGGCCAACGTCTTCATCGCCGGCACGTTCCTCTTCCGCAGCGACGACATGGCGGCGACGATTCGAGACCTGCGCACCCAGACCACGGAGGCATGGGCGCGCGGCGCGGCCAAGGCCTCCGTCGAGGCACCGTGATGGCACAACCGGTCGGACGGCCAGAGGACGACATGGAGTGGACTCGTTTCGGCAGCAAGAAGCGCGAGGTCCCGGGCGGCCTCTGGCTGAAGTGCGAGTCGTGCCGGCAGATGATCTTCCGCAAGGAGCTGGAGGCGAAGCATCGCGTCTGCTCCAACTGCGGGTTCCACTTCACGCTCGGCGCGCGTGCGCGGATCGAGCTGATCCTCGACGCCGACTCCTTCGAGGAGATCTTCGCCGACCTCGTGCCGCAGGACCGGCTCAAATTCGTCGACCACGTGCCCTATCCGGAGAAGGTGGCGGCGGCGCAGAAGAAGTCGGGCCTGACCGAGGCCGTCATCGCGGGCACCGGCACGATCGAGGGCCGGCCCGTCGTCGTCGGCGTGCTCGACTTCGGCTTCCTCGGCGGATCCATGGGCGAGGTGGTGGGGGAGAAGGTGGCGCGTTGCTGCGAGGTGGCGCTCGAGACGCGCCGGCCGCTCCTGCTCTTCACGTCCTCCGGCGGTGCGCGCATGCACGAGGGCGCCGTGTCGCTCATGCAGATGGCGAAGACCTGCGGCGCGCTCTCGCGCCTCCAGCGTGGCGGCGGCTTCTCCGTGTCGGTGCTCACCAATCCGACCACCGGTGGCGTCACGGCTTCCTTCGCGTCCGTGTGCGACGTGATTGTCGCGGAGCCGGGCGCGCTGATCGGCTTCGCCGGTCCGCGGGTCATCTCCGCGATGCTGAAGCAGGAGCTTCCGAAGGGATTCCAGCGCGCCGAGTTCCTGCTCGAGAAGGGGCAGATCGACGCGATCGTGCCGCGCGAGCGCATGCGCGAGGAGCTCGCGAACTTGCTGTCGTTCTACAAGCCCGTGGGCGCGTGAGGCCGCCGCGGCGTCAGTTTCTGCGCCGGTAGAACGCGAGCCGCCGCGTGCGGCCGTTGCCCTCGGGGATCTCCACCACGGTCTCGCGCGCGAAGGCCGGGTGAGCCGCCATCCAGTCGATCGCGCGCAGCTCCCAGGGTCGGTCGCGCGCGAGCGCGTCCCGGTCGAGCGGCTCCAGGATCACCACCCGGTCGTAGGCGTCCGCCCACGCGCGGAAGCTCTCCTCCGTCCAGCGCGGATCCAGCATGAGCTCCGTCTCGCCGCCGATCGGCGCATGCAGGACGCGCGGATCGCCGACGCGGCGGTAGATCTGCCAGCGCACGAGGGAGAGCGGGATCTCCGTCACCGTGCCGCCGAGCCACGCGAAGGACTCGCGCGCCACGAGGTGCTCCGCCGCCGCCTGCACGATGAGCTGCTTGCTGTCCGGCGGCGCGCCGTCCCGGCGCTTGAACGCCTGCCACGGCTCCGACCAGCGGCGTGCGAGCCGTTCGTGGAACGCCTTCGCCATCTCCGAGGGCGTTCCCTGCACCGCCGCCAGGACCGCGCGGCTCCCGAGGCCTCGCGTGAGCAGAACCACGGCGAGCATGCCAGCGCCGACGAGCGCGCGCCGCACCGTCAGCGGACCGGCGCCGATCCGTGCGACGAGCCACGCGCCGAGCGACGTCGTCACTGCGGCGCCGAGCGCCCAGCACGGGAAGAGCGTCGGCACGAGAAAGCGGTCCTCGCGGTGCGGGTAGACCACGAAGGCGCTGAAGCCCGCGAAGGCGACCGTGATGCAGAGGCGAGGCGCCGGTCGCCGGAGATTCGCGAACCCCCAGGCCATGCCGGCCACCTGCAGAGCCGCCGCCGGGAGCGAGATGCAGGCGGCCAGAGCGAAGAGGGGCAGGAGGTCGAGCGCTGTCTGGCCCGGGACCGTGCCCGAGATCGTGGCGAAGGCCGTGATGCCCGCGCGGTGGTCGGCGCCGCGCTCGAGACCGAGCGGAAGCGGGAGGACGAACCACCAGGCCATCACCAGCGCGAAACCCGCGGCCGTCCACGCCATCGGCCCGAGGCGCTCGCCGGGGGCGTCGCTGCGCGCGCCCCAGAGCCGTTGGATCGCGCTCCATGCGTAGGAGCCGATCAGGGCGGCGAGGAGGATCAGGCCGTTGTTGTACTTCACGAGGAACGTCGCGCCGAGCAGCAGGCCGGCGACGAGCGGTGCGCGCCAGCCGCCGCGTTCCGCGGCGCGCAGCACCGCCAGCACCGTCGCCGCCGCCGCCAGCGACGACCACGCCTCCAGCATCGCCACGCTCGCGAAGGCGATGCAGAGCCAGCCCGTGAGGCCGAACACCGCCGTCGCCAAGGCGGCCGCGTCGCCGCGTTCCGGCGGTACCAGCCGCCGCGCGATGCGCGTCGCGAGCCACACCGTCGCGATCCACGCAAGCACCGTTGCCGTTCGCGGCGCGCTCCAGTCCGTCCCGAAGACCAGCAGCCCGAGCGCCATGCCGGCGCGCCCGAGAGGCGGGTAGATGTCCTGCGCCTGCAGGTGGTCCACCAGACCCGTCGCGTCGCCGTGCCAGATGCGGTCCGCCGTCCGCAGCGCATGCATCGCGTGCGCCGACTCGTCCCACGCCGGCGGCCCGACGCGCCCCAGATCGGCGAGCAGCCATCCTCCGGCGGCCACCAGCACCACCGCCATCAGCAGGCGCGTCACCGTCATGCGCGGCATCCGCGGATCCTACGGGCTCGTCGCCGCGACCCCGCACCTCGCGCGCACTCCCCGCGCTCCTCCCGATCTTGACCCCCGCCCTGCCGCCGCTAGCCTGTCCGCCCTCGTTTTCCCGGATAGCTCAGTTGGTAGAGCAACCGGCTGTTAACCGGTTTGTCCTAGGTTCGAGTCCTAGTCCGGGAGCCACTCAGCTCGCAATGTGCGAGCACCCGCCGGGAGAGCCCGACACGGGGTCGTGGGGACCTGCCGAAAGGGGGGCGCTTAAGTCGCGAACGCGTCGCAGCTTGGGGGGACGCCCGCGAACGCGCCCGATCCGTGCTGCACCGACTCGAGCTCCCGAATCCGCCCGAGTTCGAGTCCGACTCGGGGTACTTCGCTCTCTCGCTCTCTTGTGTACGAACTTGAGAGCTTTGCTTAACAGGGGCCGGACCCCCCCAAGTAGGACCAGAATGCGAACTCGTGGGGCAGGTGCCGGGAGCGCGCCCCGTAGCGCCCGCGCCTTCTTCGCTGCGACTGAAGCCGCCGAGACGGGGAAGCCGTGCCGACGTCGCGCCGAGGACGTTGCCCCGCGGCATCGATCTGCCGGGGAGCCGCGCTCGGTGCAGGCAAGAGAAGCCAGACTCCGACCGTCTCTCCCTAGCCCCGAACCCTCAAGCGCACTCAGCCGCGCCGTCTCCCGCCGACGCCCTTCGAACGTATTCTGGCTGCCGCGCAGCGGCTTCGTTCAACAGGCAGAGAATGCGAGGGGGGACGCATCGGTCACATGGCACTCGCCAGCCTCAACATCTGGCGCCGCCGAGTCGGAGATCCTAGTGGTTGCCTGGACCGGCTCGACATGCCAGCCGAGCTGCGAAGCTAGACGCGGGAATGTCGCAGCGTTCTCATGCTCGGATGAAGCCGATCCACCTCCCCAGCGTCCTCCTCGGTGCGGTCACTCTCGCGGGTCTCGCCTACATCTCTCCCCTTGCCCAAGAGGCGGAGGAGAAGACTCCCAAGGCGGATCCCATGCTCGAAGCCCTGAAAGCCCTTGCCGTAGCTCAGGAGCGTCAAGCGGCAGCGTGGGAAGTGCTCGCCGCGAAGGGATGGCCCGCGCCCCAGAACCTGACACTGAGCGGAAGTTTCCCGAGCTACCTGAGTGTGTCGCTAAGTGGAGGGCTGAGCTTGGACGGCAGCCTCGGTGTCAAGAATTCAGGTCTTGGACCACTGCAAGTCTTTACCGGCAGATAGGCCCCAGAGAGCGGATGCTCGGCTGGACGCTGGGGGCGGAACGGCGGCGGGCTGAGCCTCGATCGTCCCAGATCTCGCGCGGCAAACTTGGGAAATGGCTGGATTCACTGCTCCGGCGAAGTCGGATACATGACGCGATCTCGCCAGACCGTGACGAGGGCAATCGGCTTCGTCTCCCGGCACGCGCTCGCGCGTCTAAGGCGCAGCGAGATACCCAATGATCTCGTAGCGCGCGATCGCGTTCGCCGAGGACAAGAGAGTGACGACACTCCCCGAAGAGAAGGTAGCTCCAATCCCCGCAGCGCCAGACACCGCAGGAGGCTCAGAATTCGAACCTGAGCAGATCTCAATGATCGACCTCTTGAGCGTGAGAGTTCCGCCCAGATCCTCCAAGAGACTGAGAACCGGTCCTCCACCGCCCCGCACTCGAGCCTCGGTCACCACGAGCGTCTTCCCGGCAGGGACGGAGTACACGGCAAGGGACTGTCCTGGCTGAAGAAGCTGCTCCCCGCAGATCGTCACCATGGTCGACGGCTTCGGGGGCCAGCAACATCGGTCGGGAACGGCGAAGGTCTGCGCCTGCGCGCTCACGCCGTAGAGGAGCGCGCCGCCGACTGCGGCCGCGAGGACGAGGGCGAGCGTGGAGGGGAAGCGAGCCATGGAGGTCTCCTTGCGGCGCGGGGGGTTGCGCCGGCGATTGGGTGTCACAGCTCGGCCTATCAAGTCCACTGGCAGTTCGGCCAAGCTGGTCCACC
>CAZJHD010000060.1:0-26805 GCA_964545855.1 uncultured Planctomycetales bacterium
CGCGCGACGGCCGGTGCCGCCGCCCCCGCCCTCGGCGGCGCGGGCGCGGGCTCGTCCGCACGATCGGCCAGCTCACCGCTGTCCGCGTCGCTTCCGCCGAGTGCGAGGAGCGCGATGGCGAGGATCCCCGCGATGGCGCCCGCGATGGCGAGCAGCCGGGCGCGCGAGAACGCGGGAGCCGGGTCGCCGGGAGCCGTGGTCATGGCGCCATGGTGCACCGGAGGTCGCTCCCGCGACCGGCTCGGTCCGCGGGCGTCGCGCTCTCGCGCCGGAGCGTTCCGGGGCGCGTTCGAGAATCTTCCTTCGGTCGGACGCGGGCTCCCGTTCCCGGCGCTGCCATGAGCCACCAACCCTCCTGCATTCCGCCCCGCCCCATGACCTCCCTCTCCGGAGCCTTCTCCGACGACGCGGTTCGGGCCGCGTTCGAGAAGGCTCGCGATCTCGGCGTCCCCGTCAGCATCGCCGTCGTCGACGCGGGCGCCCACCTCGTCACGTTCCGCCGGATGGACGGCGCCTGCCTCGCCTCCATCGACCTCGCCGTCGGGAAGGCGAAGACCGCCCGCATGTTCGACCGGCCCACGGGCGACGTGGGGGCGCGGAGCCAGCCCGGCGGCTCCTACTGGGGGCTCGAGGGATCGAGCGGCCACGTCACGTTCCCCGGAGGCTTCCCGATCCGGGACGCGTCCGGCACGGTCGTCGGCGCGATCGGCGTCGCGGGCGCCCAGGTGCGCCAGGACCAGGAGATCGCACGGTGCGGCGCGGACGCCTGCCAGCTCTGGATGCTCGACTGATGCGCGCGGGGAGACGTCACTCCCCCGCGAGCAGCTCCTCCGCCAATCGCGGCACGACCTCCGCGGCGCGTCCTCCCACGAAGCGGTCGGCGACGTGCAGGTTCTCGGGCTCGTCGAGGGCGGTGACGCAGGTCGTCGCACCGTAGGCGCGCGCCGCCTGGAGGAATCCGGCCGCCGGATAGACGACGCCGCTCGTCCCGATGGCGAGGAAGTGGGTGCACTCCCGGAGCCATCGCCCGATCTCGTCGAGGCGGTACGGGATCTCGCCGAACCAGACGATGTCGGGACGGAGCCGCCCGCGTTCGCAGTGCGGGCAGGCGAGGAACGCCTCGGGGTCGAGGCTCGCCTCGTCGCGCACGCGCTCGCCGCAGCGCTCGCAGAGGAGGCTCGCGAGCTCGCCATGCATGTGGATCGCGCGCGAGCCGGCGCGCTCATGGAGGTCGTCGACGTTCTGCGTCACGAGCGCGAAGCGATCGCCACGCGCCGCGAGCTCCTGCTCGAGCCGTGCGAGCGCGAGGTGCGCCGGGTTCGGCTCGACGCTCCGGAGCTGCGCGCGACGAGTCTGGTAGAAGCGCCAGACGAGCCGCGCGTCGCGCGCCCAGCCCTCGGGCGTCGCCACGTCCTCGATGCGATGGCCCTCCCAGAGCCCCTCGGGCCCGCGGAAGGTCGCGACGCCGGAGTCGGCGGAGACGCCCGCTCCGGTGAGGACGACGATGCAGCGGCGCGCGTCCGGCATGGGAGCCGGAGACTACCGGACGCGCGCGCGCCGTGACGCTCCGCGCCGATGCGGGTACGCTCGCCCCCCATGGAGCCGACCCGCCGAGAGTTCCTCGTTCGCTCCGCCGGCGCCGCGGCGCCGATCGTGTTCCTCTCCCCGCTCTTTCGGATCCAGGAGCCGGCCGAAGGGGATGGTCCGGCCGGCGCGCTGCGCAGGTTGCGCGACGAGATGGCGCGGACGAGGCGTCCGGGTCTCCTCGTCCGCTTCCCCGATTCGGAGATCGAGAGAACGCGTCTGCTCCGAGCGCTCGATCGCGCACTCGTCTCCTCTCCCTGGATGGTGCCCCCCGGAGCCTTCTCCGAGTCGCGCCCGGCGGAGACGTCGCTGGACGTGGAAGTGCTCGAGGTCTTCGGGCTCGTGGTCGCCGCCTGTGCCGAGGATTCGGTCGTGCGCGCCGTACCCGGCGCCCGTCCCGAAGACGATCTGCTCGTTCTCGACGAGGAAGGAAGGCGGATCGAAGGAGACGTTCTCCCGGTCGAGGAGCTCGACGATCCGCACTGCCTCGTCGCGCGCCTTCGGCGCGTGGTCTTCGGGCTCGCGGACGGACGCGTGCGGGACCTCGCCGCGCGCGCGCGGCGCGAGGCCCCGAGGGAGGCCGTGGAGGCCCTCGATCGTCTCGCGCAGGGAGGCGAGGAGTCGCCGTCCGACCGGAAGACGGTCCGAGCACATTTCTGGGCGCTCCTCCCGGCGATCGTCCTCGCGCGCACGAAGGCGAAGGGAATCGCCGCCGAGCGCCTGGTTGCGCTCGAGCAGGACGAAGCGCTCGTCTACGACCCGGCGCGCCGCGGCCCGTGGCTCCCCTACGGCCTCGAGTTCGCGCCCGTGGCGCCCTGCGGCGGCGGCCACGGTGGCTGCGGCATGGCGTACATGCTCCCGCGCGCGCGCCGATTCGTCGGCCTGCTGGGCGCGGCGAAGAGCGTGCGTTGACACCCGGGAAAGGGGTCTGACCCCATTCCCGGGTGACCGCTCCGCGCGCCTCACTTCGCGCCCGGCGCTCCGGGGCCGCCGAGGTTCCAGGTGAAGCCGGCGAGCACGCGGAAGTCGGGCGCGTCGGGCGTGATGCCGGTCTGGATCGCGGCGTCGAGCACGAAGCTCGGCGAGATCGCGTAGGTCGCGCCCACCGTCGAGAAGACGGCGTCGAGTCCCGTCGTCGGCTGGAAGATCCCCGCGAGCTCCGCGAAGAGGCCGACGTGATCGACGATCGGCATGCCCGCCGCGAGCGCCGCGTCGTGCTGGAGGATCGTCCCCGTCCCCGACGGATCGCCCAGGATCCCGGCTTGGTAGAAGGCCGTGGCCGAGAGCTTCCCGAAGCCCTTCGTGAGCATCCCCGCGACGAAGAAGTCGGTCTCCCCGCTGCCGATGCCCTCGCTCTCGCTCGCCGTCGGAAGCTTCGTCGTGAGCTGCAGGGCCGCCGACGGAACGCCCTCCTTCTCGTCGACGATGCGGTGGCGCGTGCCGACGAACAGGTCGCCCGGCCCCGTGGCATCCCGCGCCGGCGCGTCGAGGTGCACGAAGGGCGACCAGCCGAGGAACAACTCGGTGTGCGTGCCGGCGCCGTACTTCACCTGCGCGGGCGTGTCGTAGAGATCGCCCGGATCGACGGTGACGCCCGCCTCCAGCTCGAAGGTCCCGCGCTTCGTCGTGCCCGTGTCGGAGGAGAGCGTCGGACGCTGCGGGATCGCGGGCGCCGGCGGCTCGGCGAAGAGCGCGCAGCCCGGGAGCGCAGGAGCGAGGATCGCGGCGGCGATGCGTACGCGGTCGAGGGTCATCCCCGGAGCGTGGCATGGCGGACGCTCGCTCCGAAGCGCCGGCTCGAAGCCCCCTTCCTTCCTCCCCCGCGCGCGCGAGACTGACGTGCGGAGACCCATGATCCGACCTCGCTCCCTCGTCTGCGCGGCGCTCCTCCTCGCGTTCGCGAACCGTCCCGCGCCCGATCCGGCGGCGTCCATGCGCGACGCCGCGGCCGCGTTCCTCGCGAGCCTCGACGACGGGCTCCGCGCGAAGGCGCAGTTCGCCTTCGCGGCGAAGGAGCGCACGGAATGGAACTTCGTTCCCGGCTCCTATCCCGGCGTGGTCCTCGGCGAGCTCTCGCTCCCGCAGCGCCGCGCCGCCCACGCGCTCCTGCGGAGCGCGCTCTCCGCGCGCGGGTATTTGAAGGTCACCTCGATCTTCGCCCTCGACCTCGTCCTCCGGCAGATGGCGGAGGAGCGCGGCGGGAAGGCGCCGCACCGCGACCCCGAGCGCTACGCCTTCGCGGTCTTCGGGACGCCGTCCGCCGAATCGCCCTGGGGCTGGCGGGTGCAGGGTCATCACGTCTCGATCCACTTCACGGCGGCGACGCGCGAGGTCGTCGCGGTCACGCCCGCGTTCCTCGGCGCGAATCCGGCCGAGGTCCGCGAGGGGCCGAGCGCGGGCCTGCGCGTCCTCGCCGCCGAGGAAGACCTCGCACGCGCGCTCCTCACGAGCCTCGCGCCGGAGCTCCGCGCGCGCGCCGTGATCGAGGAGGAGGCGCCCGCCGACGTGATCCTCGGCCCCGGCCGCCGCGCCGATCTCCTGGGCGCGCCGAAGGGTCTCCCGGGCTCCGCCATGGATGCCAGCCAGTGCGCGACGCTCGCGCTCCTCCTCGACGAGTACGCGCGGAATCTCCGTCCCGAGCTGGCGGAGCAGGCGCTCTCTCGCATGGGCGCCGCCGATCTCGGCAGCGTCCACTTCGCCTGGGCCGGATCCCTGGAGCCGGGGAAGCCGCACTACTACCGCCTCCACGGCCCCACCTTCGTGATCGAGTACGACAACACCCAGGACGGCGCGAACCACGTGCACACGGTCTGGCGCGACCTCACGCGCGACTTCGGCGCCGACGCGCTGCGCGACCACCTGGAGCACGATCACAAGTGAGCGGCACGGACTCCTCCGGAGGCGCGGCCCTCGTCGTCGCCCTCGCCGCTCTGCTGGCGCCCGGCTGCTCGCGCGGCGCCGAGGCCGAGGTCGGCGTCGTCCTGCAGCGCTCGCAAGTGCCCGGCGACGTGGAGGTGACGCTCGTTCCCTGGAGCCTTCCGGCCGTGGAGGCGGAGGTGCCGGGTCACGGCTCAGCCCTCTTCCTGATCGACACGGGCTCGGAGATCTCGCTCTTCGACGTGCGCGCCATCCGGTCCTTCGGTCTCCCCGTCGAGCCCCTCGAGACGGCCGTGACGCTCACGCGCGGAGGCGCCGCGAAGCGCCGGATCCACTCGGGCGCGGCGATCCCGCGGCTCTGGATCGGCGACGCGTCCCTCGACGACTTCCACGCACCGGTGACCGACCTGCACTCGCTGCGCGAGGATCTCGCCGGCGTGATCGGCCAGGACGTGCTCGCCGGGTGGCGCCTCCTCTTCGACCCGAAGCGCCGGAGCCTCTGGATCCTCGGAGGAGGCGAGGGAACGGGCGGCGCCTCGCCTCTCGCGTCCCTGGCGCCGGACTGGAGCTTCGTCGAGCTGCCGTCCCGCTGGCTTCGGGGCACGGCGCGCGTCGAGGCGCGGATCGCGGGCGCTCCGCTCTCGATGATCGTCGACACGGGCGCGCGGCCGATCACCCTGCCGCTCCCCTGGGTGGCGGCGATGCGCCTCGACTCCGCCGGAACGACGACGATCCACGACATCGGCGGCTCCCAGGAGGAGCCGCGCTACCGGCTGCCGCGCCTGGAGCTCTCGACGGCCGCCTTCACGGATCTGGCGGTGCTCGGGGAGACGCGTCCGGAGGGCCTCCTCGGCTGGGACGTCCTCGGGCAGGCGCCGCTCCTCGTCGACGGCCCGGGGCGCCGGGTTCTCCTGGCGGTGGCTCGCGCGGCGCCCGGGTCCAGCCCCGAGGTCTCCCTCCCACGTTGACGCCCCGGGGACTGCCGATAAGCTCCCCGCCCAAGTTTTTGCCGGGTACGACCTTGCAAGACCAGCGGCGCGAGCCGGCGGTCTGCTCGAGGATGCACTCGTTCTGCGCCGTCTCACGCGACGCGCATCGCGGGCTCCGGGTCGCCCGATCCGCAACGGCTTGTATCGGTGCGTCCCCTTCGGCTGCGCGCGAGGGCTCGCCCGATCCATCAAGTTCGCGCTCCGCACGTCCGCGTCCGGATCGTCGCACCCTCGAGCCGCCCTCCGGCGCTCGGCGGACGCTCCCGGCCACCCCCTACCGTCTCGACCGATCGGATGGACACGACCCTCTTCCTGTATCTCGCGCTGGGCGCATCGGCGCTCGCGATCGTCTTCGCCTTCGTCAAGTACGCGTCCATCATGAAGAAGGACGCCGGCGACGCACGCATGCAGGAGATCGCCGGGCTCGTCCAGGCGGGCGCGGCGGCCTTCCTCAAGTCCGAGTACAAGTGGCTCGCGCTCTTCGTCGCCATCGTGGGCGTCGTGATCGGGGTCTCGAGCAGCGAAGCGGGCCTCGGGCCGAAGACGGCGATCGCCTTCGTCGCCGGCGCCGTCGCCTCGGCCCTCGCCGGCTACTTCGGGATGTTCACGGCGACGCGCGCCGCCGTGCGCACGACCCAGGCGGCACGCTCGAGCCTCAGTGCGGCCCTCGGCGTCGCCTTCAGCTCGGGAACCGTGATGGGCATGACGGTGGTGGGCCTCGCGCTCGCCGGCGTCACGGGTTTCACGCTCGCCTACTCGAGCGGCGGCGAGGACTTCTCCGCCACGATCCTCGAGAACGTCCTCGGCTTCAGCTTCGGCGCCTCCTCCATCGCGCTCTTCGCGCGCGTCGGCGGCGGCATCTTCACCAAGGCGGCCGACGTGGGCGCCGACCTCGTCGGAAAGGTGGAGGCCGGCATTCCGGAGGACGACCCGCGCAACCCCGCGACGATCGCCGACAACGTGGGCGACAACGTGGGCGACGTGGCCGGCATGGGCGCCGACCTCTTCGAGTCCTACGTCGGGTCCATCGTGGCGGCGATGACGATCGGCGCCTTCAGCTACGCGGGGCAGCAGCACATGGCGAGCCTCGTGGTGCTGCCGCTCGCGGTCTCGGCGCTCGGCATCGTCTGCTCGGTGATCGGCACGTTCTTCGTGAACGCGTCGAGCGAGGAGAAGGTGCATGGCGCCCTCTTCCGCGGACTCATCGTCGCGTCGGTCCTCGTCGCCGGCGCCACTTGGTGGCTCTGCACCATGGCGCTGCCGATGCCGGCGGGCGTCGACGGCACGAAGATGTTCGGCGCGATCGTCGCCGGCCTCGCCGTGGGCGTCATCGTCGGCAAGATCACCGACTACTACACGTCGACGGAGAACGGCCCCGTCCGGCGCATCGCGGCGCAGTCGCAGACCGGCGCCGCCACGAACATCATCCACGGCCTCGCGACGGGCATGGAGTCGGTGGCGCTCCCGGTGCTCTTCATCTGCGGCGGCATCTTCGTCTCCTTCGCGCTGGGCGGCGTCTACGGCGTCGCCATGGCGGCCGTCGGCATGCTCTCGACGCTCGGCATCTCGCTGGCCGTCGACGCCTACGGGCCCGTGGCCGACAACGCGGGCGGTCTCGCCGAGATGGCGGAGCTGCCGAAGGAGGTCCGCAAGCGCACCGACTCCCTCGACGCCGTCGGCAACACGACGGCCGCCATCGGCAAGGGCTTCGCCATCGGCTCTGCGGCCCTCACGGCCCTCGCTCTCTTCAACGCCTTCTGCACGCGCGCCGGATCGCTGCTGCGAGAGCACGCCGGGAGCGACGCGACGGCTCTCCAGAGAGTGAACGCGATGCTCGCCCCCGATGGCACCGTGCTGCTCGACGTGAACAGCACGAACGTGATCATCGGCCTGCTGATCGGCGGGTTCCTCCCCTTCCTCTTCAGCGCCATGACCATGCGCGCCGTCGGCAACGCGGCGAACAAGATGGTCGACGAGGTGCGCCGGCAGTTCCGCGAGATCCCGGGCCTCATGGAGGGCAAGGCGAAGCCCGACACGGCGCGCTGCGTCGCCATCGCGACGGACGGCGCCATCCGTCAGATGATCGTGCCGGGCGTGATGGCCGTGGCCGCTCCCGTGGTGGTCGGTCTCTGGAGCGTGCAGGCCCTCGGCGGTCTCCTCGGCGGCGCCCTCGTGACGGGCGTGATGCTCGCGATCTTCATGGCGAACGCCGGCGGCGCCTGGGACAACGCGAAGAAGTACATCGAGGGCGGCGAGCACGGCGGCAAGGGCGGCGCGACCCACAAGGCGGCCGTCGTCGGCGACACGGTCGGCGACCCCTTCAAGGACACGTCGGGGCCGTCCATCAACATCCTCATCAAGCTGATGACGGTCGTGGGGCTGATCTTCCTGCCCTGGTTCGTCTGAGATCGCAGGAACCGTGCGGCGCGGCGCGATCCTCTGCGCGCTGCTGCTCTCCGGCTGCCGCGCGGTGATCCCGGGAGCCGCGGCGTCGCTCCCGAGCCCGGGCGACGGCGCCGAGATCCTCGGCCGCTCCGCCGACGGCGCGGCGATCGTCGCGTCGACGCACGGATCGGGCCCGCGGCGCGTCCTCTGGATCGGCGGCATCCACGGCGACGAGCGCGAGGGAGGCGATCGCCTCGCCGCGATCCTCCAGGGGCTGGCGGAGCCGATCGCACGCGGCGGAACGACGCTACGCCTCGTGCACGACGCGAACCCCGACGGCACGGCCGCGAAGCGGCGGACCAACGCGCGCGGCGTCGATCTCAATCGCAACTGGCCCTCGTCGAACTTTCGCGCGGCTCCCGGATTCGGCGGCTCGCCCCTGAGCGAACCCGAGACGGCGGCGCTCCACGCCGAGTTCCTGCGTTTCGATCCGGCCTTCGTCGTCGTCTTCCACTCGACTCCCGACGGACCCTTCGTGAACTTCGACGGGCCCGGCGAGGACCTAGCCCGGCGCTTCGCAGGCGCCGCCCGTGCCGTCGATCCCCGCTGGAGGGTCGTCGGCGACATGGGCTACCCGACGCCCGGGTCCCTCGGCACCTTCGTCGGGGTCGACCGCCGCATTCCGATCCTCACGATCGAGTTCCGCCGCGGGCAGGACCCGGCCTCCGTCCTCGCCGGCGCGACGGCGGGGATGCGCGCCCTGCTGGAGAGTCGCTGAGATCTCAGCCCCGCCGCACCTCGACGCTCGGGAACGAACCGAGCCGCTCGACGTCGACCTCCGCGCCGATCCCGGGTGCCGTCGGCGCGCGCCAGAGGCCGTCCTCCATCGTGACGCGCGGATGCACGAGGTCGCGCTCGAAGTGGTGGTCCGACGGCGTCGCGTCGCTCGGAAGCGTGAAGCCCTCGCAGGTGGCGAGCGCGAGGTTGTGGAGCTTTCCGATGCCCGTCTCGAGCATGCCCCCGACGAAGGACGGGATGCCGACGCTCGCGGCCCAGGCGGCCGCCGCGCGACCCGCGAGGAGGCCGCCCATGCGCGGAGCCTTCACGTTCAGGACGCCGAGGGCGCCGAGCCGGTAGGCGAGGACCGCCTCGTCGAGGTGGCGGATCGAGTCGTCGAGGCAGACGGGCGCGCGCATCCGCGCGGCGAGCTGCGCATGGAGGTCGAGCCGCGTGTCGGCGAAGGGCTGCTCCACCATGACGAGCTTGAACCGGTGGAGCTGCGAGACCTGCTCCACGTGCTCGGCGCCGTAGCCCTCGTTGCCGTCGACGGAGAGCACGACGCCGGGGAACCGCTCGCGCACCGCCTCGAGCACGTCGGCGTCGCGGCCGGGCGCGATCTTCAGCTTCACGCGCTTCGCGCCGCTCTGGACGGCGGCCTCGACGCGGCGGAGCAGCGTCCGCGTCTTCTCCTCGAGGCCGAGCGCCGTGCCGCAGGGAACTTCCCGGCGCACGCCGCCGAGGAACTGCGCGAGCGGAGCTCCGGCTCGCCGCGCCAGCAGGTCGAGGACGGCCGCCTCGAGCGCCGCCTTCGCCGCCGGCCACCCGCGCACCCCCGCGAAACGCGCCGCGACCTCCGTCGCGTCGGCGATCGGCTGCGCCAGCAGCGGCGGCGCGAGGTGCTGGCGCATGCAGAGGAGCGCCGTGTCGACGGTCTCGGCGACGTAGCTCGGCGTCCGCCCGACGGGCGCCTCGCCGTAGCCACGCAGCCCCTCCGCGTGGGCCTCGACGACGACCGCCGCGTGCGATCGCTCCACGTCGCGGGCCGTCGTGAAGGGAGCGCGGAGCGGCAGATCCACGGCGCGGAGCACGAAGCGCTCGATCGCGATCCCGGCGCTCACGACGCCGCTCCCGGGCGCGCGCGCCGGCCGAAGCGGTAGGCAGCGCCGCCGTCCTCGCGACGCTCGAGCGCGACCGCGATCCAACCCTCGGCGAAGAGTGGCTCGCAGGACGCGCGGAGCACCTCGAGGGCCCTTCCCACGGGCGGCGCCGGAGGGAGCGGCACGCGCTGCTCCTCGCCCTCGACGATCGACGGACTCGCGCCGAGCCGCCATGTGACGTGGAGGCGGTCGCTCGGCGCCGGCTCGCCGAAGCGCGTGGCGGGATCGAGGGGACCGAAGAGCGGCCCGTAGCAGTCGCGGATCCAGCCGTCCGCGACGGCGCCGAGCCGGTTCAGGTTGAAGCGCGCGTTCGCCGCCTGGAGCGGATCGAAGGTCCACGCGATGCGGTCGATCCCGCGCCCCTTGCACCAGCGCGCCTGCTCGCGCTTCAGCCGCTCGCCGACGCCGCGGCCGCGCCACCCGTCGGCGACGGAGGTCACGTGGCTGTGCACGTAGGGTCCCGCGTCGTCGAAGGCCGCGAGGCCCCAGCAGACGCCGACGATCTCGCCGGCGCGCTCCGCCGCGAGGCAGTGCCCGCCGGCGAGGATCGACGCGCGGAGGTCGATCGGCGAGGTGGCCGGCGGGCCGAAGACGGCGAGCATCGCATCGGCCGCGCGCGCGACGTCGCCGGGCGATTCCAGGGCGCGCAGCTCGACCGCCGCGAGGTCAGCGGCCATGGCGCCCCACGATCCACTGCCCGGGGCGGGCACCGGGAACCCGCGCACCGTCCTCGATGACGGCGACGCCGCCGACGATCAGGTGGACGACGCCCTCGCTCCTCCGCGTCTCGCCGAAGGTCGCGCGGTCGCGCAGCCGGCGCGGATCGAACACGACGAGATCGGCATCCCTCCCCACCTGGAGGCGCCCCTTGTCACGAAAATCGGGCGCGGTGTTCGCGAGCCGATCGGCGGCGAGGAACGTCACCTTCCCGAGCGCCTCGCGCAGGGGAACGAGACCCTGCCGCAGCGACATGCGGCCGACCCATCGCGCGAACGTGCCGGCGCCCCTCGGGTGGTCCTTCCCCGCGACGACTCCGCCGTCGGAGGCGACCGTGGCGATCGGGCTCCTCGCCGCCGCGACGATCGCCTCCTCGGGGATGCCGTGCGCGATGACGAGACCGCCCTCCGCTCGAAGACGCTCGAAGCTCTCCGGACCGAGGCGCTCGCCGGTCGCGAGCCATTCGAGATCGCCGTAGTCGAGCCGCTCGCGCTCGCGCCAGCCGGGATCGAAGATCGGGCTCTCGAGGGCCGTCATCCAGGCGCCGTAGGGATAGAAGTCGGCGTCGACGTCGACTCCCGTGCGGCGCGCGCGCGCCAGGAGCTCGAGGACGCGGGGCGTGACGAAGGGGGCGACGCTCGTCACGTGGATCACGCGCGCGCGGGTGCCGCCGAGGGCGGCCGCCGCCACCACCTCGTTCAGCGCACGCCACACGTCGTCCGGCGGCCGCAGGTCGACGAAGCGGAGGTGCACGTGGCACGACAGGTCGTAGAGGCCGGCGAGCTCGAAGAGCCGGATCACCTCCTCGTGCGACGCGCCGGGCGTGTACTGCAGGCCGAAGCCGATCCCGAGGGCGCCCTCCAGGAACGAGCGCGTCGCGAGGCGCTCCATCGTGCGGGTCTCGCTCTCCGTCGCGGGTGCGCGCGGATCGAGGATGCCGGCGGCCTCGCGCAGCGCTCCGTGGCCGACGACCATTCCGAAGTGGTGCGGGCGGCCCTCGGACGCGAGGCGGCGCGCCGTCCGCGCCGTGTCCACGGGCCCGCCCTCCATGGCGAGAGCCGTCGTCACTCCGTCGAAGATCCTGTACTCGGCCGCCTCGGCCCCGAGATCGGCCGCGAGCGCGTCGATGAATCCCGGCGCCACCACCCGATCGGTCGCATCGAGGAACCGGGCGCCCGAGAGCCCGCGCCCGATGGCGACGATCCGTCCGTCGCGGATCGCCACGTCGGCGATCGCGTCGTAGCCCGTCTCGGGATCGAGCACGCGGCCCCCGCGCACCACGAGATCGGGCACCGCGGCGACGCCCGGGATCGGAGCGCCGCAGGCGGCGAGCCCCGCCAGCAGGAGGGGTGTTGCGAGTCGAGGAAGGATCACGGCCGGGGGTTCCGCGGCGGGAGTGTAGCGGCGCCCGCTCGGCGAGCGCGGCGCCCCCCCGTCTCGGGCGCTCCATCGCGCGTTGCGCTCCGGGTCCGTAGAGTCGGAGCCGCGGGGATCCTGGGACGGCGCGGCACGTGCGCCTCCAGGTCCCCGCGCTCCGTTCCCGATGGACCCGTCGGAACGGTGGCCGGGGACGGATCCCCGCCGCGTTCCCCGTTCCTCGACGAACGCATCGCATGTCGGCCTTCGAATCCCGCACCTCGGCACCCGCACCGCAAGCAGAGCCTTCGGCGACGCCCGCCACGAACGGGATCTCCGCCGAATCCTTCCGCGCGTCCTTCGAGCGCTATCTCCAGTACACGCTGGCGAAGCAGTGGAAGTACGCGACGGCTGCCGACGTGCTGAAGGCCGTCTCGCTGGCGACGCGCGAGCAGATCATCGATCAGCTGCTGGAGACGGAGCGCCGCTACAACGAGAAGAAGTCGAAGCGGGTGTACTACCTCTCGATGGAGTACCTCGTGGGGCGGTCGCTCCGGAACAACCTCGTGAACCTCGGCGTGGAGGACGTCGTCCGCGAGGCGCTCGCGGGCCTCGGGATCGACATCGAGGCGATCGAGGAGACGGAACTCGACGCCGCGCTCGGCAACGGCGGTCTCGGCCGGCTCGCCGCCTGCTTCCTCGATTCCCTCGCGACCCTCGGGATGCCCGGCTACGGCTACGGCATCAACTACGAGTTCGGGCTGTTCCGACAGGTGATCGCGAACGGCTACCAGAAGGAGCGTCCCGATCACTGGGGCGGCGAAGGGAGTCCGTGGCTCGTGCCGCGTCCCGGATCGACGTTCCTCCTGCCCGTCTACGGGCGCGTCGACCAGGGCCGCGACGGCCAGAACCGGCTGAAGCCGATGTGGCGCGACTGCCGCTTCGTCGTCGGCGTCGCCCACGACATGCCGATCGTCGGGTACGGCGGCAAGACCGTGAACTTCCTGCGCCTCTTCTCGGCGCAGTCCTCCGACGACTTCGACACCGAGATCTTCAACAGCGGCGACTACATCCGCGCCGTGGAGGACAAGATCTCCTCGGAGCGGATCTCGAAGGTCCTCTACCCCTCCGACAACGTGAGCGCGGGCCGCGAGCTCCGCCTGCTCCAGGAGTACTTCCTGGTGGCGAGCGCGCTGCGCGACATCTTCCGGCGCTTCCGCCACGAGCACCGCGACGTCGACAAGCTCCCGTCGAGCGTCGCGATCCAGCTGAACGACACGCACCCGGCGCTCGCCGTCGCGGAGCTGATGCGGATCCTCGTGGACGACCACGAAGCGCCGTGGGACCGCGCCTGGGAGATCACGCGGGCGACGCTCTCCTTCACGAACCACACGCTCCTCCCGGAGGCCCTCGAGAAGTGGCCCGTGCCGCTGCTGGAGCGCGTCCTCCCGCGCCACCTGCAGATCATCTACGAGATCAACCACCGCTTCCTCGACCAGGTGGCGACGCTCTGGCCCGGCGACATGGATCGGCTGCGCCGCATGTCGCTCGTCGAGGAGGGCAGCCCGAAGCAGGTGCGGATGGCGCACCTCGCCATCGTCGGCACCCATCGGACGAACGGCGTCGCGAAGCTCCATTCCCAGCTCCTGCGGACGAGCGTCTTCCGCGACTTCCACGACGTCTGGCCCGAGGCCTTCGTCAACAAGACGAACGGCGTCGCGCCGCGGCGCTGGATCCTGCAGGCGAACCCGCGTCTCGCCGCGCTCCTCACGTCGACCCTCGGCCCCGAGTGGATCACCGACCTGGATCGGCTCCGCGACCTCGAGCCCTTCGCGGAGGACGCGAACTTCCGCGAGGAGTTCCGCCGCGTGAAGCAGGCCAACAAGGAGCGGCTCGCCCAGACGATCCAGCAGCAGTCGGGAATCACCGTCGCGCCCGACTCGCTCTTCGACATCCAGGCGAAGCGCATCCACCTCTACAAGCGCCAGCTCCTGCACCTCCTGCATGTGGTGCACGAGTACTTCTCCCTGGTGGAGGACGGCGTGGCGCCCTTGGTGCCGCGCACGCACGTCTTCGCCGGGAAAGCCGCGCCGGGCTACTGGGCCGCGAAGCAGGTGATCAAGCTGATCCACAACGTGGCGCAGGTGATCAACCAGGATCCGCGAGCCCGACCGTGGCTGCGCGTCGCGTTCCTCCCCGACTTCCGCGTGTCCCTCGCCGAGCGGATCATCCCGGCCGCCGATCTGAGCGAGCAGGTGTCGACGGCGGGGATGGAGGCGTCGGGCACGGGCAACATGAAGTTCGCCATGAACGGCGCGCTCACGACCGGCACCCTCGACGGCGCGAACATCGAGATCCTGGAGAAGGTGGGCGGAGACAACATCTTCATGTTCGGCCTCGACGCCGAGCAGGTCGCCGCGACGAAGCGCGACGGCGCCTACGACCCCCACGAGATCTGCCGCGCCGACCCGCGCGCGCGCCGCGTGGTGGAGGCCATCGGGTCGAACTTCTTCTGCTCGCGGGAGTCCGGCCTCTTCCGCTACGTCTACGACCTGCTGATGGATCGCGGCGACGAGTACCTCCACCTCGCCGACTTCGCCTCCTACCTGGAGACGCAGGAGCGCGCATCGCGCATCTACTGCTCGCCCGACGACTGGTCGACGCGCGCGATCCGCAACGTCGCGCGCGTCGGCACCTTCTCGAGCGACCGCACGATCCGCGAGTACGCGACCGACATCTGGAGGATCGCCCCCGGCGTGTAACCGCGCCGCCGCGCGCTGCGTACCCGTCTCGTGCCGGCCCGATCCCGCGCGTCGGCTCCACGCTCTTGGACCGAACGGCCCGCTTCGAGGAGCTCGCGCGCGCGGCGGGACCGAGCCTCCAGGCGGTGCTGCGGCGCTTCGTCCGCGATCCCGACGTCGCCGAGGACCTCCTGCAGGAAGTGCTCTGGAGCGCGTGGCGCAACTTCGCCGACCTCGACCCGGACCGCGATCCCCTTCCCTGGCTGCGCACCCTCGCCGTGCATCGCGCCATCGATCACCAGCGCCGCGCGAAGGCGCGGCCCCCCGCGGAGACCGGCCATCGCTCCGTCGACGAGGCGCCGGCGCGCACCGAGCCGCGGGGAACGATCGACCTCGACCTGTCGGCGCTCCGGGAGCCGGAGCGCGCGGCGATCCTCCTCCACTACCAGGAGGGCCGCTCCGTGGCGGAGATCGCGGCCGAGCTCGGCGCGACATCCTCGGCCGTGAAGGTCTGGCTCTTCCGAGCGCGGGAGCGCCTGCGTCCACGGCTCGCGCCGCCGCTCGCGCGCCCAGGGGAGACGGCGACATGACGCCCGCGGCCGATCTGTGCGCCGAGAGCGCGCGTCTCCTCTCCCTCGAGGAGGACGCGAGGCCCGAACGCGCCGCCCTCGAGCAGGCGCGTGCCCACCTCGCGCGCTGCGCGGCCTGCACCGAGCGCCACGGCGACGACCTGGCGCTCGCTCTCGCCCTCGCGTCCGTCGTGCCGAGCGCCGACGACGCACGTCGCGCGGCCCGCGCCGCCGCGCGCGTCGCCGAGCGAGCACGGGATCGGACGCGCGCTCCGCGCCGTATCGGTCTCGCGGCCGCAGCCGTCGTCCTCGCCGCGGCGGCGGTGCTCGTCGCCCGCGGGGTGTGGAGCCCGGACGTGCGGAAGGGCACCCAGGGGACGCCGCCCGCGGGCCCGGTCGCGCCGCAGGACGATCGGGTGGTCCGGTCGCGGCTCGCCGTCTCGACTCGCGGTCGCGACCGACTGCCGCCGCTCCACGTCACGCACACCGTTCGCTCGCTCGTCCGCTCGCCTCGCTGAGGTCTCCGCCATGCAGCCCGTCGCCGTCCTCCTGCTCGCCGCGTTCCACCTCCCGATCCCTCTCCAGGAGCCGACGACGGTCGCGCGCGCGCGGCGCGCCGTCGAGAGCGCGCCGTCCCTCGCGGAGCCCGCGCGCCGGGGACCGGTGTCCCGGCGCTTCTCCCTCGCGTCGATCCTCGGCCCGCGAAGCGTCTCCGAGGCCAAGACGACCTACGTCCGGAACGCGGGGATGGGGCCCGCGACGGTCGGCTGGAACGCCACGGGCCTCGACGGCCTGACGCCGCTCGAGGCGTGGATCGAGTCGCGCGTCGCGGCGCTCCCGGGAGTCGCGACGGTGGCATTCCTGAAGCACGAGACGACGACCTATGGGCGATCGCTGTCTTCCGCGCGCAGCACCCGGGAGCTGGAGGTGACGGGCGATTCGGACGCGTTCGTGACGCACGTCGAGCAGCTCCTCGCGGGACTGCGGGCCCGAGCAGGGAGCCGCGTCGAGATCTCGGCCGCCATCGTCCAGGGGAAGCCCGGCGCCAGCGTTCCCGCGTCCCTCGAGATCACGATGCTCGACGAGGCGGCCTACCGCGCGCGGCTGGAGGCGCTGCGCGAGCCGACGGGCGCGCTCGAGGTGCTCCTCACGCCGAAGGTGCTCTGCCTCTCCGGCGAGGAGGCGAGCGTCGGTGTGCTGGAGCAGCACGCCTTCGTCGTCGACTACGAGCTCCAGAGCAGCGGAGCGAGCCTCGTCGCCGATCCGGTCATCGACGTGGTGCAGGAGGGCGTCCTGATGCTCGCGACGCCGATCGTGCACCCCGACGGCGCGGAGCTCACGGCCCACGTCTCCTTCCAGCTCGCCGACCTGTTCCGCCCCGTCGAGGAGGCGAAGAAGCGCGTGGGCGAGCACGAGTTCACGATCCAGCTCCCGGAGGACGCGCTCACCTCCTGGAACAGCGGCCCGCTCGTCGTCCCGCTCGCGACGCCGGCGGTGCGCGTGCGCGGCGTGTCACGGATCTCCACGGAGGGAGCTCTCGGACGGCTGCCCGTCGAGTTCCTGATCCACTTCCGCGTCGTCGGCGCGCCGGGCTCGCCCGACACGGCGCCGGGACGGGTCGTGGCCGCCGATCCCGAGACGCGCATCGTCGTCGTCGAGGGGAGCGAGGAGTTCCTCGCGGCGAAGCCCGGCTACGAGATCACGGCCGTGCGACGCGACGGATCCGGCGACGCGATGCTGCGCGTCGTGCGCCGCGAGGGAGGTCTCCTCCTCACGGAGCACGTCGACGGACCGCTCCCCGCCGCCGGCGACGGCGTGCGCTTCTGAAGCGGCCGGGCGTCACCCGGGAATGGGGTCAGACCCCTTTCCCGGCCCCATTCCCGGCACCCCCGAAAGCGAACCGCGCGCGCCGGTCGAGGGGACCGGCGCGCACGGCAGGCGCAGCACGGGGCTGCGCTCGGCTCCGATCGGGAGCCGTTCTTCGCTAGAAATTCGGGAAGACGTCCGCGATGAACTTGCTGATCACCTGCGCCGTCGCCTGGCTCTGCGGCGTCGTCGGGAGCCAGTAGCTGAAGGTGTGGGCCCGCGCGTCGGTGCCGCCGCGGAAGACCGTCACGGTCGTCATCGGGATGTCGGAGACGAAGAGCTGCTCGTCGCACGCGAGCGGCGCGCCGGCGGCGGCGAGATCCTTCTGGAGCTTCTCCACCATCTGCGAGCTGATGAAGGCGAGGTCGGCGTCCTTCGACAGCGGGAAGAGCGACGTGCCGCCCGAGACGCGCGAGATCGAAGCGACGCCGTTGTTGTAGACGGCGAGGTGCTGGTGGAGCACGCCCGTCAGGGTGAAGCCCGAGATGTCGAAGACGAGCACCGGCTCCTGCACGAGCGGATTCGTCGTGCAGGGCACGCCCGGCGAGGGCGTCGGTCCGACGACCGTTCCCTGTCCCTGCGGGACGGAGAGGGCCGAGAGCGGGAGCGCCGCGAGAGCGGCGATGGCGATCGATCGAAGCATGCTGGCCTCCATGGCTCGCGAGGAGATGGTTTCGTGGAACGGTGCGGTCGTCGGGCGGAGTCGCGTGGGGTCGCTCGGCGTGTGCGGAGGCGGACGCACGGTCGCGTGAGCCGCGTCTCGCACCCGACGGCCGACATGGCACCACGGACCGCGCTCCAGGGGAAGCCTCGAAACGACCCGTGCTCGGCCGCGGCGCGGCGCGCGTCCGCCACGGCAGCTATTCTCGCGCGCGGACGCGGAGCCGGAGACCGCGCGTCCGACTCGAAGCACTCCCGGCTCCCCGCTCGCTCCCGATCGATGGACCCCGTCACCTTCCTCCTCGCGCTCCCGCTCCTGCTCGTTCCCGTCGAGGATCCCGTGTCCGCGGCCGTCGATCGGGAGGCGGCGTCCCTCGACGCGCTCTACCGCGCGCTCCACGCGAGCCCCGAGCTCTCCTACCACGAGCGGGAGACCTCCGAGCGGCTGGCCACGGAGCTGGAGCGCCTCGGCTTCCAGGTGACGAAGCGCGTCGGGCGGTTCGAGGACGCCGCGCGCACGTCCCACGGCGTCGTCGCCGTGCTGCGCAACGGAGAGGGACCGACGGTGCTGCTCCGCGCCGACATGGACGCGCTCCCCATCGAGGAGAGGACGGGCCTGCCGTGGGCGAGCGTCGCGCGCGGCCCCGCCGACTCGGGCGAGAGCGTCTTCGTCATGCACGCCTGCGGCCACGACGTGCACATGACCTGCCTCGTCGGCGCCGCGCGCGTCCTCGCGGGCCTGCGCGCACGCTGGAGCGGCACGCTCGTCCTCGTCCTGCAGCCGGCGGAGGAGCGCGCGCCCGGCGGCGCCGAGGCGATGCTCGCCGACGGCCTCTACGAGCGCTTCCCGAAGCCCGACTTCGCGCTCGCGCTCCACTGCGACGCGACGCTCGAATCGGGGAAGGTGGGCTGGGTCGAGGGGTGGGCCCTCGCGAACGTCGACACCGTCGACGTCACCGTGCGCGGCGTCGGTGGCCACGGCGCCTATCCGCAGGCCACGAAGGACCCGATCGTGATCGCGGCGCAGATCGTCCTCGCGCTACAGACGATCGTGAGCCGCGAGATCGCCGCCACGGAGCCCGCCGTCGTCACCGTGGGGTCGATCCACGGCGGCACGAAGCACAACGTGATCCCCGACGAGGTGGCGCTCCAGCTCACGGTGCGCTCCTACGGGTCGGAGACCCGCGCGAAGGTGCTGGCCGCCATCGAGCGCATCGTGCTCCACACGGCGCGCGCCGCGGGCGTGCCCGAGGGACGCGAGCCGCTGGTCGACCTCCACCCGGAGCGCTTCGTCCCCTCCACCTGGAACGCGCCCGATCTCGTGCGTCGCGCGACGGCGACGCTGCGCTCGACGCTCGGCGCCGAGAACGTCGTCGCGCGCGAGCCCGTGATGGGCGGAGAGGACTTCGGCCGATTCAGCCTCGACGACCGGAGCGTCCCCTGCTTCATGTTCTGGCTCGGCACCGTCGCGCCGGAGCGCGTGGCGCGCGCCCGCGAGGGGAAGCTGGTGCTGCCCTCGCTCCATTCGAGCGCCTACGCGCCGGAGCACGTCCCCGCGATCCGCACCGGAGTGCGCGCTCTCGCGGCCTGCGTCCTCGACCTCTTGCCGGCGCGGTGACGATCCGGTCGATGCGACGCATCGTGCCGATCGCCGTCCTGGGGGCGATCGGCCTCGCGATCCTGGTGTTCGTTCTCCTGTCGGGCGACCCTCGGGATCGGCCGCGCCCCGCGCCGGAGCCGCCCGCGCCCGGCTCCACGGGACCGGCGATCGAGACGGGCGCCGCCGTCGTCGCGCGCGTCGAACCCGAGACGCCCGAGGCCATCGCACGGGCGCGAGCGGCGGAAGGATCGGCCGGCGCCGCCGACCTCGGGCCCGAGCCCGGCGACTCGCTCTTCGAGGCGGCCCTCTCGGGCCTCGTCGGTCGCGTGGTCGAGCCCGACGGCACGCCCGTGCCGGGCGTCGTCGTGGAGGTGCTCGGCGGCTTCGCCGAGGCCCTCGAGACCGATCTGATGCGGAGCCTCTTCGATCCCGACTCCTTCGCGCCGCGCATCGAGCAGGCGCGCACGACGACCGGAGAGGACGGTCGCTTCCAGTTTCGCCGCTTGGATCCCCGCGGCTGGTACCTCCTCGCACTGAACCTCGGCCGGGAACGTCCCCAGATCCGTTTCCTCGACCGCGCCCCGAACCCGGGCGAGACGGAGGATCTCGGCGATCTCGTGCTCGCGCCTCCGACGACCTGGTCGGGCCGCGTCGTCGACGAGCGCGGAGCGCCCCTCGCGCGCGCGCGCGTGAAGGCGTCGGCGATCCCCACCGCCGGCTGGCAGGGAGGTCTCGCGCACCTTCGCCCCGGTGGTGCGCTGCGGCTCCCCGGCATCCTCCACGCGAGCCATACGGTCGAGATCTGGGAGATGCCGCGGTGGATCGAGCGCCTCCTCGATCGGCTGCCGGCCGTCGCCTCGACGACCGATGCCGGCGGCCGCTTCCTCATCGCCGGCGTTCCCGAGGGACAGGGAACGCTCGTCGTCGAGGCAGCGGGCCGCCCGGCGCACGTCCACGGCCCGATCCCGTTCCCGAAGGGAGGAGGCGAGAAGGATCTCGGCGACGTCGTCGTCCCCCCCGGCGAAGTCGCCGAAGTGCGCGTCCTCGACGATTCGGGCGCGCCCGTTCCCGGCGCCGAGGTACGGCTCGGCATCCTCTCGCCCTTCGAGGAGGAGCTCGCCGTCTTCCTCCCGTCGCGGCGCACCGACGAGCGCGGCGTCGCCGTGGAGCGCGGAGTGCCCGGAACCCACGCCTACGTCGCCGTGCGCGGATCCCGTCTCGCCGACTGGATCGTGACGGAGCGCCGCGAGCTCGTCGGCGACGTGATCGAGGTGCGCATCGCGGCAACGGCGTCGCTCCGGATCCGGACGACGACGAAGGACGACACGCCCATCGACGCGCGCGTCGCGATCCATCGGAGCCGCGATCTGCTGAGCCTCTTCCCGCCGCTCGTGAGCCCGCGGCGGGCGCCGCTCGATCGCTTGGAGACCGGCCTGCTCGTCGTGCGCGGGCTCCCCCGCGCCTCCTATCGCGTCATCGTGCAGGCCGAGGGCCGGCGCACGGAGACCGTCGACGTCGATCTCGAGGACCAGGCGGAGAAGGAGATCACGCTCGCTCTCGGCGCCGCACGCTTCGCCGACGTGCGCGTCTCGGCGGGCGAGACCCCGGTCGCGGGCGCACTCGTCGTCGCCTTCGGCGAGGACGAGATCGACGACCACGGCCTGGAGAGGCTCGCGTCGGCCCGCACGAACGGCGACGGCGACGCGCGCGTCGAGATCCCGGAAGCCGGCTCCTTCCACCTCGTCGCGAGCCATCCCGGGTTCGCGACGAGGATCCTGGTGCTCGCCGAGCCGCCCGGCGTGCGCGTTCCCGTCGAGCTCGGCGCCGGCGGCGTGCTGGAGGGTCGCATCTCCTGGAACGGGGGACCGCCGCAGGAACCGTGGCTCCTCACCGTCGAGGGCCGGAGCGACGTGCAATACGAGCCGCTCCGCGTGCGCGTGACGGCGAGCGACGGCACGTTCCGGATCACGCACCTGCCGGCGGGCAGCTACCAGCTCCGGGCCCTCCAGCGGCTCTTCGGCGGCGACCTGCTCGCCACCATGCCGGAGACGATGGATCGCGAGCCGCGGAGCCTGTCGAGCCAGCGGCTCGAGGTGCGCGAGGGCGAGACGACCTGGGTGGAGCTCGACACCGGGACGGGGACGCGCGTCCCCTCTTCCGACGATGCGACACTCTCGGGCACGGTCTTCCTCGATGGCGCGCCGCTCGCGAGCGCGACCGTCCGCGCGCGCGGCGCGCGCTCCGCCTCGTCGCGCACCGACGCGTCGGGCCGCTTCGAGTTCGGCGTGCTCCCGCCGGGGCTCTACGAGGTGCAGGCGCTCTCCTCCGACGACGGCGGCATGCTCGCGACCCGGCGTGCCGAGCTGCTGCGCGGATCTCGCGAGTTCCTCCACTTCGACCTGCGCTCCGGGGGCCCGCTCGACGTGGTCGTCTCCAGCTCGGGCGGTCCGGTCGCCAAGGCGCGCCTCGAGCTGCTCCGCCGCGGCGACCCCTGGGGAGGATCGGCCTCCGGCGGCTGGACCGTGCGCCGCGCGACGGACGCCGCCGGCCGCCATCGCTTCGACCGTCTCGGGGAAGGGCGCTATCGCCTCCTCGTGCGCGCTCCGGGGCACGTCGACTCCCCGCCCGTCGACCTCACGATCACGGCGGGCTCCGCGCCGGCCCCCGTCGTCGTCGATCTCGTCCCCGGAGCGCACCTCTCCGGAACGGTCGCGCTCCCCTCCGACGCAACACCCGTGCGCGTGAGCCTCGCGTTCCTGCCCCGCGGCGAGAACGCCGAGTGGACGACGGCGCGCGTCACGCTCCCCGAGGGCCGCTTCGAGATCCGCGAGCTGCCAGCCGGCGCCTACACGGTGACGCTCTCGCTCACGATCCGCCGCGCCGATGGATCGATCGAGCGCCCGCGCTTCGAGCCCATCGTGGTCGAGCTGCCGGAGGGCGGCCGAACGGATGCGCGTCTCCATTTCCCCTCGGCGGACGCGTCCGGACGATGACCGGCGCACGAACGATTCGTTCGGCCGCGCGCACCCGCGCGCACGATTCGTC
The DNA here is from genome assembly GCA_964545855.1 of uncultured Planctomycetales bacterium. GTDB lineage: Bacteria > Planctomycetota > UBA1135 > UBA1135 > JACQFD01 > CAZJHD01. Next base: position 22,327 of record CAZJHD010000060.1, read on the forward strand.
CCGATCGCCGCACGCACGGGCGCGGTGCGCGCCACTGGCACGCACCGTGCTCGGCGGCGCGCTCCCCGGACTCGAGAGCCCTCCCGGCACCCTGCCATGAACCACGGATCGACTCGCACCGTCCTCCTCGTCCTCGGCGGGCTCGTGCTCGTCGCGGCGGCCGCCGCTGCGCTCTTCTTCCAACCGGAGGAGAGCCGCACCGCGCGCGGCTCCAGCGACTCGGCTCCCCCCGCCGCGCCGGACGCCCCCGAGAGCACCGCCTCGGACGTCGCGACGATCCAGGCCAGCGGCGGCGCCACCGAAGGACGTCTCGAGATCGCTCCCGTCGCGACGCCCGTCTCGGTCGGCCCGCCGAAGGGCGACGAGGCCTTCGAGCGGGCGCTCTCCGGTCTCGTCGGACGCGTCGTCGAGCCCGACGGCACGCCCGCGCCGGGCGTCTCCGTGGATCTCCTCGGCGGCGTCCTCGAGTTCATGACCTCGGACTTCGAGCGCGCCCTCTTCGATCCCTCCGCCCTGCAGATCCAGGTGGAGCAGGGCCACGCGACGACGGGCCCCGACGGACGCTTCCGCATCGGCCGCGTCGACCCGCGCCTCTGGTACGCGCTGGGTCTGAACCTCGGGCGCGGGCGCCCGCAGATCCGTCTCCTCGACCGCTCGCCGAACCCGGCGCAGACCGTCGACCTCGGCGACCTCGTGCTCGCACCGCGGCTCGCCCTCTCGGGCCGCATCGTCGACGACCGGGGCCGCGCCGTCGCGGGCGCCCGTGTGCGCGCCACGGCGATCCCGACGGTCGCGTTCCAGTTCGGCGCGAAACAGGTGGTGCCGGGCTGCGCGATCCGATTCCCCGCGCGCGGCGCCGGCCTCGGCCCCTTCTGGGAGCTCCCCGCCTGGACGACGCCGCTGTTCGAGAAGCTCCCCATGGTCGACGCGCGCAGCGACGCCGAGGGCCGCTTCCGCATCGAAGGCGCGCCGGGTGGCGCGCTCACGCTGCTCGTCGACGGCGCCGGGCTGCCGCCCCACCACCAGGGACCGATCCCGCCGCCGGCGGGAGACGTGAAGGATCTCGGCGACGTCGTCGTGCCGCGCGGAGACGACGTGGACATCCAGGTGGTCGACCTCCACGGCGCGCCCCTCGGCGGCGCCGAGGTGCGTCTCGGTCTCCCGTCTCCCCTGCAGAAGAGCTTCGTGTTCTTCCGGCCGCCCGAGAGATCCGACGCGAAGGGCCAGCACGTGGAGCACGGCGTGATCGGCGACCGCGCCGTCGTCGCGGCGCGCGCCACCGGGAGCGCCGACTGGGTCGTGAGCGACGAACTCGAGCTCACGGGCGACCCGCTCGTCGTGCGCGTCCCCGCTCCGCGCGCGGCGCTCGTGCGCGTGCGCGACGCGGCGGGACAGCCCCTCGACGCGACGATCGCGGTGCACCGCTCGCTCTCGTTCCTCGACGGCGTCACGGCCGTCTCCACGCCGCTCGCCGTCGCCGTCGAGCGCCCGGAGCCCGGCGCCCACCGGCTGCGCGGGCTCCTCCCGGGGAGCTACGACGTCTTCGCGCTCGTCGAGGGGAAGAGCTTCGGCGCGGCGGCGCTCGAGATCCCGGAGACGGGCGAGCCGCTCGAGACGCTCATCGAGTGCAAGGCGACGCGCACCGTCGAGGCGATCGTGATGGCGGGCGACCGGGGCGTGCCGCTCGAGGGAGCCCGCGTCTTCGCCGCCTCGGAGCGCGGCATGAATCGCGAGGGGCTCCGCGCCCTCGCGAGCGCGCGGACCGACGCGCGCGGTCGCGCGGCCGTGCGGGCGCCTGGGGAGGACAACGTGTCGCTGATCGGATCGCATCCCGCCTACGCCCTCGCGCGCGCGCGCATCGACCCGGCGATCCCGGGCGCGACGGTGCTCACCCTCACGAAGGGCGGAACCCTCGAGGGGCGCGTGACGAAGTCGGGCGCGCCGCCGCCGAAGGCCCAGATGATCCTGGCGGGCTCGGTCGGCATGGACTCCATCGAGCCGCCGCGCATGCGCATCACCGATGCCGACGGCACCTTCCGCTTCACCCATCTCGCGCCCGGCCAGTATCGCGTGGAGTGCACCGACCGGGTCTTCGACGGCGAGCTGACGGGAGGTCTCATGGGCCTCTTCGAGATGCGCGGCGCCGGCGAAGGCCGGAACGAATCGGTGATGCTGGAGGACGGCGGCGTGGCGAGGGTCGACTTCGACCTCGATCGCACGGGTCGGCTCCCCACGGCCGAGGATGGGCGCGTCTCCGGCAGCGTTCGCCTGAACGGGCGGGTCATGGAGCGCGGGCAGGTGCAGGCGTCGGGGGCCGAGTGGCGCCAGGCACGCATCCAGGACGACGGCCGCTTCGACTTCGGGGCCCTGAAGCAGGGCAGCTACCAGCTCACCATCGTCGACCTGTCGAACGACCGCTGGAGCACGCTGGGGAGCCGCCAGGTCGAGCTCCGCGCCGGCGCGCACGAGGTGATCGACTTCGACGTCGCGATGGGCGGACCGATCGTGGGGCGCGTCTTCGACGCCTCGACCCTCGCGCCGATCGCCGGAGCGTCGGTGAGCGTGCAGTCGAGCGCGGAGCGCGAGCCCGGCGCGACGATGATCGGCGGCTACTCGGCGGCGACCACCGACGAGACGGGGCGATTCTCGATCGACCTCGTCGCGGCCGGACCCTACGAGCTGCGCGCGGAGGCCGACGGCTACGCCGGATCCGGCGGGATGAAGGTCGACGTGGCGCTCGGGGCGGTGATCCCGCCCGTGGAGGTGAGGCTCGCGCGCGGCGTCCCGGTGGCGGGCCGCGTCGAGCACGGAACCACGGGGAAGCCCCGGTGGGGCGGCCTGGGATTCTCCGGGAAGGATCAGGGCGGCACCTGGGCCTGGGTGAACCTCGATCTCGCGAAGATGTCCTTCGAGACGCGCGAGCTCGCACCGGGGAGCTACACGGTGTACTTGAACCTGAGCTTCCCGCGCGGTGAAGGCTTCCAGGAGCCCGTGGGGTTCCAGCCGATCCAGGTCGAGATCCCGGCCGGCGGCGACGAGGGACTGGTCCTGAAGTTCGAGCCGATCAAGGCCGCCAAGCCGGCGAAGCACTGAAGCTCGCGCGAGGGTGCAGAGCTGCGGCAAGATGGGCGCGTGACCCAGACGACGCCCCCCGAAGGTCTCTACGCCGAGCACGTCCGCGAGCGCGTGACGCGCGCTTCGGCGGCGCTCTCCGCGACGGGCTACGACGCGCTCGTGCTCTCCGCGGGAACCCCCTTCACCTACTTCGCGGACGACATGGACGCGCCGTTCCATCGGTTGCCGCACTTCGCGCACTGGCTGCCGCTGCAGGGGCCCCACCACCTCCTCGTCGTCCGGCCCGGAGCGAGGCCCCGAGCGATCCGCGTGGCGCCGGAGGACTACTGGTTCGAGCAGGCTCCGCTGGGCGATCCCTTCTGGCTCCGCGAGATCGACGTCGTCGAGGTGCCGGACGTGGAGAGCGCCTGGAAGCAGGCGGCGCCGAAGGGCCGCGTCGCCTACCTCGGCGACGACCCCGCCGCCGCGCGCGCGCACGGGATCGCGGCCGATGCGGTGAATCCCGCGGGCCTCGTCGCCCGGCTCGACTGGGACCGCAGCTACAAGACTCCCTACGAGGTGGAGTGTCTCGCCGAGGCGACGCGCGCCGCCGCGCGCGGCCACCGCGCGGCGAAGGAGGCCTTCCTCGAGGGCGGCTCGGAGCTCGCGATCCACCAGGCCTACGTGACGGCCGTCGGATGCGTCGACGCCGACCTCCCCTACACGAGCATCGTCGCGCTCGACGAGAAGGCGTCGATCCTCCACTACCACGCCAAGCGGACGGAGCGGAACGGACGCGTCCTCCTCGCGGACGTCGGCGCGATGCACCTGGGCTACGGCTCCGACATCACGCGCACCTGGACGGCGGAGGGCTGCGACGCGCTGTTCCGCGACCTCGTCGCGGGGATGGACCGGCTGCAGCGCGTCCTCTGCGATCTCGTCGAGCCCGGCTTCCCCTACCCGCAGCTGCACCGGGCGGCGCACGCGAAGATCGCCGACCTTCTCCACGCGACGGGCATCCTCGACGCCGGAGGCGACGAAGCCGTCGAGCTCGGCCTCACGGCACCCTTCTTCCCGCACGGCCTCGGACACTTCCTCGGCATCCAGGTGCACGACGTGGCGGGCCGCCAGGCGAGCGCCGAGGGCGGCACCGTCGCGCCGCCGAAGGGCCATCCCTACCTCCGCACCACGCGCACGATCGAGGAGCGGATGGTGTTCACCATCGAGCCCGGCCTCTACTTCATCGAGATGCTCCTGCGGCCCCTGCGCACGGGTCCGAAGAGCCGCCACTTCGACTGGACCCTCGTCGACCGTCTCGTGCCCTTCGGCGGGATCCGCATCGAGGACGACGTGGTGGTGACGGCCGACGGCATCCGCAATCTCACGCGCCCGGAGATCTGATCCGGCCCGGGAAGGTCCCGGGAA
>CAZJHD010000061.1:0-26569 GCA_964545855.1 uncultured Planctomycetales bacterium
GCTCGCGCGCGCGGGCGCGGGCGGCGCCACGGCGACGATCGCTCTCGGCACGGGAGGACTCCTCGTGAAGACGTCGACGAAGCTCGTGGTCGCCGCCGCGCTGGTGGCGGCGGCGGTGTGGGTGCCGCTCGCAAGCCGGCCCGATTCCGCGCCGCGCGCGCCATCCGTCGCGCCGCCGACCGCCGCGGAGGTCGCCGCGTCGGAGCCGGTGAGTGTGGATGTCGCGACGGTCAATGCTGGCGCTTCGGGAGACGACGCACGCCGCGAGGCGGCGCCGCTCGCGGGCCCCGAGGCGGGAGCGCTCTTCCGGATCGAAGGGCGCTGCGTCGATTCGCAGGGACGGCCCCTCTCCGGGATCCACGCGCGCTTCCAGGCCGACGGCGTCGACGCTCCCGTCGTCGAGTCGGACGCGTCGGGAGACGACGGCCGGATCGCGTGGAGCTTCGACCTCCCGCGCGATCGCGCCGAGGGCGACGTGCGCGCCATCGGCGCGGGGCTCCTCGGTCGCTTCGTCCGCGCCGAATGCGTCCGGGGCACGACGACCCAGCTCGGAGATGTCGCGTTCACGCGCGCGGGCCGCGTGGTCGGCCGGGCCGTGGATCCGAAGGGCCGCCCGCTCGAAGGGGCGAAGGTCGTTCTCGCGGAAGCCGTCAGCGACTTCGGCGGGCTCGAGGCCGCGCGCGTCGTGGGCCCGACGCCGATTCCGTTCGTCCCCGAGGCGAGCAGCGCCGCGGACGGATCCTTCGAGCTCGCGGGCGTCCCGCCCGGGAGTGCGCGTCTCTGGGTTCGCGCCGCGGGATTCGTGCCGAGCTGGTCGGAGCCGCTCGCGGTGGGCGAGGGAGCAACGGTCGACGCGGGGCGTGTCGCCGTCGCGCGCGTGGACGAGTCGGAGTGGATCCAGGGGACCGTGCTCGCGCCCGACGGGTCGCCCGCGCGGGGAGTGATGCTCGCGGCGCGCTACGAGTTCGCAGGAGGGAGCGGAGAGCGCGGGATCGAAGTCGACGAATCGGGCCGGTTCCGGTTCCTCCCGGCCAAGCGCGTCGCCCACGGCCTGCGCGTGCGCGACCCCGAGTGCCGCTGGTCCGATGCCGTCGTGATCGGCGTCGAGCCGGGCGTTCGCGGTCTCTCCATTCGGCTCACCGACGCGCGCGCCCTCGAAATCGCCGTGCGCACTGCTTCTGGCGAACCCGTCGAGAGCTGGCGCGCGGCGATCGAGGATGGCGACCCCATTCCGCGGTCGGTCGTCGACACGCGTCGCGGCGCGAAGCGCTTCGTCGAACCGCCGAGGCCTTTCTCCATCACCGTGACAGCAGAGGGCTTCGTGCCCGCAGTGATCGGCCCCTTCGAACCGGGGCGCCTCGCGTCGCCCATCGACGTCGTACTCCACCGGGCGCACGAGATTCGCGGCTCGGTCACGGCCGACGGACGCCCGGTCGCGGGTGCGTCGGTCCGGCTCCTCCTGCGCGCATCCGACGAGGAGAGGGAGTACGTGGACGGACTGCTCTCGCGCGTGCGCGCGGGAGAGCAGGCCTCGGTGCGGACCGGCGCGGACGGTGGCTTCGCGCTCGCGCTGCGCTTCCGCGGCGACTTCGTCCTGCGAGTGGAAGCCGACGGATACGCCGCCGCGGAAGTGGAGCCCCTCTCGCTCGATCCCGGCGAAGAACACGCGCCGCTGCGGGTCGAGCTGCGCGCGGGCGGTGCGATCGCGGGTCTCGTGGAGGTCTCCGGCGGCGAGAGCGTCGCCGGCCGTGTGGTGCTCCTCACCCGGCTCGACGGGAATGCGCGCGTGCTCCGGACCGATTCCGAAGGAGGGTTTCGCGCCGCTCACCTGATGCCGGGACGCTGGTGGGCGATCGTCCTCGGAGCGGGGGAGGAGCCGCCTCTCCCGTCGTCGAGGGGAACGAGGAGCGCGGTCGAGCTTCCTCCACCGACCTGCGAGGTCCAGGAGGGACTCACGACGCGAATCGTGTTGACGCCGCAGCCGCGCGTCTCCGTCGACGGATCGCTCCGGTTCGACGGAGCTCCCGCCGCGGCGTGGCGCGCGTCGCTCCGCAAGCTCCAGCAGTTCGATCTGCACTTCACAGATCGCGCCCTCGAGTCCGTCGATTCCGAGGGCCGATTCCGCGTCCGCGGCGGAGCGCCCGGGAAGTACGCCCTGAACCTCGTCACTCCCGGCGACGGCGGCGAGTCGCTCCGGGTCTACGGACAGCTCGATCTTCCCGCCGGCACGACGCGCTGGTCGAGCGACCTCGTCACGGGACGCGTCGAGGGCACGGCGCCGGAGGCGCTCCGCGGCCCCGGCGCGCTCCGCGCGCGCGTGCGGCTCGATGGAGGGATCGAGGCCTGGGTCGACGAGATCCGCTTCGACGCGTCGGGCGCCTTCGTGATCCCGCGCGTGCCGCAGGGTCGGCTCGAGCTCCTGAAGTTCGGCCGGTCCGGCGACGCGTTGGCCGCCGTCGACGTCGTCGCGGGCGCGACGGTGCGCGTCGACGTGGAGTAGCGCGAGCGCGACTTGCCTGCCTTGCGATCGTGGGGAATGCTCTCTGGTTCAGAATTCTCCTCTTCGGCGCGCCCCTCCCGTACTTCGCGAGGCCGAGATGATCGATCGAGTCTCTCTCTCCGCAGCGCTCCTCGCGCTTCCGGTCCTGTTCGCCGCACCCCTCCACGCCGCCGTCGTTCCGCGGGGCGGCGACGATGGAGGCGTCCAGGACTCGCAGACCCTCTTCGGCTGGGGGATCCAGAAGTCGAGCATCGACGTCGACGTCGAGTCCGACTGCGTCGAGGGCGAGGCCCCGACGGAGATCGACGTCTCCTTCGAGTACGTCCGAGGCCCGCTCGAGGTCGTGCCGCTCCCCTGGATCGTTCAGGTCTGGGAGAAGGACGCCGGGCTCGACGACCTCGTCGCCGTCCAAGGCGGAGTCTTCCCGGCCACCTGGAACGGCGGCGAGGACGTCGAGCACGCCTCGGTGCGCTTCGACTTCGACTCCTGTCCGATCCTCGCGAAAGAGCCCGACGGATGCGCCGAGTACTACGTCGTGATCCTCGTGCTCGGGCCGAACCCTCTCGCGAATCACTTCGAGTCGACGAAACACGACCCGCAGTCGGTGTGCTGCGAGGGATGCGAGGAGCTCGCCATCGAGCTCGTGTCGTTCCAGCCGACGGTCGCCGGGTCGACGGTGCTCGTGACCTGGTCGACGGCGTCGGAAGTCGACAACGCCGGCTTCCGCGTGTCGCGCGCGCCCGCGCCCTGGGGACCGTGGACGCCGATCCACTCGGGCCTCGTGCCCGCGCTCGGCGCGCCGGCGCAGGGGGAGACCTATCAGCTCGTCGATGCGAACCCGAAGCGCGCGATGCCCTGGTATCGCCTCGAGGACGTGGACGTCTTCGGGAAGGTGACGGAGCACTCCGCCGTGCCGCTCGACGGGCCGTGGGCCGGTTTGCGGCTCTAGGTGCTGGCCGCGCTCTCCGGCAAGTAGGAGCACGGGCGGAGCCCGATCCCGAGACCTCACGCAGGGCGCCTGCGCCGAGTACCCTGCTCCGATCGACGCGCGCGGCGGAGCCCCGCGCAGACGAGAGGAAGCGATGTCGGAGCGGCGTCCAACAGCACGTGGATTCGGGCTCCTGCTCGGCCTGGCGACGCTCGGACTCGCCTGCGGTCGCGACGGGGAGGCCGCGGCGCCTCGATCGATCTCCGGTACGGAGGAGTCCGTCGTCGCGCGCCGCGAGCGAGGCGCGCCTCGTGCGGAGTCCGGAGGTGTCGATGCGCGCCGGATCCTCGTGCGTCATCGGCTGGAGTCGATGTCGCGCGAGGCGCTCTGGCGGCTCGGCGTGCGGGAACTCCGGTGGACGCCCGCGGATCCGCCGCCCGACGTGACGCGCGAGCAGCTCCTGCGCTGGTTCGTCGAGGACGCCTGGATCGACGGGCTCATCGCGCCGGAAGACGCGGCGCGGCTGCAGCGGTGACCGAGCCCTCGCAGTTGCCCGACCCCCGCTGCGGCTGGCGCTCCGACCTCCCGACATTCTCCGGCGCGGAGCCGCGCGTCGTCCGGCTCTCACTGGAGAGCTTCGTGCGCGAGGCGAGCCTGGACCAGCTCCGCGCCTGGGACGACTCGATCCCGTGGCTCCAGCGCGAATGCGGCGAGGTCGTGCGCTGCCACGAGCCGGCATCGACCTACACGGCGATCCTCGAGTACGAGCTGCCGCGCGAGTCGCGCCGCCCCGACGTGATCCTGCTGGAGGGGAGCACCGTCGTCGTGCTGGAGCTCAAGTCGAAGGACCGCCCCACGCGCGCCGACCTCGACCAGGTGCACGCCTACGCGCGCGACCTACGCGCCTACCACGCCGCCTGTGCCGAGCGCCCCGTGCACGCGGTGCTCGTGCCGAGTCGCGCCGGCGCGGAGGTGACGCAGCGCGACGGAGTGCACGTGGTCGGTCCGGCCGGCGTGCATCGCCTGCTCCTCGGTCTGTGCGCCGGTGCGACCGGCACGGAGATCACGCCCGAGGAGTTCCTCGACGCGGACGCCTACGCGCCGCTCCCGACGCTCGTGCGCGCGGCGCGCGAGCTGTTCCAGAAGCGTGAGCTGCCGAAGATCTGGCGCGCGCGCGCAAAGACGGATCCGGCCGTCGAGCGCATCACGGCGATCGCGCTCGACGCCGCGCGCACGAAGACGCGCCGGCTCGTGCTGCTGACGGGTGTGCCCGGCTCGGGGAAGACGCTCGTGGGGCTGCGTCTCGTGCATGCGGGCTTCCTCGACGACCTCGCGGTCGCTCGCGGAAAGGGGAAGCCGGCGGCGCCCGCGGTGTTCCTCTCGGGGAACGATCCGCTCGTCGCGGTGCTCCAGGACGCGCTCCGCGCCGCAGGCGGCGGAGGGCGGGCCTTCGTCCAGCGAGTGCAGGACTACGTGCGGCACTACGGCAAGCGCCCGGAGTCCGTGCCGCCCGAGCACCTGCTCGTCTTCGACGAGGCGCAGCGCGCATGGGACGCGGCGCAGGTGGATGCGGAGCATTCGTGGCCCGCTGGCTCGCCCGGAGGCCGATCGGAGCCGGAGCTCTTCGTTTCCTTCGCGGAACGCATCCCCGAGTGGTGTGTCGTCGTCGGCCTCATCGGCACGGGGCAGGAGATCAACTCCGGCGAGGAGGGAGGTCTCGTGCAGTGGCGGCGCGCGCTCGAAGGGTGCGGCGAGCCCGCGCGATGGACGGTGCACGCTCCGGCGGCGCTGGAGACGGTGTTCGAGGGGAGCGGGCTCCGCACTGCGTGGGCTCCGGAGCTCAACCTCGACACCGGGATCCGCCAACACCTGGCGCCGCGCCTCCATGAGTTCGTCGAAGCGCTCCTCGAGCGCGAGGATCCCGCGCGCGCGGCGGCGATCGTCGTCGATCTCCACGCGGAGGGTCACCGGATGCATCTCACGCGCGACCTCGAAGAGGCAAGGGCCTACGCACGCGAGCGCTATGCGGACGCGCCGCATGCCCGTTTCGGCCTGCTCGCATCCGCGCGCGACAAGGACCTGCCACGCTTCGGGATCGAGAACGACTTCCAGACGACGAAGCGGCTTCGAGTCGGCCCTTGGTACAACGCGCCGCCCGAGCACCGCGACTCCTGCTGCCGGCTCGAGCTCGTCGCGACGGAGTTCGCGGCCCAGGGGCTCGAACTCGACGTCGCGATCGTCGCCTGGGGTTCGGACCTGCTCCGGGAGGACGGACGCTGGTCGATCACCCGCGGCCGACGTCCGAAGAAGCCCTTCCGCGACCCCGAGCGCCTGCGCTGCAACGTCTATCGAGTGCTGCTCACGCGCGGCCGCGACGGAACGGTGATTTTCGTGCCGCCGGACCCGCTCTTCGACGAGACGGCGCGCTACCTGCGCGACGGCGGCCTCCGCGACCTCGGCGACGGAAACGCCTGATGGAGCGCGGCGAGGGGCCGCGTCCTCGGAGGAGCCGACTCCGCCCACCTCCGCTCGCAGGCGTCTCGATGAACCTCCTCGGCCCGCTCGCTCTCTCCTCGATCCTCGCGTTCTCCGCGGCACCTCTCCGCGCCTCCGACCCGCCGGCGCCGCCGGGGGGCTTCGGGTTCGTTCTCACGGCGAACAACCTCGTCGCATGGGCCGACGGCTACCAGACGCTCATGGACGTCTACGAGCCGGCGGCGGTGGCGCCGGCGACGGGCTGGCCGGTGCTGCTGATCCTCCACGGAGGCGGAGAGAGCAAGAACGTCTCGACGGTGGTGGGCGTAGCCCAGTTCCTCGCGTCGATGGGCTACGTCTGCGTCGCCTACGACTCGCGCACGGACGGCTCGACGCCGGCGCTGAATCCGGCCTGGCCTCCCGGTCTCACGCACGAGGAGCTGCTCCACGACTCGGCGGAGTCCTTCGGCAAGGCGGCCGCGCTCCCGGGATTCGCGGGGAAGCTCGACCTCGCACGTCTCGGCGTCCTCGGCTTCTCCCAAGGTGGATTCGGATCGGCGAACGCCGCCGCGTGGTCGGGAAAGCCGATCCCCTGCCCGGCCGCCGGCTGCGCGATCACGACCTACCCGACGATCCTCGCCGCCGCGCCGAAGGGGCACAGCCTCGACTGGCTGGAGAAGAACATGCCCGGCGGCATCCTCGTGAACGACGAGACCGTCGACGACATGGGTCCGACGAACCCGTTCCTCGTCCTGCTGGACGCCGACGACTACCCGGGCGCGCTGGGATGGCTCCGCGCGCAGTTCTCCGCGACGACGTACCCGGAGCTGCAGACCTCGACGGTGCCGCTCTTCGTGACGATGGCGTGGGACGACCAGAAGCTCCACCCGAACCCGTCGATCGACGGCTTCAACGCGCTGCCGGCGGGGACTCCGCGGCGCTTCTTCCTCTCGACGGGCGGCCACACGTCGGCGACGAACCTGCACGAGAACCGCGTGCTCGCCGACCTGCGGCGCCGCTGGTTCGACCGCTTCCTGAAGGGACTCGCGAACGGCGCCGACCTGGAGACGACCTGGGAGACGGCGGTGCAGCCCGACGCGGCCGTGGCGTTGAATCCCGCGTCGATCTGGGAGCACCGCAGTGCCGCCGCATGGCCGCCGACCATCGCGCCGACGACCTTCCACCTGCGTGGCGGCGGGAACCTCACGGCCGCGCCGCCGCCGGCCGTCGAGGCGGGGCCCGTGCTGAACCACGTGGTCGCCCCCGGCTGGATCCCGAGCGCCTATGTGACGGCGAGCGCCAGCACGAACCTCGCCGTCGCCTTCGCGAACATGCCCTTCGTGTCGGCCGTCTTCGAGACCGCGCCGTTCACCGAGACGACCGAGCTCTTCGGCCGCGCGCACGTCGTCCTCCACGCGAACGACACGACGGGCGTGTTCCAGCTGAGCGCCGCGCTCGCGCACGTCTCGCCCGGAGGCGCCGTCGAGCAGCTCACCATGGGCACGGGCGGCATCCGCTCCGGCGCGGCCGGCGCCCAGCTCCTCGAGTTCGATCTCATCGACCAGGCGCGGATCATCCCGGCGGGGCACCGGCTGCGGCTCACGCTGATGAACCTCGCGCGCCACCAGACGCCCACCTACCAGAAGATCCGCTTCCTGCCGTACTTCACGAACACGACCACGAGCGTCCAGATCGCGCCGGCGACGCCGAGCCGCATCGAGCTGCCGTTGCGGCCCTACGTGCCGAACGTGGCGCCGCGCTTCGCCGAGCAATCGGAGTCGGCCAGCATCGCGCACACGATGCGCGTGAGCGGCACCGCGGCGCGCGCCGGTTGGATCTACGCGCTGCTGCTGGGCACGAGCGGCGAGGCGCCGGCGACAGTCTTCCCCGGGATCGACCCCATCCCGCTCGTCTTCGACTCGGTCACGATCGACGGCGCGAACGCCGCGAACGGGCCCTACCTGCCGAACTTCGTCGGCGTGCTGGGCGCGTCGGGCTTCGCGTTCCCCGCGATGACCGTCCCGGCCGGCACGTTCCCGCAGCTCGTGGGGCTTCGCGTCACCTTCGCCGGCGTGCTCCTCGACCCCGCCGGGCCCGTGCTCGCGCTCGGACCGACGACGCTCGAGATCCTTCCCTGACGGCGCCGCGCCGAATCAGGGCCAGAGACGTCCATCCCTGAGCTCCTCCAGGAAGCGCGCGTCGGGAAGCACGTCGATGCCGTCGGCCGTGGCGCGCGTGCGCGAAGCGCGGCAGACGACGACGCGTCGCACGAGCCGCGGCAGATCGGCGATCGCGCGCAACCCCGCGAGGTCGCGCGCCGACGGGTCGCTCGCGAGCGTCGCTTCGATCGCCAGATGCTCCTTTCCGCGCGTGAGCACGAAGTCGACCTCCGTGGAACGTGCTTCGGCGGGCGACCAGTAGGCCCACTGCTCGAAGAGATCGCGGTAGTGTCCGTGGGCGCGCAGCACCGACGCGACCCATCCCTCGAAGAGCGCGCCGCGCTCCTCGGGCGCCGGATCGCCCGCGACCGACCCCTTGAGCGCGCGGCAGACGCCCGGATCGAAGAGGAAGAGCTTCGGGTGCCGCCGTTCGCGGACGCGGAGGCGCGACTCGAAGGCGGAGACGCGGAACGCGAGGAGCGTGTCCTCGAGGACCTCGAGGTATCCGAGGACGGTGGTTCGGGACACACCCGCGTCGCGCGCGAGACTCGCCGCGTTCAGCACCTGCCCGTGGAAGAGAGCCGCGATCGGAAGGAACCGCGCGAAGCCCGGCAGATTGCGGACGGCCGCCTCGGCCTGGATCTCCTCGCGCAGGTAGAGGAGCGCGTAGGCGGCGAGGGCCTCGCGCGGCGAAGCGGCGCTCCGGATCACGGGGAGCGATCCGAGGGCGAGCGTCTCGTCGAGCGAGAAGCTCGACCCGAGTTCCTCCGGGACGAAGGGATGCATCTCGAGGCGAAGCGCGCGCCCGGCGAGGAGGTTCGTGCCTTCGCGCTTCAGCTTGCGCGCGCTCGACCCGCAGAGCGCGAAGCGCAGCCCGCGTTCTTCGATCGACCGGTGGACCTCGTTCAGGAGCACCGGCAGCCGCTGGATCTCGTCGAGGACGACCCACGACCCCGATTCGACGGCACGGAGCTCGTCGGCGAGGAGCGCGGGGCGCGCGAGGTAGGACTGGTAGAGCGCTTCGTCGAGGAGGTCGATGCGCAGCGCCTTCGGGAGCGCCGCGCGCACCCAGGTGCTCTTCCCCGTCCCGCGGGGACCGAGGAGGAAGAAGGACTGCTCCGGGAGGCGGAGGATTCGCGGCCGCAGGGTCGCCATGTCGCCGTCATTCTACGCCGCAAAATGACGGCGTGGTGTCACGGAGCGGTCGGCCGCGGGTCGCGAGCGCACGACCGCACGGTAGCCTCCGCGCGCTCTCCCGATCGCAGCCCCTCCATGGATCCGAAGCCCCGCTCCGCCTCTCCCTCCGACCGGGAGATTGCCACCTCCCGTCTGCTCGACGCGCCGCGGGAGCGCGTCTTCGAGGCGTTCCGCGACCCGGAACGCCTCGCGCGCTGGTGGGGGCCGAAGGGATTCACGAACACGTTCCACGAGTTCGACCTGCGGCCCGGCGGCGCATGGCGATTCGTCATGCACGGCCCCGACGGCGCGAACTACAAGAACGAGAGCGTGTTCGTCGAAGTGGTGGAGCCGGAGCGGATCGTCTTCGACCATCTCTCCGGTCATCGCTTCACGATGACGATCACGCTCGGCGAACGCGCGGGAAGGACGGAGATCGGCTGGCGCATGCTCTTCGCGACGGCAGCGGAATGCGCGCGAGTGAAGACCTTCGCCGGCGACGCGAACGAGCAGAACCTCGACCGCCTCGAAGCGGTGCTCCGCGCGATGGCGTGACGCGGACGCGCTCTCAGCGCGCCGCCGCCACCTGCTCCTCGATCCACTTCGCGAGGGCTGTCTCGAGCTCCTGGAGCACCGCCGCGAAGACCTCGTCGAAGAGCGCCTTCGAGCTCGTGCCCTGCGTCGCCGCGTCGTAGCCGGCGCCGAGGCAGAAGCTCTCCCACTTCTCGAAGAGCGGCGCGAAACGCTTGTCCTTCGTCGTGCGCAGGAACGTGTAGAGCGCCCAGGCGTGCGCGTAGAAGCGCGCGAAGGAGCCGTCGTTCGCCGCGAAGCGCGCGGCGGCGTCGCCGTCGAGGAGCTCGCGCAGGGGAGGCTTCTCGCGCGCGAGCGCCTCGAGGCGCGCGCGGTCGAGCGGCAGCCCCGTCTCGAGCTTCCCGTCGGCGACGCGGAACGTGCCGCCGTGGCCGAACCAGCAGGCGAAGCCCTCGTCGTACCAGGAGGGCATGCGCGACCGGTACACCGCCGCGTGGAAGAGGTGTGCCCCTTCGTGCACGGCGAGCTCCTGGAGCGCCGGATGATCGAAGGTGACGGCGAATCCGAGCGCGCCGCTCGCGAAGCCGCTCGCGTTCGCGAGGGCGGCATTCCCGCTGGCGTGGCAGAAGCGCTCGTAGCCGGCGCGGTCGGCGAAGACGAAGAGGCCGAGGGGCCGGAGCGCCGACTGCTTCGTGTGCGCCGCGTACTGCGCGCAGGCCTGCTCCATCAGCGCGAGGAGCCCCCGCGCCTTCTCCTCCTCGCCCTCGACGCGCACGAGACATCGCTCGCCCCGCGCCTCGGAGACCGTCGCCACGTCGGGGATCGCCGCGAGCATCGCGTCGCGCACGTAGAGCTGCCCGTTCACGCGCACGAGGTGCTGATCCAGGATCCGGCTCGAGAAGGGCTCGGGGATCGAACCGACCTTGCCGACGCGCAGCTTCTTGTCGCGGCCCACCTCGTAGGGGCCTTCCGTCATGCGGAGCAGCTTCAGGTAGTAGCCGAGCGCCTTCTCGTCGGCCGCCTCGGTGCGCTTCGACGCCGCGTACTTCCCCATCTCGAACCAGATCCGCGCGCAGTCCTCCTCCCACTTCGCGACGCGCTTCTTGAACTCGCGCTCCTCGCCGGCGCGCGGGCTCCTCCACTCCTTCTTCTTCCAGACGGGGTTGTCGAAGTCCTGGATGAGATTCACGAAGCCGCGCAGCGCGCCGTTCCTCGGCACGAGCTCGAGCGTGTGCTGGAAGAACCAGATCGCTTCCTTCCGATAGCCCGACTTGTAGTACTCGACGCCGATGTCGTAGGTGCGGTTGACGAACGCGCGGGCGAGCTCCCACTCCTTCGCCTCCAGGTCCTTCGCGAGGGCGTCGGCGGGGTCCTGCGCGTCCCGCACGACCGGAGCGAACGCGACGAGGAGGCCGAGGAGGACGTGCGTCCCCATGGGGGCGATTCTCCGGTGGGTCGGAGGGGAGTCAACGCGATGGACCCGGCGTCCCCGGAGGAATCGTGATGGTGCCGGAGCGCGCGCCCCGTCTTCGGCGTGACCCCGGATCCACGAACCATGCGCACGCTCCTCGCAGCCCTTCTCGTCGCTTCCTCCGCATCGTTGGCGCAGGCCCAGTCGCCGACGCCGGCCACCTGGCACCTCCAGGCCCGTCTCTCGGACGCGGCGGGAGCGCCGCTCACGGCACCCATCAGCCTCACGGCCCGCGTCTACGACGTGGCGATCGGCGGGAGCCCGCTCTGGACGGAGACGCAGTCGGTCACTCCGCTGAGCGGCGTCGTGAACGTGGAGCTCGGCGTCGTGTCGGCGATCCCGAACCTCCTGCTCTCGGGCACGCCGCGCTACCTGGCGCTCCAGGTGAACGCCGACGCCGAGATGCTGCCGCGGCGCCCGATCGTCTCGGTTCCCTATGCGCGGCGCGCGGCGAGCGCCGCCAGCGTGGAGCCGGGGGCGTCGCTCGCTTCGAACCTCGTCGGCTCGGCGCAGATCGTCGACGGCACGGTGTCCGCGGCCGATCTCGCGCCGTCGTCCGTCACCGCGGGGTCGATCGCCAACGGAGCCGTCACCACCGCGGCCCTCGCGGCGGACGCCGTGACGGGGAGCCGCATCCAGGACGGCGCCGTCGGAACGGCGGACCTCGCCGACGGGGCGGTCACCCAAGCGAAGATCGCGGGCACCGCCATCACGGGCGCGGCCATCACCGACGGCACGATCGGGACCGTCGACCTCGCCGACGGCGCCGTGACGGCGGCCAAGCTCGCCGGTGCCTCCGTCGGGAGTGCTGCCCTGCAGGCGAGCTCCGTGACGGCGGTGCACCTGACGTCGAACTCGGTGAACGCGAGCGCCCTCGCCACCAACTCCGTCGGAGCGGACGAGATCGCCGCCAACGCCGTCGGATCGAGCGAGATCGCGAACGATGCCGTCGGATCCTCGGAGATCGCCAGCGACGCCGTGGGAGTGAACGAGATCGCGAACCCGCTCGCGACGTCGTCGGTCGCCGCGGCCATCCGCATCGAGAAGAGCGGTTCCTCCGGCGATGCGTTCCAGTCGCTGATCACGGCGTCGACCGGCAGCAACAGCGCGGTCCACGGGGAGACGTCGAGCTCGTCCGGAACCGGAGTCAGCGGGGAGCACACGGCAACCTCGGGTTCGGGCTTCGGTGTCCTGGGATCCTCTGACTCCTCGAGCGGCTACGGCGTCTATGGATCGACAGGCGCCGGGCCCTACGCCGTCTTCGGCATCAACTCCGCCACGAGCGGATTCCGCCGTGCCGTTGCCGGCAACGCCTCGGCGACGAGCGGCACCAACTACGGTGTCTATGGATCGACGAGCTCGGCCACGGGCTACGGCGTCTACAGCTCGGGCGACCTCGGAGCCTCCGGCGTGAAGGCCTTCCTCCAGCCGCACCCGACCGACCCGTCCCGCGAGATCCGCTTCGTCGCTCTCGAGGGGAACGAGGCGGGCACCTACTTCCGCGGCACGGCGCAGCTCGCCGGCGGCGCCGCCGTGATCGAGGTGCCCGAGGCGTTCCGGCTCGCGACGGAGACCGAGGGCCTCACGGTGCAGCTCACGTCGAGCGGCGGCCCCGCGCTGCTCTGGACCGAGGAGGAGAGCCTCCAGCGCATCGTGGTGCGCGGCAGCGCCGACGTCCGCGTCCACTACACGGTGCACGGCGTTCGGCGCGGCTACGCGGCGATCGAGACGATCCGCCCGAACCACGCCTTCGTCCCGCAGCACCGGGGCGTGCCTTGGGGGACGCAGCATCCCGACGCCATCCGGCGCATCCTCGTCGAGAACGGCACCCTGAATCCCGACTTCACTCCGAACGAGGAGACGGCGTCGCGGATGGGCTGGGTGCTCGTCGACCCGGCGACCGACCCCGCGCGGCCCGAGTATCGGAAGGAGTGAGGCCATGATCCTCCGACGCGCGATCCGCCTCCTCTCCCTCCTCGCCATCCTCGGCCTCACGGCCGCCTCCGCGCCGGCGCAGATCGCGTCGAGCGCGAACTACCGGCTCGACGGAATCGCATTCGCGGGCGGCGGCGGAGGCATCGCCTCGCCGTCCTTCTCCGCGCAGGCGGCCCTCGCGCCGCTCACGGGCGAGCGGATGGCGACCGCCTCCTACGGCGCAGAGCTCGGCGTGCTCGGCGTCTTCGACCCCGTGGTGTCGAGCGTGCCCGTCGTCTTCGGCGTGACGCCCGACTGCGGGCCCGTCGCTGGCGGCACATCGACCGTCGTCTCGGGCCTCCACTTCCAGGCCCTCGGGGCTGGCCCGACGATCACCGTCTCCGTCGGAGGCGCGGCCGCCTCGGGCGTGACCGTCCTCTCCGACACGCAGCTCACGATGCAGACGCCCGCCGGCGCCTCCGGGCCGAAGGACGTCGCCGTGACGAGCCTCCACGGCACGGGCTCGCTCGCCAACGGCTTCACCTACTCCGACGCCGTCGCGAGCTACGGCACCGGAACTCCCGGCTGCGCGGGCCCGCAGGCGATGGGCTTCGTCTCGTGCCCGACGCTCGGCAACGCGGCCTTCGCGCTCACCTGCAGCGCGGCGCCGCCGAGCTCCCTCGGGCTCGGGCTCCTCACGGACGCGCCCGACATCGCCGGCTCCGACCCGTTCGGGCTCGGGGTCCTCCTCCACGTCGACCTCTTCGGCGCGCTCGAGGTGAACGCCCTCGACGTCGTGAGCGACGCGGCGGGCCTCGGCACCGTCGCGACGCCCGTGCCGAACCTGCCGAGCCTCGCCGGCAAGCACTACTACATGCAGGTGCTCTGGGCGTGGTCGAGCTGCGCGCTGCCGCCCTACGGCCTCAGCACGTCGAACGCGCTCGACATCCGCATCGATCCCTGACCGGTCCGGGTGCGCAGCGGGCGCGGCCTGCGATGCCGCCCGTCGCTCGCGAGCGCAACCCGTCGCCTTGACAGCCTCGCGGATCTCCGGCGACTCTCTCGGGCCGCGTTGCTCACCCCAGCAGCCGCGGCTCGTGCGGCGTAAGGCTCCGTCCCGAACGGAGAAGCGCGCGGCGCGAGGCGGGATCCCGTCGCCCGCGCTTCGATCCTCCTCCGGCCCGAGCACCGGCGCGCGCGACGACCGCAGAGTCTCGTTCGCCACGGGTCGGCCCATCGACTGCGCCCACGACCACGGATGCCCGGATCGCTCGACGGAACGCGAGAGAAGACGCTCCCTGCTCGCCTGGAGGTCTCGCTCCCGGCTCCCGGACGCATCGGCGCGGAGATCCGCGGCCTCGACGACTTCCTGAAGAGCGGCGCCACGCTCTCGCCCGACGAAGCGGCGGCTCTCCGCCAGCTCGTCTACCGGCACAAGCTCGTCGTCCTGCGCGGCATGCATCTCGCGCCGCCCGAGTACATCGCGCTCGCGAAGCAGCTCGGCACGCCGCAGATCTACTTCCAGCCGAACTACCACCACCCGCAGCACCCGGAGATCTTCGTGTCGGCGAACGTGCCGCTCGAGGGGAGGAAGGTGGGCGTCGCGGGCACGGGCCGCTACTGGCACACCGACTACCAGTTCTTCGACGAGCCGCTGCCGACGACGATGGTCTATCCGCAGCAGCTCCCCCAGTCGAAGCGCGAGACCTACTACATCGACATGGAGCGCGTGCTGGAGGGGCTTCCGCCGGAGCTGCGCGCGCACGTCGAGGGCAAGCGCTGCGTCCACGAAGCGAAGTGGCGCTACAAGGTGCAGGCCTGCGACATCGACAAGTCGATCACGGAGATCCTCGAGGAATTCGGTGCGATCACGCCGCCGGTCCTGCATCCGGCGATCCTCGTGCACCCGGTCACGGGCCGCAGGAGCCTCTACATCAGCGAGGGCTTCACGGTCGGGATCGAGGGCTACCGCCACGAGGAGGGGAAGGCCGCGCTGCGCGCGATCTTCGAGTTCACGAAGCGGCCCGAGCACGTGCACACGCATCCCTGGCGCGAGGGCGACATCCTCTTCTGGGACAACCGGACGCTCCTCCACATGGCGTCGTCGGTGCCGAAGGGCCAGTCGAGCGTGAGCTTCCGGATCGGCGTCTACGACGGGCTTCCCTTCTACGCGCGCTGAAGAGGGAGGCGCACCCCATGAGCGAACCGGTCGCGGCTCGGAGCATCGACGTCGACACGAAGGTCGTCGACGACATCCTCTCGCCCTACAAGCCGCACTGCCGCTACCTGAAGAGCGCCGTCGTGGAGACGCCCGCCGCGGGAGCGCCCGACGCGCCCGTCGCGTGGGCGCGCGGGAGATTCGAGATACCCGAGTCCTGGTACATCGACGAGACGGGGCACTTCAACTCGATCGAGTTCAACCTCTGCTACAACCAGCTCGTCTACGTGCTTCTCGGGCAGGGCGTGCGCGACCGGCTCCTCCCGGAGCTCGCGGGCTGGACCTACGAGGAGTACCGGCGGCGCCAGCTCCCCGACGTGCTCATCGTCGAGTTCCAGAGCTCCTTCCGCAAAGCGATGGACTCGCGCGCGTTCACCGGGCTCGTCACGATCGACCGGATCAACAGCCGCTCGCGCATGCACCTCGTGAAGACGCGGTGCGAGTTCCAGGACCGAGAGGAGGGTTTCTCCAAGGGGGAGATCACCCTCGCGATCGTGAACCGCGAGAATGGCTCCGCTCCGAACAGCGCCACCGTGCGCTGACGCCTTCTCGACGCGAGGCGCGCTTCCGATCGACGCTCACCCCCGCCGATGGCCACGCCCGACGAAACCCCCCGGCCCGACGCCCCGCGCGCCGATGCGGATCTCCTGCGTCGTCTCCAGCGCGCCCCCGGCGCGGAGGCACGCCGCCAGCTCGGGCAGTGGCTGCGCGAGCAGGTGGCGGCGTTCCTCGGCTTCGGGTCGGCCGAGGAGGTGGCGCCGCGCGACAACTTCCTGGAGCTCGGCCTCGACTCGCTGCGGGCCGTCGACTTCAAGATCCTGCTCGAAGGGAAGCTGCTCTGCGCGCTGCGCTCGACGCTCCTCTTCGACCACCCGACGCCCGAGACGCTCGTCCGCCATCTCGCCGACGAGCACCTGGCGCTCGCACCGGAGGATGCCTCCGCCGTCGCCGAGACGCCGGAGCCGGAAGCCCCGGTCGACGATCGGGACCTGGCCCTTCTCGGCCCCGAGGAGGCGCGTGTCCTCCTGGCGCGTCAGAACGCGAAGGTGCGCGCCTACGAGCGCGCGCGCGGCGAGCCCATCGCGATCGTCGGCATCGGCTGCCGCTTCCCCGGCGGCGCGACGGGGCCCGACGCCTACTGGCGTCTCCTCGACGAAGGGCGCGACGCGATCACGGAGATCCCCGAGTCGCGCTGGTCGCTGGCGGAGCTCTGGAGCGCCGACCGCGACGCGCCCGGGAAGATGTACACGCGCCACGGCGGCTACCTCGACGGCATCGAGCGCTTCGACGCGGGGCTCTTCGGCATCTCGCCGCGCGAGGCGACGCAGCTCGACCCGCAGCAGCGGCTGCTGCTGGAGACCGTCTGGCACGCGCTCGAGGACGCCGGGCAGTCCGCCGACGCGCTCTTCGGGACCGAGACGGGAGTCTTCATCGGGCTCCGCGAGTCGGAGTACTTCAACTCGCAGTCGAACCGCACGCCCGAGGAGGTGGGCACCTACTACGGCACGGGGAACGCCCTCAGCACCGCGGCGGGCCGCATCTCCTACGTGCTCGGGCTGAAGGGGCCGAACCTCGCGATGGACACGGCCTGCTCGTCGTCGCTCCTCGCGGTGCACCTCGCCGTCCAGAGCCTGCGTCGCGGCGAGAGCACGGCGGCCCTCGCCGGCGGCGTGAACGCGCTCCTCGATCCGATCTCCAACGTGGCGCTCTGCCGCGCGTCGATGGTCTCGCCCGACGGCCGCTGCAAGACCTTCGACGCGGCGGCGAACGGCTACGTCCGCGCCGAGGGCTGCGGCATCGTCTTCCTGAAGACGTTGTCGCGCGCGCTCGCCGACGGCGACCGCATCCACGCGCTGATCCGCGGCACCGCCGCGAACCAGGACGGCGCGAGCGGCGGCCTCACGGTGCCGCACGGCCCGTCCCAGGAGGCGGTGATCCGCCGCGCGCTCGCCGACGCGTCCCTCGCGCCCTATCAGGTGGGCTACGTCGAGGCGCACGGCACGGGCACGTCCCTCGGCGATCCCATCGAGGTGGGCGCCCTCGACGCCGTCTTCGGTGGGAGCCGCCTGCACGGCGCGCCGCTCGTGGTCGGCTCCGTGAAGACGAACGTCGGCCACCTGGAGACGGCGGCCGGGATCGCGGGTCTGCTGAAGGTCGTGCTCGCGCTGCGCCACCAGCGCATCCCGCGCCACCTGCACCTCGACACACCGAACCCGCACATCCCCTGGGACCGCACCGTCGTGAAGGTGCCCGTCGAGCCGATCCCCTGGGAGCGCGGCTCCGTCGAGCGCATCGCCGGCGTGAGCTCCTTCGGCTTCAGCGGCACGAACGTCCACGTCGTGCTCTCGGAGGCGCCGGAGACCGCGCCCCGCGTCGAGTCGGCGGCTCGTCCCGCGGAGCTCGTCGCGCTCTCGGCGGCGACGGAGCCCGCGCTGCGCGAGCTCGCGACGCGCTGGGTCGAGCGCCTCGGCGAGGACGACGGCGCGTCCCTCGGCGACCTCGCCCTCACCGCCGCCACGGGCCGCGCGCGCCTCTCCCAGCGGATCGCCCTCGTCGCCGACTCGCGCGAAGACCTGCGCCGCCAGCTCGCGCAGGCCGCCGCCGAGGGCGAAGCGCCGGGCGCTTCCGGCGGACGCGCACCGGCGCAGCCTCCCGCCGTGGCGTTCCTCTTCACGGGCCAGGGATCGCAGCGCGCCGGCATGGGGCGCGAGCTCTTCGAGACGCAGCCGGTCTTCCGCGACGCGATCGAGCGCTGCGCGCGCGTGCTCGATCCGCTCCTCGGCCGGCCGCTCGTCTCCGTCCTCTGGGGAGACGACGCCTCGCTCCTCGACGAGACCCGCTTCACGCAGCCGGCGCTCTTCGCGCTCGAGACCTCCCTCGCCGCGCTCTGGGCCTCCCTCGGCGTGCGCCCCGCGTGGGTCGCCGGCCACAGCGTGGGGGAGTACGCCGCCGCCGTCGCCGCCGGCGTCTTCTCCTTGGAGGACGGCCTGCGACTCATCGAGGCGCGCGGCCGGATCATGACGGAGCGCACGCAGCCCGGCGCGATGCTCGCCGTGCAGGCGGCGCCGTCGCGGGTCGAGCCGCACCTCGCCGCGTTCGCGACCCGGGCGGCGATCGCCGTCGTGAACGGCCCCGAGAGCGTCGTCGTCTCGGGCGACCACGCGGCCATCGACGCCCTCGAGGCCGCCCTCGCGCGCGATCGGATCCGCGGCAAGCGTCTCGCCGTCTCCCACGCGTTCCACTCGCCGATGATGGACCCGATGCTGGAGGCGTTCGCGGCCGTGGCGCGCACGGTCGCCTACGCGCCGCCGCGCATCGGATTCGTGTCGTGCCTGCGGCCGGGACCGATCGGCGCCGAGATCGCGACGGCCGACTACTGGGTGGAGCACGTGCGCGCGGCCGTCCGCTTCCACGAGGGCGCGCTCGCGCTCGCGCGCGAGGGCTGCGGCCTGTGGTGCGAGGTGGGACCGTCGCCGGTGTGCCTCGGCATGGCGCGGCGCTTCGTCCCGGAGCCGGCGCCGGCCGCCGTCGCGACGCTGCGCGGCGCCGACTCCGATCTGCGGTCGTTCTTGCGGGCCGCGGGGGAGGCCTGGGTGCGCGGCGCCGACGTCGATCTCGGCGGGCTCCACCGCGGGAGCGGCCACCGGAGGACGAGCCTTCCGAGCTATCCGTTCCAGCAGCAGCGCTACTGGCTCGAGCGGTGCGAGGACGCGCGGCGCGCGGCCTCTCCGACGGCGGGGCCCGACACGGGACATCCGCTCCTCGGCCGCCACCAGACCTCCTCACTCCTCGGAGCGGGGGAGCATCTCTTCGAGTCGGTGCTCCGCGAGTCCGATCCGCCGTGGATCGCCGACCACCGCGTCTTCGATCGGGCGATCCTGCCCGGAGCGGGATTCGTCGAGATGGCGCTCGCCTCCGCGCGCACGGCCCTCGGCTCCGGCGAGATCGCGCTGCGCAAGCTCGTCATCCAGTCGGCGCTCGCGATCGGCGAGAAGCCGTCGGTCGTGCAGACCCTGGTCGCTCCGGGCGAGCACGGACGGTACACGGTGCGCGTCGCGTCCCTCGCGCCCGACGAGGGCGAGAGCGGCGCGCCTCGCCCGTGGACCGTCCACGCGACGGGGGAGGTGGGCATCGCGCCCCACGAGTCGTCGCGCGTCGAGCCGATCGCGGAGATCCGCGCTCGGTGCGTCGAGGAGGTGGACCTCGCGGAGCACGCGGGTTCCTTCCGCGACGTCGGGCTCGGCTACGGGCCCGCCTTCCAGGGCGTCGTCTCGATGCGCGCGCAGGGGCGCGAGTCGCTCGGGCGCATCCGCCTCCCGGCGGCGGCGGGGAGCGCCGAGCCCTTCCAGGTGCACCCGGCGCTCCTCGACGCCTGCTTCCAGCAGGCGGGCGTGCTCCTGCTGCGCAACGGGTTCTTCGGCACCTACCTCCCCGTCGGCGCGACGCGCGTCGTCTGGCGCAAGCCCGTGGGCAGCGAGACCGAGTGCCACGTGGTGCTGCGCCCCGGGGCGCCGGACCGGCCGGCGTCGCTCGATCTGCGTCTCTTCGACGCGACGGGGCTCGCGCGGCTCGAGATCCGCGGTCTCGCGCTGGTGCGCGCGTCCCGCGAGGCGATCCAGCGCGCGATCGGCGCCGGCGGCGAGCTGCTGCACGAGGTCTCCTGGGTGGCCGGCGAGGCGCCGCCGGGCGGGAGGATCCCCGGATCGGTCCTCGTCCTCGACGGCGGCGGGCTCGGCGAGGAGCTCACGGCGCGTCTCGGCGACGCGGGCGTGCCCTGCGCCGTCGTCCCGAGCGCGGAGCTCGAGGCGTCCGACGCGGCCGTGCTCCGCGACCGCATGGAGTCGCTCCCGCAGCCGCTCTCCGTCGTCGTGCACCTCGCGGCGCTCGAGGGGGCGGACGTGCGCGCGTTCTCCGAGGCGCGGCAGCGGACGATCCTCGGGAGCGCGCTCTCGGCGGTGCAGGCGCTCGCGGGGGCGGCCTTCCCCGCGCCGCCTCGGCTCCTGCTGGTCACGCGCGGCGCGCAGGCGGCGGGCCCGTTCCCCGGACGCGTCGACGCCGAGGCCGCGTCGCTCTGGGGGCTCGGCGCGACGATCGCGCTCGAGCATCCGGAGTTCCGCTGCACGCGCGTCGACCTCGATCCCCTGCGCGACGCCCGCGACGTGGATCGGCTGCGCACGGAGCTCGGCACGTCCGACGGCGAGGACCGCATCGCGTGGCGGGGCGACGATCGGCTCGTCGCTCGGCTCGGCCGCGTGCGCCCGCCGCGCAGGCGCCTCGCCCTGCCTCCCACGGACTCGATCCAGCTCCGCGCCAGCGAGTGGGGCGTCCTCGAGAACCTCCGCATCGTCCCTCGGACGCGACGCGCGCCGGGGCCCGGCGAAGTGGAGATCGACGTGGACGCCGCGGCGCTCAACTTCAAGGACCCGCTCTGGGTGCTGGGCCTCCTGCGCGACGTCTCGGAGCGCGCCGGCATCCACCGCGCGGCCGATCAGCCCCTCGGGCTCGACGCGGCGGGCGTCGTGGTCGGCGTCGGCGAGGGCGTGACCGAGTGGAGCGTCGGCGACGAGGTCGTGACGTGGACCTTCGGCGCGCTCGCGAGCCACGTCACCGTGCCGGCGGAGATCGTGACGCGCCGCCCGGCGGCCCTGCGCGCGGAGCAGGCGGCGGCGCTCCCGACGGTGATGCTCACGGCCGTGTACGGCCTGCTGCGGCTCGCGCGGCTCCAGCGCGGTGAGAGCGTGCTCGTCCACGCGGCCGCGGGCGGCGTCGGGCAGGCGGCGCTGCAGATCGCTCGGCGCGCGGGCGCGCGCGTCTTCGCGACGGCGAGCCGGGGGAAGCACGCCTTCCTGCGCCGGCAAGGGATCGCGCACGTCTTCGACTCGCGCGCGCTCGGCTACGCGGCGGCGATCCGCGAGGCGACGGGCGGACGCGGCGTCGACGTGGTGCTGAACAGCCTCGGTGGCGACCACGTCGCCGAGAGCCTGCGCGCCCTCGCCGAAGGCGGACGCTTCGTCGAGATCGGGCGCCTCGGCGCCTGGAGCGAGGAGCGCCTCGCCGCCGAGCGTCCCGACATCGCGTCGTTCCGCTACGACGTGGCCGACGTCGTCTCCCGCGAGCCGGCCCTCTTCCGCTCGATGTTCGAGGAGATCCACGCGGGCTTCGCCGACGGATCCCTCACCGCGCCGATCGTCGACGTGCGTCCGCTCGAGGACGCGGTGGCGGCGTTCACCGACCTCGCCCAGGGCCGCACCGCCGGGAAAGTGGTGCTCACGGTGCCCCGGCGCGGACCGGCGTCGGGGCGCGCGCTCGTGCGTCCCGACCGCACGTACGTGGTCACCGGCGGCCTCGGCGCCCTCGGCCTCGTGGTGGCGCGATGGCTCGTGGCGCAGGGCGCGCGGCACCTCGTGCTCGCCGGACGCGGCGCGCCCGGCGATGCGGCGCGCGCGGCCCTCGCCGAGATGGAGGCGGCCGGCGCCACGGTGCGCGCCGAGGCGGCGGGCGTCGGCGACCGCGCGCAGGCGCGCCGCCTGGTGGAGCGAGTGGAGGCGGGTGGTCCGCCCGTGGGCGGTCTCGTCCACGCGGCCGGCGTCCTCGACGACGGCGTGCTGCTCCGCCAGACGCCCGAGCGCTTCGCGAGCGTCCTGCGGCCGAAGGTCTCGGGAGCAGCACACCTTCTCGAGGCCCTCGCGGGGCAACCCCTCGACCTCGTCGTCTTCTTCTCGTCGATGGCGTCGCTCCTCGGCTCGGCGGGCCAGAGTTCCTACG
This sequence comes from uncultured Planctomycetales bacterium, assembly GCA_964545855.1. Lineage (GTDB taxonomy): Bacteria > Planctomycetota > UBA1135 > UBA1135 > JACQFD01 > CAZJHD01. Next base: position 22,138 of record CAZJHD010000061.1, read on the forward strand.
CGGCGGCGAACGCCGTCCTCGACGCGATGGCGCACGACCTGCGCGCGCGCGGGATCCGCGGCACGAGCATCCAGTGGGGCCCCTGGTCGGGCGCCGGCATGGCCGCCGCCGTCGCGGAGCGGAACGCCGCGCGCTTCGCCGAGATGGGGCTCTCGACGATCGACCCGGCCGAGGGCGTCGAAGCGCTCGCGTCGGCGCTCGCGTCGGAGCGCCCCACGATCGCCGTGCTCCCGATCCGCTGGCCGAAGTTCCTGGCGTCGCTGCGCGGACCGTCGACGCCGCCCTTCTTCGGCCGTCTCGGCGAGGCACGCCGGGCGGAGGCGCCGAGCGGGCCGTCGATCGCCGACCGCCTCGCCGCCGCGAAGGCGGAGGAGCGTCCCGCTCTCCTCGCCGCGTTCCTTCGGGAGCAGCTCGCGCGCGTTCTCGGCTTCGCGTCGCCCGACGCCATCGATCCGTCGCAGCCCTTCGTCGAGCTCGGCGTCGACTCGCTGCTGGCCGTCGACTACCGCAACCGCGTCGAAGCGGCGCTGTCGCGGTCGCTCCCGGCGACGCTCCTCTTCGACCATCCGACGCTCTCCGATCTCGTCGCCCACCTCGCGCATGGCGGCGCCGCGCCGAGTTCCACCGAGGAGGCGCTCCTCGCGCGCGTGGAGGAGCTCTCGGAGGAGGAGGCGCGCCGACTCGTCGAGGGCGGCGAGGCCGATGGCCGACCCGTCTGAACGGCGCGATCGGCTCTCGCCCGCGAAGCGTCGTCTCCTCGAGAAGCTGCTGCGCGAGAAGGGCGAGGCCGCCGCGCCGCCGCCGATCCCGCGCGCGCCGTCGTTCGACGGAGCCTTCCCGCTCTCCTTCGCCCAGGAGCGCTTCTGGCTCCTGGAGGAGCTGGAGCCCGGGAGCCCGGCGCACCGGATCCCGAGCGCGCTGCGGCTGCGCGGTCCGCTCGACGTCGCGGCGCTGCGCGGCGCGCTCGCGGCGATCGTGCGCCGGCACGGGAGCCTCCGCACGCGCTTCGAGGTGCGCGACGGCGTGCCGGTGCAATGCGTCGACGAGCCGCCGGCCGAGGGCGGCGCGCAGATCGACGTCGCCGTCGACGACCTCCGACCGCTCCCCGCGGAGGCGCGCGAGGAGGAGCGGCGCCGACTGCGCGAGCGCCTGCTCCTCGACCCCTTCGACCTGCGGCGCGGACCGCTCGTGCGCTGGCGGCTGCTGCGGCTCGCCGACGACGAGCACGAGCTGCTCACGTGCCTCCACCACATCGTGGCCGACGGTCTCTCCACGCGCGTGCTCGGGCGCGAGCTCGCCGAGCTCTACCGCGCGGCGCTCCAGGGGCGCGCGCCGTCGCTGCCGCCGCTGCCGGTGCAGTACGCCGACTGGGGCGCGTGGCAGCGCGCGTGGATGCGCGGCCCGCGTCTCGAGGAGGAGCTCGACTTCTGGAGGCGCGAGCTCGACGGCATGGAGGAGCTGTCGCTCCCCTCGGATCGTCCGCGGAGCGCCGACTGGCGGCGGCGCGGCGCGCGGGAGGCGCGGCCCCTCGACGCGGCGCTCGTGGCGGAGCTGCGGGCGCTCGCGAAGCGCGAGGGCGCGACGCCCTACATGGCGGTGCTGGCGGCCTTCCAGGCGCTGCTCCATCGCTGGACGGGGCAGGAGGACGTCGTCGTCGGCACGCCCGTGGCGAACCGCACGCGCGCCGAGGTGGAGCCGCTCGTCGGCTTCTTCGTGAACAGCCTCGTGCTGCGGACGCGCGTCGAGAGCGGCGCCAGCTTCCGCGAGACGCTCGCGCGCACGCGCGCGACGTGCCTCCGCGCGCAGTCGCACCAGGACGCGCCCTTCGAGAAGGTCGTCGAGGCGCTGCGGCCCGAGCGCCGTCTCGACCGGAGCCCGCTCTTCCAGGTGGTCTTCAACTGGGTCGACTTCCTCGACTTCCGCGACGCGCTGCCGGGGCTGCAGGTAGAGACCGAGGTGGTGCAGGCGGGGACGCTCTTCGACCTCACGCTCTACGTGTGGGTCGGCGACGCGACGATGCGTCTCGAGGCCGAGTACGACGGCAGCTTCCTCGAGGCCGACACCGTGCGGCGGCTCCTCGCGCACCTGGAGAGGATGCTGCGGGCCGTCGTCGCCGACCCGGAGACGTCCGTCGGCGCGGTGGACCTCCTCGACGAGGCGGAGCGCGCGCAGCTCCGGGCCTGGGGGACGGGCCCCGAGGCGACGGCGCCGGCGCGCACGCTCCACGCGACCGTCGACGAGCGGGCGCGCGCGCAGCCAGTGCGGGTGGCGCTGGTCGCCGGCGAAGGGGCGGTCGCCTACGGCGAGCTCGCGCGCCGCGCGCGTGTGATCGGAGACGCGCTGCGTGCATCCGGCGTCGCGCCGGGCGAGCGCGTGGGGATCCTGCTCGACCGCTCGCCCGACCTCGCGGCGGTGCAGCTCGCCGTCGCGCGCAGCGGCGCCGCCTGGGTGCCCCTCGATCCGCGCCATCCGGCGGAGCGGCTCGGGTTCGTCGCGCGCGACGCGGGGCTCGCCGCGCTCGTGACGGAGCCGGACCTCGCGTCGCATGCGCCGTCGTCCGGCGCAAGGACGCTCCTCCTCGCCGACTTGCTGCGTGGCGCCGAGGCGGCGCCGCCGGAGCCGCGGGTCGGACCCGAGGACGCGGTCTACGTGATGTACACGTCGGGATCGACGGGCCGTCCGAAGGGCGTCGAGGTGACGCACGGCGGCGTCACGAATCTCCTCGCGTCGATGGCGCGCGCGCCGGGGATCGCGGAGCGCGACCGATGGCTCGCCGTCACGACGGATTCCTTCGACATCTCCGTGCTCGAGTGGTTCGGCCCGCTCGCGGCCGGCGCCTCCGTCCGGATCGCCTCGGCGGAGGAGGCCGCCGATCCGGCGGCGCTGGCGGCGCTGCTCGCCGATCCGTCCATCACGACGATGCAGGCGACGCCGGCCACGTGGCGCATGCTCGTGTCGCACGGGTGGCGGCCGCGCGCGGGGCTCCGCGTGCTGTGCGGAGGCGAGGCGCTCGCGCGCGACCTCGCGGAGACGCTGCGTGCGGCGGCCGCCGAGGTGTGGAACCTCTACGGCCCGACGGAGACGACCATCTGGTCGACGGCGCACCGCGTGGAGCCCGGCGGCGAGGCCGCCGTCGTGCCCCTCGGGAAGCCCGTCGCGGCGACGCGCGTCGCCGTCGTCGACGCGCGCGGCGAGCCGGTGCCGATCGGCGCCGCGGGCGAGCTCGTGATCGGCGGCGCCGGCGTGGCGCGCGGCTACGTGGGCCGCGCGGACCTCACGGCGGAGCGCTTCGTCACCGATCCCGAGGGGCGCGAGGGCGCGCGCCGCTACCGCACGGGCGACCGCGCGCGCTGGCGGCGCGACGGCGTGCTCGAGTTCCTCGGCCGCGACGACGGACAGGTGAAGCTCCGCGGTCACCGCATCGAGCTCGGCGAAGTGGAGCACGTGCTGCGCGACCACGAGGGCGTCGCCGATGCGGTGGCGCTGCTGCGCGAGGGGAGCGCGGGCGAGCCGGCGCTCTGCGCCTGGGTCGTGCCGCGTCCCTCGGGCGCCGAGGACGACGACGAGGCGGCGGCGGCGTGGGCGCACGTCTGGGACGAGGCCTACGCGGCGGGCGGCGCGCCGGAGGACCCGGCCTTCGATCTGCGCGGCTGGGTCGATCCGTCGACGGGGGATCCCTGGGGGTCCGACGTGATGCGCGCGTGGCTCGACGCGACCGTCGCGCGCATCGAGCGGCTCCGTCCACGGCGCGTCCTCGAGATCGGCTGCGGAACGGGGCTCGTGCTCTTCCGGGTCGCGCCCGCGTGCGCTTCGTGGGTCGCGCTCGATCCGTCGCCCACCGCCGTCGCGCGCGTCGGCGCCGAAGCGGAGCGCCGCGGCCTCGCGCAGGTGCGCGTCTTGCGCGGAGCGGCGCACGACCTCGCGGGACTGGGCGACGCGCGCTTCGACACGGTGATCCTCAACTCCGTCGCGCAGTACTTCCCGAGCGCGGCCTACCTCCGGCGCGTGCTCGCCGAGGCGGCGCGCGTCCTCGAGCGCGACGGCCGCATCTTCCTCGGCGACCTGCGCAGCCTTCCCCTCGCGGCCGACCCCGACGGCGACGAGGAGCTGCTCGTCGACCCGCGCGGTCTCGCGTCCCTCGCCCCCGAGGGATTCCGTGCGGTCGCGACGATGCGAGAGGGCGACGGCGCCGAGGAGCTCGTGCGCCGCCGGTTCGACGCGGTGCTCGAGCGCGGCGCGGCGGCGGCCACCGGCTTCGACGGTCGCGCCACCAACGACCCGTCGGCGCGCGTGCGCGCGCGGCGGCTCGAGGCGTCGTTGCGCGCGTGGGTGCGCGCGCGCCTGCCGGAGCCGATGGCGCCGAGCGCGATCGCGGCCGTCGGCGCGCTGCCGCGCACGGCGAGCGGCAAGGTCGACCGGCGTGCCCTCGCGA
>CAZJHD010000062.1:0-24880 GCA_964545855.1 uncultured Planctomycetales bacterium
CTCTCGCTCGGCCTCGGGCCAGCGGCGGCGATTTCCTCACAACCTCTCTGACCCCGTTCCCGGGACGACCGCTCGCGCCTCTAGTGCGCGAAGAACGTCAACTCGAGCCCACGAGAGGCGCTCAGGTCGTAGGGCGACGCCGAGCAGCCCGGAGCGAGCCAGACGCTCTGGATCCAGCAGTGCATTCCCACGGCCGCCGGATCGTTCGGCAGCGTCTGCACCGAGAGTGCTGCGCCCGAAGCGTCTCCGAAGGAGTCGTAGGCGGAGAGCATCGGGGTGTCGAAGAGCTCCACGAGGAGTCCGAGACCGATGCCGAAGGGGTCGCTCTCGGCGAGGGACGGCGCGCCGGAGACGAGGAGCAGGCCCAGAGCGTGCGGCGGGACGTTGGTCGTCCGCACGCCGAAGGCCGGGGTGCCGATCACCGGACGCTTCGTCGAGGCGATGCCGTGAGCGCCCTGGCAGCCGGGCGTCCCCGTCCCGTAGATCGCCGTGCCCGCAGGGAGCGCGGCGAGGTTGCGCAGCACGTGGACGTCGTTGGAGACGACGTTTGCGGTGATGAGGTCCATGCGCCCGTCGGCGTCGACGTCGGCAGCGCTCAGCGACCAGGGGATCCCGGTGGGCAGGGCGACGAGTATCGCGAGTGTGAGTGCGCCGGAGCCGTTGCCCCGGAGCACGGCGACGTGGCTCGCGCTGGGTTCGCCGAGATCCGACACGGCCACGTCGAGGAGGCCGTCTCCGTCGAGATCGGTCACGGCCACGCTCCAGGGATGGATCGGAACGGGATTCGAATACGGGCCGACGAATGTCCCTCCGCCCGCGCCGTGGAGGATCGACAGGCCCTCGGTCACGCCGTCGGCGTCCACCGCGACGATGTCGAGGACTCCGTCGCCGTCGAAATCGCCGACCTCCGTCGAGTTGGCGCCCTGCACCGGACCGTAGTCGGTCTTCGGCTGAAGCGCTCCATTCGATCCGCCCAGGAGCACTGCGACCTCGTTGCTGCCGGACACCCCGACGGCGTAGTCGAGCACGCCGTCGTCGTTCAGATCGCCGGGGGCGACGGAGAGCGGATCGGGTCCGACGAGCTGGCGATCGGGCGCACCGAACAGTGCGTGCCCTTCGCCGGGCCAGAGCGAGAGCCAGTGATTCGTCTCCACGAGGTCGCCCTCGGGCGTCGGAAGGACGAACGACTCGGTGTAGGGGATGACGAGGTCCTGGTCGCCATCGTGGTCGTAGTCGACGAGCCGGAATGCACGGAGATTCCCCACGTAGGGGCTGATTCCGGGGACGAAGGCGTTGTAGGCGACGGGGTAGCTGAGGAGCCCGAGTTGGCCCGTCTCGCTGCCGAGCAGGACCCAGACACTCGCGTCGGCGGCGCCGAGCCCGGGCCAGACCAGGGTGCCGGAGTTGAGCGTGACCACGTCGGGGCGGCCGTCCTGGTTGATGTCGCCCACGGCGAGCGCCGCCGTTCGTGCGCCGCCAGCGGAATACGTTGCTGCCACTCCGAAGCCGCCCGACCCGTCGCCGAGTCGGAGCTGCACCGTGCCAGCCGAGAAGAACGCGCCTCCGTTCGCCACCAGGAGATCGGCGCGGCCGTCTCCGTTCATGTCGGCGATCGCCGTGTGCTGCGGGTCGATCCCCGCTCCGTACGTCGTGATCGTGACCTCCAGCGACCCCTGTGCGTCGAGCGTCGACGCCATCGGCGCGGACACGAGGAGGAGCGTGAGAGCGGCGATTCGAAACTTCGGTCGACCGATCATGGGAGACCTCCGAAGTGCGGCTGCACGTTCATGTGCGCCGCCGGGGAACAACATTGCCATTCTCGCCCGTCCCGGCCGACCGGGGAACCGGTCTCGCTCACGGTGAAGACTCGGGTCCGCGGTACGATCGTCGGCCCCGCGTCCTGGAGCCCGCCATGCGCCTCGCGATCCCGACTCTCGTGCTCGGGTTGCTCGCGCCCGCCGCGGGCGCGCAGAGCCTGCTCCACTCGTTCTTCGGCGACTCCGAGTACGAGTCGCTCGGATGGTCCGTCGCGCTCGTGGGCGACGTGGATGGAGACGGTCTCGCCGACCTGCTAGTGGGCGCCCTCGTCGACGACGTCGGCGGGCCCGCGTCGGGAAGCGCCTTCGTGTTCTCCGGGGCCAACGGCGTGCTGTTGCACGCGATTCACGGCGCGCCCGTCGACCTCCTCGGCATCGCCGTCGCGGCGCCGGGCGACGTCGATCTCGATGGCCGCGCCGATCTCCTGGTCGGCATCTCGAACCCGCTCCTCGGCACGACGCCGGGGCGCGCCCGCCTCTACTCGGGCTCCGACGGCTCGGTGCTGCGCACGTGGACCGACCCGTTGCCCTACTTCGGCATGGCCGTCGCGGGGGCGGGCGACGCGAACGGCGACGGCATCCCCGACGTCGTCGTGGGCGATCCGGCCGGTGCTCCCGCCGACGGCGCGTTCCCGGGCGCGCTCGTGGGCCCGGGCGCCGTCTGGCTCTTCTCCGGGGCCGACGGCTCGGTGCTCGCCACGTCGGCCGGCGCGGCCTTCGGCGATCTCTACGCCTATTCCGTCTCCGGAGCGGGCGATCTCGACGGCGACGGCCGCCCCGACTTCCTCGTGGGATCGCCCCTCGACGATCTCGTCGGCGTCGACGCGGGCCGCGCGTTCGTCTTCTCCGGCGCGACCGGCTCCCTCCTCGTCGAGCACGCGCCCGGCACGCCGGGCGACGCCTTCGGGTGGTCCGTGGCCGGACCCGGCGACGTGGACCGCGACGGCGTGCCCGACCTCCTCGCCGGCGCCGACGACGACGACTTGAATGGCCTCGAGAGCGGCAGCGCCTGGGTCCTCTCCGGCGCGAACGGGAGCACGCTCCACGTCGTCACGTCCCACGCCGGCGCCGAGGTGGGCCGCGCCGTCGCGCGGATCGGCGACGTGGATCTCGACGGCTACGCCGACTTCGTCGTCGGCGCCCACCACGACGACAGCGGCGCCCTGCACGCCGGCGCCGCGCGCCTGCACAGCGGCCGTACCGGCGCCGTGCTGCACTTCTTCTTCCTGCCGAACGGCTTCGACTCGCACTTCGGGTTCTCGCTCTCCGGAGGAGCCGACGTGGACGGCGACGGCTGGCCCGACCTCGCCGTCGGCGCGCCGCAGGACGACACGGGGTCGTTCCGCGCCGGGAGCGCGTGGATCCACTCGCTCGTGCCGAAGGGTCTCTCGCACTTCGGCGACGGGTCTCCGGGCTGCGCCGGGAAGCACCTCCTCGCCGGGAACTCCGTGCCCTCCGTCGGCAACGCAGGCTGGGAGATCCGCGCGTCGCGCGGGCCCGCGAGCTCCCTCGGCCTGATGCTCGTCGCCGACGCCGCCCTCGATCCGGGCGCCGACCCCTTCGGCATCGACGTCGTCCTCCTGGTCGATCTCCTCTCGGCGACGGAGGTCTTCGCCTTCGACCTTCCGACCGACGCACTCGGCTACGGCGCGTCCGCGGCGTCGATCCCCGCGACTCCGTCGCTCGCCGGCAAGGAGTACCACGCGCAGGCGCTCTTCGCGTGGGGCGGCGCGTGCGGCCTCACGACCTTCGGTCTCAGCACCTCGGAACGCCTGCGCATCGTGGTGCAGCCGTAGGTCGCTCCCCAGGGAATGACCGAATCGGCGACTCGAAGACCCGGGCTCGGAGTCCGCCTCCTGCGCAGAGTCGGTCTCGCGGTCGCGGCCGCCGCCGTCGCGGTCGCCGCGGGGGAGATCCTCGTGCGCGTCGCGAACCCGCTCGGCGTGAGCCAGTTCGACGACATGCTCCGCTACAACACGCAGCTCTGCCTGCTCGCGGGGCCGCCGCGGATCCTGAAGCACAAGCCCGCGGCGCGGATCGACTTCTTCGATTTCTCGATCCGAACGAACGCGCTCGGTCTGCGGGGCGACGAGATCCCCGAGCCGAAGCCCGCGGGCGAGCGCCGGCTCCTCTTCCTCGGCGATTCCGTCGTGCTCGGCTGGGGCGCGCGCGAGGAGGACCTCTTCGTGACGCGCCTGGAGCGCGCGCTGAACGAGAACGCATCCGCGGGCGAGCGCTACCGCTGCGTGAATGCTGGCCACAACCTCCACGACACGGTCCAGGAGGCCGGGGTGCTGGAGGAGCTGGGCGATCGGATCCAGCCCGACGCCGTCGTCCTCGTCTACGTCGGCAACGACGTCGTCCTCACCTCGAAGCTCTGGGAGCAGTTCTCGTCCTTGCCGGCGCCCGACCGGTGGACGCGGTGGATCGGATGGCTCCGCGGCGTTCCGCTGCGCGGCTGGAGCGGATTGCTCACCTACTGGCAGACCATCGCGAGCGGCGCCGAGGAGGCCCGATTCGCCGAGGCCGTCGGCGCCGCCCTCGACGCGGAGGGCTGGCGGTCGTCGCACGAGGCGATCCTCCGCATCCGCGACTGGTGCGCGGCGCGTGGCGTTCCGTTCCTCGTCCTCGATCACACGAACCCCGCCGCCGCCGGCCGCCCCGCGGACATCCCGGGCCTCGCGCCCGCGCTGGAGGCGGCCGGCATCCCCCGGTTCGAGTTCCACTTCACGCCCGAGGAGAACGCGCGCCCCATCCGCCACTCGGCGAGCGACCCCCACGCAAACGCCGCCGGCCACGCGCTCCTCCTCGAGAAGCTCCGCCCGGCGATCCGCTCGATCGGTTGGCCGGTGAGGTGAGGGAGCGGACCGTGCGCGCCATGCTCCGAAGCCTCGCGGCGCTCGCGATGCTCGCGACGGCGGCCGCTGGGCTGCTCCAGGTTCCGGTCTTCGAGCCCGACGATGCGGAGACGCGCGAGGCACGCGCGATCGCGATCTTCCTCGAGGCGGCGCGGGAGCGGATCCCGATGGGGGCGCGCGTGCTCGTCCTGACGAGCTACTTGCCGATCCTCGACTTCGACTTCTGGGTCGGGACGACTCGGCCGGCGCGTGTGCTGGTCCAACTCGACGAGGAGCGTCTCGCGCGCGGTGCGCGAGGCGCGCCGATTCCGCCGATCGAGGCGATGGAGTCGGCGCTTCGCTCCGAGGGTCGGCTCTGCGATCGCGAGTCGGTCGAGCGGGCGCTCGAGGACGCCGACTTCGTGCTCGTCTCGGACGAGCGTGTGACGAAGGGGCTCGACGCGCCGCGTGTGCGGGACGCGGTCGTGCTGCAGCAGGAAGGGGGCATGCGTCTCCTGCGGAGGAAGCCGCGATGACGGCTTCTCTCTCTCTCTCTCTCTCTCTCTCTACTGATCCTTTCCGTGGCTCTCGTGGGCGCGGGTGCTGGCATCCGCGCTCTGCTCGGGCATCGCGAGGATCGCGCGGCGCCGGCTCTCGCGGCCTCTTTCGTCCTCGGCGCCGGCGCCTGCGGCGTGCTGGGGCCGCTCGCATCGATGGCGGGGCTGAGCGCGCCAAGAACCACGGCGGTGGCGGTCCTCCTGCTCGCGACGGCGGCCGTCGTCGCGCAGGTCCGAAGGAGGAGCCTGCCGCGGGTGACCCGGGAGGATCTCCGAACGTTCGCCGCGGTGACGCTTCCCTTCGCGCACGTGCTCCTCGCCGCGGCCTCGCGACCGCTCCTCGTCGGGGACGAGGTCTACGTCTGGGGATACAAGGCGGCCGTGATCGCCGGTTCGGGAACGATCGATCCCACGGCGTGGTCCATGGGAGTCGGGCGCGGACCCGGCTATCCGCACTCCGTCCCGATGGCGGCGACGATCCCCAGCGAGCTGCTCGGGGCGTTCCGTTCCGTCGACTGCCGCGCGTTCGCCGTCATTGCCTACGTGGCCGCGAGCCTCGCGCTCGGAGAGGTCGTTCGTCTCTTCGCCCGCGGACCCGCCCGTTGGGCGTGGACCTTCGGCCTCGCGAGCCTGCCGGCTCTCCTCGACGTCGGACCCACCTTCATGGGGAACGCACCGCTCGTCGCCGCCGCGGCGGTGACGGCCTCCGCCGTGATCCGGGACCCGGCCTCGACGCTCGTCCCCGCCGCGGCGATCGCGCTCGCCCTCTCGAAGATCGAAGGGGCGCCGATGGCGCTCGCGGCCGTCGCCGTAGCCGTCGGTGCCGCCCCGCGCGGAGCGCGGGGATCCGCGGCGCTTCGGCTCGTCGCTCCCTTCGCGCTGGGCATCGCCCCTTGGCTCCTGCTCCCCGTCCTGCATGGGGTGAACCCTCTCACGGGAGAGGCGAGCCTCGCCGACGACCGAGCGCGCCAGATGATCGCGCTCGCCGGCGATCCTCTCGACATCGTTCGGCGGAGCGCCGTCGTCCTGGCGGCGCTCGGAGCCGACCTCCTCCCGTTCTCGCTCGGTGAGAGCCTCGTCGTCCCGAGGGGTCTCCTCGGGCCCTTCGCCCTGCTCGCGCCGGCGTTCCTCCTGTCGGCTCTCGCCGGGGCCGATCCCCGTGGCGAGCTCGCGCCGAGAAGGGCCCGAACGCTCGCTCTCGCCGTCGGGGCCGCGCTCGTCCTCGGGCAGGTCGCTTCCCTCGTCGCCTCTCCCGACTTCGAATACGTCCTCGCGAACGCGCGTCCGCGATTCGGTCTGCATCTCGTGCCTTCGCTCGTCCTCGTGGCGCTCGCGCTCCGAGCGCCGCCCTCGACGGCGCGCGTCCAGACCGTCTGATCGGTCTCTCGGGAGAACCTCCGCGACCTCGCCTTCCTCGCCGTTCGCCCCGTCCGCTATGCTCGGCACGCCCCCGCTCCTCGCCTCATGCCCGAAAGAACGATCCGCGTCCTCGTCGCGAAGCCCGGCCTCGACGGTCACGATCGCGGCGCGAAGGTCGTCGCGAGCGCGCTGCGCGATCGCGGGATGGAGGTGATCTACACGGGCCTCCACCAGACGCCGGAGGCGATCGTGGAGGCCGCGATCCAGGAGGACGTGGACGCCGTCGGGCTCTCGATCCTCTCGGGAGCGCACATGACGCTCTTCCCCGCCATCGCCGCGACGCTTCGTCAACGGGGCGCCGACCAGGTGGTGCTCACGGGCGGAGGGATCATCCCGAAGGAGGACATGGAGTCGCTGAAGAAGGTCGGCTTCGACCGGCTCTTCGGGCCCGGCACCACGACCGACGAGATCGCGCAGTACATCGAATCGGAAGTGAAGCGCCGCCGGCAGGCGACGACGAAGCCGTGAGCGAATCGATCGATCCGGCGAGCCTCGCGGGGAAGGACGTCCTCGGGTTCGAGGAAGCAGCCGCCTTCTTCGGCGTCAGCACGAAGACCTTCCAGAAGGTTCTGCGCGAGGAGCGGCTGCCGGGGCGGAAGGTCGGTCGCGAGTGGAAGTTCTCCCGCAAGGCCCTGCTCGACTGGCTCGGGAAGGGGAGCGTCCGCGACTACCAGGACGACGACTCCTCGACGGAGACGGAGGAGGCCACCGAGCCGAATCCGGCGGAGATCCGGCCCGTCGTGAGACGCGCCGCCGCCGACCGCGCGAGCGGCGCCCCGTCGGCGGACGGAGCGCCGCGCGCCTCGTCGCGGGTGCCCCCGCGCACGACCTGGATCCAGGGTGCGCGCGAAGGCTTCTCGGCGGACGAAGACTGAGTCATCCTGAGGGGCCGCCTCCGCGGCGCGCCTCGCTCGGATCTCGTTCCGGCCGCGCCGCGCTCGGACGTCCGCTCCTCCTCTCTCTCGCCGCCCTTCCGCGTCACCGCGTCGCGCCCACGATGTCCGACCGCACCGCCAGTCCTTCTCGCCCCTCGTCGTCGGTCGTGACCGGTCTCGATCTCTCGGAGGATCAGAAGCTCCTCCAGGAGACCGTGCAGAAGTTCGCGAAGGAGGAGCTGGAGCCGATCGCCGCGGAGATCGACCGGACCTGCCGCTTCCCGGAGGAGAGCTGGAAGAAGATGGCCGAGATCGGCCTCACGGGGATCCCGATCTCCGACGAGTTCGGCGGCGCGGGGATGGATTCGCTCTCCTACGTCCTCGTCGTCGAGGAGATCGCGAAGGTGTGCGCGAGCACGGCGCTCACGCTCGCCGCGCACACCTCTCTCGGCACCTATCCGATCTACGCGTGGGGCTCCGAGGAGCTGCGCAAGAAGTACGTGCCGGACCTCGCGAGCGGCCGCGCCCTCGGCGCCTACGGGCTCACGGAGCCAGGCGCCGGCTCCGACTCCGGTGGCACGAAGACGATGGCCGTGAAGAAGGGAGACCGCTACGTGCTGAACGGGCGGAAGTGCTTCATCACGAACGCGAACTTCGCGCAGACGTTCATCTGCACGGCCGTCACCGACCCCTCCCGCGGCGCCAAGGGGATCTCCGCCTTCGTGGTGCCGCGCGACACCAAGGGCTTCCTCGTCGAGAAGGGCGAGGAGAAGCTCGGCATGCGCGGATCCGACTGGGGTTCCCTCGTCTTCGACGACTGCGAGCTCCCCGCGTCGAACATCGTCGGCGACCTCGGTGAGGGCTTCGCGACCTTCATGAAGACGCTCGACGGCGGACGCATCTCCATCGGAGCGCTGGGGCTCGGCATCGCCGAGGGCGCGCTCGAGAAGGCCGCGGCCTACGCCAAGCAGCGGGTCGCCTTCGGCAAGCCGCTCGCGGAGCAGCAGGCCGTGGCCTTCAAGCTCGCCACGATGGCGACGGAGATCGAAGCGGCGCGCCACCTCGTGTACCACTCGGCCCGCTTGAAGGATGCGGGGCTGCCGTTCTCCAAGGAGAGCGCCATGGGGAAGCTGTACGCCTCCGAGGTGGCCATGCGCGCCACCTACGAGGCGATCCAGATCCACGGTGGCAACGGCTACTCCCAGGAGTACCCCGTGGAGCGCTTCTGGCGGGACGCGAAGCTCTGCACGATCGGCGAGGGGACGAGCGAGATCCAGCGGATCGTGATCTCGCGCCACGTGCTCCGCACGGCCTGAGGATCGCGGCGCGCGCGCCGCCGAGCGGGCGCCGCGGGGATCCCCGCGCGGAAAACCTTTCCAGCCCCCACGGCGAAGGTTCTCGCCCGCGTTCCGCCGATCAGGGTGCCCAGGAGCCATCCGAAGGGACGATGGCTCGGGGTCTCGAAAGGGAGGAGCCAACGCGTGAGCGGCGAGCGGATTCTGGTCTGCGACGACGACGACGATGTGCGCGCCGTCGTCTGCATGTCCCTCGAGGTCGTCGGCGAGTTCTCCGTCGTCGCCGTCTCGAAGGGCGAAGAGGCGCTCGCGGCCTTCGTGGCCTCGCCGCCCGACCTCGTGATCCTCGACGTGATGATGCCCGCGATGGATGGGCCGACGACGCTCGCGCGGCTGCGGGAGCTGCCGGGCGGCGCGTCCGTCCCCGTCGTCTTCCTGTCGGCGAAGTCGCAGCGCTCGGAGCTCGACAACCTGCGCGACCTCGGCGTCCGCGCCGTGCTGGAGAAGCCCTTCGATCCGATGACGCTCCCCGACCGCATCCGCGGAGTCCTGGCGGCGTCGAGCACCAGCGTGCCGCCGCACACGTCGTCGTGAGCCGATCCCTCCAATCGCCGATCGCCGCGGTCCGCCGCCAGTTCTCCGAGGGGAGCAACCGGCGCATCGCGGAGATCCGGACCCTCGCGACGCGCGTGCGCACGGAGAACGATGGCGCCGCCCTCGATGAGCTCCACGGCGCGCTGCACAAGCTCGCCGGGAGCGCGGGGATCTTCGGATTCGTGCGAACCGGGGAGATCGCGCGCGAATGCGAGCTGCGCATCGCCGTCGCCCTGCGGAGCCCGATCGTCGGACTCCCGGAGGGCCTCGCCCAGGCGCTCGACCGTCTGGCCTTCGCGATCCGCGAGGAGGCGCACGCCCTCGACGCCGAATCGATGTGCATCGGGACCGCGGGAAGCCCGGGCCGGGGGAGGGCGTGCATCGTCCCTGGGCCGACGACGACGTCCGTCGAGGCGCTCCGGCGGGAGCTCACGGCCGCGGCCCTGGAGCCCGAGGTGGTGCCGGTGGAGCAGGCCCTCGTGCGATGCTCCGGCGCCGACGTCGTGATCGTGGACGCAGCGGCCGGCGGCGACGGATACGAGCTCTGCCGCCACCTCTCCGATCTCCCGGTCCCGCCTCGCACGCGGATCCTCTACATCGAGGGCAACGAGGCCTTCGACCTGCTGCGCGCGTCGCCCTCTCGCGTGCACCGGATGATCCACCGGCCGTCCGACCTGCGTGCCGTGCTGCAGCCCGACCCGAACCCCGGCGAGGAGCGCCTCCGCGCGAGGATCCTCTCCGTGGAGGACGACGAGGATTGCGGCCATGCCATCGAGGAGACGCTGCGGTCCGTCGGACACACGGTCCGCGTGCTCCCGAAGCCCGATCTGCTGCTGGCGCAGCTCCGCGTCTTCCGTCCGGAGCTCCTGCTGCTCGACTGGGATCTCCCGACCATGAGCGGGCACGACCTCGCCCGCATCGTCCGCTCCGACGCGCGCTACGAGACGACGCCCATCGTCTTCTGCACCGCGCGGAGCGAGCGGCAGGACCGCCGCGCGGCGTCTCGGGCCGGAGCCGACGACTTCGTCACGAAGCCGTTCACGCCGGAGGAGCTGATCGAGGCGGTGGACACGCACCTGCGGCGCCACCGCGCGCTCCGGAAGAAGCTCGACGTCGACGCCCTGACGGATCTCCTCAACCGCTCGGCTGCTCTGAACGCGATCGAAGACCTGATCCTCGCGCCGACGGATCCGAGCCGGGTCCTGCTCGTGGCGATCCTCGACATCGACCACTTCAAGCGCGTGAACGACGAGCTGGGCCATCCCACGGGCGACCGCGTGCTGCGCGAGATGGCGGCGCACGTGCGCGCCGGCCTGCGCGGGAACGAGGTGGCGGGCCGGCTCGGCGGCGAGGAGCTGGTGGTCGCTCTCGAGGGGACCGACCGCGAGGAGCTCGTGGCGCGCATCGACGCGATGAGGAGCACCGTCGACATCGTCCTGCGCGACGACGGGTCCGCGCTGAGCCGCATCACCTTCAGCGCCGGCATCGCCTTCAGCCCCGAGCACGGCACCCAGACGGCGATGCTGCTGAAGAACGCCGACCTCGCGCTCTACGTCGCGAAGGAGGCGGGCCGGAACCGCGTGCATGTGGCGTCGCCGGAGGGCGATTCGTCGGGCTGACGGGTCGGCCGGTATCGTGGCGGCGCCATGGACGCCGCGCCGCCGCCGGAGCTCGCTCGCATCGACGCGGGCCCGCTCCGCGTGACCGGCCTCCGCGACCGCGACTTCCGTCTCGACGGAGGCGCCATGTTCGGCGTCGTGCCCCGCGCCCTCTGGGAGCGCGTCGAGCCGGCCGACCCCGCCGACCACACGATCCCTCTCGCGACGCGGCCACTCCTCGTCGAGGGCGCCTCCGTCGGGCCGATCGTCGTCGAGCCGGGGATCGGCGGCCGCTGGGACGCGAAGCGGCGCCGGCTCTACCGGATCGAGGAGAGCCCGACGATCGAGGAGAGCCTCGCGCGTTCGGGCGTCGCGCCGGAGGACGTGCGGGTCGTCGTGCTGACGCACTTCCATTGGGACCATGCGGGCGCCGCGACCATCGAGCGCGAGGGCCGCGTCGTGCCGCGATTCCCGAATGCCCGCCACGTGGTGCCGCGCGTCGAGGCCGACGTGTGCGTCTCCGGAGAGACGCTCCGGAGGGCGAGCTACCGCGAGGAGGACGCGCGCTGCCTCGACGAGGCGGGTCTGCTGGCGTGCTTCGACGGAGCCGAGGAGGAGGTCGCGCCGGGCGTCGTCGTGCACCGTCTCGGCGGACACAGCGACGGCGTGAGCGTCGTGACCATCCGGGGAGGCGGACGCACCGTCTGCTTCTGGTCCGACGTGGTGCCGATGCGCCACCACGTCCATCCCCTATGGATCATGGCCTACGACCTCGACGCGGGAGCGAGCTACGCGGTGCGGCGTCCCTGGATCGAGCGCGCGGCCGAGGAGGGCTGGATCGGCGCGCTCTACCACGACCGCACGATCGGCTTCGCGCGGTTCCTCCGGGAGGGCGAGCGTTGGCGCGCCGAGCCGTGGACGCCCGCCGGATCGAGCCGCTGACGGCGCGCGCGCGCCGAACGCGCCTCGCGGCCATCGGCGCACTCCTGCTCGGGGGCGCGATCGCGCTCGCGGCCGCCGGCCCGATCCGTCAGGACCCGGGGTACCACGCCTTCGCCGACGCGCGCCCGTTGCTCGGCGTCGCGAACTTCGCCGACGTCGCGTCCAACGCCGCCTTCGCGATCGCGGGACTCGCCGGGCTCGCGGTCCTCGCGCGGCGCCGCGGCGACGCACGGCGCGAGGGCGCCCTCTGGGCCGTCGTCTTCGCCGGTCTCCTCGCCACGGGGGCGGGATCCGGCTGGTACCACCTCGCGCCCGACGACGCGCGGCTCTTCTGGGACCGCCTCCCCATGGCCGTCGTCTTCGCAGCCCTGCTGGCGGTCACGATCTCGGAGCGCGTCGGCCCGCGCGCCGGCCGCGCGCTCGCGATCCCCCTGATCGCCGCGTGCGCCGGCAGCGTCCTCTGGTGGCGCCTCGGCGGCGCCGAGGGCGACTTCCGCCCCTACGCCTTCGCGCAGTACGGCGGCGCGCTCGCGATCGTCGCTCTGCTGGCGCTGCTTCCCGGACCCTACGACCGAGGACGCGACCTCGCGGTCGCGATCGCGTGCTACGCGGCGGCGAAGGTCGCCGAGGCGCTCGACGGGCCGATCCTCGAGGCGTCGGGACTCGTGAGCGGACACACGCTGAAGCACTTGCTCGCCGGCGCCGGCTCCCTCGCCCTCGTGGTCCACGTGGCGCGGCGCGTGCCGAGGTTCCGCTGAGAGCCGCCGTCCGTATGCTTCGCCCTCCGAGATCATGCCGTCGCCGACCCGCATCGTCAGCCTGTGCCCTTCGATCACGGAGGCGCTCTTCGACATCGGCGCGGGCGATCGCGTGGTCGGCGTGACGGACTTCTGCGTCCATCCGCGCGAGCGCGTCGAGTCGGTGGCGAAGGTGGGAGGGAGCAAGCTGCCGGACCTGGAGGCGCTCTTCGCGCTCGCGCCCGACCTCGTCGTGATGAACGAGGAGGAGAATCGGCTCGAGGACTTCGAGGAGATCCGCGACCGCGGCATCGACGTGCTGAACACCTTCCCCAAGCGCGTCCTCGACACGGCGCCGATGATGCGCGAGCTCGGCCGCGCCGTGGGCTGCGAGGCGGCGGCGGAGGAGGTCGCGCGAGCCGTGGAGGAAGGCGTCCGGCGCGCCCGGGAGGCGGCCGCGCGCGCGCCGCGCCTCCGCGCCGCCTGTCTCGTCTGGATGCGCCCGTTCCTCGCGGTGAACGGAGACACCTTCGCGCACGACATGATGGATCTCGTGGGCTTCGACAACGTCTTCGCCGGCCGTCCCGAGCGCTACCCGCGACTCGAGCCCGAGGACCTCGGTCCGGCCGCGGGCCTGGAGACGATCCTGCTGCCGAACGAGCCCTTCGAGTTCGTTCCGCAGCACGCCACGGAGATCGCGGCGCTCTGCGGGCTCCCGACGCGGCGCGCGGTGCTCTGCGACGGCCAGGCGCTCACTTGGTACGGCTCGCGCACGCCGTCCGGCATCGAGGCGATGCACGCGCTCGCCCAGCGCGTGCGATCGACATCGGCGTCGGCATGAGGAGAGCGCTCCCGGTCGCACTCCTCGCGGCGCTGGGCGCGTGCAAGATGCCGCGTCCCGCCGTCCCGATCGTGCGGACGGGCGGAGACGCGGCGCGGCTCCCCGCAGGGCTCCGCTCCCATGGCCGGGTGCTGGGCGACGCCATCTGGTTCCCGGACGGCGCCGGATCGGGCGGCGTGCTCTGGAACGCGCGCACGCGCACGCTGGAGTCCGAGGGGGCCGGACTCCGCCTCGAACTGGCGGAGCCGGGCGGACTGCGATCGCTCGTCAGCGACGAGCCGAGGATGTGGGTCCGCATCGAAGGCGCCGCCGGAGAGCGCCGCGTTCTGTCGGCCCTGGGGGACGCGCTTCCCGTCGCCGTGTCGCCCGAAGGGGAGGACGCCCGCGGCTTCGACGTCGCCGTGCATTCGGGCGCGACCTGCATCGCGTGGTGCGCGAGCGACGGCCGGACGGACGCGACGCGCGTCGCCTTCCTCGATCGCGCTGGGAACGTCCAGACGACGCGCGTGCCCTTCGATCCCGACCGCCTGCGGTCCGAATCGCCCACGGTGGCGGCGATCGGCATCGAGACCGAGCCGGCCTTCCTCGTCGCCTACGAGTCGTCGGCCCGCGCCGACACGCCTCCGCAGGTGCGCGTCACGCGCGTGGCGTACCGCGAGACGGGGAGCCTGCAGGCCGCGCTCCCGCGCACGCCCGCCTTCGCGCTCGCGGAGAGCCGCGACCCGCGGCTCGCTTCGGTCGGTCAGCGGGCGCTGCTCGCCTTCGCGGGCCGGCGCGCGGAGGGGGAGGACGAGTGGATCTTCGTCGTCCCCATCTCGGATCAGGGCGATCCGCTGGGGGAGCCCGTCGCCCTCGTCCCGGCCTTCGAGGACGGCGCGCGGCGGACGCATCCGGCGCCCTACGCCGTGGCCGGGCGCTGGGTGCTCGCCTGGGAGGAGACGCGGGGCTCCGGAGAGACCTCCGTCGTCGTCGCGCCCCTGGCGATCGAGTAGCGGCCTCGCTCCGCGCCGGTCGGCCGAGTTCCGCCGCGGGCTGGTAGGGTTCGCGCCCGATTCCCGAACCAACGGCGAGGGCGCGCGCGCGGCGCCCGTCCTCGCGACTCGCCCATGCGCCAGACGACCGCCTTCCTGTTCACGCTCCGCGACGTGCCCGCCGACGCCGAGGTCGCGAGCCATCGGCTCCTGGCGCGCGCCGGGTTCATCCAGAAGCTCGGCGCCGGGATCTACTCCTATGCGCCCCCGATGGTGCGCGTCCTCCAGAAGGTCTCGCAGATCGTGCGCGACGAGATGAATGCCGCCGGCGCGCGGGAGACGATCCTGCCCGTCCTCCAGCCGCGCGAGATCTGGGACGAGAGCGGCCGCTGGGAGCAATACGTCAAGGGAGGGCTCCTCTTCACGCTCGCCGACCACAAGGGCTCCGAGCTCTGCCTCGTGCCCACGGCGGAGGAGGCGGTGACGACGCTCGTGAAGCGCGCCGTCACGTCGTACCGGCAGCTCCCGCTCAACCTCTTCCAGATCCACACGAAGTTCCGCGACGAGATCCGCCCGCGCTTCGGCCTCATGCGCGGGCGCGAGTTCGTCATGAAGGACGCCTACTCCTTCGACGTCGACGAGGCGGGGCTCCGCGAGGCCTACGGGAAGATGCGCGCCGCCTACCAGCGCGTCTTCGAGCGCTGCGGGCTGAAGTACACGATCGTGCAGGCGGACGCCGGCGCCATCGGCGGGTCGACCACCGAGGAGTTCATGGTCGACGCCGCGACGGGCGAGGACACGATCCTCGTGAGCCAGGACGGCAGCTACGCGGCGAACGTCGAGAAGGCGGAGTCGGCGATCCCGGCCGGCGAGCCCGGCGGCGCGCCGAAGCCGATGCATCTCGAGCCGACGCCGGGCGACCGCACGGTGGAGCAGCTCTCGAAGCGGTTCGGTCTCGCGACGTCGCGCATGATCAAGACGGTTCTCTTCAAGGCCGTCCATGCCGACCGCGAGGAGACGGTGGCCGTGCTGATGCGCGGCGACCTCGATGTGAACGAGGTGAAGGTGGCGAACGCCCTCGGCGCCATCACCGTCGACCTGGCCGACGACGCGCGCGTCCGCGCGGCGACGGGCGCCGATCCCGGCTTCGCCGGGCCCGTCGGCCTGAAGCCGGGAGTGCGCCTCCTGGCGGACCGGTCGACGGAGGGGATGACCAACTTCCTCTGCGGCGCGAACAAGACCGACCATCATCTCCTCGACGTGAACTTCGGACGCGACCTCCCGCAGCCGGAGCTGCGCGACCTCCGCCGCGCGCGAGCGGGGGATCTCTGTCTCGATGCGTCGAAGGGCGCGCTCCGCGAGACGCGGGGCATCGAGGTGGGGCACATCTTCCAGCTCGGCACCAAGTACTCGACGGCGATGCACGCCGTCTTCGCCGACGACAAGGGGCAGGAGCGTCCCTTCGTGATGGGCTGCTACGGCATCGGCATCTCGCGCGTGGTGGCCGCCGCCGTGGAGCAGAACCACGACGAGAACGGGATCGTCTGGCCGGTGCCGATCGCGCCCTGGCAGGCGCACGTCGTGTGCGTGAATCCCGAGGACGCCGGACAGCGCGAGGCGGCGGAGCGCGCGGAGCGCGACCTGGAGGCGGCGGGGATCGACACGCTCCACGACGACCGACCGAAGGTCTCTCCGGGAGTGCGGTTCAAGGACGCCGACCTCGTCGGCGTCCCCGTGCGCGTCGTCGCGGGTCGCGACGCGAAGGACGGGGTCGTCGAGGTGAAGAGCCGTCGCGGAGGCGAGGCCGCGAAGGTGAAGCTCGAGGACCTGGTGGCCGCGGTGCGGGATCGGCTGTCTCGGGCCTGAGGCTCGGCGCCGGCTCCCAAGCGCGGCTGGCGCGCACCGGCTCCCGCCGCGAGAATCGCCGTTTCGCCATTGGCCGAACGAGCGTCCCCGGACGCGAGGTGATCGGATGAAGCCCCTTCTCGTTGCAATGCTGCTCGTCGCGGTGCCGACCGCCGCGTTCGCCTTCGCCTCGGCGCGCTCCGCCGCGGGCGAGCTGAACGTCGGGGACAAGGTGCCGGATCGTTCGTTCTCGCAGGTCGTCTGGAACGGGGACGGCGCGTCCGGGATCCAGGACTGGCGCGGCGAGCCCGTGCTCGTCGACTTCTGGGGGAAGAACTGAGGGAGCTGCGTCGGCGGGAGCGTGCCTCACGCCAACAAGCTCTTCGAGAAGTACGGCGACAAGGGTCTCCACGTCCTCCTCGTGGAGAGCCAAGCGCATCCGCGCGAGATCGTCGTTCCGTTCATGCTGCAGTCGTTCCCGGGCCACGGCGCCGTCGGCGTGCTCGGACAGGACGCGCCGTTCCAGGTGCCGGGGAACGGGCTCCCGAAGACGGCCCTCGTCGGCGTCGACGGAACGCTCGTCTGGGTGAACGACACGGGGGGCGGCAGCCTCGACAAGGCGATCGAGGCGGAGCTGGAGAAGCTGCACCAGCCGGTGAAGCTCGGCCGCGCGCTCCAGGGCGTCGCGAAGCAGCTGAAGACGCGCGCCTTCGGCAAGGCCGCCGCGGCCGCGCGGAAGGTGCTCGAGAAGGCGGGTGAGGAGTCCGACGAGCGGAGCGAGGCCGACGCCGTTCTCGCGCACCTCGATCGCACCGTGGCCGCGCGGCTCGCCGCCGCCGCCCGGGTCGCCGCCCAGGGCCGCCCCTTGAAGGCGCGCTCGATGCTCGAATCGCTCGCGAAGCAGGTGGCCGGAGACGGCGACTGGACCGCCCGGGTCGCGAAGGAGATCGCGGCCCTCGGCTCCGCCGAGCTCGAGCAAGACCGCGCCGCCGACAAGCTCGTCCTCGAGGCGGAGGATCTCCTCTCCTCGCGGCGTGGCCGCGATGCCGGCGCCGACAAGCTCGGCGACGTGCTGAAGAAGTACCCCGACGTGAAGGTCGCGGCCTACGCGAAGGAGATGCAGGCGGCGGCGCTCGACAAGAACGCTCTGCGCTGACAGGCGGGCGCTCCGTGCCGGGAATGGGGTCAGACCCATTTCTCTCGCTCTCCTCTCGCGGCGCGCTCGCGCGCCGCGAGAGGAGAGCGAGAGAAATGGGTCTGACCCCATTCCCGGGGCCCACTCCCATCGCACGGGCCGCAGGGCGCTGAAGAAGGGCTTCGAGAGCGAGCGCGAGGAATCGTTGCCCAGAGCGAGGCGCGTCGCCGCCGCCGTTTCCAGGACGAGATGCCTCCCCCGCGCGCGGCTGCGCCGCGACGCTGCCCCCAAGGGGGGCCGGGTCGGCGGCGGCGCAACGACGCAATGGGCGACGAGGCCCGCGCGGAGCTCGAATGCCTTCTTGAGCGTCCTGCTAGTGTCCTGGAACCGAAAACCGCATCACAACTCGGGGCCCTCGACGGCGCTGGCTGCGTTGCACCTCCTCCGAAACCAAGCCAGGTTGCGTGCGTCGGCGCGCCTTGCCAGCGCCGCCGATGGCCTCCGATTTGTTTCGCGAACTTCGATTCCAGGACACTAGTTGAAGCTCGAGTCGTGCGGGTCGAGCTGGCGCGTGCGATCGAGTTCGCAGCGCGTGGCGTCGAGCGACGCCACCGCCTCCACGACGGCGGCGATGCGGTCGCCATGGCAGGGGAGACCGAAGATCTCCAGCTTCCTCTCGATCGTCAGCGGGAGGCCGAGCAGGGCCTCGTCGGCGATCTCGATCGTGCGCGGATCGCGCCGCGAATCCGGCGACGAGTCGCACTCCGGCGGTGCGGGGATCTTGCCGAGCACGCGGCGCAGCTGATCCGTGAGCTGCTTGCGCAGGGAGTTCTCCTCGCTCTTCGGCACGGGAGTCTCCTCCATCGGCGCGATGCGGCCGACGCGGTACTCCTCTCCGGTCCGCTCCTCGAGGACGCGGGCGCGCATCTCGCCCATGAGGAGGAGCAGGAAGCGGCCGTCCGGCAGCTCCTGGTACTTCGTGATCCGGCCGACGCCGACGAGGTCGAAGATCGGCGGATTCGCCTCGTACTCCGGCTCCCAGCCCGGCCGGAGGACGGCCATGGCGAATCTCCGATCGGCTCCGAGCGAGGCGCGCATCAGCGCCCGGTAGCGCGGCTCGAAGATGTGGAGGGAGAGCAGCCGCCCTGGATAGAAGAGCAGCCCCGGAAGTGGGAACAGGGGCAACTCTCGGATCGGGTGCTTCATGCGCGAGGCGCTCGCAGAGCCACGCTAAGTGCCATCGACCGAACCAGCGGGAGACTTTTTCTCTCTCAGGGGGGCTCCGTGGGGGCGAGCGCCTCGATGCGGAGAGGGCGTCGCGCGCCGCCGATGCCGGGCTCGGCGTCCTGCTAGTCTGGCCGCTTCCCATGAGCCGCCCCGCCACGCTTGGAGAGCTTCGCCGCGCAGGTCACCGCACGCGCTCCGTCCGCGACGAGATGCGCCAGAACCTGCTGCGAGCGATTCGCGAGGGACGGCCGCGCTGGAAGGGGATCGTCGGATTCGACGCCACGGTGCTCCCGCAGATCGAGAACGCGGTCCTCGCGCGTCAGGACCTGATCCTCCTCGGGCTGCGCGGGCAGGCGAAGACGCGTCTGCTCCGGATGCTGGTGGAGTTGCTCGACGACTTCGTGCCAGCCATCGAGGGCGCTCCCCTGAACGACGACCCGCTGGAGCCGGTGTGCCCCGAGGCGAAGAGGCTCGTCGCGACGGAGGGTGATCGGACACCGATCCGCTGGATCCCGCGCGCGGAGCGCTACCGCGAGAAGCTCGCGACGCCCGACACGACGATCGCCGATCTGATCGGAGACATCGATCCCATCAAGGCGGCGAGCCGTGGGCTCTCCTATGCCGACGAGGGCGCGATCCACTACGGGATCGTGCCGCGCACCAACCGCGGCATCTTCGCGATCAACGAGCTGCCGGACCTCCAGCCGAGGATCCAGGTGGGCCTGCTGAACATCCTCGAGGAGCGGGATTTCCAGATCCGCGGATTCCCCGTGCGGCTCCCGCTCGACGTCGTGATGGTCTTCTCGGCGAACCCCGAGGACTACACGAACCGGGGCAACATCATCACGCCCCTCCGCGACCGCATCGCGGCGCAGATCCTCACGCACTACCCGCGGACCGTCGAGGAGGGGCTCGAGATCACGAAGCAGGAAGCGTGGGCCGAGCGGGCCGATGGCCCGGCGGTCCACGTGCCGGCGTTCCTGCGCGAAGCCATCGAGCGCGTCGCCTTCGAAGCGCGGCGCAGCGAACTCGTGAGCCAGGCCTCGGGTGTTTCGGCGCGCCTCACCATCGCGCTGCTCGAGCAGGTGGTGAGCAACGCGGAGCGGCGTGCGGCGCGGCTCGGCCTCGATCGGGACGTGGCGCGCACGTGCGACCTGCTCGCCTCCGCGTCGTCCGTCTGCGGGAAGGTGGAGCTCGTCTACGAGGGGGAGCGCGAAGGAGTCGAGGCCGTGGCCCATCGGCTGCTCGGCCTCGGTGTGAAGACGACCTTCGACCGCTATTTCCCGGACG
This sequence comes from uncultured Planctomycetales bacterium, assembly GCA_964545855.1. GTDB lineage: Bacteria > Planctomycetota > UBA1135 > UBA1135 > JACQFD01 > CAZJHD01. The sequence goes on from CAZJHD010000062.1 coordinate 19,981, forward strand.
CGCTGCGCACGCAAGCGGCGAAGGGCGGCGCGGCGCCGATGAGCCCCTCACCGATGGAAGGGCCGCGTCCGCTGCAGCCGATCGTCGATCACTTCGGCGCCGGCAAGACCGTCGAGACGTCCGACGACTCGGACCCGAAGTCGTTCCGCGCGGCGCTCGCCGCCGTGCCCGACCTGGAGAAGGTGGCCCGCCAGTTCCTTCCGGAACTCGGCGAGGAGGACGTCCCGGTCGCGATGGAGTTCGTCCTCGAGGGGCTCCACCAGGCCTCCGTCCTCGCCCGGACCCGGATCGACGGCCGCACCGTCTACACCGACATGGTCCGCTCGATGCTCGAGGGAATGGGCGCGCCGAAGCGGAACCGTCCCCGCGGCTGAGGAAGCGGCGGCCGAGGGCCACGGCGAGTCTGATCGCTGGGTCGATCGCTCGCGGGCGCACGCGAGCCGTTCGTGGCGCTGCGCGGCTCGGCGGGAAGTGGCGAGGGCGACGGGACTCGAACCCGCAACCACCGGATCGACAGTCCGGTACTCTAACCAATTGAGCTACGCCCCCGCGGAAAGGGGCGAGGAAGCTATCGGGGGCTCGCGAGACTGTCAATGCACCGGCGCTGGCCGCGGGTCCGCCGCAGAATGCGCGGACCGCCTCCTCGTCCCGATGCCTTCCGAATCCCGCACCTCGCGCCGGCCGATCCGTCTCCTCGGCTGCCGTCAGCACAACCTGCGCGGCTTCGACCTCGAGATCGCCCGTGGGCGCTGGACCGCCATCTCCGGGGTCTCCGGGTCGGGCAAGAGCTCCCTCGCGTTCGACACGCTCTACGCGGAAGGCCAGCGCCGCTACGTCGAGTCCTTCGGCGCGTACGCGCGGCAATTCCTCGACCGCATGGGGCGTCCGGCGCTCGACGGTGTCGAGGGGATCCCGCCCGCCATCGCCATCGCGCAGGGCAACGAAGTCCGGACCGCGCGCTCGACGGTCGCCACGGTGACGGAGCTCGGCGACTACCTGAAGATCCTCTTCGCGCGCCTCGGAGTCCGGCATTGCGACCGCTGCGCGAAGCCGATCCAGCGGCGCGATCCACCGTCGGTCGCCGAGGAGCTGATCGCGCGCGCGGCCGCCCGCGACGACGCGGCGCCGTGGCTCGTGGGATTCCGTCCGCCGACGGCGGGACGAGACGTCGCGGAGCTCCGTGCGTCGCTCCTGCGGCGGGGCTTCGTCCGCGTCGCGACGCGGGCGGGCGTCGAGCGGCTCGCGGATCTCGCGGCGATCCCGCCGTCCGGCGAGATCCTCGTCGTGATCGACCGCGTCGCGCCGCGGGCGTCGACGAAGACGCGGCTGGTGGATGCCCTCGAACAGGCATTCGCTCACGGGGGCGGCTCCTGCGCCGCCGTCGATCCGTCCGGAGAGTGGATCGGATTCGATCGGTCGCTGCGCTGCGTCGACTGCGATCTGCGTTTCCAGGATCCCGCGGTCGCGCAGTTCTCCTTCAACCACCCGAGCGGTGCGTGCCCCGACTGCTCCGGCTTCGGGCGCAAGCTCTCGATCGACGAGGATCTGGTCGTTCCCGATCGCTCGCGCTCGCTCGCCGAGGGCGCCGTGAAGCCGTGGTCGACGCCGTCGACGGAGTGGGAGCGGGACGCGCTCGCCGCGTGGTGCCGAGCGCACGCGATCCCGATGGTCGTGCCCTACGACCAACTCCCGCGGGCGGCGAGGGAGCTGCTCTGGCGCGGCGAGCCCGGGGGGTTCGACGCCGGCCGATGGCACGGCATCGACGGCTGGTTCCGATGGCTCGAGACCCGTGCCTACAAGATGCACGTGCGTGTGCTCCTCGCGCGCTACCGGAGCGCCCGCGTCTGCGAGTCCTGCGGTGGGACGCGATTCCGGCCGGAGGTGCGCAGCGTCCGCATCGACGGACAGTCGATCGCCGACGTCTATGGAAGGACCCTGCGGGACCTGCGCGCCTGGTTCGCGGGCTACGCGGCGCCGTCCTCCATGGGCGACTCCGTCGAGATCGTGCTGGAGGAGGTGCGCTCGCGGCTCGGCTACCTCTGCGAGGTGGGCCTCGGCTACCTCACGCCCGACCGAGCGACGCGGACGCTCTCCGGGGGAGAGATGGAGCGCGTCAACCTCACGACGGCCGTGGGCTCGCGTCTCGTGAATGCGCTCTTCGTCCTGGACGAGCCGAGCGTCGGCCTCCACGCGCGCGACAACGACCGGCTCATTGCGCTGCTGCGCCGTCTCGTCGACCACGGGAACACGGTCGTCGTCGTGGAGCACGATCCGGCGCTGCTCCTCGCGGCGGACGAGCTCGTCGACCTGGGACCCGGCGCGGGCGAGGCCGGTGGCCGCATCACCTACCAAGGGCCGCCCCGGGGCGCGGCCGCCGCGCAGTGGTCGAGCACCGGGTCCTGGCTCGCGGGGAAGCGTCGCATGGAGCCTCGCGAGCGCCGCGCGACGGACGGACCGGCCCTCGAGGTGCGCGGCGCCCGGGCCCACAACCTCCAGGGGATCGACGTGCGCTTCCCGATCGGCGCCCTGTCCGTCGTCACGGGCGTCTCCGGCTCGGGGAAATCGACCCTCGTCATCGAGGTCTTGCACCGCGCGCTCGCTCGCGCCCGCGGAAAGCGCACCGACGAGCCCGGTGCGTGCGACGAGATCCGCGGCGGAGACCGGATCGGCGACGTGATCCTCGTGGATTCGACCCCGCTCGGACGCAGCCCCAAGTCGGTCGTCGCGACGGCCTGCGGGGCCTACGACCTCGTCCGCAAGACGCTCGCCGCGCTCCCGGAGGCGCGCGCGAGGAAGCTCGCGCCATCGACGTTCTCCTTCAACGCGAAGGGGGGCCGGTGCGAAGCGTGCGAGGGCGCCGGATTCGAGCGCGTGGAGATGCAGTTCCTCGCCGACGTGTTCCTGCCGTGCAACGAGTGCGGCGGCGATCGCTTCCGGCCCGAGATCCGCCGTCTGAAGCTCCGGGGGAAGACCATCGGCGAGATCCTCGGCCTCACCGTCGACGAGGCCGTCGCGTTCTTCTCCGAGGACGATCCTCGGATCCGCCGCAAGCTCGAGCCCGTGGCAGCGGTCGGTCTCGGCTACCTGCGCATCGGTCAGAGCGTCACCACGATCTCGGGCGGCGAGGCGCAGCGGCTGAAGCTGGCGTCGTCCATCGCCGACGACCTCGTTCGCGACGGACGAGGGGCCGCGCGGCGCCGCAAGGGGACGCTCTTCCTCTTCGACGAGCCGACCACCGGGCTCCACCTGGACGACGTGCAGCAGCTCGTGCGGACCCTCGACCGCCTGGTCCGCGCAGGGCACACGGTCGTCGCCATCGAGCACCACCTCGACTTCATCCGGCAGGCGGATCAGGTCGTCGACCTCGGGCCCGAGGCCGGCTCCGAGGGCGGGCGCGTCGTCTGTCAGGGACCGCCCGAGGCCATTGCCTTGTGTCCGGAGTCGATCACTGGCCGCTACATGCGGGACCGACCGGCAGAAACCGTGCGCCCAAGAAACCGGAACCCACGCCCCGCGAGCGACCGTCGTAAGGCCGCGGTCCGGCTTGGCTCCCCCGAGCCACGGGCCGTTCCGGATTCGGCCACGAGTCACGAATCCTCACCGGCGTCTGGCCGCGGTTCGCTCTCGTTCCGTGATCCGATCTCTTGATCGTCACGACGGAGGACCCCCTCGATGGAATCCTCGCAGACCGCCACGACGGACCGCTCTGGCCAGAAGGAGACGCTCGTCATCGCCCGTTCGGAGATCGACCACGTCAACCGAGCTCTGAAAGGGCTTCACGTCACCCATTGGATGCCGAGAGCCTGGCCCGAGGGCGATCGCACGAGCGGAAAGAGCGCGATCGACATCCAGTTCCCCCCCCACGCGGACGAAGTCCGAGAAGGCACGGAGCGCCGCGTCAAGCTCTCGCGCGGCACCCTGTGCATCCGTCCCACCGCGCAGGATCCGGAGACCTGCTGGGTTTGGGGCGTGTCGAACATGGGCTCGCCGCTCGGACGCGTGCCGAAGAGCTGAGCGTCGCTCGACTCCGGGCTCTGCTCGGAGACCGTGTCGACGTGCGTCCGACGCCGCATCGGGCCTTTCGAGGAGAGGCGCGATGACGGCCTTTCGTGCGTTGCACGCACCCGGCGCGGATGCAGCGCGTTCGGCGGCTCGTGGAGATCCGGGGGCGCAGGCTCCTTGGCGCCGGGCCGCTCGGGGGTGAAGCTGCGCAGCCCTCCGACGCCCATGATTCCGTTCCGCCGCACGTTCTGCGCCCTCGGCGCGCTCGTCATCCTCGCGTTCCCCGCATGCCGGATCGAGACGCCGTCGCACGCAACGGGGGACGGCCGGTCGCCGACCCGAGGGCACGAGGACCGCGCGCTCTCGATCGTTCCGAATCTCGACGACGACGACGCAGACGGAGTCTCCGATGGCGAGACGTCGCGGCTGGACGGCCCGGGAGATCGCTCCGACCTGCTCGACCTGCACGTCGATGCGTGGTCCGGGGCGCCGTCCGGGAGCTATGCGACCACGCACGTGGACTCCGCCTGGCGCGCGCTTGCGCGGTTCTTCCGAGGCGATCCGCCAGCGCCCGTCGAGCGGATCGAGACCGGCGCGATCCGCGCCGGCTTCCAGGTCTTCCTGGAGCTCGCCGACTTCGGCCGCGCGCCGAACGCCCGCGACCTGACCGCCTGGGTCACGATCCACGATTCCGGTGGCCGATTCCTGCGCGAGCACCGCTGGCGCGTGCGCGTGGCGCCCTTCCGGCTCGCCTCGTCGCTCGATTCCGTGGAGCGCGTGCACGTGCTGCGCACTCCGCAGACGAGCCGTTTCGTCGAGCAGCTCGACGCGGCGCTCGCGGGGTCGGGGGCGACGCTCGAGGTCCTGGAGCGAAGCGACCTGCCGGCGGACGACGTCT
>CAZJHD010000063.1:0-24844 GCA_964545855.1 uncultured Planctomycetales bacterium
GCGACCGGTGCGACCGTCTCGAGCGCGACGTGCGCGACGCGGGGCTACAGACGAAGTCGGGGCCAGTCTCGTTAGGAACCGATCGTGAGCACGAGGCCCGGCGACAGCGCCCAACCGCCGGGCGCGCTCCCGTCCTCGACGCCGACCTGTGCGAAGAGCTGCAGTCCGCACAGGGCCGGGAGGTCGGGGATCGGGACGAATGGCAGCAGCGCCGTCCCTGCTCCGTCGGCGGGAACGGGAGCCACGACTTCGGCCGACGTGTGGAGCCAGCCGCCGGCGAAGGGAGCGACTCCGTCGTCCCAGCCGGCGAGGCCGACGGCGAACCAGACGGTCGCGAAGGGGGCGGTCTGGCTCGCGACGATCGTCGTCGCCGGTGCTCCGAGGATGGCGGGACCCGCCGCGAGCGCTGGAACGCCCGCGGCGCCAGCGACGCCGGAGCCGAGGCTCGTGTTCGACGCGGGCGCGCAGGGAGGCCGCAGGAACCATGGCGTCGTCGTCGCGTCCGTCGCGAAGAAGTCGAGGATCAGGTTCGCGGCCTTCGCCGCGCCCTGCGGCGAAGGGTGCGCGCCGTCGTCGAGGAAGTCGGAGCATTCCCACACGAGACCGTCGCTGCGCGGCACGAGGCCGTCGGCCCAGAGGTAGGGGCCCCAGGCGAGCCACGGCGCGCGCGCCGGGCCGAGGGACGGGTCCCACGCGAGCGCTGGGTCTCCCGCGATCTGCGCTTCGATCACGTCGCGCACGGCGAAGGCCGTGCGATAGGCGTAGGGCTCCGGGCTGAGGGTGAGCGTCGAGTAGCCGCCGTAGGTGCGGCTCGACATCCAGCAGGCCTTCAGGTTCGGGAAGCGCGCGCGGAGGATCTTCACGATCGTGCGCAGGTAGCCCTCCAGGAGGTCGATGTCCTGGGGGAACGGGAGCGCCACGTCGGCGACGGCTTCCTTCAACCAGATCGCCTGCACCTGCGGCTTCGTCAGGCCGGCGGCGGCGATGCGCTCGTCGACGATGGCCCAGTAGGGGCTCGTGGGCGACGCGATCGCGGCCGCGTCCTGGGCCTTCTTCGCCGCGTTCACGACGACCACCTGCGGGTGCTTCTGCGGGAACGCGTTCGCGAGCGGGACGAAGGCCGCGCCCTCGATCTCCGTGTTGGACATCCCGATGAACACGAAGCCGATCGAGCCGCCCAGGCTCGGTGCGCCGGCCGCGTCGCGCGGGACGATCTCCGCGATGCGCGTGAGACCGCCGGCGAGATGGGCCGGGGGCATCGTGTTCGCGCCTCCCGGGTAGAGACCGCCGGGCAGGCCGAGGTACGTGGCCGCGCCCATGTCGATGAGCGGCACCTGGCCCGTCGAGGTCTGGGTGCAGTCGCTCGGAAGCGCGGCGGCGAGGAGGGGAACGAGGGCCGCGCCGGCGATGGCGCGGCACGCGAATCGGACTGCGGCACCCATGACCTCAGGCTCGCGCCGCGGTTCCGCGACCGCAAGCACCGATCGCGCCCGAAGGCGCGCCGTCAGCTCTCGCGGTCGACGGTACCCGGCTGCATCGCGGAGCCGGCGGGCCGATAGCCGCGCAGCCCCCGGTCGCGCTGGCTCGCGCGCTCCAGCTCGGCTCCGGTGCGTTCGCGACCCTGGACCGCACGCTCGACGCAGAGTCCCTGCAGCGCCTTCACGGCCTGCACCTGCTCCACGACGTCGGGGGGCGTCACCTCGAACTCGATGCGCGCGGCCGTGAGGCGCGCCGAGGCGGCGGCCCCTTCGGCGATGGCGAGATTCGCGGCCTCGGGGTCGTCGCGCTCGAGGGCGGCGAGCGCGCGCTCCGTCGCCTCCCGGAGATCGCGGAGCGCGGCGAGCGCTTCGTCGACGACGGCCCGCGGTGCGGCCGGCACCGTGGGAGACGGAGCGGCGGCGACCGGAGCGTCCGGCACCGAGCGGGGACTCATGCGCGCGGCGCGATCAGCGACTCGAGACCAGCTCGCGCTCGTCGCGCACGCCGTCCCAGCCTTCCTGGAGCGACCCGAGCACGCGGATCACGTGCTCGATGCCGTCGATCTTCCCCTGGAGACAGGCCGCCGTCAGCGTGCGCTGCATCCACTCGTAGAGCTTGTCGAGCTGGCGCGCGATGTCCGAGCCGCGATCGTGGTCGAGCGACTTGTGCAGCTCGGCGATCAGGTCCTGCGCCTTGCCGACGGCGCGCACGAAGGGCGAGCGCTCGCCCTTGCGGAGGAGCTGCACCGCGCGCTGGAGCGAGTGGATGGCGCCGGCATTCACGAGGCGCACGAGCTTCAGCGGAGGGATCGAGCTCGCCTCGGCCTCGAGATAGGCGTGCGTGGGGCTGTTCTTCATGGGGAGTCGGGGGGCGGGAGAGAGCGGGAGCCAGCACGGCGCGGTGCGCGCGTCGCCGGAGGGGGCGTCGATCAGCCGAACTTCGCGAAGAGTGCCTGCTGCTGCGCCTTCAGGTTGCCGATGGCGGACTCGAAGGCCGCGTACTTGAGCTTCAAGGCCTTCGCGAAGGTGTCGGCGTGGGCCTCGCCCTTGGCGATCGTGTCGACGAGCGTCGCGATCTGCTTCTGGATGGCGGCGTTCTTCGCAACGAGGAGTCCGTCGTAGGCGACGCCGGTCGCGGGATCGGTGCCGCCGACCGTGGCGTCGTCGGCGAACTGCCGGAGCTGGAGCGCGAGCCCCTGGTCGGGGCCGCTCGAGCCGTCGGTGTCGGCGAAGAGGTCGAGGACCGCGCCCGAGTTCTCGTTCAGCGCGGCCGTGAGCTTCGCGTCGTCGAGCTTGAGCGTGCCGTCCGACTGCAGGCTCACGCCGACGGCGGAGAGCGAGTCGAAGTTGGCGGCGGTCGTGTAGGAGCTTCCGTTCCCGAGGACCAGCTGGCGTAGGCGGCTCGCGATGGAGCCGATCGTCGAGTCGTTGAAGAACGCGCCCGCGACCTGCGTGCTCGGATCGTAGTTCGAGTTCTGCTTCACGAACTTGGCGACGTCGTTGAACGAGTCCACCAGCTCCTTGATGCGCGACTTGATGGCACTCACGTCGGGGGAGACCGTGAGCGTCGCGTCCGTCGCGCCCGTGAGGCCGAGCAGAGTGAAGGTCACGCCGCTGACGACGTCGGAGACGACGTTGTTCTCGCGCTGGATCGTGAGGCCGTCGATCTGGAACTGCGCGTTCTTCGCCGTCGCGAGCGTGCTGAAGTTCAGGTTCACGCCCGCGTCGACCGCGACGGACACCGTCTTGGAGGCGCCCGTGTCGTTGCCGGTGACCACGAGGCGGAAGTCGGGAGCGCTCTCGGTGCCCACGTTGACGGCGCTCGCCGTGACGCCGAGCTCCGCGGAGTTGATGGAGGCGACGACGTCGTTCAGGGTCTTGCCGGTGACGTCGATGGGGGCGCTCGCCGTGCCCGCGTAGGTGATCGTGATCGATCCGGTGCCGACGGTCGTGACGTTGGAGTTCGCGTAGGCGGTCGCGCCCGTCGCGTACTCCTTCGCCGTCGAGGCGAGCTGCGTGATCTTCAGCGTGTGGGCGCCGGCGACGGCTCCCGTGGACGCCGTGGCCGTCGCCTTCGCGGCGTCGGAGGTGGTGACGGCGAAGGCGCTGCTCTCGGCGATCGTCGTGAGCTTGGCGGCCTTGTCGCGGAGCGACTTCAGCTTCGTCGAGAGGGAGTTCACGAGCCCGGCGAGGCTCGAGAGCGTGCCCTTCTTCAGGAGAGCGAGCTCGACGGGCTTCTTCTCGAGCTTCGTCAGCGCGGCGATGATCCCCTCGGTGTCGAGACCGGAGGCGATGCCGGTGAACGTGATCCCGGCGGCGTTGCCGAGTCCGAAGGTGTTGGAGGTTTCCACTGTGGCTCTCTCCGGCCGTGCGCGGACGCTGGCCTTCCGGGGACCGCCGGGCGACGCCTGCCACGCCTGTCCTGCATCGGCGTTCGGGCGGCTCGGGCTTGATGCCTAGCGAGATGCGGCGGTGCGCCGCGTGTCGACGGCGGACGGTGCGTCCGTGGGCGGACGCGAGGGGGCGTGCAAGGGAGGGGGCGCTGGCGGCCCCTGCCGCCAGCGCCCGCGATCGGAACGTGCCGTCGTCGCGTGATCGCGTCTCCCCGCGATCAACCTCGCAGCAGCGTGAGCGCCGCCTGCGGCTGCAGGTTCGCCTGGGCGAGGATCGCCGTGGCGGCCTGCTGGAGGATGTTGTTCCTCGTGAGGTCGGCCGTCTCGAAGGCCACGTCGACGTCGCGGATGCGCGACTCGGCGGCCGTCAGATTCTCGACGGAGATCGCGAGGCTCGAGATCGTGGAGGCGAGGCGGTTCTGGGCGGCGCCGAACTGGCCGCGCGCCGAGTTGACCAGGTCCAGCGACGAGCCCAGGGCATCGATGACCGCGTCGATCTCGCCGAAGCTCGCCGTGTCGATCGAGAGTCCGGCCACGTTCAGGCCGGTCGCGCCCGTCGTCACGTCGGCGAGCGACGCCGTGAAGGTGTCGACGCCCGCCGAGGTGGAGTCTCCCACCTGGAAGGTGATCGACGGGGCCGAGCCGTCGAGGAGCTGCACGCCGCCGAAGGTCGTCGCGGTCGCGTTGCGCGTGAGCGCGTCGATCAGCGACTGGAACTCCTCGTTCAGCGTCACGCGGTCGGAGGAGCTCGTGGTGCCGTTGCGTGCCTGCACGGCGAGCTCCTTCATGCGGGAGAGGATGTTCGAGTTCTCGCTCAGCGCGCCTTCGGCGGTCTGGACGAGGGAGATTCCATCGTTCGCGTTCCGGATCGCCTGCTGGAGCGATCGCACCTTCGCGCGCAGCCTCTCGCTGATGGCGAGTCCCGCTGCGTCGTCGGCCGCGGTCGCGATGCGCAGACCGGAGGCGAGATGGCTGAAGTTCCGCTGGAGGCGCAGCGAGACCTCTTGCAGGTTCCGCTGCGCGACGATCGACGAGATGTTGGTATTGACGCGAAGTCCCATGACTTCCTCGAACGGCAGAGGGGGGGAGGAGAAGTCCAGGCCAGCTCACGAGAGAGGGAGCCTCCCGAGGAGCCGACGACGGCAGCCTCGTTGTCGGACGATGGGGCACCCCAGCCCAAGGGGGGCGCCCGGGACCGGGCACCGCGGCCGCCGGAAGGGTCTTCCGCCCATGCAGTTGCGCGGCCCGGGAGAGGATCTTGGAAATCCTTTCCCGGGCCTGGAATCGGCACGCGGAGCCACGAGCCACGAGCCGAGAGCCGAGCGCGCCGCGCGGTGAGCCGCGCCGGCGCCTGGATCCTCGAGCTAGCTCCGCAGCAGACCGAGCGCGGCCTGCGGCTGCAGGTTCGCCTGGCCGAGGATCGCCGTCGCCGCCTGCTGGAGGATCGAGTTGCGCGTCAGGTCGGCGGACTCGAAGGCCACGTCGACGTCTCGGATGCGCGACTCGGCGGCCGTGAGGTTCTCGATGGAGATCGAGAGGCTCGCGATCGTGGACGAGAGGCGATTCTGGGCCGCACCGAACCGACCGCGGGCCGAGTTCACGGTGTCGATCGCGGTGTCGAGCGAGTCGATCACGCTGTCGATCGTCGTGGTGCACGCCGTGTCGATGCTGAGGCTCGAGACGTTCAGTCCCGTCGAGCCGGTCGACACGTCGGCGAGAGACGCCGTGAAGGTGTCGACGCCGGCGCTGGTGCCGTCGCCCACCTGGAACGTGATCGTCGACGCGGTGCCGTCGAGGAGCTGGACGCCGCCGTAGGTCGTCGAGTCGGCGTTGCGCGAGAGCGCGCCGATCAGCGACTGGAACTCCTCGTCGAGGGTCGCGCGGTCCGACGAGCTGGTGGTGCCGTTCCGGGCCTGGACCGCGAGCTCCTTCAGCCGCGTGAGGATGTTCGAGTCCTCGGCGAGGGCGCCCTCCGCCGTCTGGACCAAGGAGACGCCGTCGTTCGCGTTGCGGACCGCCTGCTGGAGCGACCGCACCTTCGCGCGGAGCCGCTCGCTGATGGCGAGTCCCGCGGCATCGTCGGCGGCGGTCGCGATCCGCAGACCGGAGGCGAGATGGCTGAAGTTCTTCTGGAGCCGCAGCGAGACCTCTTGCAGGTGGCGCTGCGCCACGACGGACGAGACGTTGGTGTTGACGCGAAGACCCATGTGTTCCCTCGCACCCATCGGGGTGCTTCCCGAGTTCCCTCTGACCGACTCGTCGTGCCGAACTCCGGCTCGGCGAGTCTCTTCCCGATGCCGTTATCGGAAGCGCGTGCTCACGCTCCAGGGATGCGGGATCGGGCCCGAACGCCTCGGGAGCCGCAAGGCGCGTCCGTCGCGTCGGTTGGGAAGGAACGGGGCCACGTCGGGAGGAAGACTTTTCCCGCGCCGGGAGCCTCTCTGGCGCGCCGCATGCGAGCCGCGGCTCCGCCGATCGGAGCGTGTCGCCGTGCTCGAGGCGCCCCGGAAAGGACGCCGCCCGGCGCGCGTCGTGGGACGCGCGTCGGGCGGGCGGGCTCGGGACGGGAGCCGCGGGAAGGTGCGGCTCCCGATGTCGCCGGTGAGATCACCGGCGGTCGATCAACCTCGCAGCAGCGAGAGGGCGGCCTGCGGCTGCAGGTTCGCCTGGGCGAGGATCGCCGTCGCGGCCTGCTGGAGGATGTTGTTCCTCGTCAGGTCGGCCGTCTCGAAGGCGACGTCCACGTCGCGGATGCGCGACTCGGCCGCCGTCAGGTTCTCGACGGAGATGTTCAAGCTCGAGATCGTCGACGCGAGGCGGTTCTGCGCCGCGCCGAACTGACCGCGCGCCGAGTTGACGAGGTCGATGGCCGAATCGAGGCCGTCGATCACCGCGTCGATCGTCGCCGTGCAGGCCGTGTCGATGCTGAGGGTCGACACGCTCAGGCCCGTGGAGCCGGTGGTCACGTCCGCGAGCGACGCCGTGAAGGTGTCGACGCCCGCCGCCGTGCTGTCGCCCACCTGGAAGGTGATCGTCGAGGCCGTGCCGTCGAGCAGCTGGACGCCGCCGTAGGTGGTGGCGCTCGCGTTGCGGCTGATCGCGTCGATCAGCGACTGGAACTCCTCGTTCAGCGTGACGCGGTCGGAGGAGCTGGTGGTGCCGTTGCGGGCCTGGACCGCGAGCTCCTTCATCCGCGCGAGGATGTTCGAGTTCTCGCTGAGGGCGCCTTCCGCGGTCTGGACGAGCGAGATGCCGTCGTTGGCGTTGCGGACGGCCTGCTGCAGCGACCGAACCTTCGCTCGGAGGCGCTCGCTGATCGCGAGGCCAGCGGCGTCGTCCGCAGCCGTCGCGATGCGAAGGCCGGAGGCGAGGTGGCTGAAGTTCTTCTGAAGGCGCAGAGTCACCTCTTGGAGGTGCCGCTGGGCCACGGTCGACGAGACGTTGGTGTTGACGCGAAGTCCCATGATCTCTCCTTCTTCTCTCGGACAAAGGGATCGAGTGCGAGCCGCGCTGCGTTCTGGCCCGCACGGTGCGGGCCGCTGGATCGAACGCCTCGAGGTTCTCGTCCCGAGCTCGATCCGATTCTCGGCCGCTGGAGGGATCGCTTGAGGGGAGAGGCCCCGGGCCGCAAGCCGCTGGAAGGTTTTTCCGGGTCCAGCGCCGCCGCGGCCGCTCGCAGCCGGCGGTCGCCCGGCGCCGATTCCTTCGCGACCTCAGAGACTCATTCGGGGGTCGATCCCGAGCTGCTCGAGGCAGAGCGCCATCGCAGTCCGCAACGATGGATCCGTCGCATGTGTGCGCCGGAGGTCGCGAAGCTCGAGGGCGGCCTCGGACCAGCAACGGGAGTTCGCGAAGACCATCGCCCGGAGATAGGTGAGCGCCACGGCCCGCGTGCCGGCGAGGCGCCGCGCGATCTCGAGGCGCACGGAGACGGCGCCCCGCTCGGCCGGCGCGAGGAGGACGAAGGGGGCGCGGTCGAGCTCCCCCGTGGCGTCCATGAGGACGAAGCGCCCGGCGGCGTTGGGCGGGCCCAGCACGTCGGCGCCGTCGAGCGCGACGTCGCTCGCCCCGGGCGCCGTCGGGCCGTAGCCCCGGAGCTCCCGCGACTCGACTTCCAGCCGCGCGAAGTGCTCTCGCGTCGCGCGGTCGGGCCGGCCGTCGAGGAGGACCAGCCGGCCCCGTTCTCCATGCACGCGGTGCCGAGGCGCGAGGGCGAAGGCGCGGGGAAGCGGCGTGCCCGGCTCCGCGGGCGAGAGAGGAAAGACGTGCAGGAGCTGCGCCGCCGGGTCGCCCTGGCGGCTCGCGAGGTAGTCGGCGACGAGCCGGTTCGCGCGCGCGAAGTCGGCCCGCTGGAGGAGCTCCACGATCTCCTCGAACCTCGGCTCGGGCCGGACCCAGGCCGGACCGACGACGGCGAACGTGCCGACGGCTGCCGCTGCCACGAGGGCGGCGAGGAGTCTCGCGGAGCGCGGAGCCATGGGCGGCGACTCTGCCCGATCACCCGCGGCGGGAGAAGCGCGCAGGACGGTCGAGCATGGCCGGAGCCCGTCGCCCGCTCTTTCACGACCTCAGACTCCTTGGATCTCCGCGGCCCCCCGGGGAACATGCCGCGCGATGGCCTTCGATCCGCCCCGAGCCCGCATCCTCGTCGCCGACGACGACGCGGCCCTGGTGGAGGCGCTCTCGCTCCTGCTGGAGGCCGAGGGACACGAAGCCCTGCGGGCGGCCGACGGGGAGTCGGCCCTGCGGGTGATCCGGAGCGAGCGGCCCGATCTCGCGTTCCTCGATCTCCGCATGCCCGGACGGGCGACGATCGAAGTCCTCCCCGAGATCGCGGCCGTGGATCCGGCGCTCCCCGTCGTGATCGTGACCGGCTACGGGACGATCGAGCTCACGGTCGCGGCGATGCGCGCCGGCGCCTACGACTTCCTCGAGAAGCCCGTGCGCCGCGACGTGCTCCAGCCGCTCCTCGCGCGGGCGCTGGAGCACCGCCGGCTCCGCCGCGAGCTCGCGAGGCTCCGCGACGCGCGCGGTCTTCGCGGCATCGGCGCCCTCTCCGGCGAGAGCGCGGCGATGGCGCGGCTGCGGGAGGACGTGGAGCGCGTCGCCGCGGCGACGCACGCGACGGCCCTCGTCCTCGGCGAGAGCGGCTCCGGCAAGGAACTCGTCGCGCGCGCGCTCCACGGCTGCAGCGCGCGGGCCGACGGTCCGTGGGTCGCCGTGAACTGCGCGGCGCTCGCCGGGCCGCTCCTCGAGGCGGAGCTCTTCGGCTACGTGCGCGGCTCCTTCACGGGAGCCGACCCGGCCGGACGCGAGGGGCTCTTCGAGCAGGCCCACGGCGGCACGCTGTTCCTCGACGAGGTGGGGGAGCTCGATCCCGCGCTCCAGGCGAAGCTGCTCCGCGTGCTCGAGGACCGCCGCGTGCGGCGGATCGGCGGCTCCGGAGACCGCGCCGTCGACGTGCGCATCGTCGCCGCGTCGAACCGCGACGTGCGGGCCGAGGTCTCCCGGGGGAGCTTTCGGGAAGACCTCTACTACCGGCTCGCCGTCGTGACCCTCCGCGTCCCGCCGCTGCGGGAGCGCGGAGACGACGTGTGGCATCTCGCGCGACTCTTCCTCGCGGAGCTGCATCCGCGGGGCCCGATCGACTTCGATCCCGACGCCGAGGCGGCGCTGCGCGCGCACGCGTGGCCCGGCAACGTGCGCGAGCTGCGGAACGCCGTCGAGCGTGCCGTCATCGTGTGCCGCGACGCCCGCATCGGCGTGGCCGACCTGGCCCTCGGAGGGCACAGCGCGGCAGCGGCTCCGGCCGTGCGGCCCCTGGCGGATGCCGAGCGCGATCTCATCGAGGCGGCCCTGCGGCAATGCGGCGGCAACGTGAGCCACGCCGCGAAGGCGCTCGGGATCCACCGCACCACGCTGCACCGCAAGCTCGACCTGCTCCGGAGGAATGGGAGCGGCGGCGAGAATCCGGAGCCCTCGCAGCGGACCGCCACGTAGCAGCCGCCCCTCGAAGCGCCGGCGCGACGGACCGATCGCGGCGCAGCGAATCCTCGGTCCATCCGATCCGTCGTCCACGAGACCCTTCGCCCACGAAACCCTTCGCCCACGAAACCCTTCGTCCACGAAACCCTTCGTCCACGAGACACCATGCTCGCTCGCGCCTTCCTCTCCGTTCTCCTCCTCGTTCCCGTCACGTTCCTCGCCGCGGGGTCCGATCCCGCGACGCCCGATCCCGCGGAGCCGTCGAGCGCCCCGTCCCTCGAGGCGAAGCAGCTCGAGATCGACCCGGTGCACTCCGTCGTGCTCTTCCGGATCCAGCACCTGAACGCGAGCTGGTTCCACGGCCGCTTCAACGACGTCGGGGGCACGATCGCCTTCGATCCCGCGGCGCCCGAGAAGAGCCGCATCGAGATCCGCGTGAAGGCCGACAGCGTCGACACCAACGCGAAGGGCCGCGACGACCATCTGCGCGGATCCGACTTCTTCGCGGCGAAGGAGTTCCCGGAGATCACCTTCGTGAGCCGGAGCGTGAAGAAGCACGGCGAGCACGAGCTCGACGTGACGGGCGATCTCACGCTCCACGGCGTCACGAAGCCGGTGACGACGCGGGTGGTGCACGTCGGCTCCTCGGAGACCCCGAAGTTCGGCAAGCGCACGGGATTCGAGGCGACCTTCACGGTGAAGCGCAGCGACTTCGGCATGAAGTTCATGATCGGGATGCTCGGCGACGAGGTGCGGCTCACGGTCGCGCTGGAGGGGATGGAGAAGTAGCGAGCGCGCTCCGGAAGCGTCGATCGCCCGCCGATGGAGATTCCGCGCGAAGTCCTCGGCGCCTTCGTCCCCGCCGCCGTCTCGGCGGCGCTCCTCGCGGCGATCGATCGGCCCTGGCGCCGGGTGGATCCGGCGCCGGGCCCGGCCCTCGGAGGCGCCCTGGCGATCGCGGTCGCCTACGCCGCCGGGCACGCGCTGATCGCCGGCGTGCCGTCGTTCCCGCCCACGGGCTCGACGGAGGCGATCGGGATCGCGGCGCTCGCGGCGGGCGCCGCGGCGATCGCCGAGTCGAGACTCGGCGCCGGCATCCTCGGCCGTTGGATCCCGAGGGTCGCCGTCGCGTCGCTCGTGCCCTGGCTCGTGCTCCGGGGCGCGCTCGCGCGGAGCGATCCTCCCGTGGATCCCGTCGCCGGGCTCCTCGTCTGCGCGGTGCTCTTCCTGGCGACGGCGACGGTCCACGAGCGGGCGGCCCGCGCACCAGGACCCGTGGCGCCGATCGGCCTCGTCCTCGCGGTCGGCGCGGCGAGCGCGCTCGCGTTCCTGCAGCGGAGCGCTCTGCTGGCGCTCCTCGCCGGCGCGCTCGCGTCGGCCCTCGCACCGATCGCGCTCGCCGCGATCCTCCGGCCGTCGCGCGCGTCGCTCCGCGCGGCGTCGCTGGTGGCGGCGCCGGTGCTGTCGGCGCTGCTGCTGGCATCGCACGTCTTCGGCTACGCCGAGACCCCCCTGGTCTGCGCGCTCCTCGTGGCTTTCGCGCCGGCCTGCGCCGGCGTCGCGGACCTCGCGCGTCGCCGGGGTCTCGGGTCCTTCGCCGCCTCGTCGGCGGCCCTCGCCGTCGTCGGCGCAGCACTCGGTGGAGCGCTCGTGATCGCGGCGGTGGCATCGTCCGGGGCCAGCTGAGACACCTGCTGCGCGCCCGCGAACGATTCGCACGTGCAGAAGGCGTGCGGCGGAAGATGCTAGTGCGGCGTCATGTGCCAATCCCAGGCGCGCGCGCCGGTCTTGTCGGAGACCGACGCCGTGAGACCGAAGCCGAGGCCCTTCGGAAGGACGAGCGCGCCGAAGTCGAGGTCTACCTGCGAGCCGTCGGGGGAGAAGGTGACCGACGTGAGATAGGCGGCGAGGTCCCAGAAGATCTCGCCGCTCCCGTAGAGTGGATGCTCGGCTAAGACCGAGAGCGTCGCCGTGTCGAGGCCGCCCGCCGGATCGAGGATCCCGTCGGGGTCGACGTAGCGGAGGCGGAGCGCGTGCGCGGGAGCGGGACCGTAGGAGAGGTAGACCTTCGGTCCTCCGGGGCGGCTCATCGGGTCGTAGGGGTTGTAGCCCTGCGCCACCTCGTCGCGGTTCGTGAAGCCGTCGAGGTCGTTGTCTCCCTGCTGGTCGACCGTGTTCGCGAGGACGAAGCCGGTCGGGTCTCCGTCGATCACGTCGCCGAAGGTGTAGGTGGGATCGAGAGGGATCCAGGAGGACTGGCCCGTCACCAGCGAGAACTTCACGAGCTGGCGGCCGAAGGCCGGGGAGACGAGCTTTCGCACGTAGAAGACCTCCTCCCCCGTCGGCCCGAAGGCGAACTCGTCGACGCCCCAGCCGAGGAACCAGCTCGCGCCCTGGCCGCCGGTCGCGGGGTCGAAGCAGACGAGGTGGCTGTAGTCGTTCACGATGACAACCATCCACGGCCGGCCGAGAGCGTCGACGCGGGCGCCGTCGGGGTCGCCGAATCCCGGGGTGAAGACGGCGCCGAGCTGAGCTGCACCGTCGGTGAGAACGAACTTCCCCGTGCTCCCACCGGGCGGGAGCCAGCCGCCGAGCAGCATCCAAGCGAGCCCCTGCGGTGTCGACTGGATGCGGAAGAACATCGAGCCGCTGACGGCGACTCCGAACCAGTCCTCGAAGGTCGAGAGGACGCTTCCATCCGCGCCACTCAGACGGCGCGCCCAGGCCGACGTGAAGGTCCCGACGTAGTGCTGTCCGCCGACCCAGAGCGTCTGGTCGGGCGCTACGGCGAGGCCCGCCGGGAGCTGGTTCGCGAGGCCGGCCGTGCTCGCAGCATTGGTCCAGACCACCTGGCCGTTCGTGCCGAGCTTGATCACGGGGCCGAGCCCGCTGGGCGAACCGAACGTCAGCACGAAGGCAGCGCCGGTCCGGTCGACGGCGAGGACGTCCGGGAAGTGGGAGAGGTTCACCGTGAGTTGGGTCGCGCCGGTGCTCGCGAGGCGGACGACTCGCTTGCAGGCTCCGCCGCAGGGGACGGAGGTCCAGATCTGGCCGCGGTTGGTCAACGCGACGGTCTGATCGGGAGCCCAATCACTCATGCCCAAGGGTTTCAGATCCGTCTTCCCGAGAAGCTGGAGCTTGCGGTCGAAGCGGAGAAGGAGCGGATTCCACGCGGGAGTCGCGGGATCGAGTGCCTTCACGAGAATCTGATCGGCTACGAGTTGCCCTCTTGCGGATTGCGCACAGATCACGACTGCCAGGAGGACCGGAAGAATGCGGTGGAGGAACGAGTGATGCATGGGAGCGAGCGGGTGGATGAGCGGGCGGGCCGGCAACGGACGTCTTCGAATCGCCCCGCCACCGCAACGCGGTGGCGGGGCGGCGCGGCCACCGCCTACGGCGGATCGCTCTGTTCCAAGTGCGCTGCGCACCCGGCTCGGAGGATCGGGTTCGCGGGATTCGCCGGGTCCGGCACCTGATGGCCGCTCGCGGTCACTAGGACCTGCGGGCGACTTGGCGAGGCGCCGCCTCCGAAGTTGCCCGTCGCCATGAATCGCCCGAAGAGGTCCTCGTTGCTCGGGCCGGAGCCGAGACCCGGGAAGTCCATGAAGGTGTTGAAGAGCTGCCACGATGGGGCGAGCGACGTCGGTGCACTGCCGAGGGCGAGGACGTCGGACAGGAAGTAGAGGAGGATCGTCCCCGCCTGGTCCTTCGGCCGATTCGGCGGCGGCGGAACGAACTCGGTCTCCGGCTCCGAGGCGATCATCGCCATCTGCTCGCTCGCGGTCGCGGTGTTCCACCACTTCGTGACGACGACGTGCTTGCTGAAGCGCCAAGTCGCCTTCGGTGCTGGACCGAAGAGCTGGAGATCCGGCGCCGTGCAGAAGAGCGGCGACGTGCAGGAGGAGTTGCGCCAGATGTAGAGGGCGCCGACGCGGTCGACGGAGCTCGCCGACGGCGTCGTTCCGACGGCGACGCCACCGTTCGCGGTCCCGGGCCAGCATTCCGACTCTGCGTGGATCAGCAGATCGAGGAGCTGATCGCCGTCGACGTCGGCCATCCAGAGATACCAGCCGAAGTTGGGCTGGCGATTCGTGCAGGGAGGCGGCTGTGCCTGCGGCGGCGGCTCGAAGAGGAGGTCGAAGCTCGATTGCGCGATCACCATCGTCGTCCCCGAAGGCTTCGTGATCGAGCCACCGAGGAAGAGGTAGGCACGTCCTTGGAAGTCGACGCTGGAGCTGCTTCCCCACTTCGGCTGCCCGACCAGGAGGTCTCCCTTGCCGTCACCGTCCACGTCTCCCGCGGCGATGTCGTTGCCGAAGCCGCCGCCGAGATTGTTGTGCGACGGATGGGGCGCGTCGAGGATCGTCACCTTCGAGAGGGTCGGATGGACTCCTTCGGGGATCGAGGCGTCGCCCCAGAAGATGTACACGCGGCCGATCGTGGGAGCGCCGACGACGAGATCGAGGAAGGTGTCGCCGTCCACGTCGATCACGCGGATCACGGAGCCGAAGCCCTGGTGCGCGTCGACGAGGCCGGTCGAGCTCGACGGATGCACCACCGGCGCGAAGAAGGGGTTGAGGCCGAGGCCGGCGAAGAGAGGCTGTTTCGGAGTGATGCTGCCTTCGAACCGATACCCATCGACACCTCCAACCTCCAAGAGTCGCAGCCCCGCGCCCAGGTCGTAGTCGCGCAGATGCGCGCTCACGTAGAGCGTCTGGTGCTGGTGGGACGGCTTCATCTTCCCCGCGGCCAGACCGAGGTCGCCGACTTCCTGGCCCGACTCGAAGACCCCGGGATCGAGGCGCAGCGGATTCGCCGAGAGCTTGTTCGTCGGGTGCGCGCCGAAGACGTACGCGTTTCCGTTGATCGAGTAATTCGTTCCTCCGACCTCTCGCTTCTCGCCCGTCGCTCCGACTGCGGCATCATCGCGCGTGCTTTGATGGTCGTAGAGCTTGAAGGCTCCGATCGAGCAGCCGAAGGCACCGAACTGTTGGGGAAGCAGCACGGGCGTACTCGAGCCCTGATCCGCCGAGTAGAAGGCGTCACGGCGTTGGGGGAGCGGCGCCGTGGAGAGCTGCGCAGTGGCATCGCTTGCGACCGCCGCGGCGATCAGGAGCGCGACGCCTCCAGCCGGCGGGATCCACCTCCACTGTCTAGGGCCTCGAAGTTGCCTCTCTCTCTCTCTCGGCGCTTGCTCTCGAGAATCGAGTCATGACGACCTCCTCTCCCGCGGAGAGGCTCTCGCGAGCGCGAGGCGCGCCCGACGAGGCCGGGGAATTCGACGCCGGTCTCGCCGATCCGTCAAGCGGGCGGCCGCCTCCCTTCAGTCGGCCAGCACCGGGATCTTCGCCTGGTCGGTCTCCTCGACGACGCGGCAGAAGGCCAGGAACTCCGAGAAGCGATCGGCGGCGAGCTCGCAGGGCTCGATGCGGAGCACGCGGTCGATCGTGATCGCGCCGCCGTCTCGCACGACCCGCAGGGAGTAGCTCGCGTAGGGCTCCTCGCGTTCGACGGGCGGGGGCAGCTCGCCGAAGCGTGCCGCGCCGGACGAGAGCAGCGTCACGGTCTCGCGGGCGTACTGGGGCTCGCGGAAGCGGAGCGGCAGCCGCCGCTTCGACCTTCCGGCGAAGGCGCGAGCGAGGGGACGCGGCTGGAGCAGCGCCGGGGCCTCGAGGCCCGTCGCGCCGTCGCGCAGGAAGTTGCGGACGGTTCCTTCGATCCGGAGCACGAGCGGCGCCGCCGGATCGTCGAGCGTCGGCAGCGAGAAGGACTCGAGCTCGATCCCCTGCAGGAGCGCGTTCGCGATGCGCGCGCCGAAGGCGCGGCGCTCGTCCTCGGTGACGTTGCGGAGCTGCTCCCGGTTCACCCAGGCCGCCGCGTTCCGGAGCGTGAGCTCGATCCGCGCGGAGGCGGCCTTCCCGCCGGTGAGGCGGATCTCCGAGACGATCTCCCCCTGGCTCCACTCCTCGTCGGGGAGCGCCGGAAGGTGCTCGACGGTCGCGCCGCCAGCGCCCGTCACGAGAGCCTCCGCTCCGGAGAACGCGCTCGCGAGGGCGCCGAGGGGCTGGAGCCGGAACGAGAGATCGACCCACAGGGGGTCGCCTCCCTCGCGCGGCACCACGCGCAGCAAGGGCACGTGGTAGCGCCCGAGGTCGAGGAACGCGGGGTGGGGCTCGTCGTCGCCGCCGGCGGGGATCCGCCGCGCCACGGCGAGATCGAAGGGGATTCCCTCGGCCTGGAGCAGCGCGCCGAAGAGAGCGAGGGCGCTCCCGCGCCGGAGCAGCAGGCTCCCCGTGGCGGAGCCGCCGCTCCTCTCGATGAGGAGATCGTTCGTGAACGCGAAGAGCGCCGCCGCCTTCGCGCGATCGCCCGGATCCGCGCCGCCCGGCTGCGCGCCGCCGCCGTCGCGCAGCGACGCGAGGGCTTCCTTCGCGGCGCCGCGGATCTCCTCGGTCACCTCCATGTCGCGCACGATCCGCGCCCGGTAGAAGCGGTTCAGCTGATCGTGGGTCACGCCGGCGCCGACCTGGACCCACGGGAGGAAGCGGATCGGATCGGGCGCGTTCCCCTCCGGCAGGATGCGCTCGGAGCCGCGGACGGTGAACGCGTGCACCACCTCGGCGTCGCTCTCGATCACCTCGCGCTCGCCCTCGAAGTTCCGCTCCTCGACGCGCATCCCGAGGCTCCGCGGCAGGGCGACGACGTAGCGCGAGAGCACGTAGGGCCTCTCGAGGCTCTGGAAGAAGAACCGCCCCGCCAGCGGGCGCTCGCCCGGCCGAGCGCTCCGCAGCGCGCGCGACCGCGTCACGATGAAGTCTCCGGGCGCGAGACCGGAGAAGGCGTAGTCGCCTCCCGCGAGCACGGGCTCGTCGGAGGTGCCGTCCGGATGCACCACGCGGAGCTCCAGCGCCTCGCCCTCGAAGCGGGCGCTCCCGTTCCTCTCGACGCCCTGCGGGTCGTTCACGCGCAGGACGGTCGTCACCTCCACCTCCGCGCTCCCGTCGGGGAGGAAGCGCTCCACCTGCAGATCGACCACCAGCGCGTCGGGGGCCTTCGTGTCCTGCGCGCTCGGGACGTAGTCGGCGATCGCCCGCCGCGCGTCGACGCGATGGCGCTCGAAGAAGTCGTCCTCCGGAAGGGAGCCGCGCACCTCGCGGAACCACGTGCGGACCGTCGCGTCGCCCGGAGCGATCTCCAGCGCCTTCGCCCAGGACGCCATGGCCTCGTCGTCGTGGCCGAGCCGCCGCTCGAGACGCGCGAGGGCGAGACGGGCCTCCAGGTCGCGCGGCCGCTGCTGGCAGAGCGTGCGGCGGATCGCGAGGGCCTCGGGCCCCTTGCCGAGCACCTCGAGGGTGCTCGCGATCTGGCTCCGATCCTCCGGGAGTCCCCAGAGCCGCGCGAACCGCTCGCGCTCGGCGATCGCGAGGGCGCCCTGGGACGTGAGGAACCAGCGCTCGATCCGCCGCTCGGAGATCTGCCGGTTCGTCGCGTCGAGCGCCGCCGCGGCATCCAGCTCGGCGCCCTCGCGCGCGCTGTCGCCCTCGAAGCGCGCGTCGCGCGCGAGCTCGAGCCGCAGACCGAGGTGGGCCGGCGCGCGCGACGACGCCTCCTGGAGCGCGCGCGCCTGCTCGGCGGGCCAGCGCAGCCGCCGGAAGATCCCCGCCCTCGCGCGCGGCACGAGGTAGCTGAGGGGATTCGCCGTGCCGGCTTCGTCGAGGACGGCGAGCGCGTCCTCCATCCGATCGTCGCGCGCGAGGAGATCGGCGCGGACGAGGAGCGCGGGCACGAATCCGGGCGCCGCGACGAGGGCTCGGTCGATCGCCTCGCGCGCGCGGTTCTTCGCCTCCACGTCGGGCAGGTAGCGCGCGCCGAGGAGCGTCTCGGCGAGCGCGAGCTGCAGATCGGGGCGGCCGGCCTCGGCGGTGGCGGCGGCGCGCAGGTCGGCGATCGCCGCCGACTGGAGATCGCTCGTCCGCCGGCCGAGTCCACGGAGCGCACGCACGTCGGCGACGCCGGGAGCATCGGCCGGCGCCGCCGCGAGGATCGCCGAGAGCCGGGCGTCCGTCGTGAGACAGGGCGCGGGGCGCGCGGCGCCCTCCGTCGCCGGCGCCATGCCCCGCTCCACGAGGGCCGGCTCCTCCTCGAGGGCGAGCACCGGCGCCTGGCGCTCGTCGAGCAGCGACGCGGAGACCCAGGCGCCCTGGGCCGCGTCCACCTTCACGAGGAGCTGGTTCCAGCCGGAGCGCAGGTGCACCGGGATCGGCGTCCAGAGCGACGGCGGGTCGATCTCCGCGTCGCGCCGGCTCACCTCCTCGCCGTTCCACCACACGACGAGACCTCGCGGCGCGCGCACGGCGAGGTAGGCCGGTCCGCTCCGGGGCGAGCGCACCTGGGCGCGCGCGTACTGCACTCCGCCCGAGAGATCGCTCAGGGACGACAGGTCGGCGTGCGACTCGAAGCTCCGCCGCGCGACGAGCTGCCACTGCAGCGTTCGGCCGTCGAGGCCGATGCCGGCGGCGCCGAGCGCGAGCCCCTGCTCCGGTGCGAAGGGCACCGAGAGGTTGCCGGGGAACGCGTCTCCGAAGGGGCCGATCGCCGCCCAGGTCCGCACGGAGCCGGGGAAGAGATCGCCCGAGCGCAGGAGCGCCGCCTCGTCTCCCTTGCGCAGCAGGTGCTCGCGGCGCACCTGCTGCAGCATCGACGTGAGGACGGGGCCGGCTTCCCCCGAGTCGAGGATGCGGACCGCGCGCGCCGTGAAGGCGTTCCGGTCGGACACGAGGTCGAGCAACGTGGCGACCCGCGACAGAAGCGCCGGCGCGAGGGGATGGGCCGGCGCCTCGGCGATGCGGTCGAGCAGGGCCTGCACCGCCCGGTCCCAGTCGGCCGTCGCGATGCCCGGCGGCGCGAGCGCGAGGCGCGCCCACTCGGCGGCGCTCGCGAGGGAGACGTCGTCGGCGGGCGCCGGAGGCTTCTGCCCCGAGGCGTCGACGACGACGGGACCCTCCGTGGTGGCCGCGGCGTCCGTCGGACCGGAGGCCGGAGCCGGCGGGCGCGGGCGCGCGAGCGCCCCGCAGGAGGCGGCGGCGAGAGCGGAGGCGAAGGCGGCGGCGAGGGTCGCCGCGAGACGCAGCCGCCGGCTCATGGCTCGCTCCGCACGACGATCTCGCGCGACTGCGCCTCGTCCAGCGCGCGCGCGAAGGAGCGGAAGCCCTCGTAGTCCTTCGGCGTGACGCGCGGCGTGGCGACGCTCGACCGGGATCGGACGACGATCGAGGACCCCTCCCGCGCGGCCGTCACCGCGAAGGCGCCGAAGTCGCTCTCCGTCGCGTCGTCCGCCGGGAGCGAGAGCGCGCCGATCCCTTCCGGGAGCCGGTAGGTGACCCGTTCCTCCTCGACCTCCGGTGGGCCGAGCAGGAGGTCGTAGCTGCGCTGCGCCTCGGAGGCCGCCGTGAGCAGCCGCCGCGGCGAGAGATGCACGGGGAGAACGAGGTGCGATCCGCGGCTGCGCGCGAGCTTCTCCACCTCGACCGTCGCGCGGAGCTCCACGGGAGTCTCGAGGTCTCGCAGGTCGGTCGTCTCGAGCTCGACCACGCGCGTGCGCCCGAGCATCCCGGAGATCCAGCGCTCGAGGTTCTCCTTCTGCGCGCCCTTCTCGCTGCCGAAGGTCTCGCGCACGCGCACGTCGAAGCGCCCGCGGGGGCGCATCACGATGGAACCCGACGCGGAGCCGTCGGCGCGGAGCGCGAAGTCGGCCTCGAGGGCGTCGAGGTTCTCCTCGGGGGACGGGTAGCCCGTCCTCGCGAGGATCGGCTTCCCGTCCTTCACGATCACGACGGTCGCGCCGCGGTCCATGTCGGGCAGCACGTCGGCGGGATGATTGCGCGCCGTGCCGTCGAGGAAGGTCTCCGGCAAGTCTCCCGTCGCCGGGAGCCACGCGATGCAGTGGTTGAAGAGGCCCACCATCGGGATCGAGAGGTCTTCGATGGGCCGGCGCTCGTCGGCGTGGATCAGCACCGGATGGGCCTCGATCCCGATCTCCGCGAGCATCGTCTTCAGGAGGATCGCCTTGTCCTTGCAGTCGCCATGGCGCCTGTCGAAGATCGTCGCCGCGTTGTAGGGCTTGTATCCGTGGACGCCGAACTCCCAGGCGTTGTAGCGGATGTCGTTCGCCACGAAGTCGTAGACCGCGCGGACCTTCGCCGCCGCCGTCTCCTTCCCGCGCACGAGCTCGGCGACCTTCTCGCGGATGCCGGGACTCGACTGGCACTCCTTCTGGATGAGGTTCCACCACCAGGCGGCGAACTCGTCCCAGGATCCGTAGGTGGAGGCCGCGACCGTGGGCACGAACTCCGTCGCGTCGGGCATGGCCGACTCGGCGACGGGACGGCGCAGCGACTCCAGCACGAAGCGGTAGGTCGTCGTGCCCGCGCCGTTCTCCGCGGTCTCGTCCGTCGACACCTCCGGCTCCGGCGCTCCGTTGCGGCGCAGGAAGTGCAGCGGACGTCCGGCGGGCACGACGTAGATCTGCTCCGACCTCCGCGTCGACGCGAGACCGAGCCCGTGGAAGGGGTGGCGCGCTCCGAAGTAGTTCCCGAAGAAGCCGGTGCGCACGGTGTCGATGCGCGCCTCGACGTCGATCGTGTCGCCCGCGGCGAGCGGCGGGAACCGCACCCAGCCGCTGCCGGGCGGCGACGGGGCGTCGTCGATCCTGCCGTCGGCGCGGAGCACGCGCGCGCGCCGGATGCGCACCTGCTCCTCGAAGAAGTCGTGCGCGACGCCGAAGGTGTCGAGGCGCCGGGCGCCCTCCTCGTTCCGCACGCGGGCGACGAAGTGCTCGTAGCGCTGCGTCGTGCCGTCGGGGTTCAGGCGGTAGGCCACCTGCTGGAAGAGCACCTCGTAGGGCTCGTCGGCCGCCGCGACGGACTCCGCGGGGATCCCCGACGGAGGATCGGCGACGAAGGCGCGCGCGTCGACGCGGAAGGCCTCCTCGAAGGGGCGCACGCTCACGCGCAGGTGCTCCAGGTAGCGCGTGCTCGTGCGGTCCTTCGGATCGAGCGCGACGGCGGTCTCCAGGGCCGAGACGGCGCCCTCGGTGTCGCCGGCGCGCACGCGCTCGTGGGCGAGGCGGGCGTGGATCGACGAGTCCTCGGGGCAGAGGACGAGGGCCTCCTGGATCGTCGCGAGCGCATCGTCCATGCGGCCGCGGACGCGCAGGAGGTGCGCCCGGCGCAGCGCGAGATCGGTCGAGAAGGGCTCCGCGGCCCGCGCCTCGTCGAGCAGCGAGAGCGCTTCGTCGACGCGGCCCTGGGAGAGCAGCAACGACTGCAGTGTCGAGAACGCCCGCGCCGACGACCGGTCGCGCGCGATCGCGCCGCGCAGACGCTTCTCCGCCTCGGAGGCCTGACCGGCCTCCAGCTCTCGGGCGCCGAGCGCCTCCAGGAGCGGCGCGTAGCCGTCGGCGCCGGGGAGCGCGGCGGCGATCCGCTCCACGCGCGCCGCCTCGGCCGGAAGGTCGACGTCGGCGAGCCGGCGTGCGAGGGCGAACTGGTAGGTGGGATTCTGGGGCGCGATGGCGATCGCGCGGTCGAGCCACCGCCGCGCCTCCCGCGGGATCGGAAGGATGCGCGTGTAGTGCTCGTGGAGGAGCGCGCAGGCGACGGCGTTCTCGGGATCGAGCTCGAGAGCCGTCTCGATCTCGCGGCGCGCGGGATTCGTCTCGCGCTCCGCGGCGACGTCGGTCTTCGGGAGGAGCGCGGCGGCCAGCAGGAGGCGCGCGGCGGCGTCCTGCGGCTTCCCCTCGACGGCGACCCGCGCCGCCGCGCGCTCCGTGGGATCGGTCGAGTCCTCGGCGCGCCGATGACGCAGCAGCGTCGCGAGCCGGAAGGCGGCCTCGGCGCGCTCCGCGCTCGTCGCGCCCGGATCCCCGGGTGCGCCCGCGACGGGAGGCTCCGCGTCGGCGCCCACGACCTCGGGCTCCTCCGGCAGCCGCATCCCCGCGAGACGCGCCCACGTCGCGAGCCCCGAAGCGCTCTCGCGCCCGCCGGCCGCGCGCGGGCTCTCGACGGGCCGCTCCGTCTCGCCGGCGGGGGGCGACACGGCGCGCTCCGGGTCGATGGCGGCGTTCGGCAGCGGCGTGCCGTCGGGCTCCGTGAGCCGGCACGAGAAGGCCCAGTCCTCCTCCTGCGTGCAGACCTTCACGAGGATCTCGTTCCAGCCGGCGCGGGCCGCGAAGGCGACGGCGTCCTGGTCGGGCCGATGCGGTCGGCGCGCGTCGCGCGCGTGGACGAGCTCGCCGTTGCACCAGACGCGGATCGCCTCGGCGGAGCCGAGGCGGAGCACGAGCGGGCGCGCCTCGGCGATCTCGACGGCCGTGCGGAGGTAGGCGGCGGCCTGGCTGCGCGGACGCATCATCGAGCCGAGGTCGAACCGCCCGAGCGGTGGATTGCGCACGGGGATGCGCCGCCAATGCACGTCGCGCTCCTTGCCGCGCGCGACGAGCTCCGGATCGAATCCGCTCTCGGGCTCCTCGACGCGCGCGTAGCCGGCGCCGCGCTCGTTCTCGAAGGGCCCGATCAGCATCCACTCGCCCAGGTATCCGAGCTGCCGGGTGAGCGACTCGACGCGCGCTCGGTCGCCGACGCGCGAGGCGCAGAGTGCCTCGAGATGATCGAGACGCGCCGCGAGGAGCGCCGGGATCTCGGCGCGCGGGATCGCGCGGAGCGCGCGCTGCGTCTCGACCCACTGGGTGGTCGCGTGCGAGAGGCGCTCCAGGACGACCAGCAGGAATTCGCCGTGGGCGGCGACCCGCTCCTTCCCCTCGGGCGTCGCTTCGCCGGCGAGGTCCGCGCCGAGGCCCGCGACCGTCTCGCGCGCGAGCTGCGCCGCCTCGTCGCTCTGGCCGTGGAGCTCCAGGCGAAGGATGCGGCTCTCCTGCTCCTCCAGGGACGCGAGCCCGTGCTGCGGCGGCGCCGCGATGCGAGCGGGCACGAGCCAGACGAGAGTGAGGAGTCCGAGTCGGAGGAGGCTCACGGTTGGATCGGATCGGAGCGCGGGCAGGATGGGGGCCGCGTGGGTCGAGAGGATGACGAGTCGCCGGGCGCGGCGCGACCTCGCGGCCCGTGGCACATGTGCTCCGCCGAGCGAGCGCGTTCGTTCGACCGAGACCCTCGGCCGAGACTAATTCGGCCGAGCCTTGGGGAGCGGCGGGGGCTTCGGCCCCGGAAGCGATCCGGGGCCCGGAGATCCCGCTCCCTTGGCGGCGCCCGATGGCGGGGATCCGGGCGGGGATCCGGGCGCGGGTCCTGGCGCGGGGCCGCCAGCCGCCTTCGGCGCTCCGCTCGGCGCTGCGGCGCCGCCCGCCTTCGAGAGGAGGACGTCGATCCCGATCTTCTCAGCGCCCGTCGAGACCGGCGACACCGTCCCGGTGTTGGCGCCCTCTCGATCGAATCGGAAGCCCGAGGGCGCCGCTTTCGGCGCGGCCGCCTCGGTCGCCGGCTTCTCCGCGGGACGGAGCATCGGGAGGACCCCGCCGTTGTCGAGGAGGATCCGCACGTGGCGGTCGAACTCCGCGAGATCGACGCGGCCGTCTCCGCTGCGATCGATGACCTGGAACTCGCCGCGTTCCACACTCATCTGCACCATCACGTCGCGGTAGGAGACCCAGCCCTTGGCATCGCGATCGACCCAGGCGAAGAGCGCGGCCACCTGCTCCTTGTCGTAGGGCTGCGGGATCCGCAGTCCGCTCCCGACGACCTTCTCGTTGCGCTGCGCCTCCGCCGCGGCCGAGGCCGCCGCGGAGGGCGGGGCCGGACTCCCACTGCTCCCCTGGGCAACGGCGCTCTCCGCGAAGGCGCCCCAGGCCACCAGCGGGGACGCGAGGAAGGAGAGGGAGCGGGTGAATCGATGCATGGCGAGGGGTTCTTCGTCCGGGCCCGGCGCGCGACTCCAGCAACGGAGCCGCCCGGCGGACGGATCCTACGGGAAGCGGGTCTTCGGCGTGAGCCGAGGGCGGCGCGCTCGCACGCTCACCCCCGCGTTGCGCGCGGCGCAGACTCCGCGCCGCCCGCGGTGCTTCAAGACCTCTCGCCGAAGAGCTCCTCGCGTCCGACGGGCGCGAAGCCGTCCACCGACTCGCGGAGCTCGTCGGGCGTCGCCTCCTCGATCCCCGTCAGCTCGACGCGGCAGCCGAGCGTGCGGAGCGCCGAGACGATGGGGAGGAGCTGCCCGTCGCTTCCGGCGAGCACCACCACGTCGACGCGCTCGGCGACGCGCATCGCCTCGATCGGGAGCGAGCCGAGGGGCTCCGTGCTCCGCGTGTCGCCGCGGTCCGAGGCCTCGATGCGCCGGATCTCGAATCCGCTCTGACGGAGGTGGTTCAGGAAGGCCGCATCGTTCACGTCGCGCTCGGCGAGGAACGCCACGGCGCGCACGCAGCCTCGGCCGCGGAGCGCCGTCGCGAGGATGCGCGAGTAGGAGAGGACGCGCCCGAAGTGCTTCTTCGCCGAACGCTGGAGGCTCGGCACGTCGGCGAGCACCGCGACGCGCTGCAGCGAGACGGCCGTCGACGGAGCGGCCGCGCGGCCGCCCTCGCCGTAGGAGGAACCGGGTCCGCCGGATCGCTCGCCGCCACGGGGGCGCGGACCGCGATCGGAGCCGCCGCCGTAGGGCGCCGCGAAGGGGAGGCCCGGCTGACCGCCGAAGGAGACCTCGGGAGCGTCCTCGTCGTGCTCGACGAGCGGGGAGCGCGGCGTGGGACCGCCGTAGGAGGGTCCGGGCACGGGTCGCGCGCCGCGGGGGCCGCGTCCTCGACCGCCCTCGGAAGGACGGAAGTCCGAGGATCCGCCGTAGGTCGGCTCCGTCTCGCGAGGACCGCCCGGCGCGCCCTGGCGCGGCCCGCGGTCCTCCGCCGGACGCGGCTCGTCCCGGCGATCCCGACCGCCGCGGCCACCGCGCCCGCCTCGGCCACCGCGCCCGCCGCGTCCGCCC
>CAZJHD010000064.1:0-24149 GCA_964545855.1 uncultured Planctomycetales bacterium
ACCACCTGCATCGGGAACAGCGGGCCGCTGCCGGAGCCCGTCGCCGCGGCGATCGACGAGGGGAACCTCGTGGCCGCGGCCGTGCTGAGCGGCAATCGGAACTTCGAGGGCCGCGTCCACGCGCAGGTGCGCGCGAACTACCTCGCGTCGCCGCCGCTCGTCGTCGCCTACGCGCTGGCGGGCCGCGTCGACGTCGATCTCGAGACGGAGCCGCTCGGCACGGGGAAGGACGGGAAGCCGGTCTTCCTGCGCGACGTGTGGCCGACGCGCAAGGAGGTGGCCGACGCGATCGCCTCCGCCGTGAACGCGGACCAGTTCCGCGCGAGCTACGGTGACGTCTTCACGGGGGAAGAGGCGTGGCGCGCGCTCCCGGTGCCCGAGGGGAAGACCTTCGCGTGGAACCCGAAGTCCACCTACGTGAAGCACCCGCCCTACTTCGAGTCGATGACCTCCGGCGGCGCCGGCCTCGAGCCGGCGAAGGTCACGGACCTCCGCGGCGCGCGCGTGCTCGCCGTCTTCGGCGACAGCATCACGACGGATCACATCTCGCCGGCCGGCTCCATCAAGGCCGACAGCCCCGCAGGGAAGCATCTCCTCGGTCTCGGCGTCGCGAAGGAGGACTTCAACTCCTATGGCGCGCGCCGCGGCAACCACGAAGTGATGATGCGCGGCACCTTCGCGAACGTGCGCATCAAGAACGCGATGGTGCCCGGCGTCGAGGGCGGCGTGACGGTGCACCACCCGAGCGGCGAGCAGCTCCCGATCTTCGACGCGGCGATGAAGTACCGCGCCGAGAAGGTGCCGCTCGTGGTGATCGCCGGGAAGGAGTACGGATCGGGCTCCTCGCGCGACTGGGCGGCGAAGGGGCCGATGCTCCTCGGCGTGCGCGCCGTCGTCGCCGAGAGCTACGAGCGCATCCACCGGAGCAACCTCGTCGGCATGGGTGTGCTCCCCCTCGAGCTGATGCCGGGAACGACCGTCGCCTCGACGGGCCTCGCCGGTGATCAGGTGCTCGACGTCCTCGGTCTCGCCGAGGGGATCGCGAGCGGGTTCCGGTCGGGGCGCGCGCTCCGTCTGTTCGCGAAGCGGCCGAACGGCGAGACCTTCGAGGTGCCCGTCCGCGCGCGCATCGACACGCCCCAGGAGGTCCAGTACTTCCAGCACGGAGGGATCCTCCCGTTCGTGCTGCGCCAGCTGCTGCGCTCGAAGTAGGAACGCCCGGCGGGCCGCCCGGGAATTCCCCCGAAGGCGACCGCGGCGATCTCCCACGGAGGGGGCTCGATGGGCCCCAGCACGCTCCCGCCCTTGGAACGACTCGCCGACGCCGAGATCCGGACACGGATGCTGCGAGGGGATCCGCAAGCCGCGGAAGCCCTCTTCCGCGATCACTTCGACTCGCTCTACGCCTTCGTCTACTACCGCGTCGGCCGCGACGTGCAGCTCGCGGAGAACGTGGTGCAGGACACGTTCCTCGTCGCCTTCGAGAACCTCGATCGGTTCGAGGGTCGGTCGAGCCTCCACACCTGGCTCTGCGGGATCGCGAAGAACAAGATCCGCGCGCACCGCCGGCGCAAACGGCCGGTCCCGATCGAGGACCTGCTCGAGGCGAGCAC
Organism: uncultured Planctomycetales bacterium; assembly: GCA_964545855.1. Taxonomy (GTDB): domain Bacteria; phylum Planctomycetota; class UBA1135; order UBA1135; family JACQFD01; genus CAZJHD01. The sequence goes on from CAZJHD010000064.1 coordinate 1,614, forward strand.
TCCCGACATCGAGTCGATCCTCTCGGACATCGAGCGCGAGCCGCTGCCCCAGGCGGTCCTCATGGCGCGCGAGACGCAGGAGCTGGTGGGGGCGACCCTCTCCTCGCTCCCGCCCGACTACCGGCGCGTGCTGCGCGCGAAGTACGTCGACGACCTCTCCGTCAAGGAGATCGCCGTTCAGGTGGGCAAGGGCGACAAGGCGATCGAGTCGCTGCTCCATCGTGCGCGTGTCGCCTTCACGCGCGTCTTCGAGCTCTTGGCGCGCAAGCGTGGGGAGATGCCGTGACCCAGGCGCCCAATTGGCTCGACCACAACCTTCGGGAGCTGCTCCGTCGAGCCTGGGTCCCCGCGCCGTGCCGGGAGGAGTTCCGGACCGAGCTCGAGCGCAAGGTCGTCGCCCTCGTGGTCGCCCGCCACGGCGCCGGCTCGCGGGCGGCGCGCCATGGTGGCACGTTCCTGCTCGTGGCGGCGGTCGTGGTCGGAGCGCTCGGCATCGCCTGGTGGATCGCGCAGGACGCGGGGAGCGGCGATGCGCCGCGCAGCCCCGTCGATCCCTCGGCCCGGGCGATGGGGCCTCAGCGCCCGGGTGGCACCGCGGCGCCGGCCGCCGCCAGCGGTCGGATCGAGGTCCGCGTCGTCGACGAGCGCTCGCGCCCCATCGCGGGAGTCTCCGTGGAGCTCCTTGGGGCCTTCGACGGACCGATCCCCGGAGTCGCGCCGGCCGTGACCGACGAGGCGGGCGCGTGCACGCTGGAGGTGGCGCCCTCGGGCGCCTGCCGCGTGCGCGCGCGCTCCGAGGGCGCCGGCGACGCCGAGGCGCGCTCCGAGGTGCGCGCCGGCGAGACGACGACGGTCCTGCTGATCCTCCGAGGGCGTTGATTCCCCGCCGCCCGAGACCTCTCCTCTCCCCCGAGATTCTCCGACGCCCGAAGAGCCATGAAGACCCCTGCCGTGATCCTCGTTGCGGCCGCCTCCGGCGCCGCCGCGGCCGCCGTGACGGCCCTCCTACTCCAGCCCGTCGCGAAGACCTCTCCCGCCGCCGACGCCGCCGCGCTCGATCGCGCGCTCGCCGGACTCGAGCGGGTCGAGCAGCAGGTCGGCGAGATGCGCAAGACCATCTCGGCGGCGAGCGCCGCGGCGCCATCCGGCGAAGCACGCGTCTCCGACGACCAGATCGACCGCGCCGTCGCGCGGTGGATGGCGGCGAACGCCTCGCGCGTCGCGACAACGCCCGGCGGCGCGCCCTCCGCCGAGAGCCCGGCGGCGCCGGGTGGCGTGCCCCGGGATCCCGCCGCGCGGGAGAAGTGGCTCGCCGACGCCGTGAAGCAGCTCCTCGATCCGAAGATCGCTCGCGGCCGCCTCGACCGGCTCTTCGAGCAGCTGCGCGCCGAGGGGCTCCTCGACGATGCGATCGCACTCATGGAGCAGAACGCCGAGGACCGGCCGAACGACCCCGCATCGCACATGGCCCTCAGCCGCGCCTACATCCAGAAGATCTTCGACGTGAAGAACGACATGGAGAAGGGCACCTGGGCGATGAAGGCCGACGCCACCTGTGACCACGTCCTCACGCTCGATCCGCAGCACTGGGAGGCGCGCTTCTCCAAGGCGACGGGGCTCTCCTTCTGGCCGCCGATCATGGGGAAGGGGCCCGAGGCCGTGAAGCACTTCGAGATCCTCGTGAAGCAGCAGGAGGCGACGGCGGCGACGAATCCCGAGTACGCGCAGACCTACGTCTTCCTCGGCAACCTCTACGCGCAGCAGGGCAAGCACGACCTCGCGGCGAGCACCTGGCAGAAGGGGTTCTCGCTCTTCCCCGAGAATCCGCAGCTCCAGCAGGCCGCCCAGGGCGCCAGCGGGAAGTAGGCGCCAGCGGCCGCGCCGAGACGGCGCGGACGCTTCAGCGCGGCGGCGGCGGGCCGAAGGCCGCCCGTGCCGCCTGCCGGAGCGAGTCGACCTCCTTCGAGTCGACGTCGTCGACGAAGACGCGGATCACGGCGATGCGCTGCTCGCTCAGGCGCTTCGCGACGACGATCGTCCAGGGTGCGGTCGGGTCGGCATGGCGTTGCACCACGAGGATGCTCGGGTCCTGCTCCTCGGCGGCGAACCGCAGGAAGGATCCGTCGCTCCTCTCGGCCCGGAGCGCTGCCTCCTCTTCGCGCCGGATCGTCTCGAGGATGCCGAGGGGGCGCTCCTCGATCTGCACGGAGGTCTCCACGCGGCGCCTCTCGGTGCCGCGCTTCTTCACGAGACCGACGCCGATGGAGCCGCCCGGCTTGCTCCAGGGCAGCGTGCGCTCCTCGAATCCCGGCGGCACCGCCATGCGGATCCCGAGGCGGGGCACGGCCAGCATTCCCGCCTGCACCGTGGGGAGCTCGGAGAGCGCGGGGTCGAGGCGCGCCCAGGCGAAGGCCTCCAGCATCTGCGCGTGCTCCTGTCTCGAGGAATCCACGTCGTCGCAGACGGAGTAGGCGAGCAGGAGGCGCCCCGCGTCCAGGGTCGCGAGGAGGTGTCCGCGCTGGCGGGGGTTGTGGCGGATCGCGTTCTGCAGGGTCGCCGTGAACTCGACGCGGAGCGTCGGTCGCCCGAGGAACGCGTGGAGCTCCGGCGCCTTCGTCACCCGCACGTCCATCAGGTCCGAGGTCTTCTCCATGATCGGCTCGATGTCCTTCGCCAAGCCCTCCATGGTGAGCTCGGGCCCGACGAGTTGCCCCGTCGCGCGGATCTCGTGCCGAATCGGCTCCCCATCGAACTCCCCGAGCCGCTTCGCGAGGACGCCCCCCGGGAAGGCCCAGGGCGGCGCGCTCACGTCGGCCCATCCCGTGGACGGCAGGGGGATCGAGAATCCAGCGCCCGTGACCGAGAGGACCGGCCGTCCCGCGATGCGCTTGGCCGACTCGGCGCGCAGCATCTGGAGCGCCGCCTCTCCGGCGGCCTCGGGGCCGTAGGCCCGCGCCTCCTCGACGGCGCGGCGGTACTGGCCCGCGCAGGCCTCGATCCCCTTCGCATCGAGGGGCGTGGGCGCCGGCGCGGCGCGGGCCCGCTCGTGGAGAGACGCGAGGATCTCGTCGGCGAGGTCGGTTCGCAGCCGTGCGCGCTCCCGCGCGACGAACGCCGACGCGGGGACCGGCAGCAGCAGCGCGTCGAGCTCCGCCGACGCCGACGCGAGCGTGCCCGCGCGCCGATGGATCGCGAGGTTCGCGCTCCAGACGGCGGCGAGCGTGCTCCAGGAGGAACGCACCTCCGAATCGGGGCTCTTGGCCTCGATCGCGAGACGGAGGGCCTCGGCCGCGGAGCGGGCGGCGCCGGCCGGATCGGCGCCAGCGGCGCGCGCGCGCGCCGCGTGGAGTCGGACGCGCGCATCGGCGGGGAGCGCGCCGGCGCGCGGTCCTCGCTCCGCGGCGAGGAGCGCGTCGAGTCGGCCCGCCGTCTCGGCATCGGGCGCCGTCGTGCCGAGGCGGGCGAGCTCGAGACCCACGAGCTTCGTCCAGGCCTCGGGCCAGCGGGGCCAGTCCGCCGGAGCCCGATCCAGCGCCTCGCGGAGCTTCGCCGCGGCGGCCTCGCCGTGGCCTGCGTCGATCTCCGTCTGGGCCGCGATGAGCATCGAGTCGGCGCGCTCCGCCGGCGTCGGCTCCGGCGCGCTCTCTCCGAGGAACGCCCGCACCCGCGCCGTGAGCGCCGGCTCGCCCGATCGCGTCGCCGTCTCCCGCAGACGTTCGACGATCTCGGCGCGCTGGGCGGCACCCTCGGGGATGCGGCCGAAGGCGTCCTCGAGCGCCGTGAGAGCCTCCCCGTGACGGCCCAGGGCCGCGAGCGAGCGCGCATGGAAGTCGAGGAGCTGGGCGTGCTCCTCGCGGGCGAGGAGCGTCGGGGGCACGGCCGCGATCTCCTCCAGCATCGGACCGATCGCGTCCACGAGCTGCGCCGCCGTCGCGGCGGTCGGCGGCGATGCGCGGAGGATCCGCACGCGAAGGGTCGCTTCCCACGCGAGGGCCTCGAGCCGGCCCTTCCACGCGGCGCCGCCGATCCGCAGCGCCTCCGCCACGTCGGCGAGCGCGGCGACGGGCTCGTCGCTGCGCGCGCGCGCGAGGGCGGCATGGAGGTCGGCCCGCTGGCTCTGCGTGACCGACGCCTCTCCCGTCTCCGCGATCTGCGCGGCGACGTCCGAGAGAGCGACCAGCGCGACGGTGCGTCCTGCGCGGTCGCTCGGGCTCCGGTGGGCGGCGAGAACGGCGTCCAGGAGCTCCGGGAGGAGGGCGCGCCGCTCGGGGGATCCGGGGTCGCCGAGGCGGAACGCCGCGCGGAAGGCCTGGGCGGCATTGGCGGCCTCGCCCCGCTCGCGGTAGGCGCGTCCGATCTGGATCGAGAGCCGCGCGCGGTACTCGACGGGCTGGACGGTCATGTCCTTGTCGCGGTCGAGCCGCAGCAGGCTCTCCAGCGAGAGGCTCCCGCTCCCGCTCTCCTCCAGGGAGAGTGCGAACTCGACCTGGTCGCGCTTGGCGCGCACGCGCTCGGTGCCGCTCCAGTCGCCACGTCCGATTGCCAGCGCGGCGTCGTAGACGTTCCGCGCCTCGACGCGGCGCGCGGAAGCTGCTTCGTCGTCGCCCTTCCACTCGAGCAGCGCGGCGCGCGACGGCGCATCGAGGGACAGCGCCGCCGACGGGCCCTCGAGGAACGTCAGGAGACGGTCGAGCGACGCGCGCGTCGGTCCGGCGCGATCCGGCGGCACGGCGGAGCGCGGCTCGAGGGTGAGCGCGTGGGCCACCTCCTTCGCCGCGCGCTCGCGATCCGCGCGCGGGGCGTCGGAGGAAGCGATCACGTCGTGCCAGACGTCCGGCAGCGCGTTCGGCGAGGCCTCGCGCGCGCGGATCTCGGCGATGCGCACGAGGATCTGCCCTCGGCGCGCGGAGGCGAGCGTCGGTCCGCCGGTCCGCCGGTCGCGGGCGAGCAGGCTCTCGAGGCGGCCGAGCGCTCCTTCCGCGGCGTCTCCCGCGACGACGGACTCGGTGCGGGCGAGGATCGTCCGCGCGAGGGCGTCGAGCGCCTCGGCGCGGCCCGTCCAGTCGGAGCCGCTCGTCTCGAGCGATCGCTCCCACAGTCGGATCGCCGCCTCCGGATCGCTCGGAACGAGGATCTCGGCGCGCCGCGACGCGGTGCGCGCCCGATCCGCGAAGCTCACGCGCTCGGCCTGCGGGCTCCCGTCGACCTCCGCGAGGAGATCGAGGGCGATCGTGCGGTCGAAGGCGCTCGTGCTCTCTCCGATCGAATCGAGCGCCGCCGTCTGGATGCGATTCCAGGCGTCGCGCGCCGAGTCCGTTCCGGGATCGGAGAGCTCGAGAGCCCGTCGGAAGGCCCGGACCGCACCAGGCACGTCGCCGCCCGCCTCGAGGTGATCGCCCTCGGCGAAGGCGAGGCGGAGACGGAGCACCGGCGACGCGCGCTCCCCCACGGAGGCGCGCGCCTCGGCGAGCGCCAAGGCTCCGCGCGCCGCGTCGCCCGCCGCGTTGGCGGCCTCGAGGGCGGCGATCCGCTCCGAGGGAGACGGCTCGAAGAGGGTGGGGATCCAGAGGGCGAGAACTCCGATCGCGAGGGCGCTCGATCCGAGCGCCACGAGGAGCTTCGCCTTCGGGCGGCGGCGCCGAGCGTCGATTTCCGGCTCGAGCGTCGCGGCCGGGACGCGTGTCGGGGGAGCCGGCGTCGATCGCGCCGTCGGCGCCATCGGGGGAGGCGACGCGGCCGGCGGCGGCGGTGCCATCGGCAGCGGCGCGGCGACCGGCGGCGGAGTCGCGAGCGATCGTGGCGCCGGCGGGCGCACCGTGGAGCGCTCGATCCGGAGCGGCACCGTTCCGTCGGACCCCGTCAACCGGCGGCCCTGCGCGTCGAGGACGTGCGCGCGCGTGATCTGACGCCCGATCTCGTCGACGACGGCGAAGGTGAGCGCGTGGCTTCCCTCGGGGACCTCGAGGGCGAGGTCGAAGGTGAAGTCGTCGTGGATGGCAGCGAGCGCCGGTCGCCCTTCGCCGGAGAGGACCTGGAGGTCGCGGCCCTCCTCGGGACATCCCTCGACGCGTCCGCGGAGGGCGAGCACGCGGCTCGCGAAGACGCCGGACCACGGCGAGGGTCCCTCGAGCACGATGGACGTCGTGCTCGAGCGGGGGCGGCTCGTCGAGTCGGTGGCGACGCTCGACCGGGCCGGCGGCGCGTCGAGCGCCTCGGGATCTCCACCGACGGGAGCAGCCGCGCCGAGGATCTCCTGGGGCGTCTCCTCCAGGAAGTCGCGCAGCGCCACGGCGAATCCCGCGGCCGTCGCGTAGCGATCGTTCTTCTCGCGCGCCACGGCGCGCAGGACGATTCGATCGAGCTCCTCCGGGAGCGCCGGATTCTTGGCGCGCATCGGCGGCGGCGCGTCGACTTGCAGCTTCTGGAAGACCTTCTGCCCATCGCCCTCGAAGGGCCGCTGGAGCGTCAGGCACTCGTAGAGCGCGACGCCGAGGGAGTAGACGTCGCTGCGCCGGTCGACGCTCTCCTTCGCGACGATCTGCTCGGGCGCGGAGTAGGCGTAGGTGCCGACGAAGACGTGCGAGGACGCGAGCGCGTCCGACTGGTCCTCCCGCGCGAGGCCGAAGTCGACGAGCTTCGGGATGCCGTCGCGGCCGACGAGGACGTTCTGCGGCTTCACGTCGCGGTGCACGATGCCGGCCTGGTGCGCGTGATGGAGCGCGTCGGCGATCGCGGCGATGGCTTCGATGCAGGTCCGCACCCAGTCCCCTCGGAACGGAGCGAGGACCGCGAGCTCGGCCTCCGTGAACCCCGCTCCGCCGAAGAGCCGGTCGGCGATCACCCGGTCGAGGCCGAGACCCTCGACGAGCTCCATGGCGATGTAGTGGATCCGCCCGACGGCCCCGACGTCGTGCACGACGGCGATGTTCCGGTGGCTCAGCTTCGCGATGGCGCGAGCCTCGCGGTGGAACCGCTCCACGAGGTCGCGGCGCGCCACGAGGTCCGTCGCCAGCACCTTGAGCGCGATCTGCCGGTCGAGGTTCACCTGCTTGGCGCGATAGACGGTGCCCATGCCGCCGCGCCCGATGCGGAGACCGACGGAGTAGCCGCCCACGAGCTGTCCGGAGAGATCCTCGGGATCGAGGGCCTCCTCGGCGGTGGCGGACTGCGGGCGCGGCGGGGAGGCCGTTGCGCCGGAGCCGCCGGCGCCCGCGGACGCTCCGCGGCCGCTCGCGCGCTCCAGCGCCGCCGCGAGATCGGCGGCGGTCACGTCGCGTTCCTCCGGGTCCTTCGCCAGGGCCCGGCCCCAGACCTCCGCCAGATCGTCGCGCTCGACGCGCTGCGAGAGACGGTCGAGCCCTTCAAGCTGCGAGCCCGGCTCCCGCGCCCACTCGGCCCAGCCGAAGACGACGAAGTCGGCCATCGACCCCAGGAGCTCGGCGCCGAGCAGGAGGTAGCCGAGCGTCACCGCGAGGCCGTAGACGTCGGAGCGCGCGTCGGCGCTGCCGGGTGTGCGCGTCCAGAGTTCGGGGGCCTTCCCGGGAGCCCAGCGCGCCTCCGTGGCGGCGAGGCCGAACTCCTCCGCGAGCGCGTCGAGCGCCGCTTCGCGAAGCACGGTGCCCTCGCCGAGCGCGACGAGGGCCGGGCAGATGTTCCCGTGGACGCGGCCCGCCTCGTGCAGTGCGGCGACGGCGCGGGCGACGCGAGCGGCGTCGGCGAGGGCCTCCTTCAGGTCGCGGTCGGCGAGCCTCGGATCGGCGGGGGGCGCCGGAATCGGATCGCGCACGACCACGAGGGAGTTCCCCATCAACGCCGCCGCCTGGATCTCGGCTACTCCGGGCACCGAAGGCCGCGTGCGACGCTCGATCTGCTGGAGCACGGCCTCCAGGGTCACCCCGGGGCGGAGCAGGTCGGGGTCGAAGCGATCGACCAGGACGCGCTGTCCCGTGAGCTTCAGGTTGCCGACGTACCGTCGCCCGAGCGCGCAGTGATCCCAGGGTCCGGCGCGCTCGATCGGGCCGAGCGGCGATCCGGCGGCGGAGTGGGGCGAATGCGGGAACTCGGACATCAACGGCGCGGACGTGCGGGGTCGAGTGGGCGCCCCCCGCGCTCACGGACCGAGACTCGTCCGGCGTCTCAGCCGGCGGCCGTCTTCGGCGTCGAGCAGGCCGCGGAGGAGGAGACCTCCGTCCGCAGATTGCGCGGGGGCGTCCCCAGCTCCTTCAGAACAGCGGCGATCTGCTCGACGACGAACTCGAGCTGCGAGCGCGTGTGGGTCGCCATATAGCTCGTCCGCAGCAGGTCCATCCCTGGAGGCGCTCCCGGCGAGCAGACGGGATTCGAGAACACGCCGCGATCGAAGAGCTCCTTCCAGAACCGGAACGTGAAGAACCTCTCCCCGAGGACGATCGGCACGATCGGCGTCTCCGAGAGCCCCGTGTCGAGACCGAGCGACTGGAGCGACGTGCGCACGAAGTCCGCGTTCTTCCAGACTGCCTCGCGCCGCTGCGGCTCGCGCTCGATGATGTCGAGGGCGGCGATGACGCCCGCCGTCGACGCCGGCGGGAGCGATGCGCTGAAGATCAGCGCGCGCGACTTGTGCTTGATGAACTGGATGACGTCGGCGGGGCCCGCCACGAAGCCGCCGATCGAGGCGAGGGACTTCGAGAACGTGCCCATGACGAGGTCGGTCTCGGCGTCGAGTCCGAAGTGCTCGGCCGTGCCGCGGCCGTTGGGGCCGAGGACTCCGAAGGCATGGGCGTCGTCCAGCAGGATGCGCGCGCCGTACTTCCGCGCGAGCCGCACCATCGCGGGAAGCTTCACGATGTCGCCGAGCATCGAGAAGACGCCGTCGGCGACGATCAGCTTTCCGCGGCCCTCCGGCGCGACCGAGAGCTTCTGCTCCAGGTCCGCCATGTCGTTGTGCGTGTACTTGAAGGTCTTCGCGAAGGAGAGCCGCGTGCCGTCGATGATCGAGGCGTGGTTGTCGCGGTCGCAGAAGATGAGGTCGTCCTTCCCGGCGACGGCGGAGATCACGCCGAGGCAGGCCTGGAATCCCGTCGAGAAGGCGAGGCATTCCTCGCGCTGCAGGAACCGGGCGAGCCGGCGCTCGAGTTCCTCGTGGAGCTCGAGGGTCCCGTTCAGGAAGCGCGACCCGGTGCACCCGGACCCGTAGCGGCGCGCGGCCTTGACGGCGGCTTCCAGCACCTCGTGGTGGTGAGTGAGGCCGAGGTAGTTGTTCGACCCCACCATCACGAGCTTGCGCCCCTGGATGGTCACCTCCGTCGCATCGCTGTCGGCGATCGCCCGGAAGTAGGGGTAGAGCCCCGAGGCGCGGACCTGCCGCAGCTCCTCGAAGTGGAAACACTTGTCGAACAGATCCAAGTACGTCTACGTCTTCGGCCGGCCGGTGGGAGAACGGGTGGGGGCAGGGCGCCCGCACGGTCCACGCAGTTGACGGTAGAAACGCCGGGATGCCAAGTCAATCACGCCGACCGGCGGGCGTACCCGCCGCGGCGCGGAGATCCCTTGGCGCCGCCTCCGCGTCCCGGGCATCTTGCCCGCCTTCGCGATGCGCATCTTCCTGACGGGGGCGACGGGGTTCGTCGGCGGTCACGCGGCGCGCGCGCTCGCGCGGCGCGGCCATGCGCTGCGTGCGCTCGTCCGCGATCCGGCCCGTGGAGCGTCCCTCGGCGATCTGCCGATCGAGTGGATCCCGGGCGACCTCGAGGACGGCGCCGCCCTGCGCCGCGGATGCGAGGGAGCCGACGTGGTCGTCCACGTCGCGGGCGTGACGAAGGCGAAGCGCCCCGGGGACTTCGTGCGCGGCAACGTGGACGGGACGCGCCGGCTGGCGGAGACGGCCGTGTCGGTCGAGCCTTCGCCCCGCCGGATCGTCCTGGTGTCGTCGCTCGCCGCCTCGGGACCGAGCGACGGGCGCCCGCGCCGCGAGGAGGATCCGCCGGCCCCCGTCTCCGCCTACGGCCGGAGCAAGCGCGAGGGGGAGGAGGCGCTCGCACGGGCGACGCAGGGTCGCTCCATCGAGACCGTCGTCGTCCGGCCGCCGATCGTCTACGGGCCCGGCGACCGCGATCTGCTCCTCGCCTTCCGGCAGGTGCGGCACGGCGCGTTCCCCGTCGTCGGCGGAGCGCGGACGCTCGCGAAGCGCTTCTCGTTGGTGCACGCCGAGGACCTCGCCGACGCCCTCGCCAGGGCCGTCGAAGCGCCCGAGGCCGCGGGGCGCGCGTACTTCGTCCCGGGGCCCGAGGATGCGACCTTCGAGGAGATGACGCGCGCCCTCGAGGCCGCCGTGGGGCGATCCGCCCGGAGGATCCCCGTGCCGGATGCCGTGGCGCGGCCCGCCGCCTGGCTCGCGCAGACGGGGGCAGCGCTGCTCGGACGCGCGTCCATCGTGAGCGTCGACAAGCTGCGCGAGCTGGCGCAGCCGGGCTGGGTCTGCAGCGGCGAGGCGGCGCGGCGCGACCTCCGCTGGCGGCCGGCGATCGGCCTCCTCGAGGGTTTCGCCGCGACGGCCGCGTGGTACCGCGCGCAGGGCTGGCTGTAGGAACCCGAGCCGGTGCGGCCCGCCGCGACCGCGCGCGTCGCGCCTACCCCTTCAGGAACGCCGCGAGGATCGCCTTCTGGGAGTGGAGCCGGTTCTCGGCCTGCCGGTAGACGAGGGACGCAGGCCCGTCCATCACCTCGTCGGAGACGTTCACGTTGCGGCGCACCGGCATGGCGTGGAGGAAGCGCCCGTCGGCGGTCGCGCGCATGCGCGCCGCGTCGATGATCCAGCTCGTGTGCCGGCTGCGCTTCACGGCCTCGACGCTCGCCTGGCCGTAGCACTCGAGGCTCGGCCAGCTCCGCGCGTACACGGCGCGCGCGCCGCGGCAGCCCTCCGCGAGGTCGTGGACGACGCGCACTTCCGAGCCCGCCTTCTCCGCCTCGCGGCGGCCCGCGGCGAGGATCGTCGGATCGAGATCGAAACCCTCGGGATGGGCGATCGTCACGTGCATGCCGAACTTCGCGGCCGCGACGAGGAGCGAGTTCACGGCGCCGGGGCTCTGGGGCTCGCGGCTCGCGGTCCACGCGAGCGTGAGCTTCACTCCCTTCAGATCGCCGAACTCCTCGCGCATCGTCATCAGGTCGGCGACGGCCTGGCAGGGATGGTGGAGGTTCGACTCCATGTTCAGCACGGGCACCGTCGCCTGCTTCGCCCAAGCGTGGATCACCGCGTCACGGCGGTCGACGTCGTAGCTCTTCCCGAAGGGGACCGTCCGGATCGCGATGGCGTCGAGGTAGGTGGAGAGCACGCGCGCGGCGTCCTTCACGTGCTCCGGAGCGCTCCCGTCCATCACGCGGCCCTCCTCCGGCTCCAGGTCCCAGAAGTCGGAGCTCGACGTGAGGTTCACGCACTGACCCCCGAGCTGGAACATCGCGACCTGGAAGGAGGCGCGCGTGCGGAGCGATCGATTGAAGAAGAGCAGGCCCAGGGAGCGGCCCTCGAGGAGCTCCTTCGGCGCGCCCGCCTTCATGCGAAGCGCGCGGTCGATCAGGTTGTCGAGGAACTCCCGGTCGAAGGGCTCGGGAGAGAGGAAGTGTCGAATCGGGTCCACGCCATCGCGGGAAAGGGGTCGGGTGTGCCGGGGAGGGCGGAGTCTACGGCGGCGGCCCGCCGGGTCCGCCGGTCTTGCAGACACCTGCGCGCTCCGATAGCTTCTTCGCCCCGAATCCCCGGAAGCTCTCCACGATTCCGCAGCCCGCCGCTCCGTCCATGTCCTCCTACGCCATCGTGAACGACCGGGGCCGACGCTTCACCGCACGGCCCGGCGAGAGAGTCCTCATCGACCTGCAGAGCGGTCTCGAGCCCGGATCGACGATCGTCTTCGATCGCATCGAGCTCGTCTCGACGGATGGCGGAGTCCAGGTCGGGACTCCGGTCGTGCAGGGCGCGAAGGTCCACGCGACCGTCGAGGGCGAGACCAAGGGCAAGAAGGTCGTCGTGTTCAAGTACCGCCGCCGGAAGTCGAGCCGACGGAAGCACGGCGCCCGCGCGAAGTACACGAGCATCGCGATCCAGAAGATCGAGCCCGTCTGAGCACGACCCGAGCCCCGGCGGCCTCGGGAGGAATCTCGACGCTCGGGCCTCGACGCACGGGATTCCAAGCACCGAAACTCCACGCACCGACGCAGCACGAACCATGGCACACAAGAAAGGGCAGGGCTCCAGCCGCAACGGCCGCGACTCGAACCCCCAGTACCGCGGGGTGAAGGCCTTCGGCGGACAGCAGGTCGCCGCCGGCTCCATCATCGTCCGGCAGGTCGGCACCGTGTTCCACGCGGGACACAACGTCGGCACGGGGAAGGACTGGACGCTCTTCGCGCTCGTCGAAGGGAAGGTCCGCTTCCAGTCGAATCGGCGAGTTCACGTCGACCCGACGATCTCCGAAGCTTCGACCGCCTGAGCCGGCGGGGCCGCGCACCGCGGTCCCTGGATTCCAAGTCCCGTGGAGAATCGTTTCCGGGACGAGGCCGAGGTCTTCGTCGAAGCCGGCCATGGAGGCGACGGTCGCATCTCCTTCCGACGGGAGAAGTTCGTCCCGAGGGGAGGTCCCGACGGCGGAGACGGCGGCCGCGGCGGCGACGTGATCCTCTTCGCCGATCCGTCCCTCGACACGCTCTACGACCCGGCGCGGATCCGGCGGTATCGCGCGCGGGAGGGAGAAGCCGGTGGCGCCGCCAACTGCCACGGCGCCGACGGCGCCTCCGTGCGGATCGCGCTCCCGACCGGCACCGTGGTTCGCGACGCGGAGAAGGGGAACGTGCTCTGCGACCTCCGCTCGCCGCACCAGGAGGTGGTGGTCGCGCGCGGGGGCCGCGGCGGGCGCGGCAACAAGCACTTCGCGCACGCGACGCGCCAGGTGCCGCGCATGGCCGAGGAGGGACGCCCCGGAGAGAAGCGCCACCTCCTCCTCGAGCTGAAGCTCATCGCCTCCGTCGGTCTGATCGGTCTTCCCAACGCCGGCAAGTCGACGCTCCTGTCGCGCATCTCGGCGGCGCGGCCGAAGATCGGCGCCTACCCCTTCACGACGCTCGTTCCCGAGGTGGGCGTCGTGGTGCTCGGCCAAGAACGCACCGTGGTCGTGGCCGACATCCCGGGTCTCATCGAGGGCGCGCACGAAGGGCAGGGGCTCGGCGACCGCTTCCTCCGGCACGTGGAGCGCACGCGTCTCCTCCTGCATCTCGTCGACTGCTCCTCCCTCGCCGACGTGGAGCCTCTGCGCGCGCTGGAGATCCTCGAGAAGGAACTCGCGAGCTACTCGCGCGCGCTGTCGCGCCGCCCGCGCGTCGTCGTCGCGACGAAGGTGGAGGATCCGGAGGCCGAAGGGCGCGCCGAGGCGCTCGACGTCCATCTCGCGAAGCGCCGCCGAGACCGGAGCGTCCGCATCTCCTCGGCGACGGGCCGCGGACTGAAGGACCTGCTCGTCTCGGTCGGGAAGAAGCTCCCCGTGGAGGAGCCCTCGGCGCCGGAAGCGGGCGCGTAGCGGCCCGCTGAGGAAGGCAGTCGAGGGGCGCGCGGGCCTCGTCGCCCGTCGAGTCCTTACGCCGCCGGCGACGCATCTCCTGGACAGGGGACGGCGGCGGAGTCGCGCCCCCGGAGGAGTTCCCTCCAGGCGGCGGCGCGCGGCGGTCGATCCAGGGAGCGAGGAGAGCTCCCGGAGCGGAGCGCCGACGCGCCATGATCGAATTCGAAGACCTTCTCCGCGTGATGGTCCGCGACGGCGGATCGGACCTGATCCTGAAGACCGGCGGCTTCCCCGCCGTCCGGGTGCACGGCCTGATCCGATACATCTCCGACGAGCGCCTCGACCGTGACTTCGGAGAGCGCGTCCTCGGGATCGCCCTCGATGCGAAGGCCCGCGCGCAGTTCGACCGCATCGGCCAGGCCGACTGCGCCTACGAGCTGGAGGGCGTTGGCCGTTTCCGTCTGAACGCGTTCCGCCAGGGCGGCGAGCCGGGCTTCGTGCTGCGCTACATCCGCAGCGACGTCCCCGACTTCCGAGACCTCAACCTCCCGGTCGACCAGCTGAAGCAGCTCGCGCAGCGCAAGCGCGGGCTCGTCCTCGCGACGGGCGTCGCGGGATCCGGCAAGTCGACGTCGCTCGCGTCGATGATCGAGTTCGTGAACCGCACGACGAACAAGCACGTCGTGACGATCGAGGACCCGATCGAATTCCTCTTCGAGGACAAGCTCTCCGTCGTGAACCAGCGCGAGGTGGGGCTCGACACGCCCGACTTCAGCCAGGCTCTGAAGGCCTGCATGCGTCAGTCGCCCGACATCATCTTCCTCGGCGAGATGCGCGACCGGGAGACGGTGGAGGCGGCGATCGGCGCCGCCGAAACGGGGCATCTCGTCTTCTCGACGATGCACACCGTGAACGCGGTGCAGACCGTCGAGCGCATCCTCACGTTCTTCCCGCCCCACCAGCACGACCTGCTCCGGCTGCAGCTCTCCCTGAACCTGGCGGGTGTCATCTCCCTGCGCCTCATCCGGCGCAAGGACAACGGGGGCCTCGTCCCCGCCGTCGAGCTCCTCCTCTCGACGCCGAGCGTGCGCGAGATCCTCGGCGAGGGACGGACGAAGGAGCTCCCGAAGGTCCTCGCCGAGGGCAGCTACTACGGCACGCAGACCTTCAACCAGAGCCTCTTCGGCCTCTTCGAGTCGGGGAACATCTCCTACGAGGACGCGGTCGCGAACTCCGACAACCCCGACGAGCTGAAGCTCCAGCTCCGTGGCATCCAGTCGGGCACGCGCTTCGAGCCGATGGGAACGACGACGAGCTCCGGCGCCGGCAGCATGCCGTCGCGCGGCAGGCTCTGAGTTGCCGCGGCCGGAGGATCCCTCCGGCTGCGAGACGGCGCCGCGGCTCCCGGCGCCGGGAATGGCGGGGGGCCGTGGCGGGTCCGAGCGCGCCTCCGATCGCGGCCTTCGGTCGTCGCGAGGAGCCCCGTAGAATCGGCTGCCGATGAAGGCCTCGACGACTCGCTGGATCCTGAACGGCGCGACCGCTGTGGTCGCGGTGTTGATGGTTCTCCAGTTCTGGGACTACTGGAAGAACAAGGGCGTGCGGCTCGGCATCGAGGACAGCGCGACCATCCGCAAGCGCCTGCGCGTCTCGCCCGAGAAGACGAAGGAGCTCGTCCGGCACTGGACCTTCTACGAGGCGATCCAGTCGGTGAACGTGACGGGCATCCCGCCGAAGGTGGAGCTGCCGCCGGACGAGAAACCGCCGGAGCAACCGAAGGTGCAGGTGAATCCGCTGGAGCAGGTGCTCGCGATCATCGGCACCTACATCGACGGAGGCGATCCGGCGAAGAGCCAGGTGCTCGTCCGCTGGAAGGACTCGCAGATCTCCGAGAAGGATCAGGCGAAGGTCGTCGCGCTCACGGTGGGGGACTGGCTGCCGAAGCCCTACGACTCGAAGTACCGCCTCGACCGGGTGCAGATCGCCCGCGCCGTCTTCGTCACGGACGAGGGGAAGGAGCTCTACCTCCGCGTGCCGGAGATGCAGGGCTTCAAGATCGGAGACCAGGTGCCCGGCCCCGTCGGTCCGGTCGCCCAGCACCCCTACGGACCCGCTTCCGTCCGGCCCTCCGACTACACGGAGCCCGCGCAGACGCGCGAGGTGAGCCCCAACTCCTTCTGGGTCTCGCGCGACGACGCCACGACGATCGAGTCGAAGGGTCTCGAGATGCTCGGGCGCGAGGTGCAGACGGCGCCCTACCTGGACCCGAAGACGCGCCGGCCCGCCGGGCTGCGGGTCACCCTCGTCCGGCCCGATTCGATCCCCTCGAAGCTCGGCGTGCGCGAGGGCGACGTCGTGCGCGACCTGAACGGCGCTCCGATCCGATCGACGTCGGACGTCTACGCCTACGCGAAGGCGAATCCGGGCGTGCGTCAGGTGGTGATCACGGTGGAGCGATTCGGGCGACCCGTGGCGCTCACCTACGTGCTGCCGTGACCGCCGGAGTGCCGGGAACGGGACACGGGTGCGCCTGACGCTCGACCTCGGGAACAGCCGGCTCTCCCTCGCTCTGCTGCACGAAGGACGGGTCGTCGCGCACCGCGTCCTCGACGCGCCGCGAACCGCGCGGGAGGTCGACCGGGCGCTCGACGCGCTCGCGGCGCGCAGCCGCGGGACGATCCGCGCCGCCGCCCTCTCGAGCGTGGTTCCCGAGGCCGCGCCCGCCGTCGTCGCCGCCGTGAGGCGCCGTCTCGGGATCGCGCCGCTGCTCTTCCCGAAGGACGCGCCGGGCCTCCTCCGCGTGCGACCGAGGCCCGCCCCCGCCGTCGGCGCCGACCGCCTCGCGAACGCTCTCGCCGCGCTCGCGCTCGTCGATGAGGACGCGATCGTCGTCGACGTCGGCACGGCGGCGACAGTCGATCTCGTCCGGCGCCGGGGATCGGTCTTCGAGGGCGGCATGATCGCGCCGGGCCCGCGCCTCGGGGCGCGCTCCCTCGCGTCCATGACGGCGCAGCTCCCGGCAGTCCCCTTCGCGCCGGCGCGCTCGCCGCTCGGGCGGTCGACCCGCGCCGCGATCGGCGCCGGGCTCTGGTTCGGGTTCCGCGCGCTCGTGCAAGGCCTCGTCGACGCCGTGAAGGACCGCGCGCCGCGCGCGGAGATCGTCGTGGCCGGAGGCGACGGGATCGCCTGCATGGAGCGAGGCCGCCACGGGTTCCTCGCCGTCCCCGATCTCACGCACCTCGGGCTCGATCGCGCCCTCGAGCTCACGGGGGCGCCCCGGTGAGGGACGAGGCTGCGGTCGCGGCGGAAGCGGACGCGTCCCCGGCGCGTCTCGCCGTCGCTTCCCTTCGTGCCGCCCTGGGAGACGCCGTCGCGGCGCTGCGGAGCCGCGCACCGCTGCGTCACTGCGTCTCGCTGCTCGCGCTCGCCGCCGTCACCTGGGTCTCGCGCGGAGCGTGGATCGAGAGGCCCATCGGCGCCGGTCCGTCGAGCGCGGCGATCGCGCGCGCGGCGCTCGCGGTCTCCGCCTTCGAGGCCCGCGGTCTCGTCGCCTCCGGCGGACTCACGGTGCCGGCGCCCCTGCCGGTGCCGGCGGAGGAAGGGATCCGCGCCCTCGAGCCTCCGCTCTTCGCCTGGACGGCGCTCGCCGTGCGCCGGTTCACGGGCGCGTCTCCGATCCGCGCCGCGGCGCTCGCCGACGCTCTCTGCCTCTTCCTCGCCGTCGCGGGCATCTACGCGCTCGCCACGCGCCGCGCGGGCGCCGTCGGAGGTTTCGTGGCGGGCTCGTTCCTCGCCGTCACCCCGCTCGTCGTCGACGCCGGAGCGGGCGAGCCCCGGGCCGGTCTCGCGGCCGGGGTCCTGCTGGCGGCGGCGCTCGAGTGGTTCCTCCGGCGCCGATCGGCGGCGCTGCTCGCGGCCGTCGTCGCCGTCTCCCTGCTGGGGAGCCTCGCCCACGCGACCTTCCTCGTGGATGCCGCCATGGCCGTGGCGGCGGCGGCGCTCGTGCTCCGGCGCGACGCGCTCCGCCCCGGGACGCTCCTCGCGCTCGCGTCGCCCTTCGTCCTCGGCGCGCTCGTCCTGGCGGTGATGGAGCGCCTCGCGGGTACGGCGTCGCTCCTCGCCGAGACGGGCCTCTGGCGGACGGGCGGCATCGGTTTCTCGCCGATCGAGACCGTGACGCCGCCCGGAGGACCGTGGGTCGCGCTCGACCGGATCGTCCACGGGGTCTCGCCGCTCGTGCTCGTGGTCGGGGCCGCGGGCTACGCCGGCCTCGTCGTCCGGCGGTTCCGGACCTGCGCGATCCCCGTCGCCCTCGCCGCGTCGGCCTTCGCGACGTTCGTGCTCCTCGCACCGCGTCCCGAGGCGCTGCCCGCGAGCCTCGTTCGCCTCGTTCCGCCCCTCGCCCTCGGGTGCGCCGTGATCGCCGGCTGGATGCGCACGCGTTGGTCCGTGGGCGCGAGCCTGCTGGCGGCGGCGCTCGCGGTGACCCTCCTCGGGAGCGCCTCCGGAACGGCGGCCCCCGAGGCCGATCGTCTGGAGGAGCTCGGGCGCGCCGTGCGGGAGCGGGTTCCCTTCGGCGAGGCCTTCGCATGGAGCGGCATCGAGCTGGACGCCGCGACGGCGGTGTGCGAGCGCCCCGTCCTCCCGCTCTACCGTCACGACCCGCAGGTGGCGCGGCTCGTCGTCGACGGCGGGGCCGCCGTCCGTCCCGTGCGGTGGCTCTTCGTCTCGGACGTGGAGGACGACCCGCCCCTCGCGGACTTCCTCGGGAGGCTGCGCTCCGCGCTGCCCTTCGAGCGCGAAGGGAGCGTGCACGCGTTCCGGCTCTCCGCGGACGCGGGCCCCTCCGGCGCCGAAGTGTCGCGCGGCCTCCTGGGGAGCACCTGGGTGCCGGGTCGGGGATTCCACCTGGAGCTGCCGGCTCGAGACGGCGTCGCGCAGTGGCGCGTCGAGGCCGGTCCGTGGTCGATGATGTCGACCCAGTCGGCGCCGATCCCGGCGGGAGGCGACAGCCTCGCGGTCCCGGCGGACTACGTGCCGCTGGAGCGCTTCTGGATGCGCGCGGTCCCGATCGACGCCACCGGCGCCGAGGGAGCGTCGACGGCGGAGATCTTCGTCCGGAGCCGGGGGCTCCGGAAGCTGCGTTCGCGCGCGCTCGCCCTGGCGCCCCTCCTCGGACTCTTCCTCGTCCTGCTCGTACCTCTGCTCCATGCGGGATTCCCTCCGCGCCGGTCGAGCGGGGGCGCGGAGGACGACTCTGGCTGAGGCGGCCGCGGCGCACCGCGCGAGGCGCGCGCCGCGGGCGATGCAGGATGTCGCCGTGAGGAGGCGCAACGGCGCGGGGTGTGCCGGGGCCCGCGCGGAGCTCGGATGACTTCGGCCACGGGCTGCTAGACTCGTCGCTCCGCCTCGCCGACGTTGCTGCCCGAGCTCCCGATCCTCTCGCCCTCCGTCGCACCGGCGCTCCGCAAGCCTCCGTGGCTCAAGGTGCGGGCGCCCGGGGGCGAGGCCTATGGGCGCCTCAAGGAGCAGCTCCGCGGCCTCGATCTCCACACCGTGTGCGAGGAGGCGCAGTGTCCGAACGTGGGGGAGTGCTGGAGCGGCGGCACGGCGACGGTGATGCTCCTCGGCGACACCTGCACCCGGGGCTGCCGCTTCTGCGCCGTCGTCTCCGGGAATCCGCAGGGCCGCGTCGACGCCGACGAGCCGCGCAAGGTGGCGCAGGCGATCGCCTCCTGGGGGCTCCGCTACGTCGTGCTCACGTCCGTCGATCGGGACGACCTGCCGGACCAGGGGGCGGGCCACTTCGCCGAGACCGTCCGCCGCCTCCGTGCGGCGGCGCCGTCTCTGCGGGTGGAGGTGCTCGTCCCCGACTTCCGCGGCGACACGTCGTGCGTCGCCACGGTGCTCGCGGCGGAGCCCGACGTCTTCGCCCACAACGTCGAGACGGTGGAGCGGCTGCAGGCCTCGGTCCGCGACGCCAAGTGCGGCTACGGGCAGTCCCTCGAGGTGCTGCGCGCGGCGAAGCGCCTGCGGCCGGACGTCCGGACCAAGTCGTCCATCATGCTGGGGCTCGGGGAGCGCGACGACGAGGTCGAGCGGGCTCTCCGCGACCTGCGCGGCGCCGGCGTCGACTTCGTCACGCTCGGTCAGTACCTGCGCCCGTCGTCGTGGCACCTTCCGGTCGCCGAGTTCGTGACGCCGGAGCGCTTCGACGCGTGGCGCGCCGCCGGCGAGGCTCTCGGATTCGCCGTCGTGTCGAGCGGCCCGCTCGTGCGCTCGTCCTACCGCGCCGGGGAATTCCAGATCGAGGCGATCCTCGAGGGCGGCGCGTCTCGCGAGGTGCAGGCGCGATGAGCTCGCCCGAGAGCGAGCCGTCCGCGCGCGCCGCGGGCGAGGGCAACGGCGCCGCCGGCGGCGCGCCGACGGACGTCGAGTGCCTGCGCTACTACCGCGACATGGTGCGGACGCGCGTCTTCGACCGGCAGATGGTCGTGCTCCAGCGGCAGGGGAAGATCGGGTTCACGATCCCCTGCGAGGGCGAGGAGGCCTGCCACGTGGGCGCGGGCTCCTGCTTCGATCCTCGGCGCGACTGGCTCTTCCCCTCCTACCGGCAGCAGGGGATGGCGCTGCATCTGGGCGTCCCGATGAACGCCCTCATGCATCAGATGTTCAACGACGCGCGGGACGACGGCTCGAAGGGGCGGCAGATGCCGGTCCACTTCTCGTTCCTCGAGCCGATCCGCTGGGTCTCAATCAGCTCTCCCCTCGGGACCCACATCCCCCAGGCCGTCGGCGCCGCGCGCGCGATGCAGCTCCGCGGCGAGGACGGCGTCGTCTTCTGCTGCTTCGGCGACGGGGGGACCTCCACCAACGGCTTCCACTCGGGTCTCGGCTTCGCCGGGGTCTGGCGCGCGCCCGTCGTCTTCCTCTGCGACAACAACGGCTGGGCGATCTCGGTGCCGACACACCGCCAGACGGCGTCGGCCTCCTTCGCGGCGAAGGGGAAGGCCTACGGGATCCCCGGACGCGTCGTCGACGGCAACGACGTGCTCGCCGTGCGGCGCGCCGTGGCGGAGGCCGTCGCGCGCGCGCGGGCGGGCGAGGGTCCGACGCTCCTCGAGCTCGTGACCTATCGCATGGGGGGCCACTCCTCCTCCGACGATCCGCGGCGTTACCGCTCCGAGGAGGAGCTCCGGGAGTGGACGCGGAGGGATCCCGTCGCGCGTTTCGAGACGTGGCTCGGCGAGCGCGGGCTGCTCGACGCGGAGACGAAGGCGCGCATCGAGTCCGAGGCGAGGGCCGAGGTCCAGGCGGCCGTCGACGAAGCGGCGGCCACGCCGCCGCAGCCGATCGAATCGATCTTCGAGGACGTCCTCGCCGAGATGCCCGCTCCGCTCCGTCGCCAACGCGACGATCTCCTCGCGCACCTCGCGCGTCACGGCCGATCGACCGCTGCAGAAGGCGCGTTCCCGTTGTAGCGTCCGCCGCCTCCACGGGGATCCGCCCCGCAGGCTCGCCGACGCCGCGTTCCGCTCGTCGCACTCCGAACTCCACCCTCCATGGCCAAGCTCACCATCGTCTCCGCCGTCCAGGACGCGCTGCGCACCGCGATGCGCGAGGACGAGCGCGTCGTCGTCTTCGGCGAGGACGTGGGCAAGAAGGGGGGCGTGTTCGGAGCGACGGACAAGCTCCAGCAGGAGTTCGGCGAGGGTCGCTGCTTCGACACGCCGCTCTCCGAGGACGGCATCGTCGGCACCGCGATCGGCATGGCGATGAACGGCCTGCGGCCCGTCGCCGAGATCCAGTTCCAGGACTTCATCTATCCCGCCTTCGACCAGATCGTGAGCGAGCTCGCGAAGCTGCGGTATCGCAGCGGAGGGCAGTACACGGCGCCCGTCGTCGTGCGCACGCCCTACGGCGGCGGCATCCGCGGGGGGCTCTACCACTCGCAGTCGGGCGAGGCGTACTTCACGCACACGCCGGGTCTGAAGGTGGTCATCCCTTCGACGCCGCGTGACACGAAGGGTCTGCTCCTCGCGTCGATCCGCGGCGACGACCCGGTGATCTTCCTCGAGCCGAAGCGCATCTACCGCGACCCCTCGCTCGCCGAGGAGGTGCCCGAGGGACTCTTCGAGGTGGAGCTCGGCAAGGCGCGCATCGCGCGCGAGGGTACGCACCTCTCGGTCTTCTGCTACGGCGCGATGGTTCCCGTCTGCATGCAGGCGGCGGAGCAGGCGGCGCAGCAGGATCGCTCCCTCGAGATCGTCGACCTCCGGACGCTCGCGCCCCTCGACGAGGAGGCGGTGCTCGCGTCGGTGCGCAAGACGGGCCGCGCGATCGTCGTCCACGAGGCGCCCAAGTTCTGCGGCTTCGGCGCCGAGATCGCGGCGCTCCTCGCGGAGGAGGCGATCGACTCCCTCGAGGCGCCGGTGCTGCGCGTCACGGGATTCGACACGCCCTTCCCGAACGCTCTCGAGAACTACTACCTGCCCGATTCCCGTCGCGTGCTCGATGCCGTCGAGCGGGTCTTCGCATTCTGAGCCGCCTCGCGCGCACCGGGCCTCGACTCCGTGCGCCGCCGATCGCGCTCCGTCCCTCACTCTTTCCGTTCCCCCGTCGCAACGTTTCCCCCTGAATCATGGCGTACGAGTTCCGTCTCCCCGACATCGGGGAGGGTGTGCATGAAGGCGAGATCGTGAAGTGGACCGTCGAGGCCGGGTCGGCCCTCGAACGCGACCAGGCGGTCGTCGAGGTGATGACCGACAAGGCGACGGTGGAGCTCACGACTCCCGTGGCCGGGAAGCTGCTCGAGACCCGCGCCAAGGTGGGGGACGTGGTGGCCGTCGGCTCGGTCCTCTTCGTCGTCGACGACGGCAAGGCGGAGGTGGCGACGAATCTCGCGGGGCATGGCGCGAGCGAGAGCCCCGCGCCGGCCAAGGCGGCGCCGGCCGCACCGGCGCCTCCGAAGGCGGCGCCCGCCCCGGCTCCGAAGCCCGCGCCGGCCGTG
>CAZJHD010000065.1:0-23780 GCA_964545855.1 uncultured Planctomycetales bacterium
TGAATATGTTCCTGAGCCTTGTACACACCGCCCGTCAAGCCACGAAAGCTGAGAGTACCTGAAGTCGCTTGCCTAACCGCAAGGAGGGCGGCGCCCACGGTAAGCTCGGTGATTGGGACTAAGTCGTAACAAGGTAGCCGTAGGGGAACCTGTGGCTGGATCACCTCCTTTCTACAGGATCAAAGTAGAAGGGTATCGACTCCTTCAAAGTCGTGACCCGAATCATAGGGACACTCGAGTAGCTCGAAGGGCCAACCTCTTTTCTTCTTCTCTCGTTACGAGAGTCAGGACGTCGCGGGCACGTTGCCCCCGCCATCCGCTCCGTTCGAGTGTGCCTCCGAGCGCGCACTTCGCGAATCGACCGCCATGCGAGTCGACGAGTGCGTGGCGGACCTTCAACACCAGCGCGCCTATAGCTCAGCTGGTTAGAGCGTACGCCTGATAAGCGTAAGGTCAGTGGTTCAAATCCACTTAGGCGCACCAATGGATCGACGAGTGGGTGGTGGTCGTGACGTGATCGATCGAGATCCTGATGAATCGGGACTTTCGATCGACCACCCGGAGGCCACGGTGCTCCATGGGTGGCCCACCCGTCCAACCCCACTCGAACTGCGAGTCGAGCCCGATGGGGGCGTAGCTCAGTTGGTAGAGCGTCTGGTTTGCAACCAGAAGGTCGTGGGTTCGAATCCCTTCGCCTCCACCAGCGAAGGCTCGGCTTGGGCGACGTTGCTCATGCTCGAGGCGAGCGAGAGAAGAAGGCCAATCAATACATGACGAACAATGGGATCGGCCCGATGTAAGAGTCGAGCGGTCTCGATGTTTTCTGTCGGGGTGCTGTTGCTTACAAGCGTTCAGTCCGCCTCGCGGGACATTTGATTTGGTTCTTTGTCAACCAGGTGTGGAAAGTGGTGAATCCAAGTGCCTTATTGTAGTGGTCAAGCTACGAAGGGTGCACGGTGGATGCTTGGGCGTTGAGAGCCGACGAAAGACGTGGCCGGCTGCGATAAGCCCCGGGGAGCCGCGAGCAGGCTTTGATCCGGGGATCTCTTAGATTCGGAAACGAGCCATGGATGATTCTATGGCATCGATCACTGAATCCATAGGTGATCGAAGGTAACGAGGGGAACTGATACATCTAAGTACCCTCAGGAAAGGAAAGAAACTTCGACTTCCTCAGTAGCGGCGAGCGAAAGGGAATGAGCCCAAACCAGGTGCATGCCAAGCCTGAGAGCCTTGTGCATCTGGGGTTGTGGGACCTGCAACATGCGTCTCAGAGCATGGACAGAGTTACAAAAGTCAGTGTTAGCCGAACGATCTGGAAAGTTCGACCGAAGAGGGTGATAGGCCCGTAGGCAAAAACACTGACTCTCTGGCAGGGATCCCAAGTAGTACCCGCCTCGTGAAAACGGGTGCGAATCCGGGGGGACCACCCCCCAAGGCTAAGTACTCCTCAACGACCGATAGTGTAATAGTAGCGCGAGCGAAAAGTGAAAAGTACCCCTGTTAGGGGAGTGAAATAGTACCTGAAACCGTGCACTTACAAGCAGTGAGAGGGCTATGCCGCAAGGAATGCCTAATCGCGTGCCTTTTGCATAATGATCCGGCGAGTTGTTCTATGTGGCGAGGTTAAGGAGCTTAGCTCCGAAGCCGAAGCGAAAGCGAGTGCGAATAGCGCGACACAAGTCACATGGAGCAGACCCGAAAACGGTCGATCTATCCATGGCCAGGCTGAAGCGAAGGTAAAACTTCGTGGAGGGCCGAACCGTTGTATGTTGAAAAATGCTCGGATGAGCTGTGGATAGGAGTAAAAGGTTAATCAAGGCCGTAGATAGCTGGTACTCCTCGAAATAGCTTTAGGGCTAGCCTCGTGTCATTTCTTATTGGGGGTAGAGCCACTGATCAGGTTTGGGGGTCTACCCGACTACCCTACCTAATCAAACTCCGAATACCAGTAAGACTACCACGGGAGTCAGAGCGTGAGGGATAAGCTTCACGCTCAAAAGGGAAACAGCCCAGATCGCCAGCTAAGGTCCCGAATTCTGATTAAGTGTCACAAAGGAAGTGGAACTGCCTAGACAGCCGGGATGTTGGCTTAGAAGCAGCCATCATTTAAAAAGTGCGTAATAGCTTACCGGTCGAGCAGTTCTGCGCCGAAAATGAACGGGACTCAAATCAGAAACCGAAGCTGCGAGAGCAAGTTGATCGCGTATTGACTTGCTCGGTAGAGGAGCGTTCGGCTCTAGGATGAAGGGAGACGGTAACGACTCCTGGACGAAGCCGAAGTGATTATGCCGGAATAAGTAGCGAGAAAATAAGTGAGAATCTTATTCGCCGTAAACCTATGGTTTCCTGGGCCAGGTAAATCCGCCCAGGGTTAGTCGGTACCTAAGGCGAGGCCGAAAGGCGTAGTCGATGGATGACGGGTTAATATTCCCGTACCGAACGCAACCGTTATTACTGATGGGGAGACGGAGTCTGGATGGTTGGCCTGCTGTTAGTTGCAGGTAAAAGCCGGAGAGATCGCTGTAGGCAAATCCGCAGCGTATGGTCTCGAAGGTGAGACGAGCCCCACTGCGGGCGAAGCAATCTGAGAGGCTTCCAAGAAAATCCTCTAGGGAGGAAGCGTTCGACCGTACCTAAACCGACACAGGTGGGTGAGGTGAATATCCTAAGGCGCTCGAGTGAACCATCCTGAAGGAACTCGGCAATCTAGCTCCGTAACTTCGGGACAAGGAGCGCTCTCTGAGGTCTAAAGCCTCGGAGAGCCGCAGAGAAATGGGCCTGCCGACTGTTTACTAAAAACACAGGTCTGTGCTAAGTCATAAAGATGACGTATACAGACTGACGCGTGCCCGATGCCGGAAGGTTAAGGGAAGCGGTTAGCCGCAAGGCGAAGCTGCGAACTGAAGCCCCGGTGAATGGCGGCCGTAACTATGACGGTCCTAAGGTAGCGAAGTTCCTTGTCGGGTAAGTTCCGACCCGCATGAATCGCGTAACGAGTGGGCCGCTGTCTCCAGGATGGGCTCGGCGAAATTGAAGTAGTGGTGAAGATGCCACTTTCCCGCGCCAAGACGGAAAGACCCCGTGAACCTTTACTGCAGCTTAGCATTGGGTTTTGGCTCGACATGTGTAGCATAGGTGGGAGACTGTGAGGCTCGGGCGCTAGCTCGAGCGGAGTCATCAGTGAAATACCACTCTTGTCGTGTTAGAATTCTAACTCTGACCCGTGAATCCGGGCAGAGGACAGTGTTAGGTGGGCAGTTTGACTGGGGCGGTCTCCTCCAAAAAGGTAACGGAGGAGTTCGAAGGTGCGCTCAACGCGGTTGGCAATCGCGTGCAGAGGGTAAAGCTACAAGCGCGCTTGACTGAGAGAGCTATTGCTCGATCAGGTACGAAAGTAGGACTTAGTGATCCGGTGTATACTGTGTGGAAGGGACATCGCTCATCAGACAAAAGGTACTCCGGGGATAACAGGCTGATCTCCCCCAAGAGTTCGCATCGACGGGGAGGTTTGGCACCTCGATGTCGGCTCATCGCATCCTGGGGCTGAAGGCGGTCCCAAGGGTTCGGCTGTTCGCCGATTAAAGCGGTACGTGAGCTGGGTTTAGACCGTCGTGAGACAGGTCGGTCCCTATCTGGCGTGGGTGCAGGACGATTGAGGAGGCCTCTCTTTAGTACGAGAGGATTAAGAGGGACGGACCTCTGGTGTTCCGGTTGTCGCGCTAGCGGCACGGCCGGGTAGCTATGTCCGGAACGGATAAGCGCTGAAAGCATCTAAGCGCGAAGCCATCTCCAAAACTGGTCGTCCCTATCAGGGCCCTGGAAGACTACCAGGTTGATAGGCCGGACGTGGAAGTGCAGCGATGCATGGAGCGAACCGGTACTAATTGCCCGATCGGCTTGACCACTTTTTTCTCGTCCTGTGGAGTCAGATGTGTGGCCCAATGCCGCATGTCTTACAATCGCAGGACAAGAAGAAGTAACGGCGCGAGGTACGATCCACTTTCCACACTCTGGTTCTTAAGCTATGGAGACGCTCCAAGCCGAGAGGCACCTTCGAGGGCCTCGAAGAGCGGCGAGCTGTTTCCAAGACGTACTGCCCGGTGATGATAAGTGGCTGGACACTCCCGTTCCCATCCCGAACACGGTCGATAAGCAGTCGCTGCCGATGATAGTCTCTTTAGGGGCGAAAGTAGGTGATTGCCGGGCTTTCTCTTCAAGACCCACAGATTCGTGGGTCTTTTTTTTTGTGTCGAACTCGACGTCAAGTCGCCCGCATGAGGGTTGAGGCGCTTGTTGTGAGCGAGGCCTCCCGGCTTCGCTCCCGCCGGCCCCGCGTCGTTCTGATTCGCAATTCGAGCGAAGGGACTGCGCTTCCGGCGGAGCGATCGAGATTCGATACGCGGTCGGCATTGAGTGCAGGCGAGCATCGTTCCCAGGCGAGCATCGTTCCCAGGCGAGCATCGATCCCAGACGAACTTCGCAGCCGCCGAGGTCTCGCGAGAACCCGTTGGACTTCGGGTTTCAGCCCTCTTCCAGCTCGGTAAGCGTGGGGATCGTGGACGGAACCGTGGAAGGCAGTGGACTCCTCGAGGGTCGGGCTCGATGAAGGATCGGGACGCGCGGCCTCGATCTGCGTGGAGCGGAGTGCGAGGACTTGGGCCCGCCAGGATTCGTGCGCTCGACATTGCGGGAATCGCTGACGCGAGATCCCTCCTCGCATTTCTTCCAATGCGCTTCGAGGCCTATGGCGCGGCGCAGCCGCTCGCGTCCTTGGAGCGAAACGGAAGAGCAACGGTGGAGGTGCAGGTGCGGAGCGTCTCGCTCTTCCGCGGCAGACGCGGCCCCGTGTTGCGCGTTCGCGTCGAGGACGCATCGGCGCAGGAGGACTTGAACGTTTTCGGCCAGCCCTTCCTGCGGAGCCGATTTTCGCCGGGGACGCTGGTCACGCTTCGAGTGGCTCGTGGTTCTTCGGGAGCCCTTCGGCTGTTGCGCCTCGATTCGGCGTCGAAGCCCCTACCACGCGATGGTCGCCGCGAAGCGGTCTACAGGAAGATCGCAAACGTCCCGGCGGCCGTCGTCAGGTCGGCGATTCGCCAGCTGTTGGAGCGTGCAGAGACGCTCGCTCCGGAGACACTCGAGGTCGATGTGCTCGAGCGCTGCGGGGGGTTGCTCGCGCTTCCGGAGGCGCTTCGGGTGCTGCATTCCGGCGACGGAATCGATCCGCGGCGAACGGAGCTGGCGCGCCGACGCCTGGCGCTGGAGGAGTGGCTCACGATCCGTCGGCAGATTGCGCGAGTGCGTCGGCAGCGCGGATTTCGCGCCGAGCCTCTCGCGCTCTCGCACGAGAACTCGCTCCGCCTGCGACGCGCGATCGGAGTCGTTCCGACGCGCGGGCAGGAGGAGGCGATGGCTGCCGTCGAGCGAGGAGTCGCTCGGGGCGAGGCATGGCGGGCCCTGGTGCAGGGCGACGTGGGCTGCGGAAAGACGCTCGTGGGACTGTGGGCCGTCGCCCTGGCTGCGCTGAGTGGTCGCCAAGCCGTCTTCCTGGCGCCAACGGAGGTTCTCGCGAGCCAGCACGGTCGCTGGCTGGCGCCCATTCTCGAGGTGCTGGGGATCGAAGTCGCTGGGTTGTCGGGATCCCTGTCCGCGCAGGCCAGGCGAACGCAAGAGTCGAGGATTGCCTCGGGGCACGCGCGCGTGATCATCGGAACGCACGCGGTCATTCGGTCGTCCGTTCGGCTCGAGTCGCTTGCGGTCGCGGTGATCGACGAGCCGCAGAAGTTCGGCGTGGAGCAGAGGGACTCGATCGCTCGGAAGCGACTCGACGGAATTCACTTGATCGGACTCTCGGCGACTCCGATTCCGCGAAGCCTGGCGCTCGCGCTCTCCGGGGAGATCGAGCTCGTGACGATCGCCGATCGACCCGCCGGCAGGGGGCGCGTCGTGACGCGCGTGCTCCGATCGCAGTCCGACCGGCGCGCCTTCGTTGGACAGACGGTCACGAGGCTTCGGCGGGGAGAGCGAGCGTTCGTCGTCTGTCCGCGCATCGGCGCGGAGGACGACGAAGCGAGTGTCGCGAGCGTCCACTCCGCGGCAAAGCGTTGGAGACGCTTGCTTCCTCCGGACATCGCGATGTCGGTGCTCCACGGCCGCATGGATCCGGAGAGTCGCGATGAAGCGCTCGAAGCGTTTCGCCGCGGACGATCGCCGCTCCTCATCGCGAGCTCGCTCATCGAGCTGGGGATCGACGTTCCGGAGGCGACGGTGCTCCTCGTCGAGGGTGCCGAGCGATTCGGCCTCGCGGCCCTGCATCAGCTCCGCGGTCGCATCGGTCGCGGACCGCTCGAATCCGAATTCGCGATCGACGGGGACGCCTCGGCGACGGAGCGCTTCGACGTGCTCGAGAGGACATCGGACGGTTTCGAGATCGCGGAGCTCGACCTTCGGCTCCGAGGAATGGGCGACCTCCTGGGATCGCTGCAGAGCGGAGCTCCCCGGCTGCACGTCGCCGATCCGGAGCGAGATCTCGACTTGCTTCGGCGGGCGGGGGAGCTCGCCGCCCGAGAGCGCGCCGACGCAAGGAGCCCCGAGCCGACGGGCGAGTCGGGGGCCCTCTCGATCCTCCTGGGCTGATCGGGCGGCGCCGAGGCCGTTCGTCCCATGAGGGAGCGGTCGTTGCGGTGGCTCGGCTCGCTGCCCTATCCTCTTCGACCCCTCCTGACGCCGAGACCGCGGGTTTGCCGCGTTGCCGATTCCCGCGCGTCGCTCTCATTCGCGGTCGGGGGACGAGGCTGCGGATTCGGTCCCGCGCCTCTTCGTCTGGCTCTGCCGCAACCCTACGCCGCGGCCCTGCCGGGGCCTCCCTCTTCCGATGACGCCCCCTCGGAGCGCGGAAGCGTCCGCCTCGAAGGCCGATTTCGCAGTGATTCCCTCGCCGTGAGCCTGGATCGAAGCATGTCCGTCACCGCTGGCAGCCTCGGCGCTGCCTTCGTTCTCGCTGTGTCGTTGACCGCTCTGGGAGGCCGCGCCGTCGGAGCGCAACTTCCGCTCCCCCCGAAGCCCGCCTCGAGCGGCGATCGGCGGGGGCTCGAGATCCCGAAGCCCGTCGTCGCGCCGTCGCCGAAGCCAGGCGCGGATCGTCCCGAGACGAGCGGAGGAGCCGAGCAGGCTCCGATGCCCGCCGACCCGTTCGCGGCCAACCCGGCCTTGCCCGGTCTCGACCGCGCAGGCCAGATCCTGCGCGCCCTCTCGACGGTGAAAGACGAGCGCGATCCTCTGGCCAGTCGCGCCCAAGAGGAACTCCTCCGGGAAGGCGAACTCGGGCTCGCGTCCCTGCACGCGGCTCTCCAATCCGGGAACGGCCCCACGGTCGCCGTAGCCGCGCGCGTCCTGAAGACACTCGAGCGCCCCGAATCGCTCGGCCCCGTCGTCGCAGCGCTGCGAGCAACTCCTCCGAGCGAGGCCATTCGGCCGCTGTTGGACGCGGCCATCGAGCTCGATCCGCAGCGATCCATCGATCTGCTGTTCGAGCTGTCCGATCATCCGGCGGCGACCGTTCGCGGCCATTCCTCCGGCGTCCTCGTGGGGCTCCTGCGAGCGATGCCGTCCACTGCAGCTCTGGAGCCGCGCGTCTCGAGCCTCGCTCGCTCGAAGCGGAGCGAGACGCGGCAGATGGCGGCGCAGCTCTACTCCTCGCTGTCCGACGAGTCCGCGGTCCGAGGTCTCACCGCTCTCCTGGACGATTCCTCGCCCGCCGTCGCTTCGGCAGCCGCGCTGGCGCTCGCGAACCAGCTCCACGCCGACACGGCCGCCATCCTCCGCGACAGCGCACTGCGCGTCCCGATCGGCCGCGGCTTCGGCTACCACTGCATCGCACTCACCCTCCGCGACGAGCGACGCGGCGAACCGGTCGACGGGGAGGTCGCGCAGCGCGCTCTGTCCGCGCTTCGAAGCCCGGAGCCTTTCGTGGCGGCCGCCTGCGCGGCGCTCCTCGCCGACGTGGGATATCGATCTCCCGATCCGTCCTCCACGACGTACCTGGAGCAGGAGGTCGTCCCGATCCTCGTGAACGCGGCGGCGGGCGCGACGTTCTTCCGCGACTTCAACTCGATCCACACGCTCGCTCTTCGCAAGCTCGCACTTCTCTCGGACCGCGATTTCGGCAACGACGGACCCGCCTGGGCGCGCTGGTGGAGAGATCGTGCACCGACTTTCCGCGCCAATCGAGCCGGGTTCACCCTCGAGCCGGCCGATCTCGACTCCCTCGCGATCGACATCGATCGGCCTCGGGGCCGGTACACGCTGCGGGGACCCTCGGCGCCGCCGGGCAACGCAGCGGCCGACGAGGAGGACTTCGTCCTGGAAGAAGCCGAGCTGAAGGCGCTTCACTCCTCGCTCGTCGCTTCCCGTCTCCTGGAGCCTTCCACGCTGCCGGGGGTGCGCGGCACCACGGGCCGAGACTCCGCCGAGCCCGCCGTGAACGTGCGGCTGCGCGCGAACGCGCAACGGAAGGACGTGGGGCTGGCCGAGCGCGCTTCGTGGCCGGAGTTGGAGGCTCTCGTCTCGGCCTGCGACGCGGTCCGAGCCTCGAATCTCTGGCAGCGGTATCGCGACCCGTTGGCGAACGTCGACCGCGAGGAGTTCTTCCGAGTCGAGCGCGCCTTCAGAGCGCGAGAGTCGAGCCAGGAGGCTCGCGATGGGAGGCTGATGGCGCAGATCGTGAGCGCTCTCCCGAGCCTGCCTCGGCAGCGGCAGCCGGCGGCGCTGAAGGACCTCCTGGCGATCCCCGCCCTCGACCAGCGGATCAACGAGAGTCAGGCCGTTCGCATCGCGTCGCTCCTCGCGACCGTCGGACCGGATGCCGAGGCGGAGCTCGACGTCGTCCGCGTCGCATCGTCCGTGAAGACGCCGGCGGTCCACGAGGCGTTGATGGTCCGGGCTGCCGCGATGTCGCGTGGCAGGGCACGCGAGGTCCTGCGGCAGATCCTCGACGCGTTCGGACACTCCTTCGCACTCCAGAGCCTCGATGATCCGCGAGCCGTCGTCCGGGCGGCCTGCACGGAGTACCTCGGCCGAACCGGAGGGCCGTCGATCGTCGCCGCGTTGCTCGAGCGGCTCGGCGATGCGTCGGAGGAGGTCCAATCGGCGGCCGCCGCGGCTCTCGGCGCGCGTCGAGACCCGGCGGCGCTCGGACCCCTGCTCCGCCTCGAGCCACTCGCTTCCGACACGCTCCGCGCGTCGATCCTCGTCGCGCTGGGCCGCATCGGGGGCGAGGAGGTCCTGCCGGTCCTGCTCGCGGCGCTCGACGCTCACCGATCGTCCGTTCGGAAGAGCGGCCTCGAGGGTCTCGCGGAGCTGCGCGATCCCCGGAGCACCGAACGGATCGCGCGACATTGGCAGAACGCGCTGCGCGACGGGCCGATCTCCGTCGACGAGGCGGCGGCTGCGCGAGCCGCGTTGACGACGATCGGCGGAACGGCCGCGCGCGACGCGCTTCGGAGGATCCTCGATCCCGAGTCTCGAGCCTCGCAGCGCGAAGTCGCGATCCTGCTCGCCGAGCTCGGCGATGCGGCGGCGGTGCCGGCTCTTCTCGGAGAGCTCGAGCGGGGAGTCGATTCCAGCGTTCGGACGGCCTTGACGACTCTCACGTGCGTCGATCTCTTCGAATCGACGGATCCCGTTCGCGCCTACACGGACTGGTGGGCGACGCGCCGCTCGCTCTCCTCGACCACCTGGTTCGTCGACGCATGCGCGACGAGCGGCGTCGGTGTGGGCCTGTCGCCGACGCTGCTCGACTCGCCCCAGGCGGCGAACGCCGTGCCCTCTCTCTGCGACGTCGTCGCGCTCGCCGATCCGTGGTACCTGCGGGTGCGTGCCGCGCAGGTCCTCCGCTCGGTCACCGGGCAATCCTTCGGCGAGGTGGCGCGCTTCACGCCGGCCGCAGACCGATCCCGGATCGTCGCGCAGTATCGAACGCTCTACGACGCCAACCGTTGAGGCAGAGCGGCACGCTAGGACGGTTCCTTCCTCTGCTCCCCGTGGGAGCCCTCTTCCTCCTGGCCCACGGCGGGCTGCGAGGAGGCTCCCGTGAGGCGCGCGTGGAGGCGTTCCGCCCTCTCGCGATGGAGGCGTCGGAGCGCGCGAAGGTCGACGCCAACCTGCTCCTCGCGATCGTCTGGACCGAGAGTGGCGGAGACCCCTCGGCGCGGTCGTCCGCGGGCGCTCTCGGGCTCATGCAGCTGAAGCTCGCCGCGGCGGCCGATGCGGCGCAGTGGCTCGGCGAGCCGAAGCCGACGGCGCAGGACCTGTTCGATCCGCGGCGCAATCTCCGTCTCGGCGCGGCCTACTTCCGGATCCTCCTTGACCGCTTCGGCGATCCGTCGGTCGCGCTCGTCGCCTACCTGAAGGGACCCACATGGGTCGCGGAGTCGGGCGGCCCTGCCGCCGTGCTCGAGAGGCTGGAGAAGCCGTCGCAGGCTGCGACGTACGTCCAGAAGGCCCTGGAGCGATCGCGTCGCCTCGCGCGGCTCCGCTGAGCTGCTCCTCGCGCTCGCGCCCTCAGCGCGGAGGAGGCGGCTCCGTCGGTGCTGGTTCAATCGAGGGTTCCGACGTTCCAGCACCGGAGCGCCGGGCCGCCTTCGTCGAGATCGACGATTCCGAGTCCTCCAGGCTCGAAGCGCGCGGGGACGAGCGGTGGCTCCGCCTCGAGCAGGCGGGCGAGCATCCGGCAGAGGTTCGTCTCGCCTGCGACCACGATCCCCGTCGTGCCGGGGAGGATCGCCGGCAGCGCCAGCATGCACGCGGCCATCGAATCGCCGGGCACCGCCGCCGCATCGCCGATGGAGAGAGCTCCCCGCAGCAGCTCTCCGATCTCCTCGCCCTCGGCGGTCTTCTCGTACCGGAGGAACGCGAACCGCCCTGCGGCGCTCCCCGCCCGTCGAAGCGCCTCCAGGATCTCCGCCCGTCGCGCGGCGCTCGGCGTGGGACTCACGAGGACGAAACGGGTGCGTCGCGGCGACGAGCCGGGCCAGCGAGGTGCGGCGGAGGAGGACATCGCCGGGATTCCAACCGCGGCGAGGGTCTCGCGTCCATCGGCGACCCGACGTCGACCCGGGACGCGGCGGCGGCGCGCCTTGTGGGAGCGAGGCCCATGGGGGAGACTCGGCCGCGACCGGGCCACGATCGAGCCCGAAGACCCGTTCCGCTCTCCCCTCGCCATCGATGCCCCAGATCGAATTCCGCGCCGAGTCCCGCACCGTCAGCTGCGCCCCCGATACACCTCTCCGCGACGTGTGCGATCAGGAGAAGGCGAAGGTCCCGTTCGGCTGCCGGAACGGGGTCTGCGGAACCTGCGAGGTGATCATCCTGTCCGGAGCGGAGAACCTCTCGCCGATCGTCGATCCCGAGAAGGACACGCTCGCTTCGTTCGGCATCCCGGGCGGGCACCGCCTCGCGTGCCAGGCGAGGGTGCTCGGAGACTGCGCGCTGCAACCCATCTGAGTGACTCCTCGCGCGCGCGCGTCCGCTGCGCGACGATTCTCGGGACCGGCTCCCTCGGATCGCGGGCGCGGCTCGCGAAGTCGTCGACGAACAGGAGGCAACCATGTCCCAGGAGGCAACCATGATTCAGGTCGGCGTGATTCTCTCGGGCTGCGGATTCCTCGACGGCGCGGAGATCCACGAGGCGGTGTCGACGCTCCTCGCCCTCGATCGCGCGGGCGCGACCTGGGTGGCCTTCGCTCCCGACGTCGCGCAGGCCGACGTGGTCGATCACGCCGCGTCGACTCCCGAGAGCGGCGCGCGCAACGTCTTGCGGGAGTCGGCGCGCATCGTGCGCGGCGAGATCGAGCCCACGACGGCGCTGGACATGGCGAAGCTCGATGCGCTCGTTCTCCCAGGCGGTTTCGGCGCCGCGAAGAACCTCTGCGACTTCGCGACGGCCGGTCCCGCGGCGCGCGTCCGACCGGAGATCCAGGCGGCGCTCCGCGACGCGCATCGCCGCGGTAAGCCCATCGGTGCCATCTGCATCGCGCCCGCCCTCGTCGCCGCGTCCTTCCGCGGAACCGACGTCCATCCCGAGCTCACCATCGGCGACGACCCCGAAACCGCTCGCGCCCTCGTTTCGATGGGGGCGATCCACCGGACGTGCGACGTCCGGAGCGTCGTCGTCGACCGGAAGAACCGCATCGTCTCGACGCCCGCCTACATGCTGGCGCGTCGGATCTCGGAAGCCGCGGAAGGCATCGAGAAGCTCGTGGCCGAGGTGCTTCGGCTCGCCGGAGGACAGCGTTCTTCGGAGGGTTCTTCGAAGGGTTCTTCGGAGGGAGCCTCGGACCGCGCGGGCGCCGGGCGAAGGTAGGCGCCGCCCGTCGATCCGTTTCGAGGCGTTCGGCTACGACCGCAGCCGATTCTTCGAGTTTCAGCCGGGTTGGAAGACGGGCACCGTCGCGTCGGCTGCCGAGAAGATGGACGCGGGGGAGCCGGCGTCCGCGCTCTCGAGCAGACCCGCGCAGAGCGCGTCGAAGTCGGCTCGCGAGAAGCCGACCACGCACTTCCGCACCACGCCGCTCCCGTCGAGGAGGAAGATCGACGGGACGTTCTGCACCCCGTAGGCGTTGGAGGCTCGATAGGGCTCGTCCTCGGTCGCCGCCGGGAAGTCGGCTCCATGGGCCTCGAGGAAGCCGCGGACCTCATCGGCGCGGTTCTGCCCCACGGCGAGGAAGCCCGCGTCGGCCGATGCCTCACGAAGGCGCGCCCAGATGCGCTGCAGGAAGGGGAACGCGAGCCGGCACGTCGGACACTCCGTCTTGAAGAAGACGAGGAGCGCCGACCTGCCACCGTCCAGCAGCGCACCCCGATCGACACGTCCGCCGGCCACCAGCTTCAAGTCGAAGTCGGGCGCGGGAGAGCCGAGGGCGAGAGTCGTCGTCTGGATCTTCATGGTGAGGAGTCGAGGGGCTGTGGAAGAATCGCCGTCGCTCCTCCCGAGAGTATCAAGGACGAGCACGAGAACCCGACCTCGCCCCCGATGACCACGCCGAGCCGTGACGTCCTGCCGCCGGGTCAGTCGCCGATCCGGTCGTTCCCCGTCTCGCACGTGGACGAGCCGCCTTCCTTCGATCCGCGAACCTGGGACCTGCGGATCGCCGGCCTCGTCGATCGACCGCTCCGCGTGACGTGGACGGAGTTCCGGGAGCTCCCGCGCGTCGAGCGCGAAAGCGATTTCCACTGCGTCGAGGGCTTCTCCCGGCTCCGGAATCGGTGGGAAGGCGTCCTGCTGCGCGATCTGCTGGCGCGCGCCGGCGCACGCCCCGAGGCGCGCTTCGTGCGCTTCTTCGACGGGCGTCTGTACGACACGACGATCGACCTCGAGACGGCCCTCCAGGACGACGTCCTTCTCGCCGACACGCACGACGGCCGCACGCTGGAGGTAGTCCACGGAGGACCCGTGCGCGTGGTCGTGCCCGCGCATTGGGCGTGGAAGTCCTGCAAGTGGGTGCGGATCCTCGAGCTTCTGGAACGCGACGCTCCCGGCTTCTGGGAGTCGCGCGGGCACGACGCACGCGCGGACCCGTGGAGCGAGGAACGGCGGGCCGGAAGCGGCGCATCTCGCTAACCTGTTCGCCCTCCGGCCGCGTCCCGGTGCCGGCCGTTGGCCGGTCCCGTCGACCCTCGTTTCCGCCAACCATCGCGTCTCCACTCGTTCCTCCGGCTCCCTCGCCGGATCGAGATTCATGAACGTCACTGCAGCCCAGTCCTTCGTCGACCGCACGTGGGAGGAGGAGATCCTCCCCGTCCTCCACGACTACATCCGGATCCCCAACAAGTCCCCGGGCTTCGATCCGCAGTGGGTGGAGCACGGACACATGGATCGAGCCGTGGCCCTCGTCGAGGGATGGTGCCGCCAGCAGTCGATCCCCGGTCTCCAGGTGGAGGTCGTCCGCCTCCCGGGGCGAACGCCGGTGATCTTCATGGAGGCTCCCGGAGAGGGGAAGGACACGGTCCTCCTGTACGGCCACCTCGACAAGCAGCCGGAGATGACCGGTTGGCGAGAGGGCCTCGACCCTTGGACTCCCGTCCTCGAGGGCGATCGCCTCTACGGACGCGGCGGCGCCGACGACGGCTACGCGGCCTTCGCATCCCTCACGGCGCTGCGGCTCATGAAGGAGCAGAGCCTGCGACGTTCGCGGTGCGTCGTCCTCATCGAGGCGTGCGAGGAGAGCGGCAGCTACGACTTGCCGGCCTACATCGACGCGCTGAAGGCGCGCATCGGGAAGCCGAGCCTCGTCGTCTGCCTCGATTCCGGCTGCGGCAACTACTCGCAGCTCTGGAGCACGACGTCGCTCCGCGGCATCGTCGCGGGGACGCTCCGCGTGCAGATCCTGAAGGAGGGCGTCCACTCCGGCGACGCGAGCGGCATCGTCGCGTCGAGCTTCCGCATCCTCCGCCAGATCCTCTCGCGGCTCGAGGACGAGGGGACGGGCGAGATCAAGCCGCGCGCCTTCCACGTCAAGATCCCGGCGCAGCGCGTGGCGCAGGCGAAGCAGTGCGCGAAGGTGCTCGGCGCGGCCGTCTCGTCGAAGTTCCCCTTCGTGAAGGGCGCGAAGCCCGTCGCGGGACCGCCGCACGAACTCGTCCTCAATCGCACCTGGCGGCCGAAGCTCGCCGTGATCGGCGCCGAGGGGATTCCTTCCCTCGAGAACGCGGGCAACGTCCTGCGTCCGCACACCTCGGTGAAGCTCTCCCTGCGCATTCCGCCGCGTCTCGACCCGGGAAAGGCGACCAAGGCGCTGAAGGCGTTCCTTGAGAAGAGCCCGCCCTACGGAGCGAAGGTGACCTTCGAGCCCGACAAGTCGAGCACCGGATGGGACGCTCCGCCGCTGGCTCCGTGGCTCGAGAGGAGCGTCGACGGTGCCTCCCGCGCGTTCTTCGGGAAGCCCGCCTGCTACATGGGCGAGGGCGGGACGATTCCGTTCATGGGGATGCTCGGCGCGAAGTTCCCCGAGGCGCAGTTCCTCATCACCGGCGTCCTCGGCCCGCAGAGCAATGCCCACGGTCCGAACGAGTTCCTCCACGTGCCGACGGCGAAGCGTCTCACGGCGTCCGTCGCGCAGGTGCTCGCGGACCACTTCGTGAGGGAGTGAGGGGTCGTGAACGAATCGGCGCCGCGCGCTGCCGGCGGTCGCGCGGCGCCGATTCCCTCACGACGTCTGGGACCGGCGCGGTCGATCCGGGGCGTCGCGTCCTCGAGCGGGATTGCGCTACCCTGGTCGGCGCACCGGGGCGAAGCACCCCCCGGTGCCCCCATGCCCATGGTCCGACCGATCGCCGCCGCCGCCGTTCTCCTCCTCGTCGTCTCCTGCGCCGCGCCGCGCGGCGACGTCGTCTCGAGTGCCGCGCCGGACGAGCCGCGCGGCGACGTCGTCTCCTATGCCGCGCCGGACGAGCCGCGCGGCAGCTATGTCGAGGCGCGCACCGCGACGGTCTTCGCCGGCGCCTGCCACTACGGCTCGGAGTTCGCGATGCAGGGACGGGAAGCCGTCCTCGCGTGGCACCTCGAGTCCGGCTCCCGCGGGGGCGTCCCGCTCGCGGGGGTCGACCTCGTCGCCGTCGTGGCGGCCGACGAGAACCTCGACACCGAGGTGGCGCCTCGGACGTCGGTCGTCTTCGTGAGCGACGCCGCGAGCGCGGCGCAGCACGAGGCAGCGGTGGCGTGGCTCCGAGAGGCGCACGGCAAGGCCGTGGGGCGCATCGTCGAGGTCCACGCCGCTCCGGTGAGCGTCGATCGGGACGGCGAGCGATTCTCCGTGACGGCGGCCGACGCCTTGGAGCTTCGGGGATCGACCCTCGCCGATCGCGCCTGCTGCTCGCAGCCGCACAACGTCTGGTACGACCCGCTCGCGATCGTCCAGTCTCCGGTCGTCGGCAACGCCGCCGTCTTCCGCTGCGAGGCCGAGCCGCTTCGCCGCAGCTGGTCGCTCCCGGGAGACAACTGCGCGTTCGTCGCGACGTTCTAGGGGGAGTCCGGACCCTCGGAGCCGACGGGAGCGAGCGCGGGCGTCGCAGCTCAGCGCGACGCCCGCCGGAGGGCGGCGACGGCGGCCGGCTCGCTCGCCGCGAGCGACGCCCGGAGCAGGGGAGCGAAGGTCCGTCGCGCGGCGTCGTTCGCGAAGGCCACGAAGGAGACGTTCGTCTCCAGGTCGAGGGGCACACGGAGCGGCTCCAGATCGACGCCCAGAACGGGGGATCCCGCCTCGACGGCGATCAGCATCGCCGCGAGGTCGTAGGCGTGGCTCGCCACCGTCGCGACCCTCGCGCGCGCCGCGAGGTGGGCGCGGAGGTCGGCGAACATCCGCATGCGGCCCGTCGCCACGAGTGCGAGCTGCCCGGCCGCGCAGAGCCACTGGTCGTCGTAGACCCGCCGCGGATCGAGGCCCGCCTCCCGCTGCGC
Organism: uncultured Planctomycetales bacterium; assembly: GCA_964545855.1. Classification (GTDB taxonomy): domain Bacteria; phylum Planctomycetota; class UBA1135; order UBA1135; family JACQFD01; genus CAZJHD01. The sequence continues at coordinate 16,454 of CAZJHD010000065.1, forward strand.
GCGCGCGAAGAACTCCACCTCGACGCGCGCGATCGCCTCGCGCTCCCGGGGCAGGTAGCGGAGGAAGGAGAAGTACCCGGAGCGGAGATCGATGCGTCTCGGCGCTCGGAAGGGGATCGGATCCGACGAGCTCCTCCGGCCCGCGAGCGTCCGGAGCGAGGAGACGCAGCCGCGCCCTCGCTCCGCCACGAGCTCGAGCGAATGGCGTCGATCCGTGGCAGGGATCTCCGTCTGGACGCCCAGGACCAGATCGGCCGTCGTCGGCGTCCGGCCGTCCGATTCCGCCGCGACGCCTGTGAGGACCCAGGCACTGCGGAGGTCGGCCATGAGGTTCCGCGTTCCGTCGACGGGATCGACCAGCACGCGCAGCACGGGCTCCGCGCCGCCGCGCACGATCTCGCCCGGCCCTTCGCAGAGGATCCGACAGGGAGCGATCCGGCCCAGCGCGTCGGCGAGCCGGTCGACCGCGCCCTCCGCGACGGCGTCCAGCCGATAGGTGAGATCGCCCACTCCCTCCCCGTGCGCCCGCATCGCGTCGTCGTACCGCCCCCGCGCCACGAGCGGCTGCAGGAAGGCGCGCACGTCGCGCACGATCGAGCGGTGGCAGCGCCGGATCGCATCGAGGATGCGCGCACGATCTCGGGGGCGATCGAGGGGACCGCGGCGGCCGCGCGCCGTCATCGGCGCGGATCCGGCCGGAGGACCAGCAGCCGGAGCTCCGTCATCTCCTCGATGGCCCAGCGGAGACCCTCTCGTCCGTGACCCGACTCCTTCACGCCTCCGTAGGGCATCGGATCGGTGCGGAAGGCCGGCACGTCGTTGTGCACGAGGGCGCCGACGCGCAGGCGCTCCCAGGCGCGCAGGACGCCGCGGAGGTCGTTCGTGAAGAGCCCCGCCTGGAGCCCGTAGCGCGTGGAGCCGGCCCGATCGAGGGCGTCGTCCAGGTCGCGGTAGGTCTCGACGGCGACGACGGGCGCGAAGATCTCCTCGTCGCGCGCGCGGCAGCCGGGCTGGACGTCGCGCAGCACCGTCGGCGGGAGCATCGCGACCTCGGGCGGCCCGCCCAGGAGCTCCTTCGCGCCGCGCGCGAGGGCCTCCTCCACCCATTCGCGCGCCCGGCGAGCGGACGCGGCGTCGATCATCGGTCCGAGCCGAGTCGTCTCGTCCAGGGGATCGCCGCGGCGGAGCGCGCGGGCCTGGGCGAGGAAGGCATCGAGGAACGGATCCGCGATCGACTCGTGGAGCAGCAGCCGCTGGGCTCGGATGCACACCTGGCCCGAGTAGGCGAAGGCGCCCGCGACGCAGCGCGCGACGGCTGCCTCGAGGTCCGCGTCGGCATGCACGATCGCCGCGGCGTTGCCGCCGAGCTCGAGCGTCACGCGCTTCGAGGGTGCGCGCCGCTTGATGTCCCATCCGACGCGCGCGGATCCCGTGAAGGACACGGCGCCGACCCGCGGATCCTCGACGAGGGCGTCGATCTCCGGAGGATCGCCCGGAAGGACGGCGATCGCTTCCTCGGGGCAGCCCGACTCGAGCAGCACGTCGGCGAGCGCGAAGGCCGAGAGCGGCGTGCGCGGCGCGGGCTTCAGGAGAACCGCGTTCCCCGAGGCGAGCGCCGGCGCCACCTTGTGGGCCGCGAGGTTCAGCGGGAAGTTGAAGGGCGTGATCGCCGAGACGATCCCGACGGGGAAACGGCGCAGGAGACCCAGCCGTCCCGTGCCGTTCGCCACGGAGTCGAGAGGCAGCACCTCGCCGCCGATCCGCTTCGCCTCCTCGGCTCCGGTGCGCAGCGTCACGACGCAGCGATCGACCTCGACGCGCGCGTCGAGGATCGGCTTCCCCGCCTCGCGCGCGATGGTGCGCGCGAGATCCTCGCGGCGCAGCTCCACGAGGCGCGCCGATCCCTCCAGGATCGCCGCGCGCGCGTGGGACGGCATCGCCGCCATGGCGGCCGCGCCGCGTTCCGCGGCTCGCAGGGCGGCGTCGACGTCTCCGCGCGTCGCGCTCCGCACCGTGCCGACGACCGAATCGTCCCACGGGCTCTTGACGTCGCGCGTGCGACCCTCGAACGGACCGCCACCGCAGACGCGTGGATCTCGCACGAGCTTCGTCATGGCGTGAAGTTTCTATCACCGCATCGCGGTCCGGAGGAGACAACATGACTGCGATGTCCCGCAAAGCAGATCGCAGCAGCGCGCACCGCCTCGAGTGGGTCCCCACGGGACCCATGCACCGAGGGGGACTCGCATGGGAGAGCCTCCGCGCCGCGGTGCGGCGTCGCGGATTCCGGGTCGTCGGCGGCGATCGTCCCGAGCCTTCGGGACTCGACCTCGACGTCCTCGTGCTCGTGAACCTGCAGGTGGACGGGATGCGCGACCTCTACCGGTTCAACGAAGCCATTCGCGGAGAGCTGCCGCCCGAGACCCATCGAGACTTCCTCCGATTCGCGCACGTGCTCGTGCGCATCGCGGGGGCGACTCCCTCGGCGCTGAAGCGGCGGAGCCTGCACGGCGCCGTGCTCGACACCCTCGAGGCAGTCGTCCTCGAGGAGACCCACGAGCTCGGCAGCATCCACGCCTCCCTCGGCGTCGGACCCGAAGGGCTCTGGCTCGAGCTGCTCCACACCGATGGTTCTCCCCTCGAGGAGGCCGACGGAGTTCCGCTCGAGCTCGGCTTCGAGGGTGGGCCTCTCATCCGCGAGGAGCTGAGGGAGGGCGCGGCGCTCTTCCGCGCGGGGGCGGCGCTGATCGAGACGCGGGGTCTCGTGGACGTCCGGCTCGACTTCTCGCCCTTCGGCCACCTGGAGCTCGAGCCGATCCACTGAGCGACTTCTCGCGCACCTGCGCCCGCGCTCTCGCCGGCGGTCTCGTCCTGCTCGCGTCCTGCGCGACGGCGCCGGAGACTCCCGCGCTGCCGCGGCCCGCGCCGCCGCCCGCGCCGTCCGCCGTCTCCTCGCGAGGCATGGTCACGAGCGACGCTCCGCTCGCGACGGCCGTCGGCGCGGAGATCCTCCGGCGAGGCGGGAACGCAGTGGACGCCGCCGTGGCGACGGCCTTCGCTCTCGCCGTCGTCCTCCCGGAGGCCGGCAACGTCGGCGGCGGAGGGTTCCTCGTGGCGCGGATGGGCGGCGCCGACTGGAGCCTCGACTTCCGCGAGAGCGCTCCCGCCAAGGCGACGCGCGACATGTTCCTCGACGAGGAGGGTGCGCCGACCGATCGCTCCGTGACGGGACACCTCGCGGCGGGAGTGCCCGGGAGCGTGTCGGGTCTCTGGGAGGCGCACGCGCGCCTCGGATCGCTCCCGTGGGAGAGTCTCGTGGCTCCCGCGATCGCGCTCGCGGCCGACGGGTTCGCCGTGCCACCGTCCCTCGCGCGCGCCGTGGCAGCCGACGCGGGAAGGCTCGCTCGATTCCCCGCGTCGGCGGCGCTCTTCCTCCCGGGAGGCGTTCCGCTCGCGGCAGGGGAGATCTGGAGGAATCCGGATCTGGCGGCCGTGCTCCGGCGCATCGCCACGTCCGGACCGGAAGGATTCTCCACGGGGCGCACGGCGGAGCTGATCGACCGCGAGATGCGTCGAGGCGGTGGACGGATCACTCGGGAGGACCTAGCGTCCTATCGCGCCATCTGGCGCGCGCCCCTCGTCCTCGAGTACCGCGGGCACCGCGTCGTGACGATGGCGCTCCCGTCCTCCGGAGGTGTCGCTCTCGGGATCCTGTTCCGGCTGCTCGAACCGTTCTCGCTCGAAGCCGCCGGCTGGAGCTCCCCCGAGTGCGTCCATCTCCTCGCGGAGGCGATGCGCCGGGCCTTCGCCGCCCGCAACGCGTGGCTCGGCGATCCCGATTTCGTCGCGGATCCGACGGAGGAGATCCTCTCGGACGCTTGGATCGCGGCCCAGCGCGCCACGCTCTCACCGCGCGCCGCCACGCCGTCGCATCTCGTCTCGCCGTCCCTCGGCGACGATGGCGGGGGCGGCACGCACACGACGCATCTCTCGGTGGTGGACGCGTCGGGGAACGCCGTGGCGCTCACGACGACGCTCAACAACGGATTCGGGTCCGCCGTGGTGGTCGAGGGCGCCGGGTTCCTGCTGAACGACGAGATGGACGACTTCGCGGCGAAGCCCGGCACGCCGAATCTCTTCGGGCTGATCCAGGGAGAGGCGAACGCCATCGAGCCCGGGAAGCGGATGCTCTCCTCGATGACTCCCGCGATCGTCCTCGATCGGGAGGGTCGCGTCGCGCTCGTCGTGGGCGCCGCCGGCGGGCCGCGCATCATCACGAGCGTGTTCCAGACGATCTCACGCATCCTCGACCACGGGATGCCGCTCGCTTCGGCCATGTCGGGGCCGCGCATGCATCACCAGCACCTCCCCGACGAGATCCTCGCCGAGCCGGGCCTCCTCGACGCGGCGGGACGGCGCGCGCTGGAAGACCTCGGCCACCACGTTCGCGCGTCCTCGGTCCTCGCCGACGTGCAGGCGATCGCGCGGGAGGGCGCCCTCTGGGTCGGCGTGTCCGACCCACGGCGCGCGGGCGCGGCCCTCGGGCCCTGACTGCCCGTCGCACACGTCATCCGAGCTGTACGCCGCTGCCTCGCGCTCGCGCTGCCGAGCCCTTCCGCCACGGGCAGCCATGCGACGACGCGCGCGCGCGCACGCGGGCGCCGAGCGCCGGAGGGGCCGGTCCGAGTTCGGCGGTTGCCCGATCCCGGAATCCGGTGGATCGTGTAGGAGCACGCACCCTCGGCCACCCCCGCCCGAGGCGACTCGGGCGCTGCACCATGCTCTCTCGCGCCGCGCTCGCTCTGGGCCTCCTCCCCGCACTCGTCTCGGCTCAGGACGCGCAGCTCCTTCCGGGCCCGCGCTTCGACGTCTCGGGGCTCCCGCAGGTGATCGCCGTCGGCCCGATCGACGGCGATTCGAATCCGGACCTCGTGACGGGGAACAACGACGGGTCCCTCGCCGTGCGCCTCGGAGACGGCATGGGCGGCTTCGGCGCGCCGGTTCTGTCCCCGACGGGCGGCCCCATCGCGGGCCTCGCGCTCGCGGACTTCGACGCGAACGGAACGCTCGACGTGGCGGTCGCACGGGGACCCCTGCAGACCGAGGTGACCGTGCTCTTCGGCAACGGCACGGGCGGCTTCGGTCTCGCGCTCGCCGTCACGCTCACGGTGGGCTCCTCTCCGGAGGCGATCGCCGTCGTGGACCTGAACAAGGACGGGAAGCCCGACCTCGTCGTGGCGAACGGCGGCTCGAACAGCGTCTCCTACCTCCAGGGAGACGGCCTCGGCGGTTTCGCTCCGACGGTCGGCTTCGCCACGGGCGTGAATCCACGCGATCTCGCGGTCGCCGACCTGAACGGCGACACGAATCCCGACGTCGTGACGGCGAACTTCGGCGGGACGGTCTCGGTGCTCCTCGGCAACGGGGCCGGCAGCCTCGGTGCCGTCACCTCCTTCGCGGCTGGCGGCTTCGTGGGCGCGGTCTCCCTCGGCGACGTGAACGGCGACGGGAAGATCGACGCCGCGGTCACGAACCTCTTCGGCGCCGGCAACGGCGTCTCGATCCTCCTCGGGAACGGATCGGGCGGGCTCGGCGCTCCGTCGATGATCTCCGTGGGAAGCCTGTTCCCGATCGCGCTGCGGCTCGGCCACCTCGACACGAACGGGCAGCTCGACCTCGCCGTCGCGTTCCTCGGAGTGAATCGTCTCGCGATCCTCTCCGGCAGCGGATCGGGCGGCTTCGCGGCGCCCGTGGCGGCGCTCGTGGGCGCGGGACCGACGTCGATCGCCCTCGCCGACGTAGACGGCAACGGGGCGACCGATCTCGCCGTCGCGAACGGATCCGTCGCCGACGCGACGATCCTCCTCGCCACGGCGGGGGGCGGCTTCGTGCTCCCGAAGATGTCGGCCACGGGCGCCGATCCGCGGAGCGGTGCCGACGGAGACCTGAACGCCGACGGCAAGCGGGATCTCGTCGTCGCGCGCGGCTCGACGAACGATGCGGGCGTGCTCCTCGGCGATGGTCTCGGCGGCTTCGGTGCGGTGACCGCGTTCTCCACGGGCACCGATCCCCGGGCCGTCGCGCTCGGCGACCTGAACGGAGACTCCATCCTCGATCTCGTCGTGGCGAACGGCGGATCGGCGAACGCGACGATCCGTCTCGGCAACGGTCTCGGGGGCTTCGGCGCCTCGACGACGACGAGCGCGGGCACGACGCCCGAGGCGCTCGCGCTTCGAGATCTGAACGGCGACTCCGTCCTCGACCTCGTGATCGCGAACGGCGGATCCAACAGCGTCACCGTGCGGCTGGGGAACGGGACCGGTGGCTTCGGCGCGGCGACCACGCTCTCCGTCGGTACCGCGCCGCGCTCGGTCGCGCTGGGCGATCTGAGCAACGACGGGATCGTCGACCTCGTGACCGCGAACTCGGGGTCGAACAACGTGACCGTTCGGCTCGGCACCGGCGCCGGGGGCTTCGGCGCCGCCTCCACCTTCGCCGCGGGCACGGCGCCCCAAGGAGTCACGATCGGGCTGCTGGACGCCGGGGCCGATCGAGACGTGGCCGTCGCGAACGAGTCGACGAGCCTCGTGTCGATCCTCGCGGGGAACGGATCGGGTGGCCTCGCGGCGCCGGTGACGCTGGCCATGGGAGCAGGGCCCCGATTCGTCGCCGCGCGCGACGTGGACGGAGACGGTGGCGACGACCTCGTGGCGGCGAGCGGCACGGCCTCGACGCTGTCCGTGAGACGCAACGTGGCGTCGGTGCTCGGCGCGCCGACGTCCTTCGGCCTCGCGGGGCCCGCGACCGGCCTCGTCCTTGGAGACTTCGACGGCACCGGCTCGCTCGACGTGGCGGCCCCGAGCGCCACCACGGCGGAGGCCACGGTCCTCCGCAATCGTCTCTCTCCGCCCGTGATCACCGGCCAGCCGACGAGCCTCTCGCTCTGCGCGCCGGCAGCGGCGGTCTTCACCGTGTCGGCGACGGGCGCCACGAGCTTCCAATGGAGGAAGAACACCGTTCCCCTCGCGAACGGCGGAAACGTCTCGGGCGCCACGACGTCGGCGCTCACCCTGTCGCCCACGTCGGCCGGCGACGCCGGCAGCTACGACTGCGTCGTCGGGAACTCCTCCGGCTCGTCGACGAGCTCGGCGGCGACGCTCGCGGTGACTGCGGGCGTGCCCGGCATCACGGCCCAGCCCGCGAGCCAGGCCCGGTGCGTGGGCGGGACGATCTCGCTCTCCGTGACGGCCACGAACGCCCTGTCGTTCCAGTGGCGGAAGAACACCGTGAACATCGGCGGTGCGACCGCGAGCACGCTCACGATCAC
>CAZJHD010000066.1:0-23593 GCA_964545855.1 uncultured Planctomycetales bacterium
GGCGCCCGTTGGCGTCGCGGCTGAGCCGGGCTGCGCAGGCGAGACGTGCGTCCCGCGTTCACACTCTCCCCCCGGGCCTCGTCGGTGCACCTCGACCCATGACTCGACGATCGACCCTGCCCGCCGCTGTCCTCGCTCTCGCGGGCTTCGCGAGTCTCGCGCCCGCGGTCGCCGCCCAGAGCGCCGACCTCCCCTACGACCGGCACCTCCTGACGCAGCTCGACGACGAGCGGCCGGCGTTCCGGGTCGAGGCGGCGCGGTCCATCGCGAAGATGGGCCCCGACGCGAAGGGCGCCGTGCCGGCGCTCGTGAAGCGGCTCGGCGATGCGTCGGCCGAAGTGCGAGCCGCGCTCCTCGACGCGCTCGGCGAGATCGGAGTCGGCTCGAAGCCGGCGGTGCCGCAGATCGGCAAGGCGCTCGCCGGCGACGCGGAGGCGGCCGTGCGCGCGAGCGCGGCGCGCGCCCTCGGCAAGATCGGAGCGATGGCGTCGCGCGCCACGGGCGACCTCCTCCGCGCTTTCCAGCGCGAGGGAGACGGAGCCGTCCGCGAAGCTGCCGCCGAGGCGCTCGTGCGCGTGTCGCCCCGCGGGCCGGAGACGCTGCAGGCGTTCCAGGAGGCGCTCTCCGGCGACGACGCGTCCCGGCGGATCGTTGCCGCGACGCAGCTCGGACGCCTCGGAGCCATCGCACGCCCCGCGCTGCCCGCGCTCGAAGCGCTCGTGAACGACGCCGATGCGGCGCTGGCGGAAGCTGCCGACCTCGCGATTCGCCGCATCGGCGGCGAGGTGGACGACTCGGGCCCAGCGCCCGATGCCATCGCGGAGGCCGACCTCCCCGTCTGGAAGAGCTTCTCGCTGGACGATCTCTTCGGATTCCTCGGGAGCGAGGCCGCGTCGACGCGCCAGAAGTCGGCGCTCCAGCTCGGACGGCGCGCGGCGGATCTCGGCCCGCGCCTGCGCGCCGCGTCGACGGCGCTGGTGGCGATGCTGCGGAAGGACGCGGAGCCGAGCGTTCGGGTCGCCGCCGCCCACGCCCTCGGCCGTCTCGGGGCCGAGTGCCCCGACCTCGGCCGCGCTCTCACGGACGAGGAGCTCTCCGTGCGCGTCGCCGCCGCCCGGGCCATCGGAGCTCTCGGCCGTCGCGCGGGCGCCGCTGCGGCGCCTCTCGCCCTCGCGCGCATCGCCGACGACGCGAGCATCGTCCGCAAGGTCGCCGGCGAGGCGCTCGCGTCGATCGACGCGGATGTGCGCGCGATGCGCGACGAGGCGAAGTCGGCGGCGGATACGAAGACGGCCGAGCGGATCGCCGGAGACCTGGCGCAGCGGATCGTCGGGACGCTCACGGACGGCCTCGCGCGCAAGGACGAGGACGTGCGCATGCGGGCGACGCTCGCCGTCGCGGAGCTGGGGCCGGCGGCGAAGGGGGCGGTCACGAGGCTGGTGGGCCTCCTCCGCGATCCCTTCGGCTTCGTGCGCGCCGGCGCCGCGTCGGCCCTCGCGTCGATCGGCGCCGACGCGGGCGCCGAGGCGGTGGCGGCCCTCGAGCGCGCCATCGTGGACGACGACCCACGCGTGCGCGGACGAATCCGCGACGCGCTCGCCCTCCTTGCGCCCGAGAGCCCGGCGCTCCCTCCGCCCGCGCCGGCCGTGCCTCCGACTCCCGTGGCCCCTCCGGCGGCGGAGGCTCCGCCGGCGGCGCCGGAGGCGGAGGCGCCGCGGCCCTTGCCGCCGCCGGGGAGCCTCGCGGAGGCGGTCGAGCGCATCCTCGCCGGGGAGGGCGGGATCACGCGCCCGACGGCGTCCGTGGAGGGCGACGACGTCTCGCTCGACCTGCGTCTCGAGCACGAGCGCTTCGACGAGGAGATGGGACACGGCGACGCCGTGCGCTTCACGATCAAGCTCTTCCGCGGGATCCCGGAGCTGAAGTCGCTCCGGATCGTGTTCCGCGCGCACCGTGGCCGGCAGCTCGGCCGCTACGTCGTCACGCGCGCGAGCGCCGAGGCGTACTTCGAGAAGTTCGACGACCCCTTCGAGAGTCGGCGGCTGCGCGAATGGTGGCCGCGGATGGCGCGGCGGGGGTAGGAGCGTCCCGGGAATGGGGTCAGACCCCGTTTCTTCCGCGCTCTCTCGCGCGCCGCGCACGCGCGGCGCGCGAGAGAGCGCGGGAGAAAAGGGGTCTGACCCCATTCCCGGGTCAACGCTCCCTCACTTCTCCCCGAGATCGACTTCCGCTGCGTAGCGGTCGAGCTCCGGATCGTCGGGGCTGATCTCGCGCGCGAGCTTCACGAGGCGCTGGCCCTCGGCCGATTTCCCCGAGCGTGCGAGCGCGCGCCCGAGGGCCGCGTGGTAGCGGCCGCTCATGGGGTCGAGAGCGATCGCCTTCTCCCAGAGAGCGATCGCCTCGCTCTTCTTGCCGTCGCCCATCAGCAGCTCCGCATAGCGGTGGAACGCGACGGGATTCGTGCTGCCGGCTTCGATCGCCTCGCCGAAGAGGCGCTTCGCGCGGAGCGGACGCCCCGTCTGCGCCGCCGAGAAGGCCGCCTGCTCGAGGCCTCGCGGCGTCACCGCCTTCAGGCTCGAGCGCACGTACTCGTGCCATTCCTTCTCGAGCGCGCGGAAGGCCTTCTCGTCGCGGAGCCCCATGCTCTTGTTGAAGTACGCGAGGATCTCCGCGCCCGAGACCGTCTTCAGGTTCTCGAGCCCCAAGGGCTCGCGCTTCACGTCGCGTCCCTTGGCGAGGCCGAGGAAGAAGTCCTGGAACTTCTTCTGATAGCGACGGTCGCTCATGAGGAAGTGCACCAGCGACCAGCCCCACGTGTAGTGCTGGTACATGCCTTCCGTCTCGATGAGCGTCTTCAGGTCCATCAGATCGCCCGGCTTCGCGACCACCTCGCCGGAGCCGCCGCCCGTGACGGGGCCCGTGTCCACGTCGTCGAACTTCCCCGAGGCGATGTCGTTCTGGATCTCGACGAGGCGGCCCTCCTGCACGAGCCCCACCTCGATCTTCTTCTTCACCGGATCCCAGGTGCTCGCGCCGTAGTACTCAGCCAGCGACTCGCCCGGGAAGTGGGGCACCTTGAAGTCGAGGTCGACGAGTTTCTGCAGGTAGTGGTTCGCCTCGTGGAACAGCACGAGCTCCGTCTCCCGCGGATCGAGCAAGTCGTAGTAGAAGTTCAGCTCCATCGGCTTCACGAATCGGAAGTAGCCGATGGCCCCCCGCGGAGCGCCGCTCGTGCGGTAGTAGGCGTCCTCGTCGACGTAGAAGCACACCTTCACGCGCCCGTCCTTCGGCAGCGTCACCTTCCACTGCTTCGCGAAGTCCGCGAAGTAGGCCTCCATCAGGTCGCGGTAGTACTCGAAGACGTGCGGCGAGAGCGTGTGCTCGAAGTCGAAGTGCTTCGTCGAGACCTTGTAGCGGTTGCGCCAGACCTGGTGCGCCTTGATCTCCTCGATCGACTTGCGGCGCTCCTCGACGCGCTTCTTCAGGACCGCTTCGCGCTGGCGCGCGTGGACCCACTTCCCCTCGAAGCGAACGTAGCCCTTCGCCGCGTTCTCCTTCTCCTCGTCCGTCGTCGGCTCGACGAGCGCGTCGGCGGCGATCACGGCGTCCTGGACGAGCGCCTCGGGCACGAGCACCTCGCCGTTCTGGAAGACGGCGCGGATCCCTCCCTCGGCGCGGACGAGCGTGAGGTCGGCGATGATGCGGCCGTCCTTCAGGCAGAGCACGTCCTGCCCCTTCGGGACCGCGTCCTGAGGGAGCGCCGCGAGGGCGGCGAGGAGGAACGGGAGCGTCGCCATGGCCGCGCCCCTCACTTGATGCTCTCGAAGTAGAGCGTCTCGAAGGCCTGCCAGTCGCGGTCGCTCCACTTGGCGAACGTCCGCCGCGCCGTCTCGTCGAGGAGCCGCTTCTCCTTCTCGCGCCAGCCCTGCTGCCGCTTCTTGAAGGCCGCTTCCTCCTCCGCCTCCGTCTGCGGCTTCTTGTCCGCCTTCCCGCTCCGCGCCTCTTCCTCCTTCTCGATCTCCGCCACGACGAGCTTCAGGTTCGTCAGGTAGTCGCGGAGCACGTTCTTCGTCTTCGCGTTGCGGGCGCCGTCGCCCGCGAGGAAGAAGCGCACGAGCGCCGCCGCCTCGTTGCTCCGGTACTGCTGCTTGTAGAAGTCCTCGCCGCCGAGGGTGATCAGGTCCTTCGCGGGCGTCGCCTTCCCGGCACGGACCGTCTCGCGGAGGCCGTCCTTCTCCCATTCGTCCGGGTCGAACTCGAGACGGCCGCTCTTCAGCTTCGCGAGGCCGAAGACCTCCTCGAGTCCGGTCCCGATCCAGCGCGGCAGCGCGATGGCGACGTCCGCATCGCGCTCGTAGATCCAGTGGCGGAACACCTTCCGGTTCACCCACTCGAACTCCCAGCTCGTCGCGCCCATGTCGCTCTTGTGGGTGACGATCTCGAGGCTGCTGGCGCCGCCCCAGAACCACCCGCCGCCGCCGCTGAAGGTGCGCTCCTCCTCCCAGTCCTTGCAGATCCGGAGGATCGGCTTGCGGACGAACTCGCCCTTCCCGAGGAAGTCGAAGTTCTTGTCGAGCCACTTGAAGATGGCGTCGCCCTGCTCCGTGACCTTGCGCGCGAAGCGGTCGTCGGAGTGGTTCAGCACGAAGAAGCGGCCGATGTGCGTGGCCTCCCAGCCCGTCGTGAGGCTCGCGCGGGCCTTCGCATAGGCGGCGTCGGCCATCTGGATCCGCTTCGCCTTCCTCTCCTCGGGCGTGAGCTTCGCGAGGTCGAGCGTGATCGTGCCGGCGAGGGCGCTCGGGCCGTCCTCCACGAGCGCGCCCTCGGTTCGAGGGATCGCCTTGAACGACTTCAATGCGTCCTCGATGGTGAACTGCACCTTCGAGTAGGCGTCCTCCAACGTCTCGAACTCGACGGCGACGTCCACGCCGGGGAGCTGGAAGATCCACGTCGCGATGCGGCGCTTCCCCTGATAGGTGAGCTTCTCCACCTTCACCTCGAGGCACCGGACGCCGATCCCGTTCACCGTCCGCTCCTTCTCGTCGGAGACGTAGTAGCCGCCTCCGGTGTAGGTGCGATCGAGGTAGTCCTCGTAGTTCTTGTAGGGATTCGTGATCTCGATGACGACGGTGCTCTCGTCCGTCTTCGTGACCTTGGGGCCCTTGCGCTTCACGACGTCCTCGACGAAGGCGACGATCTTCATCTCGGGCTTGTGCTCGTGGGTCCAGCCGTCGGGGCCCTTGTCCGTCGCGAAGTAGCTCTTCCCGCACTGGAAGCGCGCGACGATCCACTTCTCGTCGAGCTTGAGCGGGATCGGGTTCCAGCCGTCCGGCACGTTCAGCTTGAAGCCGATCCGCTTGTCCTCGTGGGTACCGCCGGCGGCGGGGGAGGAGGAAGCCGAGACCGCGCCCGCGAGGACGAGGGCCGCGAGCAGGGTCGTTCCCAGACGAATCGATCGCTCCATGGATCCACCTTCTGGAGCCTGGGGCTCCGTTGCTGCGGGAGCCCTCCGGCGCCCGCGAGGGGCGCGCACTCCGTCGCTCGGCTCGGCGGCGGGGTGCAATCGAAGGAACTCGAGGGGACGAGAGTATCGGCGCCGGCTCGGCGGCGCGAGACGGCTGGAGCCGGTCGTTACGAGCGGAAGACGCGGCGCGCGCCCGGCTCCGTGCCGCCGCGCTCCGACGACGCCACGGGGCGGTCTCTTACCGACTCTCTTCGCGGGCGGGCGCCGAGCCAGCGGCCTTCGCGCTCGCCGGGCCGATCCATCGCAGCAGCTCGAGGAACTTCGGCGGCTGCCCCGTGCGGAGAACGCCGATCCGGAAGATGCGCCCCGACAGCCAGATCGTCACGGCGACCGACAGGAGGAGGCACAGGAGCGTTCCCACCACGTCGAACAGCGGGGGCGACGCCGCCGCGCGGTTCATCATCACGAAGGGCGTGTAGGGCGGGATCCACGACAGCACCACGGCGAGCGTCCCGTTCGGGTCCTTCGCGACGAAGAACATCGTCGCGAGGGGCACCGCCATGACGAGCATGATCGTGCCCATCAGGTTCTGGGCCTCCTTCAGCGAGTTCACGACGCTGCCGATGGCGAGGAAGACGCCCGCGTAGAGGAGGTATCCCAGGAGGAAGTAGCCGGCGAGCGCCCCCAGGAGCTCCGGCGTCACGATCACCTCGAGCACGATGTTCACCATCTTCGCCTCGGGGCTGCTCATGAACTTCAGCAGCGCGATCGTCGACCCGATCCAGCAGCCGACCATCGTGAGGCCGACGCCGGCGATGCCGAGGAGCTTCCCGAACATGAGTTCGCCGGGCGTGACCGACGAGAGCAGCACTTCCACGACGCGGCTCGACTTCTCCTCCGTCATGTTCGTGAGGAGCATCTGGGAGACGGTGATGATCGCGGCCCAGAGGAGGTAGACGGCCGCCACCGGCGCCCACTGGCGCACCGTGTCGAGCTGGGTCACCTGCTCGGCGCCCGCCTCCTTCTGCGGATCCTTCGCGTCGACGCGCACGGTGAGCTGCGTGATCCGGTTCACCTGCTGCGGGTCGAGGCCGCTCCGCTCGAGTTCCTCGCGGCGGATCTCGCCCTCGACGGCCTCCACGATCTCCTTCCGGAGATCCGTGTCCGTGAGGTTCTTGCACCAGAACTCGAGGCCCGTGCGCGTCTCCTGGAGATCCTCCGGGATCACGACGAGCGCGAAGAGGTCCGTCGGCTTGCCGTCGAGCTCGACCGTGCGCTCGCCCAGCAAGTAGGGCCGGAACGTGCGCGGATCGGCGGGATCGACGTCCGGCGGCGCCGGCACGCGCGCGAAGCGGGGCCGCGGCTCGACGAAGGGCTCGGAGGAGCCGTCTCCTCCCACCATGCGCTTCGCCGCCCACAGGTTGCGCGCCGTCTCGACGGCGTTCTCCTGGACCTGCGCGAGCTGCCGGTCGATCGGCTGCTCGAAACGCGACGCCGAGTCGAGCAGCACGAACGTGCGCGTCGGCACCTGCTTGTCCAGCAGCGCCGGCAGCTTGAACATCACGTAGAGGAGGAGCGGGAGCGTCAGGATCCCGATCCAGAACCCCTTCGTCTTCGCGTTGTCCGCGTACTCGCGCTGCGCGATCAGGAGGACGGTGCGGAGCATGGGGCCCTCACTGCGTCAGGGTTTCGCGGCCCTGGGATTTCACGAGCGTCATGAAGACCTCGCGCAGGCTCACTTCGCTGCGGTCGAAGCTCCGCAGCGGGATGCCGCTCCGGAAGCAGGTCTCCAGGATCTCGTGGGGATTCGCCTGGTCGTCGAGGGAGAGTTCCCAGAGCGTCGCGTCGCTGGACGTCTGGCGGGCCTCCATGGTGCGCACGCCCGGGAGCGCGCGCAGCGCCGTCGGTTCGCCGACGGTCTCGATGCGCACGCGTCGCGGCACCGATCGCTTCGCCTCCGCGAGCGTGCCGTCGAACACCTTCCGCCCGCCGGCGATCAGGAACAGGCGGTCGCAGAGCCGCTCCGCGTGCTCCATCACGTGCGTCGAGAAGATCACCGTGTGCCCCGACTTCCGCAGGTCGGCGATGGCGCCCTCCATCACCTCCTGGTTCACGGGGTCGAGGCCCGAGAACGGCTCGTCGAGGATCACGAGCTCCGGGTCGTGCACGATCGAGGCGAGGAGCTGCACCTTCTGCTGCATGCCCTTCGAGAGCGCGTCGCACTTGCGGTCGACGAACTCGCCGAGCCCGAAGCGCTCCAGCAGCTCGCGCGCGCGGGCCTTCGCGACGGATCCCGCCATGCCCTTCAAGGTGCCGAAGTAGGCGACGAGGTCGCGCGCCTTCATCTTCCGGTAGAGACCCTTCTCCTCCGGCAGGTAGCCGATCCGGTTGCGCACCTCGAGGGCCGACCGCGCGCCGAGCACCTCGATGGAGCCCTCGCTCGGCTCGAAGATCGACAGGATCATGCGGATCGTCGTGGTCTTCCCCGCGCCGTTCTGGCCGAGGAAGCCGCAGACCGCTCCCCGCGGCACCACGAGGTCGACGCCGTCGACGGCGCGGAAGGATCCGAACCGTTTCGTGACGCCGCGCAGGAGGACCGCCGGGCTCCCGGAGTCGGTCACGACGGCTCCTCCGCGTCGTCGTCGTCCGAGTCGTCGTCCTCGCCGGCGCTGGGCTCCGGTTCCTCCGGCGCGGCGCCGCCCTCCCGCGTCTCCCGCTCGGCGCGTTCCCGTCCGAGGCGGTCGAGGAGCGAGGTCATCTGGAGCGTTCCCTCGATGGACTCGTCGAACTCGAAGTGGAGCCGCGGCGCCGTCCGCAGCCGCAGGCCCTTCGCCGTCTCGCGCTGCACGAAGGGCGCCGCATGATCGAGCAGGCTCGCGGCGCGACGCTTCGCCTTCTCGTCGCCGAGCACCGAGTAGTAGACGGTGCAGGTCTCCAGGTCCTTCGACACCTTCACGCGCGTGACCGTGAGGAATCCGGCGCGCGGATCCTTCAGGTCGCGGATCAGCATCGTGGCCACCTTGCGGTGGATCCACGACGTGATGCGGTCGACGGTGCGTTGGGAGGCCAAGGACTGCTAGAGGACTTCGATCGAGAAGTCCTTCACGACGGCGCCGTTGTGTTCCTCCGCGAAGCGCAGGACCTTGTCGAGCACGTCGCGGGCGGCCCGCGCGTCGAGGGCCACGCAGGCGACGCCGAGCATCGCCTCGTTCCAGGTGTCGTGGGAGGCAACCTCGGCGGCGGAGATGTTGAACCGGTGCCGGAGCCGTTCCTTGAGCGATCGCACGACGCCTCGTTTCTCCTTGAGCGATCGCGAGGCGGGGATCTGGATGTCGAGCTGGAGGATGCCGACGTTCATGTCTGCCTCGGCGCGGGAGGGCACTCGGGATCGGGATGCCGCTCGTGGGACCGGTGGGAGCCGCGACGCGTCCGGCCAGCCGGAGATCGGCCCCTCGGGCCGCCGTTCTCTCGGGCCGACCGTCTCGTCGACCGATGGGTCCTACACGACTGTAGGCTTTTCTTCCTTCGTCTCGAACGACTCGATGATGTCGCCTTCCTTGACGTCCTCGTAGCCGCCGATCTTGAGTCCGCACTCCATGCCCTGCTTCACCTCGCGGACGTCCTCCTTCACACGCCGCACGGACTCGAGCTTGCCGGAGTAGATCACGGCGCCCTCGCGGATGAGGCGCACGCGCGAGCCGCGCTGGATCGCCCCGTCCGTGACCATGCAGCCGGCGATGCTGCCGACCTTCGACGACCGGAAGACCTGCCGCACCTCGGCGTGCCCCGTGACCACCTCGCGCTCGACCGGCGAGAGGAGGCCCTCCATGGCGGCCTTGAGGTCGTTCACGATGTCGTAGACGACCTGGTACGTGCGGATCTCCACGCCGTCGCGCGCCGCCTGCTTCTTCACCGAGTCGGAAGCGAGGACGTGGAAGCCGATGAGGATCGCCTCGCTCGTGGCGGCGAGGTCGACGTCGGCCTCGGTGATCGCGCCGACGGCCGAGTAGATCACCTTCGCCTGGACGCTCGCGCCGGTCTCGTCGGTGACGGCGAGCTGCGTGATCTCCTTCTCGAGCACCTCCTTCGATCCGGTGACGTCGCACTTGACGACGACGCGGATCTCGCGGGCGGTGCCCTCCTTGATCTTGGTGAAGAGGTTGCCGAGCGTGAGCGTCTCGCGCCCCGAGCTCGCGCGGTCCATCTCGCGGAGCTTGCGGCCGCGCTCCTCGGCGACCTTCGTCGCGACGGCGAGGTTCTCGATGATCACGAAGTGGTCGCCCGCGGCAGGAAGCTCCGAGAGCCCGGTCACCTTCACCGGCATCGACGGCTCGGCGTTCTCGAGCGACTCGCCGCGATCGTCCGTCAGGTTGCGGACCTTGCCGTAGCCGGCGCCTGCGAGGATCACGTCGCCGCGCCGCAGCGTGCCCTTCTGCACGAGGAGCGTCGCGACGACGCCTTCCTGGGCGCTCTTCGCGGCCTCGATGACGATTCCCTCGGCGGAGCGCTCGGGATTGGCCTTCAGATCGAGGACCTCGGCCTCCAGCGCGACGCGCTCGACGAGCTCGTCGATCCCCTCGCCCTTCGTCGCGGCCGTCTCGATGATCGCCGTGTGGCCGCCCCAGTTCGTGCCGTGCCACGACTCGGGCGCGAGCCCCAGGCCGGCGAGCTGGCCGATGGTGCGCTCCTTCTGCTGCTCGGAGGCCTTGTCCGACTTGTTCAACGCCACGATCACGGGAACGCCCGCCGCCTTGGCGTGGGCGTAGGCCTCCTCCGTCTGCGGCATGACGCCGTCGTCGGCGCCCACCACGAGGACCACGATGTCCGTCGCGTTCGCGCCGCGCTTGCGCATCTCCGTGAAGGCCTGGTGGCCCGGAGTGTCGAGGATCGTGATCGGATGCCCGCTCGGCGTCGTGATGCGGTAGGCGCCGATGTGCTGCGTGATGCCGCCCGCCTCGCCGCTCGCGACGCTCGTCTTGCGGATCGCGTCGATGAGGGAGGTCTTGCCGTGGTCGACGTGCCCGAGGAACGCGATCACGGGCGCACGCGACTGGAGGAGGGACGGATCCTCGGCGGCTTCCGCCTCGCGGCGGCCCTCCGACATCGTCTGCTCCGCCGACTGGGCGGCGCGCACGTCGATGTCGAATCCGAGCTCGAGGGCGAGGAGCTTCGCGTCCTCGTCGAGCAGCGTGTCGTTGGGCTTCACGACGCGCTTGAACTGGAGGAACAGCGTGCGGACGAGGTCTCCCAGCTTCACGCCGAGGGACTCGGAGAGCGAACGGACGCTCACCGGCGACGTGATCGTGAGCGGCGCGCGCCGCTCCGGGACGTTGGCGGCGGCGCGCCCGGAGGCGCCGCGTCCGCTGCGGTGCTGCCCGAGGCCGCCCTTCTGGGGGCCCGTGAGGCGGCGCATGCGCGACTGCTCCTTCTCGCGGAGCTGCGCCGTGGAGAGGCGGTCGCGGGAGGAGGCCGCGTCGGTGCGCTGGAGCACGCGCTTGCGGTTGTGCGAGAGCGTCGGGCGCACGTCGATCGCCGCGCCGGACGTGGTGATCGTCTCGTTCCCGGAGCGCGACGCGGCGGCCGGAGGCCGCGACGTCCGCAGGAGCGCCGGATCGATGCGTCCGACGATCTTCGCGCCGGGGCGCGACGGCTGCTGCCGCGTGGGTCGAGGCTCGTCGGTGCGTCCCGCCACGGCGGGACGGGGAATCGTCCCGGCGCCGGCCGCGCTCTCGCCCTCGGCCGCCGCGGAGACGGGCTCGGGCTCCTCCGATGCAGCTTCCGCCTCGACGGGAGCCTCCGCGGGCTCTTCCTCGGAGGTCTCGTTGTCGTCGCCGTCGGCCGCGGGGGCCTCGTCGAGGTCGGCGCCTGCATCCGCCTCGGCGACGGCGGGCTCCTCGGCCTCCTCCTCGACCACCTCGGGCTCGGCGTGGGCCTCGTCCTCGGCGGCGGCTGCCTCATCGGGCTGCGGTGCCGGAGTCTCCTCGGGTGCGGCGCTCTGGGCCGCGGCGGCACGCTTCGCCGGCGCCGGCGCCGGGGCCTCGGCCTCCGCCGGAGCGTCCGCTGCCGGAGCGGCTTCGGCGGGAGCGTCCGCCGTCTTGCGGCGCTTGCGCCGGATGCCGACGGGCTTCTCCTCCGCCGCGGGCTCCGCCGCCTTCGTCTCCGGGATGATGCCGGCGATCTCGAGCCGCGCCTGGACCATCAGGAGCTCCGACTCGTCGAGGGCGGACATCTGGTTCCGGATCTGGTCGAACCCGAGCTCGCGGAGCTTCTTGGCGAGATCCGCGCCCTTCAGTCCGTAGTCCTTCGCGAGTTCGAAGATGCGCTTCTTGCTCATGACCGCCTCCACGGGGCGAGCCGCCCCGACCACACCGCGTGCTGCGCCAGCCACCGATGGCAGTGCTCGCCAACGATCGTCGCGCCGCGGGCACGGGCGCGCGACGAGGAGCCGAGGGAGACGGAGACGCCCTCTCGGTGGCTCCGTGTGGGGGAGGAATGCGGGTGGCTCATGCCTGGATGCTCCCGCTCCCTTCGTTGCGAGCGCCCTCGCTGTCCGGCTTCGCGTCGCCGTCGACGGCGGCGCTCGGGGCCGCCTCGCTGCTGCCCGCGGCCGGCGCGGCCTCGGGTGCGGGCGCCGTCTCGGTCGCCGGCGCGGACGCATCGGGAGCCGCCGGGGCCGCCTCGCCGCTTCCCGGCTCGCCGCCCTCGTCCTCGCCGGTCGCCGCGCGACGGAGCTGGCGGATCCGACCGAGCTCCTCCTGGAACCAGGCATCCGCCGTCTCTTCGTTCTCGCCCTTCTCGATGCGCTCGTCGCGCTGGCGGAGCGCCATCTCCTCGGCCTCGTACTCCGCGCGCGTCTTGATGTCGATGCTCCAGCCGCAGAGCCGCGAGGCGAGACGAACGTTTTGGCCGCGCTTGCCGATGGCGAGCGAGAGCTGCTTCTCCTCGACGAGCACGAGCACGGTGCGCGTCTCCTCGTCGGGGTAGATGTTGTCGATGTCGATCTCCGCCGGCTTGAGCGCGTTCACGACGAGCTCCTCCAGCGAATCGCTCCACTTCACGATGTCGACCTTCTCGCCGTTCAGCTCGTCGGTGATCGCGCGGATGCGGCTGCCGCGGACGCCGACGCAGGCTCCCTGGCAGTCGATCTTCGGGTCGTGCGACATCACGGCCACCTTGGTGCGGTAGCCGGGGTCGCGGACGATGCGCTTCACTTCGATGATGTCGTCGGCGATCTCGGGCACCTCCAGGCGGAAGAGCTCCTTCACGAGGTCGGCGCTCGCGCGCGAGACGATGATCCGCACTCGCGTGCCGACCTTCTTGACGTCGGAGACGAGGACGCGGACGGAGTTGCCGAGGTGGAGGTTCTCGCCGCGCACGCGCTCCTCGCGCGGCAGATAGCCTTCGACCTTCCCGAAGTTGATCAGGATGCTGTCGCCGTCGAACCGCTGGACCTTGCCGCTCGCGATCTTCCCGATCCGGCGCTCGAAGTCCTCGAAGGTGACGTCGCGCTCCGCCTCGCGGAGCTTCTGGATCATTCCCTGCTTCACCGCCTGTGCGACGATGCGTCCCAGCTCCTGCGGCGACACGTCGTACTCATCCTCCGAGTCGTAGATCTCGTAGTCGCCGGTCTTCCGATCGATCTTCACGACGAGATCCTCGCCCGCTCCGAGCTTCTTGCGCACTCCAGCAGCCATGGCGACTTCGATGGCCTCGAAGACGAGCTCCTTCTCGACGCCCTTCTCTTGGGCGATCAGGCCGACCATGTTGAGGAGTTCCGTGTTCACCGAGGCCTCCCGTAGGGGTGCGAGATGCGGGTCGTTCCGGTGGCGGGGAGAGATCGAGTCCGGGGACAAAAAACGGGGGCGAGCCCCCGCACAGACACAGCTCGGATCCGTCTCTCCGTGGAGAGACGAAACGGGCCGCACGACTTCGTTCTTGCTGGTGCTTCGTTCAAGGTGGAGAGACGTCGAGTCGGGGCGAGGTCGCGAGGGTCCGCGACGGCGCGATTCCATCGACGAGGAAACGCGCCATGCGGCTCTGCGCGAGCTGCCAACACACGACGAAACCACACTCCCCGACCCTGCTTTCGAAGGGGCTCTCAAAGAGCCTCGGTCCCTCGAAGGGTCGTGGCGTGCGGTTCGTCGATCCGCGCTCCGGAAGTTCGCACGCGCCAAGGGCACGGGCTGCGGCCGGAGTCCACTCGTTCCTTCCCTCTGCCTGGCGTCTCGGAGCGAGACGGGGCGCGGAGGGAGAGCACCCGTCGAGGGGTCCTGCCGCGAAGAGCTCCGATCCCCGAACGTCCCCGATGAAGAGGAGTCGTGGGAAGAGCCCTTCCCGGAGGCCCTCACCCACGTGATTCCCGATGGAGAGAGGCTGTCCTGCCGAGCGCACCCCATTCGGGGACGCGTTCGGGCCGGCGCAAGCTTCTATCGCATGGGAGTTTCCGTGAGACGGGCTCTGGGCGAGTCGGGCGAAGAGGGTAGCGTTCGCTCTCCCACTCTGTCAATCGGGGCGACGGCGCGCGGCCGGCCGTCGATCGGGCCGCCGATCCACCGGGCAGCGCGAGGCGGATCGCAGCGAGCCAACGGCGCCGCGTCCGGAGGGTGCGCCCCGTGACGGGACGTTCGCGCATGCTCGGCCGGTCGCCGGCGCTCGCCGCGGCACGGGTGCAGATCGAGCGGGCGGCCGCCCTCGACGTGCCGATCCTCCTCCTCGGCGAGTCGGGCACGGGGAAGGAGCTCGCCGCGCGCGAGATCCACGCACGCTCGCCGCGGGCGAGGGGACCGTTCGTCGCCGTGAACCTCGCGGCGCTCCCGTCCACTCTCGTCGAGGACGAACTCTTCGGCCACGTGGCCGGCGCCTACACGGGCGCCACGTCTCCGCGCTCGGGCCGATTCCGGCGGGCCGACGGCGGCACGCTCTTCCTCGACGAGATCGGCGACATCCCCCTGCCCGTGCAGGCGAAGCTCCTGCGCGTCCTGGAGGAGGGCACCGTCGAGCCCCTGGGCGCCGAGACGACCGAGACCGTCGACGTGCGCATCGTGGCCGCGACGCACCGCGACCTCGGCGGGCTCGTCGCGAAGGGCACCTTCCGATCCGACCTCTTCTTCCGCCTCGCCGTCGTGCCCGTCGAGCTGCCGCCGCTCCGCGAGCGGGCCGACGACGTCGCGGTCCTCGCGCGCCACTTCGCGAAGCACGATCCGACGGCGCTGCCTCCGCGCGGGCTCACCGACGCGGCGCTCGAGAAGCTGTGCGCGCATCCGTGGCCCGGGAACGTGCGCGAGCTCGAGAACGCGATCCACCGGGCGCGCGTGCTGGCCCAGGGCAAGTCGATCGACGCGCCCGACCTCGCGTTCCTCGAGGACGGTCGCGACGGCGCCGCGCAGCAGGTGGCGGCGCAGGCCGTGCGGCGCGGGCTGCGCCTGCCGGACCTCACGCGGGCGATCCTCGAGGAATCGCTCCGCGTCTCCCACGGGAACGAGACGGAGGCCGCGCGGCGCGTCGGTCTCACGCGGCGAGCGTTCGCCTACCGGCGCAAGAAGCGCGGGTGAACCGCGCGGAGTCCTCCGCGCCAGGATCCGCAACGCCCGTATCCTCCGCGCCAGCATGCCGCGCCGCTCCGCGCTCGGAATCCTCTTCCTCACGGTCTTCCTCGACCTCCTGGGCTTCGGGCTCGTCATCCCGCTCGTCCAGAAGTACGTCGAGTACTACTGGCTGCAGGACTCGCCCGATTCGCCGTGGGTCGGACGCATCGCGACGGCGCTCTCCGCCTGCTTCTCCCTCGCGCAGTTCGTGGCGGCGCCGCTCTGGGGCTCGCTCTCGGACCGGATCGGGCGGCGTCCGGTCCTCCTCGCGACCATCCCGCTCACGGGGCTCGCCTACCTGCTCTTCGGCCTCGCCTCCGACGAGTCGCTGAACCACCACGTCCTCCCGAACGGGCACGCCGTCGTCGTGGCGCTCTTCGTGACGCGCATCCTCGGGGGCGCCTTCGCCGCGAACATCTCGACGGCCTTCGCCTACGTCTCCGACGTGACGACCCCCGAGAGCCGCTCGCGCGGTCTCGGCGTCCTGGGCGCCGCCTTCGGCCTCGGCTTCGTCTTCGGACCGGCCATCGGCGGCTGGCTCTTCGGCACCTTCGGCCGCGGCGCGCCCGGCTACGCGGCGGCGGCGCTCGCCCTCGTGAACACCGTCTGGGCCTTCGCGCGTCTCGAGGAGTCGTTGCCCCCGGAGCGGCGCGGCCGGGCTCCGGCCCGGATCGGCGGGCGGCTCGCCTTCCTGCGTGCGTCCATCGCGACCCCCGAGCTCGGTCGGCTGCTGCTCCTCTTCTTCCTCGCCACCTTCGCCTTCGCCCACATGGAGCAGGCCCTCGCGCTCTTCCTCGGCGCGCCGGCCGGCGACGGCGGCCGCGCCTGGGACGAGGAGAGGATCGGCTACTACTTCGCGTTCCTCGGCATCGGCGTCGCCGTGACCCAGGGCGGCCTGCTCCGGCCGCTCTCGCGGAAGTTCTCCGAGGCGGCGCTCGTGCGCTCCGGCTGGGCGCTGCTCGCCCTCGGCCTCGCCGGCCTCGGCATGACCGGCGCGGCGGGCCACCCGCTCGCGCTCCTCGGCCTGGCGGGCCTCGTCGTCGCCGTCGGCAACGGCCTCGGCAGCCCCTCGCTGAACGCCCTCATCTCGCGCGCGGCGCCCGAGACCGCCCAGGGCGGCACCTTTGGCGCGAGCCAGTCGATGGGGTCGCTCGCGCGCATCGTCGGCCCGCTCTCGGCGGGCTGGTGCATGGACTACTTCGGCCGCGCGAGCCCGATGTACGTCGCGGCGGGGGTGACGGTGGTGGCGCTGGTGCTGTTTCGGGCCGCGCCGAGTGGAACCTCCGATTCACCTCGCGGCAGCCATTCCGAGTAACACCACTCGAGATTCGAGAGTCCGATGGGGAGCAAGACCTATCGACCCGATCGCATCACGAGCCCTCAGAGTATCATTACGACTGGTCTAGAAGCCGGGAGCATGGCAACCTCGACCAATCACATTTGCGCGCGAATGACATGCATGATTCCGACTCAAACGTGCCGCCTACATGCGACCTTCTCACACTAGAGCCTTGGCCAGAAGAACGACCCGATCGCTCACAACAGATGGCGACGCAACGATCTTTCCGACACGGCTCAGATTCGAACGATCAGGCAGCCACACCGTATCTGTACCTCGCCTGCTGCTGATCGCTAGCCCCTCACGACGAATTATCTCGAGCACTTCCGGAACCAAGCGCCGCGCCCTATGGTCGAGCCCTCGGTAGAATGCATTCTCCCTGCGCCCAGAGCCACGACGCTCGTAGAGCTTCTTCAGCACGGTCAGGAGAACTCTTACTCCGAGCGGAAGATCTAGCGCGAGAACCGCGCTAGTGGTATTCGAGCCCGATTGGATTTGCTCGACTTCGCAGGCCTGAAATCGATCAGCTGGAAGGTCCTTTGCCGACGCTCTTCCTTCTAGCGCTCCAATATAACATCGTACAAACCGTGGAATGTGAGTAGAAGCAACATCTGCATCGAGCGCCACGCACCCGAAATAGCAGTCCTGGAACTCCACACGTGACACGTCACCAAGATTCGTAGCGAGTTCCAGCTCTTCAATAAGTAGTTCTCGAATGAAAATCTCCTCGTCAATCGACAATCCCATTTCAAACGCGAGCCTTGCAAGATCTGCTACGAGATGTCCCCCGAACTGTGCGCGCGCATGAGATAAAGCAGCAATAACCTTCCCCTTGTGAAAGCCTTGCGCAGTGCACTTCTTTGCCGCAATCGCTAGCGCTAGCGATCCAATCCCGCACTCGAGCGACATGGCATTTGACGCGCTATAGGCATACGGGCTTCCAACGAAATCAAGGATATCGCCGGCTCGGCATGCATCAACGAAGTCCTCGTCGATGAATCGTCGCGATTCCCCACCCTCTCCATCACTGGTCAGTCCAGGTAATCGCTGGAGCAGCACCATTCCTCTTTCGTCAGGAGGATAGCCACAAATCTCGGAAAAGGCGGCGACGTGCAACTCTGCAGGAAGTGGCCCGAGCCCACCCACACAGGCTCGCGCCTTCGTCGCGAGCCGTTCAAGTATCCGACGCACTGTAGATCCATCAATTCCGGCTTCGATCTCCGCTTCGCGGTTTGCGATTCTGCCAAGAAGGTAGTCCCAGCCATTGGCTGGATCAAACACTCCGAGGTCGCTCGCGGTGGTGCCAGTGGCCTCAGCTAGGAGTCCGCGTGCTGCTAGGTACGCAACTAGAAGCGGTCGACACGGCAGCCATGATGGCACCTGCCCCGAATAGCCACACTTTTCAAGATACTCGCGAATCTGGTCCTCCGAGAACTCAAACAACGAGAGTTCACGGAAAGAAGTATCAATGCCGAGCGAGTTCTTTCGCTCTCGATCGGAGTCGAAGAAGTGTGCGCGCCCAGAGAGCACTAGACCACTTCCGTCGGGGTGCTCTCGGACGATACGGCGCACAGCCTCCATTGTGCGAAAGCGGTTCTCCTGAAGCTTGCGCCACAATCCCTGAATGCTAACGCCACTCAGCTCGTCGAATCCGTCCAAGAGCAGATGTACGTATCCAGCGCGCCACGCCCGCACAAGATGAGACGCAGGCTCGAAGCCAATACTGCGCGCGTGCCTCTCTAACACCTCTGCCGGGTTGTTCTGCCCATAGTGATCACGCAAATTAACATAGACAGGGAATCTAGTAGACGCACCTTCATGATGCTCTGCGCGAAGCCTGTGATAGAGAAAGCGCATTGTCATGCTCTTTCCGGCTCCGAAGTCGCCCAAGAGTACAAATCGGCCTCCCTGAGCTAGTTCGGTGACTAGCTCGCTCGGGCTGAAGACCAGACCACTAGCTCGCTCTGAGAGATGAATCTCGATGAAATCGATGGTGGGCTGCCCCTTGCCAGTCTCTGGATCGCGAATACTTCCGAAAGTGTAGTTGTCTCGCGCCGCAAGATAAGCACGCGCATCGATGAGGCGAGCTTGGAACTGAGCGAACGATAGAACGTTCACAAGGTCTCGATGCTTCTCTGCGTGCTTTCGTTGATCTGCAGTTGGCTCGTCGCGAGTGACGAACCAGCACTTGACAGCCTTTGTCTGCTGGCGTTTTCGATGCCGATCTGCTTGCGATACCAGTTTCTTGATATCGTCCTGGGCCTTCTCTAGCTTGCGAGACGTCGTTGCTTCCAGTAGGTGAATGCACTCCTCCGTTTCGAAGACGCCATCGCGCTCGCGGCCATCTTCAAGAACGGCACCCCTGTATTGAGCGGTCGGCCACAAGAGGCGTGCGATTCGTCTTGTCTCATTCTCGAATGCTTCGTTCTCTTTCCGCGTAGAATCGTGCATAGGTATCGTGCGCCTTGCTTGGAGATGCCGGGTAGGCTCAATGAGCCCTAGCGCATGGAGGCCATGTGTGTGTTGAACGTGCGTTAGGCGTTCTGCTCTTGGCCGAGGGCTTCATGCCTGTGCCTTTGCGCAGTGGATCCTTCGCGGCACGGCGTAGGAGGAACTAGCGGGCAGGGTCGCAGGAATCGTCAAGCCGGGAAGAGGCTGCGTCAAGGCCGGACAAGCTGATGCCGCCGGACGATTGACGCTGCAGGTAGGCGTCCATGAGCGTGCCAAGAGGGCGCTAGGCTGTGAACCGCGGAGGGGTCACTCTGAATTGGAGTGGCCTGCCGCCGGTTTCGGTACCAGTCGTCATGATACTTCGATGGCTCGTGACGCCCTCCCCATCTCTGGTCCACTCGAGGCGAGAAAATCTCGGGTCGTTTCGGGTGGGTCAAGGACTCTGCCCTGCTGCGAAGACCGCTGGGCAGAGGTCCGCTAAGGAAGAATGCGGTCTCACTTCGTTGTAGTCGAGTCTCCACGCTTCGATGGAGCTCCGTGCTTCCTCGAGGCCTTCGAACCAGCTCGTGTTGAGGCACTCGTCGCGCAGCCTCCCGTTGAAGCTCTCGACGTGGCAGTTCTCCACGGGCCGTCCGGGGTGGATGAAGTCGAGGGCGATCTGGTGCCGGTAGGCCCAGGCGTCGAAGTGCCGGCTCGTGAACTCAGTCCCGTTGTCCGTCGTGAGCACGGCAGGCTTGCCACGGCGAGCGATGACGCGGTGGAGGACTCGAGTCACGGACTCCGCGGGGAAGCTCGTCGCCACTTCCGTGGCCAGGCTTTCCCGCGTGAACACTTCCACCAGCGTGAAGATGCGAAAGCTGCGGCCATCGGCGAGAGTGTCGCTCACGAAGTCGGCGCTCCAGCGCTCGTTCGCTCGGGTGGGTGCCGGCGGGACCGTCCGAAGATGCGCCGCGAGCTTTCGGCGCCGCTTCGTCCGTACGGAGAGGCCGCGCTCTCGGTAGAGGCGGTAGATCCTCTTGTGATTCACTTCCCAGCCCTCTCGACGCAGGAGGATCGTGAGCCGCTCGTAGCCGAAGCGCGGTCGAGACAGCGCGAGCTCGCAGAGCCGGCGCGTGAGCGCTGGGCAGTCTCTGCGCCGTGACCGGTAGCGCTTCGAGCACCGGCACATCAGGAGAACGCTGCAGGCACGTCGCTCGCTCACGCCGAAAGACTCTTCGGTGCTTTGGGCGAGGCTACGTCTGCCCGCAGCGCTCAGTCTTTTTTCGGAGCGCCTCCTGAAGGATCTGCTTGTCGAGGCTGAGATCGGCGACGAGCTGCTTGAGCCGCCGCAACACGTCAGGTGCTCCCCGTCTCGCCCGTCATCACCCATGCCGCCCAGTCGCGCAGGGGCCAACCTTTCTCCCGCGCCGCGCGCTGCGCCTCCTGCAGAGCTGCCGCGACGGGCCGCTTCTCGATCCAGAGCCGCCGGTAGAAGTCGGTCATCAGCTCGCGCGTGCGCGCGTCGTCGACCTTCCAGAGCGACGTCACGGCCGTGCGCGCGCCGGCGGCGTGGAGCGCCGCCTGGAGGGAGGCGATGCCGAGGCCCGCGCGCCGGATGCCGACGTGGGTCTCGCAGGCGGAGAGGACGGCGAGCTCGCACCTTCGCAGATCGATGCCCGCGAGTTCCTCGGCCGTGAGGATCCCCGGCACGCGCCCGAGCGCGTCGCGCCCCCGATTCGCGCCAGCGAGCGCGAGTCCGCAGAGGGCCATGGGCGAGAGCCCCGCGACGGTCTCGTCGAACCCCATGGGCCTCCAGAGACGCGCGTCAGCGCGCGAGGCCTCGGTGAAGGACCGCACCTCCTCTCCCGCGAAGTAGCCGTGCGTCGCCACGTGGAGCCAGCGCGCGGAGGGTGCCTTCTCGTGGAAGGCGGCCTTCGTCGCGCCGGCGTCCTGGAGCTCGGCCGCGTCGCGGCCGAAGGCCTTCGTGAAGAGGTCGGCGATCGCTTCCACCTCGAAGCGCGTCTGGCGCAGCGGCGGGAACGAGAGGTCGACGGGGCCTCCCCGATCCCGATCCGCCGGCGCGCTCTCGGCGGTCTCGCTGCCCGGCTCGCCGACGAAGTCGATCCCGCCGAGGGCGAGGAGCGCGGGCTCCTCGAGCGCGCCGCCGCGCGGAGCGAGGAGACGCGCGAAGGAGATCTCGCTCCGGATCGCGATGCGGTCGGAGACGATGCCGTCTCCGAGGGGCAGGGCGCCGAGCGGCACGAGGTGCAGCGCGCCATCGACGCAGACGTGGAGCGACGTCGCGTCTTCCGCGGCGCGCAGGACCGGATCGAGGACGAGGGCTCGGAGCCGCTCGCCGGGGCGCTCCTCCGGGGAGACGATCGCGCGCACGCCGCCGGCGCCTCGGTCGACGGGCTGGCCGATCGACTCCCGCCAGCGCGCGACGGCGGCCTCGATCGGAGCCATCGGCCCGAGGTCGACCCGCGTGAGCGCGCCGTCGCGCCGCACGACGTGAACGAGCAGCGACGGCACGGGCTCCGTCGACACGACCGCACCGGAGCGGAGCGTCGCTGCTTCGTAGACGAGGAAGCCGGCGGCGGCGGCGCCGGGAGGGAGGGCCGCCGCGATGCGCTCCACGTCGAGCTCGTCGGAGGGGGCGATGCCGTGATCGGCGAGGGCCGCTCGCAGCCGACGCTCGGCTTCGTCGCGCTGCGCCGCCGCCGCCGCCACGCTCTCGCTCGTCGGACGCGCCTCCGTGTCGCGCCGGATCCCCGACGCGAGATCGGCCAATCGTCTCCTCGCCCTCCGGACCTTGTCGCGAAGGTGCGCCAGCTCCTTGTCGTCCGTCGCGTCGCGCCCCGCGTCGAGCCCGGCCGAAGCCGCCGCTCGGCGCGCCTCGGCCCAGCCCGCGAGCATCGAGTCGAGATCGGGGGCGCCCGTGACGAGCGGGACGAGCGCGAACGCCGCCGAGAGGCGTGGGCCCTGGGCCGCCGCGCGCTCCGCCGCCTCGCGCGACGAGACCCGGCGGGCCGACGCCAGATCGGCGCGCGCGGCGGCGGCGAGCTCGCGGAGCACGGCGCCGAGGCGAGCCGTGTCGCCCCGAGCAGCGACGGTCCACGCGAGGTTGGTCCGAACGAGCTGCAGGTCCGGGTGGCCGACGGGCAACTTTCTCCGGAGCGTGGCGAGGACGCCCTCCTCCAGCGCGACCGCGCCGTCGAGGTCGCCCAGCTCGCGCAGCGTCAGCGCGAGCGCCGTCCGGGCCGCCACGAGGTCCGGGTGGTCGGCCGGCAGCAGCGACTCGAGGTCCAGGATCACCTGGGCGCTGATCGTCCTCGCACGCGCGAGATCGCCGAGGTTTCGCAGGGTCGACGCCAGCTCGTGGCGCGCGACCACGACGTCGAGGTGTCCCGCCGGCAGCGTCCGCTCGCGGGCCTCGAGCACGGCGGTCCGCAGCACGAGCGCACCGCGGTGGTCGCCGAGCGAGCTCAGGACCGTCGCCAGGTTCAGCCGAGCGGTGGCGAGGCTGTGGTGGTCCGTCGGCAGCCCGCGCTCCCGGGCCGCGAGCACCTGCTCCAGGAGGAGCCGCGTGCGTGTGAGGTCTCCGAGTTCGAAGAGCGTCGCCGCGAAGTTCTGCCGCGCCGCGTGGAGCTGGGGATGATCCCCCGGAAGGGTCCGCTCCCGCTCCGCCAGGATGCGCTCCTCGAGGGCGCGCGCGCCGAGGAGGTCGCCGAACTCCTTCCGGAGGATGGCGACGTTCTGCTGCGACGCCAGGAGGTCGGGGTGGTCGGACGGCAGCGAGCGGGTGCGCACCTCGAGCACCTCCTCCAGCAGCGTCCGGGCGCGCGGGAGGTCTCCCAGCGCGCGCACCGTCAGCGCGAGGTTCTGCTTGGCTTCGAGGCGGTCGGGATGGTCCTCCGGCAGCGTCCCTTCGAGCACCGCGACGACGCGCTCCAGGAGCGCGTGACCGCCGGCGACGTCGCCGAGATCGCGGATCACCGTCGCGACGTTCTGCCGCGCGTTCTGCAAGTCGAGGTGGTCCTCGGGGAACGTCCGCTCGTAGACCTCGAGCACCTTCGCGAAGTGGTTGCGCGCGCCCGGGAGGTCTCCGAGGATCCGGAGCGTGGCGCCGTAGTTCTGCCGCGCGGCCTGGAGACGGGCATCGTCCGGATCGAGGGTGCGCTCCAGGACCTCCAGCACCAGTTCCTCGAGAGCACGCGCGCCGCGAAGATCGCCGAGCGCCTTGATCGTGACGGCGAGGCTCGAGCGCGCGGACTGGAGATCGGCGTGGTCGGGCGGGAGCGTCCGCTCGCGCACGTCGACGACCTGCTGCTTCAACGCGCGCGCACCCTCCAGGTCGCCCAGGGCGCCGATCGTTGTCGCAAGGTTGATGCGCGCGCGCTGCAGGTTCGGGTCGTCGGCGGGCAGCGTGCGCTCGCGCGCGGCGAGGATCCTCTCCTCGATGGGACGCGCCGCCGCGAGGTCGCCCGCGGTCTTGAGCGCCGCCGACAGGTTCAACTGCACGCGGAGGAGGTCGGGATGCTCGGCGGGGTGGGTCCGCTCGAGGAGCCGGCAATGGGCGCCCCAGGCGGCGGCCGCCGTGGCGGGGTCGTGCGCGTCGAAGGCGGCGAAGCCGACGTCGAAGGCCAAGGCCGCGAGCACGGCGTCGTCCGCCGCCGCAGGCACGTCCACGAGCGCGGCGAGCCCCGCTGCCGCGCGGGCGCGCGCCTCCTCCAGATCGCCGGCCTTGCGCGCGGCCTTCGCAGCGGCCTCGAAGCG
>CAZJHD010000067.1:0-4349 GCA_964545855.1 uncultured Planctomycetales bacterium
CTCGCTCTCGCTCGGCCTCGGGCCAGCGGCGGCGATTTCCTCACAACCTCTCCGTGGTCGCGCGCGGCCGCTCCGCGTCGGCCGGCGGCGCGACGGCGCGGCCCGCCCGCAGGATCACGCGCCCCGCGTCGCGGTCGTACAGGTCTCCCTCGGCAAGAAGGTGCAGGACGATCCCCTCGGCGCGGTGGAGGTCGCCCGGCGCCGCCGCGCCGCGGCGGGCGCCGTCGGGCACGCGCAGGATCGCCACCTGCCTCTCGCCGATCACCTCCAGGATCGGCGAGCCGTTCGGCGCGACCACGGCCGTGGACTCGTCGACGCCGATGCCGAGCCGCGTCGGATCGTCGAGGACGGCCGAGAGGAGCCGCAGCATGCGGCCGCGCCGCAGGAAGTGCTGATCGAGGAGCGCTCCGCGCACGAGCCCCAGGCCCGGCTCCCGCTCCGTCGCGCCGGCGACGGCGAGATCGAGGCGCGCTCTCCCGGTGAAGGAGAGGTCTCCGAGCACGGCGCAGCCGGCGCTGGTGCCTCCGACGACGCCGCCGCGCGCCACGACGCCGGCGACGGCGGCCTCCGCCGGAGTGCCCCGCAGGATCGCGAGGAGCCGACTCTGACTTCCGCCCGGGAAGTACACGACGTCCGCCGCATCGATCGCCGCGACGACGTCGGAGCGCGCGGCGCCGTGGCGGTCGAAGTGGCGCCACTCGACGCGGCGCGCACCCTGCGACCGGAACCGCTCCGCGGTCGCGGGACCCGACGACTCGGGCCGCGTCGTCGCGAGCGGGAGGACGAGAACTGCCGGATCCTCGACTCCCGTGAGCGCGAGCATCCGCCCGTAGATCCGGTCCGGGACCGATCCGCCGCCGATGGCGACGACGCCACCGCGGCGAGGCGTCGTGGCAGGCGCCTCGCCGGGGGAGCCCGGAGCCGCGCAGGAGACGGCGGCGCCCGCGACGAGGAGTGCCGCGGCGAGGGCGTTCGGGCGAAGGAGGATCCTGCGCATCGGCGAAGCAGCCTACCTGCCCGTGGCAGAAGACCTCCGAGCTGCGCGCGGGCGCCGTCGGGTCGGGCGCGCGCTCCTCCCTCAGCCCGGCCAGGGAGCCGAGGCCGTGTCGGGCGGCGCCACGTGGAGCGCCACGTCCTCGCGGCCCGCGAGCGAGAGCGCGCGGCGTGCGGCCGCGAGGGCGCGCTCGGGCGTGTTGTTGTGGCGGGAGAGGTGCGCGAGGTAGATCGCCCGCGTGCGCGCCGAGAGCGACCGCTGCAGCAGGTCCGCCGCCTGGTCGTTCGAGATGTGACCCTCCTCCCCGAGCACGCGCCGCTTCAGCCGCCACGCATAGGGGCCGTCGCGGAGCATTCCCTCGTCGTGGTTGTGCTCCAGCAGGAACGCGTCGCAGGTTCGGAGGGCTGCCTCCAGCGACTCGGAGGAGCGCCCGAGATCCGTCGCGACGCCGAAGCGTGCGGCGCCGTCGGTGACGACGCAGGCGACGGTGCCGGGCGCATCGTGGGAGAGACGGATCGTCTCGATCGTCAGGTCGCCGACGGAGAGCCGGTCGCCGGGCGTGAACCGCGAGACCCTCTTCGAGCGCGCGAGGGGCGGCATGGCGCGCGCCGCGTCGTCGCTCACGAGGAGCGGAATGCGCGCCCCGCGCGTCACCTTGCGGGCACACCCGAGATGGTCGGCGTGGGCGTGGGTCACGACGATCGCCTGCAGCCGCGCGAGATCGAGCCCGCAGGAGGCGAGTTCGTCGCCGAGGCCGCGCTCCGTGA
The DNA here is from genome assembly GCA_964545855.1 of uncultured Planctomycetales bacterium. GTDB lineage: Bacteria > Planctomycetota > UBA1135 > UBA1135 > JACQFD01 > CAZJHD01. The sequence goes on from CAZJHD010000067.1 coordinate 1,762, forward strand.
TCCCCGCGTCGACGAGGACGGCGGAGGTCTCGGTCCACGCCAGGAGGCAGTTGCCCGAGGAGCCGGAGCGCAGGGGCCGAACGCGGAAGCTCATCGCGCGGCTTCGGCTCGGCGCCGTGCGAGCCGCCGGAACACGGCGATCGCGACGGCCAGGGAGAAGGCCGAGAGGAACGCGCCGCCCACGAAGCTCCTCGGGAGATAGACGAAGCGGACCTCGTGGGTCCCCGGCGGAACGGGGACGGCGCGGAATCCCCGGTTCGCGCGGCGGATCGGCGTCGGACGCCCGTCGACCGTCGCGGTCCAGCCGGGACCGGGAGGGGCCGAGTCGAAGAGCCATCCGCCCCCGGAGTCGATCGCGCGGATCCGGACCTCGCGATTCGAGATCTCCTCGACCTCGATGCGGCCTCCGCCACGGCCGCCGTGGGCCGATTCCGGAGGGCCGCCCTCGAGGATCACCTCGCGCATCGGATCGAAGGCGCGGTCGGTGATCGCAGCGAGGACCGCCGCCGGATCGTCGACGAAGCGCGCCGCGGCCACCACCCACGCCCGGCCCGGCGCGTTCCGTCGGACGTAGGCGTGGAAACCATCGCGCGACGACACCGCCGCGAGACCCGGTGCGTCGAGGGGCTCGCGCGCCATCACGAGACGCACGCCCAGGAGGTCGAGCACGGGGCTCGCGAGGGCGCGCTGCGGGAAGGCGCCGACGAACGTTCCGGCGACGACGGACTCCGGGAAGAACGCTCCCGCGACGGACGCCTGCGCGGCGTCCGGCAGCACGACGTACGCGGACACGTCGCGCAGACGGAAGGCGCTCGGGAGGAGGGACTGGAAGAGGAGCGCGTCCTCGATCGTCACCTGCTCGAAGGGCGCGAGGCGCGCGACGCGTCCGGTTCCGGTCTCCTCGCGGATCCAACGGATGGCCGGAATCTCCGGGAAGAAGCTCCGTGCGGGACGCGGCGGGAGGACGCGCAGCGCGAAGGCCGCGAGGTCGGCGGCGAGGACGATCACCGCGACGAACCGCAGGGCGGGGCGCAGGGCGCCGAGGGCGACGGCGCCCGCCGAGAGGAGCGCGAGCCCCGCGACGACGAGCAACTCCGGGCGGATCTCTTCGCTCCAGCGGCGCGCGACGACGGAGAGGTCGCCCGGCGATTCGGCGCCACGCGCGGCGGCCACGCGTGCGACGACGTCCTCCGCAGGAACCGCCGCGCGCAGCGCGACGGCGGCCGCGGCCGCTCCCGCGAGCAGGAGCGCGCCCGCGAGGGCCGCTCGGCGGCAGCGGGTCGAGACGGCGAGACCGTCGATCCCCTCGGCGGCGAGCCATGTCAGGAAGTAGGCGACGAAGGGCAACGCCCGGGAGGGCGCCCCGATGGCGATGCCCGGCAGGTGCACGAGCGGGCTGCCCATCGCGATGGCGAGGGCGCCGACGGCCGCGAGCCCCGGGAGGAGCGCGCGGCTGCCGCGTCCGAGGCCCGCGAGGAGGAACGGGAGCGCGGCGAGACCGAGGTAGAAGGTCGTCTCCGTGAAGGAGAAGCCCGTCGGTCCGCGGAGCCCGGGGACGAGGTCCGCGGCCGGGGAGCCGCCGAGGGCGAGGTCGCTCGTCGGATTCCCGAGGACGAAGGGGACGAGCAGCGAGAGGAAGTGCGCCGGCGCCACGGTGAAGCCGCTGCCGCCCTGGGCCGTCGAACGCGACGACGCCGCGATCGCGTCGAGCACGGGGAGAAGGTGGAACGAGGCCATCAGCAGGCCGAGGAGCGCCGCGAGCCCGAGGAGGACCAGACCTCCGAGGGGCGCCGCCTCCGCTCCCCGCGCGCGTCGCACGCTCGCGAACCGCGCGATCGCGACGCCGGCCACCGCGTAGGCGGAGAAGGCCGTGCCCTGCTGGAAGCTCGCCAGGGCCGAGTCGGCAGCCACCGCGACGAGCAGCGCGAACGCGGTCGCGCGCCGGCCCCGCAGCCAGAGCTCGATCGCGGCGAGACCTCCCGGGAGGAGCACGAGCGAGTCGACCTTGCTCGCGAGGAAGAGGCTCGACACGACGGCTCCGGAGAGCGCGAAGGCGATCGCGCCGCCGGCGGCGGCAACGGGAGCGAGGTCGAGTAGACGGAGGTGCAGGTAGGCGAGCCCCAGGAGGACGAAGAGGCTCAGGGCCGCCAGCAGGCCGAGGGATCCATCCACGCCGAGCCAGGCGCCGAGCAGCAGGACGCGCGGCTCGAAGAGCTCCGCGGCGGGCGCTCCGACGAGCGACACGCCGCCGCCCGCCTCGCCGTACCAGAGCGGAAGCTCGCCGCGCCCGAGCGCCGTGAAGACGGCGTGCCGCTCGGGCAGGACCTGCAGCACCTGATCTCCCGTGTCGTTGTTGTCGCGTTCGAGCGCCTCGGCGCGGAAACCCTCCGTCATGCCGAGATCGAGCGGCCGCCGCGTCGCCGTGTGGACCGACGCGAACACGCGGTCCGGCAGGAGGCCGGGGCCGATCGACGCGCAAGCGAGGAGCGCGAGGAGGGCGATCGCGAGGCGGTCGGCCGGACGAAACGACATCACGCGCATGTTCGAGGCCGCCGCACCCGCCACCAAGAGCAAAGGGGGAACGTGCA
>CAZJHD010000067.1:4449-23574 GCA_964545855.1 uncultured Planctomycetales bacterium
ACGCCGCTGCCGTGGATGGATCGCGCAGCGCGCGACGTGGACGATGCTCGGATCGGCTCCGGGAGTCGGTCCGAGGATCCGGGACCGAGCGGGCGAGGCGAGACGCCGCGGCAGCAAGGCGCGCCGACGCAGTCGACTTCGAGAGACGTCGTCGAGGAGGTGCAACGCCGCTGCCGTGGATGGATCGCGCAGCGCGCGACGTGGACGATGCTCGGATCGACTCCTAGCATCGCGCGGATGACCGACCGACTCCGGCTCCCGTTCGGACTGATCCTCGGACTCGCGCTCCTCTCCTGCGCCGCGCCGGTCGCGCCGTCGACGTCCGCCTCGGCGACGCGCCTCCGGGCCGACCTCGAGTGGCTCGCGGCTCCGGAGCGCGAAGGCCGCCGCGCCGGCACCCAGGGCGCCGACGACGCCGCCGACTACCTCGCGCGTCGATTCCAGGAGATCGGCGCGGTCCCGGCCGGTGAGGACGGCACCTGGTTCCAGACCTTCGCGTTGCCGCCGTCGCGGCGCCTCGCGCGCACCCCGTCCCTCGTCCTCGCGGCCGACGAGGACGAGGCGGGAGGGAGCCCGTCGGACGCGCGCGCCGTCCTCGTGCCGGCGCTCTCCTCCGCTCCGGGCGTCGTGGAGGAGGAGATCGCCTTGATCGATGCGAGCGCATCGGATCCGAGCTCCTGGATCGGCCACGCCGGACGGATCGTCCTCGTCGCCGCGAGCGCGCGATCGGCCGAGTCGGCGGCCGCGGTGGGACCCCACGGGAGTCTCGGGGCGCTGCGTCCGCTCGCCTTCTCCGCGAAGCAGTCGGGGGCCGGCGCGCTCCTCGTGGAGCTCGCGCGTGGCGAGGAGCCGGAGGCCGACGACGGGCTCGCGCGCGACGTGGGGCTCCCGGCGGCCTGGGTGCGTCACGGCGCGGCGCGCGCGCTCGCGGGGCGTCGCGCGCGGTTCGATCCGGGCGTCGAGCTCGAGGAACGCACGACACGCAACGTCCTCGCGCTGCTGCCCGCCGGCGATCCGGCCGCGGAGATCCTCGTGGTGGGGGCCCACTACGACCACCTCGGATTCGGTGGCGCCGACTCCCTCGCGCCCGGCTCGCGCGCGATCCACCACGGCGCCGACGACAACGCGTCGGGAACGGCGCTCCTCCTCGACCTCGCACGGCGTCTCGCGCCCCGGGCGCGGACCCTCGGGCGCTCCGTCCTCCTGGCCGCCTGGGGCGCCGAGGAGCTGGGGCTCCTCGGATCGGCGCACTGGACGAAGCACTCGACGGTTCCCTGGGAGCGCGTCGTCGCGAACCTGAACTTCGACATGGTGGGCCGCTCCGGCGGACGCAAGGTGGACGTCGGCAGCGCGGCCTCCTCGTCGGTGTTCGAGTCGGCGCTCCAGGAGGCGAATGCGGCGATGCCGCGGCCCCTCGTGCTCCGGCTCTCGACGAAGTCGCGCAGCGTCGGCGGGAGCGACCACATGTCGTTCCTGGCCGCGCGGCGGCCGGCGCTCTTCTTCTTCACCGGGATCCACACCGACTATCACAAGCCGAGCGACACGCCGGAGAAGATCGAGTACGAGACGCTCGCGGAGATCGCCGATCTGGCGGAGGGCACGATCGACCGCCTCGCGGACGCGCTCGCGATCGACTTCGTCGAGCCGCCGGAGGATCCGGCGGAGTCGCGACCGGCCGGAGGCGCCGAGCAGGGTCTCGGAGCGTCGCTCGGAACGATTCCCGACTACGGAGCCGAGGACGGAGGCCTCGTCCTGCAGGGCGTGACGGCCGGATCGGCGGCGGCGGAGGCCGGTCTGCGCGCCGGAGACACGCTCCTCCGCCTCGGAGAGTTCCGTATCGGAGACGTCTACGACCTGACGGAGGCGCTCCGGCGCCACGCGCCGGGCGACGAGGTGACGCTCGAGTACCGCCGCGGCAGCGAGACGCTGACGGCGCGCGTGACGCTCAAGAGCCGGCGGCGCTGACGCGCGAGCCTAGCGGCGCTGACGCGCGGGCGCGGCGGCGGCACCGCTCGATCACCAATCGCCGAAAGTCGGGCTCTCCTCGATCGTGATGCTCGGACCCTCGGGGAATTCGAATCGACTATCGGCGCGCTGGATCCGGAACCGCAGGGGCTCCTTGGGCGCGCGTGCGCGGGAGAGGCGCGGGGCCCGGGGCAGGACCGGCACGCCGGACGGCGTCCGGATCACGGCATCGGGATCGACGGCCAGTGGATCGACGGCCAGTGGATCGACGGACAGTGGATCCACGGACTGGGAATCGATGGACTGGGCGCCGCCGAGGTCCGCGGGGAGCGCGGGCGCCTGCGTGCTCTCGGGAGCCCCGGCGCTCGCAGTTCCGGCTTCGTCCGTCGGACGGGCTTCGGCCGTCTCGCGGAACGACGCGCTCAGGGCGTCGAGTGCCTCCGTTGCGCCCGGAGCCTCGATCGGCCCCGGATCCCCGCTCGCCCTCGGGTCGGTCGTCGCGCCGTTCGGCCTCCTGGTCTCGCGCGTGCCCCGGGAGGACCGCTCGTCCCGCTGAGGTCGCGCCGGCTGCGGGGGGAGAACCCTCGGCTCCGCACTCGGCGCGTCCATGCGCTCGCCCGACGGCTCGCCGCGCCGGCGTCGGCCGCCTCGGCGCCGGCCGCGCCGCCGGCCCTCGCCCTCGCTCGGCGCCTCGCGGCCCGGGGCCTGCGATGCGTCGTCGTCCTCCGGCGGCACGTCGTGCGCGTTCCCCGCTTCGACGAGGTTCTCGGGCGCGCGCGCCGGCGCGCGGCGGTGCCCGCGGGCCGGCTCCGAGTGGGGCGGGCGCGTCGGGAGCTGGAAGAGCTCCTCGAAGGTGGTCGAGGCGTAGGGGAGTCCCTCGAGGCGCGACTCCGCCTCGATCAGCTCCGGACTCCCGTGCCGGGAGCGCGAGCGGATGCGGCGGTAGAGCTGGTACCACGCGTCGTAGGTCTCCCAATGCTCGTTCGCGGCGAAGCAGTGCGCGCGGAAGAGCGCGAGCGCCTCGGGGAAGTACTCCTGCGACGCGAACTGCGCCGGCCGGAACTTCTTGCGCGCCCGCGTCACGAAGCGCGGCTGCACGGCGCAGATCTGCTTCGCGCGCGCCAAGTCGAAGCGAGGCACCCGCAAACTCTGCGCGTACTGGTCGAAGACCTGGTCCGCCACCTGGAAGGGATCGCGCTCCGCGAAGGACGACGAGGCCCTCGAAGGATCGCACTCGCGCTCGAAGAGCCGGTAGAGGAGGAGCGCGTGGAGGAAAGCCGGAGTGACGGGATCGCCGGCGCGGACGGCGTCGTCGAGCGCCTCCAGATCGCGCCAGAAGAGATCGATGTGACGGCGGCCCCGGTCGCCCTGCGCGGCCTCGGACTCGAGGTAGGCGGCGATCGACGGAAGCAGGACCGAGAGCGCTCCGCTGTCGCCGAGCAGGACGAGCGCGGCGAAGGCCGATCCGCTGCGCAGGAGGCGGAGGATCTCCTCCAGCAGACGCGGCGCCGCCGCCTTCTCGAGCTCGCCGGCGTGGCGGATCATCGCGTCGAAGGTGTCCTGCGCGATGCGGAAGCCGAGCCGCGAGGCGAACTTCACGGCGCGCAGCAGGCGCACCGGATCCTCCCGGAGGCGGATGTCGGGATCGCCGATGGTCTCGACGCGCTTGCGCGCCAGGTCCTCGAGGCCGCCGACGTAGTCGAGCACGTCCCAGGTGCGGGGATCGAAGAAGAGGCCGTTGATCGTGAAATCGCGCCGCGCCGCGTCCTCGGCAGCGTTGCCGAAGACGTTGTCGTCCGTGATGAGCAGCGACGCGCGATCGTCGGAGCCATCCTGGTTCGGCGCGCGGCGGAACGTCGCCGTCTCGATGATGTGCTCGGGCCCGTTCGATCTCGGGAAGACGACGTGCGCGAGCTTGAAGCGCCGTCCGATGATGCGGCAGTTGCGGAAGACTCGACGGATCTGACGGGGCCGCGCGCTCGTCGCGACGTCGAAGTCCTTCGGCTGCCGACCGAGGAGGAGATCGCGCACGCAGCCGCCCACCAGGTAGGCCTCGAACCCCGACGACTGGAGGCGCTCGACGACGCGGACTGCATCGGCGTCGAGCGCGCTCGGGTGGATGCCCGAGGCGCGGTGGACGATGGGCTCTCGCGACGGTGATTTCGACATGCGGCGATCGGATCGAGGGTCGCGCTCTCGGGGTACCGGGCGGGAGGCTTCCTCCCGGCGCTCTCGGTGCGGAGCGGAGCGGCGCATGGTAGCAGTCGCCGCCGTCGCGGGGCGCCGATTCCCCATTGCCGCGAGCAGCGAGCGCGGGAGGATGCCGCCCATGGGACACGCAGCACGCGCCATCCTCCTCGTCGTCTCCGGCGCGCTCGCCGTCGGCGCGTTCGCCTGCGCGACGCCGTCGCCCGCGACGCAGCCCGCGACGCACGACACGTCGCCTGGCGCGACACATGGAGCGTCGCATCGCGCGACGGATCCGGCGGCGAAGCCCGCGGCCCCTGGGAACCGCGATCCCAAGGGCCCGCCGGACGTCGAGAGCTACATCGCGCGTCTGGAGCATTCCGGACGCGAGAGCTACCTGCCGACGAAGCGACTCGTCGAGCTGCTGCGCCTCGGCGGCGCGGAGCACGTCGCCGATCTCGGCTGCGGCCCGGGCGTCGTCACCGTGGAGCTCTCGCGAGCAGTGCCCGCGGGACGGGTCTACGCCGTCGACCTGGAGCCCGCTCAGCTCGACCGCGTGAACCGTCGCATCGACGCCGAGGCGCTGCGCAACGTCGTGCCGGTCCTGTGCGTCGTGGACGACGCCCGCCTCGCGCCGGCCTCCGTCGATTGCATCGTCGTCGTCGACACCTACCACCACTTCGACGACCGGGTCGCCTATCTCCGGCGCGTCGCGGGAGCGCTCCGGCCGGGAGGGCGCGTCGTGAACGTCGACTTCAAGGACGGCGAGCTCCCCGTCGGTCCTCCCGTCGCTCACCGGATCCCGAGGGCGCGCATGCTGGCCGAGTTCGCGGAGGCGGGCTTCGTCGTCGAGCGGGAGGAGACCGAGTTCGCCTACCACGACTACGTCGTCTTCGTCCGCGGGGACCCGCCACCGCGTTGAGCGGCCGCCTCCACGGGAGGCGTTGATCGGAGCGGGGAGCGAGGCGACACTCTTCGGCCGATCGCACCGGCGTCTTCCTCGACGCCCGGAGCGGTCTCGCAGGGCAGTAGCTCCAATTGGTAGAGCGGCCGTCTCCAAAGCGGCATGTTGGGGGTTCGAGTCCCTCCTGCCCTGCCACTCCGCCTCGGCCGACGGGCGATCGGACGGGGGGACGCGCGTCCGCGAGACGACGCCGCCAGCGCCCGGATTCCGCGGGCGCGGAAGGCCCGTCAGCGCGGCGGATGCAGTCCGATCGTCTGCTGGTCCATCGCGACGGGCGCGCTCCGTCCGGCCTCGTCCCAGAGATCCCAGGCGATCTGGCCGGCCTGATTCGTCCGGTTCTCGTCGCGGAGGAACTCCACGTACTCGCGCGAGGTGGTCTGGTAGTAGAGCGTGACCTTCGCCGACGCGGCGCCCGCGGGGACCCCGAAGAGCGTGTCGTCCCAGTGCTGGCCGTCGGCGTAGGAGGCGCCCACGACGGGCGCCTGCACCGACGCGAAGCCGGCGTTCGTGAATCCGCGCGGCGGGATGCGGTTGTCCTTCACGATCCGGTTGTTCAGGGCGAAGTGGAACGTCGGTCCCTCGGGGAGGCCCGTCGCCGCCGCCATCGCCGCGTCGACGCCGAGCTCCGCCTCGTACACCTTCGTGTCGTGGCCGTGGAGGAGGGCCCGGTCGGCGTCGTAGGCGCCGTGCTCGGCGAGGAGCGATCCATCGCGGCGCAGGAAGCGGACGTTCAGCCACATGCGGCGGCCTTCGGGATAGCCCGTCGGGAGCTTGTGCCCGGTCTGGTTCACGACGCGGACCCGCAGCGTGCTCCCCTCGAGGGCGAGCTCCATGTCCGAGGCGCGCTGGAGGAACTCGATGTTGCGCGCGATCGCCGCCTCCACCTGCTCGGCGCTCAGCTGCGACGACGCGAGCGTGCCGTAGAGCTTGCCGCTCGCGTCGAGCGAGAGGACCGCGCGGAGGACCCAGGTGTTCGCTCCGCGGAAGTCGTGGAGAGGCAGGTCGTCCCGGGGCTCGGCTCCGAAGCCCGGCGCGCAGGCCTCGCCCGAGGCGTCGGGCATGTGGCAGTCCTGGCAGCTGCTCACGGCTCTCTTGTTCCCGCCGAAGATCCCGCCGAGATCGATCGGGCCCTTCGCGAAGTCGCTCTGGAGCCACTCGCTGTAGGTGCGCTCCAGGGGGAACTGGTCGGTCTTCTGCTGGGTCGGATGGCTTCGGGCGTTGGCGTTCGGCACGTAGACGTCCGACGCCGAGGGCTCCGGGCCGCCGACCCGCGAGAAGGCCGGGTTGCTGACGTCGTGGCACGACGCGCAGAGGAGCGACTCCCGATGGAAGGGAGACTCGCGCCACTCGTGCCAGGGGAACTTCGGATGCAGCTGGAAGGGGCCGCGCCGGCGGTCGAGAGGATCCACGACGTAGCTGCCGGAGTGGATGCTCGACGGCACGCTCGTGAGCGCGGCGAGGATGTCGACGTCGTCCGGTGGATTCGCCGCGTCGGCGACGGGATCGACGAGCCGGTGGCAGAAGTTGCAGTTCACGCCGTCGAAGTCGGCCTCGACGAGCGCCGAGCCGTCGGTCGGCTCGCTGCGGCCCTCGAGCCACGCGCCGGGCGTGTGGCACCGCAGGCACGTGTCACCGGATCCGGGGGCGTCCTGCTCCGCGATCGCGAGGCACGCATGGAAGAGCGGGTCGCGCGCCGACTGCGCCATCATGCTCGCCTGCCAGCGGCCGTAGGGCTCGACGGCCTCGTCGTACCAGCCGTGGCAGTAGACGCAGCCGCTCGAGTGCTCGATCGGCGCCGCGAGCGTCTTCGGCTGGGTCCCGGGCACGCGGAAGTCCTCGATCGACGTGCGCAGCGAGGCGAGCGTCGCGCCCGCGAAGGCGGTCGCGGCCGTCGCCGCGAGGAGGGCGAGGGCGATGCGGACGGCCGACGAAGGCGCCGGCCGGGACGGATTCGGCGAAGTCATGGATCGCGCAAGACTACACCGCTCCGGGTCGCGCGGCCGCCGCCGCCGCCGGAGGCAGCGGCGGAGCGACCTCCACGACGAGGCCGTCGTCGGCGAACCGGAGCTCCACTCCGCGCGGGGCGCGCTCCGCCAGCTCGGCGGCGGCGGCGCGCACGTCCGCGCCGAGGTGCGAGAGGATCACGCGGCGTACGCCGAGAGAGGGCAGCGCTCGAACCCAGTCGGCCCAGGTGAGGTGGCGGCCGATGGGCGGCGCGAGACCCGTGCACTCGCCGACGAGGAGATCGGCGCCGCGCGCGCAGCGCTCGGTCTCCGCGCACCAGGCCGTGTCGCCCGTGAAGGCGACGACGGCTCCGGCGGCATCGGTGCAGCGCAGCTGCAGCGGCACGTGGGGCGGATCCATGTGGTCGGCGGCGAAGGCCTCGACGTCGAAGGCGCCCGCGCGCGTGCGCTCGCCGGGCCGGAGCTCCCGGAGAGAGACCTCGAAGGCGCGCCGCGCGCCCGCGAGCTCCCCGTAGGCGGCGCGCAGGAGGAGATCGAAGCGTTCCTCGATCCCCGGCGGGCCGATGACCGTGAGCGGGTCCGTCCGGAGCGCACGGTAGGTGCCGTCGAGAACGAGGAAGGGGAGGCCGCCGACGTGGTCGCCGTGGAGGTGCGTGACCATCACCGTGTGGATGCGCCGCGGATCGAGGCCGAGGACGCGCATCGCGAGCAGCGACGTGGGGCCGAAGTCGACGGCGACGGAGCCCGACGGGTCGTCGAGGAGATAGGACGAGTGGCGGCGGCCCCCCGAATGGAACGCGTCGGCGGTGCCGAGGAAGGTGATCCGCGTCATGGAGCCGATCATCGCCGGGGCCGCCCCCGATCGCGCGGGCCCAGCCGATAGACTCGCCGCGATGCACGAGCCCGAGCCCGAGCCCGAGAGCTGCGGCGAGTCCCTGCCGCCCGAGAGGGAGGAGCTCGCCGCGGAGATCGATCGCGTGCTCCGGGAGCGCGAGGCGAAGGGGCGCCCTCCGCTCCCGGAAGGCGCCGCGGCGCTCCTCGCTCTCCATGCAGAGCGCGTCGGCCTCGCCAACGAGGTGATGAACCTCACGCGCATCGTCGAGCCGCGCGAGGTGGCCGTGAAACACGTGCTCGACTCCGTGATCGTGGCCGATCACGTCGATCTCCGAGGAGCGCGCGTGCTCGACGTGGGGACCGGCGCCGGATACCCGGGGATCCCGCTCGCCGTGGCCGTTCCCTCGGCGGTCTTCGCCCTCATCGACGGCACGGAGAAGAAGGCGGCCTTCGTCGACGGAGTCCTCGAGGAGCTCGGACTCCGCAACGCCGCCGCGCTGCACACGCGCGCGGAGGTGCACCTGCTCGACCACGAGTACGACTACCTGGTGGCGCGTGCCGTGGGGCCCCTCGGGAAGCTCCTGCCGCTCCTCCTCCCGCGCCGCGCCCGCTTCCGGGCGCTGATCGCGCTCAAGGGCCCCGGAGCCGCCGAGGAGTGGGACGCGGCGCGGCGCGCGGGGGCGACGCGCGGCTTCGAGCTCGCGGCACACCTGGAGGAGGATCTGCCGGACGGCGCGGGCAAGCGCGCGATCCTCGTGATCGTCCCGACGGGCGCGCGCCGCATGGCGCCGCTGCGATCCGGCAGGGAGGCGCAGCGAGCCGGCAAGAAGCCGCCCGCGGCGCGCTGAGCGACGACCCGCGCGCCTGCGCTCGGCGCGCGGCGATCCTCGCGACCGGCTCGCGCGGATCGCGGGCGAAGACCGCGAGGAGGGTGCCGCGATCGCCAGGCCTGGGGTAGCATCGCCGGCTCACCCTCGCCGACTCCCACGAGAGCACTCGATGATCACCAGGGCGCTCGCGCCATTCGTTCTCGGACTCCTCGCCGTCGTCGCCCTCGCGCCGCACGCTCCCGCCCAGGGACCGCTCGTCCCGACGCTGCCCTGGGCCCTGCGCGACCCGGGACCGTTCACGCCGTCGTTCGTCGACTGGAACAACGGGAACGTGCAGGTCACGAATCCGACGGGCGGCGGGAACATCACGGTCAACCACTTCGGCGTCCTCTACTTCCCGTCGAGCGGACCGGGGCAGATCCTGCCGGGCGTCACTCCCTATCCGGTGATCGTCTTCGCCCACGGCCGGTTCCACGCGGCGCCCTTCATCGGCACGAACCACAAGCAGGCGAGCTATCTCCTGCAGCACCTGGCGTCCTGGGGATTCGTGGTGGCGTCGGTGAACCTCGACGTGGTCGGGCAGTACGGGAGCCCCGCGGCGATCCCCCAGCGCGGCCAGCTCATCAACCTGACGGTCTCGTGGCTCCAGGCGCAGCCGCAGTACGCCGGGCTCCTCGACTTCTCGCGCATCGTCTACATCGGCCACTCGCGCGGCGGGGAGGGAGTCTTCGCCGCCTACCAGCAGAATCCGGCCTGGCTCGCGTCGATCCGGGCGATCGGCGCCATCGCGCCGACGAACTTCGACGTCTACTCGGTGCCGGCCAACGCCTTCGTGATCTACGGCTCGCAGGACGGCGACGTCAACAACGGCTGGCCGATCCAGCTCTACGACCAGACCCAGACGGCGCCCTCCGGGAGCCAGGTGCTGAAGGGGTTCCGATGGATCGAGGGAGCGAACCACTTCTTCTTCACCGACTCCATCACGTTCGCCCCGGAGACGAACGCGCAGCTCACGCGCGCGCAGCACCACGAGATCTCGCGCACCTACTGGACGACGTGGGCCGCCGCGTCGGCCCTCGGCGATCGTCCGTCCTACGTGCGGATCGCCGGCGACAAGGAGATCCAATGGTCGGGCGCCTTCAAGCTGCACCGCATCTTCTACAACCCGCGGCAGATCACCTTCGACGACTTCGAGCAGACGCCGGCGAACCCGGGTCGCAACACGCTCGGAGGGACGAACCTCTTCGCGGGCCTCGTCGGCGCGACCGAGAAGACGCTCAACTCCGCCGCCGCGAGCTCCTACTACCACAAGACGAAGGGGCTCACGGGGAGCTGGAACGGTCCGGCGCAGTTCGAGGCGAACATCGCCGCCGACCTCGACGTCGTGGGATACCCCTTCCTCAGCGTCGACGTCCTCCAGCGCTACAACGTCGCGTCGAACCCCTTCGGCCAGCCCCAGAGATTCCGCATCACGCTCGTCGACGCGAACGGCAACTCGGCGACGCGTGACAACACCGACGTGGCGCCGTGGCCGTACCCGTTCACCACGTCGCCGAACGGCCCCGTGAAGTCGGTGCTGAAGACGTTCCGGTTCCCCCTGAGCGCGTTCACTTCGGTGCAGCCGCTCCTCGACCTGCAGAGGATCCGCACCGCGCGACTGAACTTCGACATCACGCCGACCGGCGAGCTCGCCCTCGACGGGCTCTCCTTCACCCAGTGAGCAGGCCGCTCCCGCCCGGCGGAACTCCCTCGATGATCCAGCGACCCACACTCGTTCTCTCGTTCCTGCTCGTTGCCGCCCTCGCCGTCGGCGGCGTCGTCCTCGCGACGCGCGACAGCGGCCCGACGTCCGATCCGTTGGCCGGCTCGGCCGCCCAGGGTGGCGTCCTCACGGCGGCGCCGACCATCGCGCGCGTCGTCGTCTCCCGGATCCCCGAGCGCGTGATCGAGGGCGCCGGCTCCGCTGCCTTCGAGGTGATCGTCGAGGGGACGGGCTTCTTCGGAACCGCCTTCGGCCCCTTCGTCCGCTTCGACGGCAAGGACGCCACGGCCGTCGTGCTCGACGAAACGTCTCCCGATCGTCGAATCCTGGCGCTCGCGCCTCCGGGCCTCTCGGGCCGCGTCGAGGTGGTCGTCGAGAACCCCGACCGTCAGTCGGCGCGCGCCTTCACGACGTTCTGAGGCGGAATCCGACGCATTCGCGCAGGGGGAAGGCTCTCGACCCTCTGAGGTGGAGAGCGTCCAGCGCGCGCCCGCTCCGTCGTCGCGCATCCGCGCACGGGGGGAACCTCTCGTCCCCCTGAGGAGGAGAGCGTCGACCGCGCGCCGGCTCCGCCGTCGCGCATCCGCGCACGGGGGGAACCTCTCGTCCCCCGCAGGGGGAAAGCGTCGAGCGCGGGTCGGCTCGGCCGACCCGCGCTCGCGCAGGGGGGGAAACATGGTGGAGGCGGCGGGAATCGAACCCGCGTCCCAGATGAGTCCACGAAGAGCCTCTACGTGTGTGTTCGGCCGTTCGAAGTCTCGCCCCTTCGCGGCCCGACCGACGGGGCTCGAAGGCGCCAGCCCAGTTCGATGTCACCCTCCGAGAACTGGGCGGTCTCTCGGGGCCTGCTCGTCGATGGCGTCCTTCCGATCCCGACGAGCGAGGACCGGAGGACGGGCAGCCAGCTGTTAGGCCGCCAGAGCGTAGTTGTTGGCACTTCGTGCCGTTCCCGGAGGATTGACGAGGCCAACCGGGGTCCTCGACACGCCACTCTCCGCAGGCTGCGTCCGGTCGAAGCCGATCGCCCCCGAGGAAGAAGGGCGCAATTCTCGCCGGTCGCCGCGACTCGGCAAGCCGCGAAATGTCAGCGGGATCTCGAGCGAGTGGCGCGGGCGATCTCGCGCTTCGCGTCCTTCTCGCGGATCGATTGCCGCTTGTCTCCCATGGTGCGTCCCTTCACGAGGGCGATCTCCAGCTTGGCGCGTCCCTCTCGGAAGTAGACGCGGAGCGGGACGCAGGTGCGCCCCGGCGTCTTCAGGCTCTCCTGGATCGCGTCGATCTGCGCGCGATGCAGGAGGAGCTTCCGCACCCGCTTCTCCTCGTGATTCGCGTAGCCGCCGTGCTCGTAGGGCGGGATCGAGGCCTCGAGGAGCCAAGCCTCCTTGCCGCGCACGCGGACGAAGGAGGGCTCGATGTTGCAGTGCTTCTCCCGGAGCTGCTTCACCTCCGAGCCGAGGAGCGCCAGCCCCGCCTCGAAGACCTCGAGCACGTCGTACTTGAACTTCGCCTTGCGATTCGTCGCGACCGTCTCGACGGGCGATCCCGGCGTCTTCGTCACGCTCGAAACCTAGCAGAACGTGCGGCGAGCCCGCCTCTGGCAATGCGCGCTCTCTCTCGCCAAACTCGCCGCCCCATTTCGTGCCGAAGTGGCGGAATCGGCAGACGCGCTAGATTCAGGTTCTAGTGTCCGCAAGGACGTGCAGGTTCAACTCCTGTCTTCGGCACCACTCATTCCCGGGAGTCGTCGCGGCCCCGGGATCCGTTACGGCGCAGCGCGCCGCGCACGACGAGGACCGAGACCGGGCACTGCAGGAGGATGCGCTCGGTCACGTCGGCGCGCGTCCAGCGCTCGTGCCCGGCGGCCTCGGGCCTCCGGACCGGCGACGTCCCGATCACGAGGAGGTCGTGGGCTCCGGAATCCACCTCGCGGAGCACCTCGTCGACGACGAGCCCTTCGCGGACGAGGAGGGAGTGCGGGCGGGCGCCCTCCCGGAGCATCCGCAGGACCGCCTCGAGCGGCGCCGTCGCGGGAGGCGCGGCGTCGGCGTCCTGGCCTGGCAGCGCCACGCCGGAGGCGACGTGGAGGAAGGTCGGCTCGATGCCGAGGGTCTCCGCGAGCAGCAGCGTCGCGCGCGTGACGGGTTCGGCGCTCTCGTCCTCGGAGACGGCCGCGAGCACGCGCCGGAGGCCCGGCGCGGGACGCCGCGCGACGAGGACGGAGGCGGGGACGCTGCGCACGACGCTCGCGACGCGGGAGCCGCGGAGCATCCGCTGCAGGGCGTTGCGGCCGGCGGGAGGCACGAGCACGACGTCGGGCGCGGAGGCGCTCGCCTCGGCGAGGATCGCCATCTCCGCCGGTCCGGCTCGCCGCGCATCCGTCACCGCGCGCCCGGACCGCTCGAGACGCGCCCGCGCGGCGGCGAGCAGCCCCGGCTCGCGCACGAGGTCGTCCTCGGTCGCGAGGAGCGTCATGCGTTCCGCCAGCGAGACTGGCAAGGCCTCCGCGAGCGCGAGCGCCCAGGCGCCTCGGGGAGAGGGATCGACGTAGAGGAGCCAGTGCACGGGGCCCACCTCAGGAGGCGAGGCGCGAGACGAGGAGCAGCGTGAGGGGCGTGCCGACGAGGACGGCGACGAAGGCGACGATCGACCGCGTCGACGCCGTGATGCGCCGGGCCCACCGGTCGATCACGCGCTCGTAGGCGTAGGGTGCCACGAACACGAGGGGCAGGGAGAGGATCGCGACCCAGCCGGCGATGAGCACCACGACGCGGACGGCATCCGGGTGGCCGACGAGGGCGCCGGCGAAGACGGTGTCGACGAAGGTCGTGATGTTGGCGCCGAGGATGTAGGGGAGGAGGTTCTCGCGCCGGACGTAGCCCTTCGCCGCGAGCGGCACGAGGATCGAGATGGACACGGCGACCGACAGCGTGAGCGCCGTGACGAGGAGGCCGAAGGCGAACATCACCGAGGGGCGATAGGTGGCGCCCGGCCGCAGGCCCGCGCTGCGCGAGCCCTCCTTCAGGTCGGGGAGGACGGCGTCGAAGAGTCGAAGCGATCCGAGCAGCGCCCCGGCGCCGAGGACGAAGAGCACGACCCCGGGGACCCACTCGGCGATGGTGCGGATGGGGCGCCCCCAGAGGAGATCGACGAAGGAAGCGAGCGCGCGTCCCTCGAAGCGGAGACCCGCGAGCCAGCCGGCCTCGAGTCCGTAGAGGCCGATCGCCAGGACGGGGAGGTAGACGCTCGCGGTGACGAGGAGCGCGGCGACGCCGACGTAGGCGCTCCGCTTCTCCGTGCGGCCGTGGCGCACGTCGTCGGCGAGACCCACGAGGAGCACGACGAAGGAGGCGCCGAGTCGCGAGCCGACGATCATCGCGAGGCACTCCGCGGCCGTGAGGGATCCCGAGGCGAGCAGCGTGAGCGCGATCGCCGCCGCCGGAGAGCCCGACAGCAGGACGCAGGCGAGGAGCCAGCCGAATCCGAGCGCGCCGGCCGATCCCCGCGCGCCGATCGCGTCGAGGACCGGACCGAGCCCCGACGCGCCGCGCTTCAGCAGCTCGATCGCCGCCACGAGGACGAAGAACGCCAGCGCGAGGAGCAGCGCGCGACGGAGCACGGCGGGGATCGGGAGGGACACGGGGGCGTCGGGACCGCGGAAGCGTAGGGCCGCCACCGCGTGCGGCGTTCTCCCGTCTGTCGGCCGCCGGAGCGCGAGGACTTGTGAGATCGACGGCCGGGCAGCGCGATCGGCGCGACGTGGAGATCCCATGGTGGGGGCTCCAGGACTGGTAATCTCCGCGCCCCGTGCGACGCCCTCTTCCGCGATCCCTCGTCCTGTTGGTTCCGGCGGTCCTGGCCGCCGTCTCCTGCGGCGGGATCCGCCACTCCCTCGACGACTTGAAGCGGGTCCACGGCGCGACGCCGCGCACGCTGGTCCATCGATTCGACGTGGAGCGCTACGGCTGGGTCGCCGCCAGCGTCCGCTGGGGGATGCTGTCGCTGTTCGCGGGACTCGGCGCCGGCACGCTCACCCAGGAGACGCTCGACGACCCCTCCGACTTCTGCGTCGACCGTGTCGGCGACCTGCAGGACGTCGACCTCGACGACATCGAGGAGACGGCGGAGGTCCTCTACTGGAGCG
Source organism: uncultured Planctomycetales bacterium (assembly GCA_964545855.1). Lineage (GTDB taxonomy): Bacteria > Planctomycetota > UBA1135 > UBA1135 > JACQFD01 > CAZJHD01. The sequence continues at coordinate 19,097 of CAZJHD010000067.1, forward strand.
GCGCCATCCTGAAGGGCGACCCGTTCCCGCTCTCGCGTCTTCGCGCCGTGCGCGTCGTCTCCGAGATCGTGCGGTCGCGTCAGCCCGAGCTCGCGCTCCTCGCGGTGCGGCCGGGGGAGTACCTGGCGACGACCGACCTGCGGCTCCGTCGCGTCGAGCAGCTCTCGGCGCTCGCCGGCGAGGGCGTGCTCCCCGAGGAGCTGAAGGCCGAGTACCTCGCGGCCATCGAGGGTCTCGGCGGCACGCCCTTCCCGAGAGCGAGCGAGTCGCGCGACATCGGCCGATCCCTCGCGATCCTGCTGCAGATCGAGCGCGACCCCGACGTGCGGCGCGCGCTCTTCACGGGCGTGTCGGTGCTCCTCACGCGCGGCGCGCTGCAGACGCTCGACCAGGGTTTCGACGACGCGCACGAGCAGGTGCGCATGACGACGGCGCGCGCCTTCGTCCGGTCCCTGGGCGCGCCGGGCGTCCTGCATGCGATCCAGCGGACCCAGGGCGACTCGAGCGCCGTCGTCCGAGGCACCGTGGCGCAGCTCTCCCTCGTCGGCCTGCGCGCCGGAGGCGATCCGGAGCCGATCCTCGCGTCGCTCTACCGCGCGACGCGCGATGCCGACGCAAACGTGTCCGTCTGCGCGATGGAATCGCTGGGGCGCGCCACGGGGATCGGCCGGCGCTTCGACACCGACTTCTGGCGACTCTGGTGGGAGGACCATCAGCTCGCGACGGGAGCCGCCCGAGGAGCTGGACCCGCGGCAGCCGGAACGCCGAAGTGACTGCGTGACGCGCAAGCATCTCCTGACGGCGCTCCAGTTCGCGCTCGCCGTCGGGCTCCTCACCTACGTGCTGAGCGGAGTGCCCTGGCGCGACGTCGCGGAACCGAAGGCCGGCGTGGAGGCGTCGCGCGTCGTGGGCTCCCTCGTGGAGAACGGCCTGGCCCGTCCCTGGTCGGCCGGCGAGGTGGTGCTCGAGACGGAGACGGGCCCGGTCGCCGTCACGTCGGCTTCCCACGAGGTGCGGCCCGGCCTCTTCACGCTCGCGCGCCATCTCGATCCGCTGCGCTGGGGACTCGGGACCCTCCTCCTCCTGGTCGGCGCCTTCGTCGCGTTCACGCGCTGGTGGCTGCTCGTGCGCTGCCTCGGCATCCCCTTCACCTTCGGCGAGGCGGTGAAGTGGTCCTTCGTCGGGCTCTTCTTCAACAACGTCGTGCCCGGTCTCGTGGGGGGCGACCTCCCGAAGATGTACTTCGTCGCGCGCCACGCGCCCGTGAAGACGCACGCGGTGCTGACGGTCGCCGTCGATCGACTCCTCGGTCTCTTCGGCCTCGCCCTCGTGGCGGGGGTGGCGCTCCTCTGCGATCTCGAGACCTACCGCGATCCGGCGCTGCGGGTCGTGGCACTCCCGATCGTGCTCGTCTTCGTGGCGACCCTCGTCGCCCTCGGGATCGGCGCGAGCGCGCGCCTGCGCGGGCTCCTCCTGCGGAATCGCCTCGTGATGCGGCTCCCGGGGAGCTCGCTCCTGATGCGGCTCGACGAGGCCTGCGCGCTCTACCGGAAGAGTCCCGGCCTCATCGCCGCCTCCGTCGGGCTCTCCTGCGTGAACCACGTCCTCTCGATGATCGCCTGGTGGTGCTTCGACGTGGCGCTCGGGGGACAGCTCACGCTGGGGGCGGCCTTCGTCGTGATCCCGCTCCTGCAGATCGCGAAGTCGGTGCCGATCTCCCCGGCCGGCGTCGGCTGGGGCGAGTGGCTCGCGAGCACGCTGCTCCCTCGCTACGGCGAGGACCCGACGATCGCAGTCGCACTCTCGCTCACCTATACGCTCACCTACATGGCATTCTCCCTGGTGGGCGGTCTGTGCCTGCTCGCCACGCGCGATCGCGTCTCGGCCGCCCGCATGCAGCAGGCGCTCGAGGACGAGCCCCGCTGAATCGCCGCCGTGCCCTCGCGCCGGCCGCCCGCACCTCTCCTTCCTCCTCGCACCACCCCGCTGCCCATGTCCCTGCTCGTCGTCGGCTCCATCGCGTTCGACTCCGTCGAGACTCCCCACGGAAAGGTCGAGGAGGCGCTCGGCGGCTCCGCCATGTACTTCTCCTGGGCGGCATCGCAGTTCGTGCCCGTTCGGCTCGTGGGCGTCGTGGGGAAGGACTTCCCGATGAAGGCCCTGGAGGAGCTGAAGGCGCGCGGTGTCGATCTGGCGGGCGTCGAGGTCGCCGACGGCGAGACGTTCCGCTGGTCCGGCCGCTACGTGGGCGCGATGGAGGCGGCGGAGACCCTCGACACGAAGCTGAACGTCTTCGGGAGCTTCCAGCCGAAGATCCCGGCGGCCTTCCGCGAGTCGGCCTTCGTCTTCCTCGCGAACGGCGCTCCCGCGACGCAGAAGGCGGTCCTGTCCCAGATCGAGAGCCCCACCTTCGTCGTCGCCGACACGATGAACCTGTGGATGAAGATCGCGCGCCCCGAGCTCGACGACCTGCTGAAGCGCGTCGACGGCCTCATCCTGAACGACGCCGAGGCGCGGGAGCTCGCGGGCGAGCACAACCTCATCCGCGCCGGACGCAAGATCCTCTCCATGGGCCCGCGCATCGTGGTCGTGAAGAAGGGGGAGCACGGTGCCTTCCTCTTCTCGGAGTTCGTCCAGTTCGCGCTGCCGGCCTATCCGACGGATCAGGTGCGCGACCCGACGGGCGCCGGCGACTCCTTCGCCGGAGGCTTCATGGGCTACCTCGCGTCCATGGGCAAGGTGACCCTCGCGAGCCTGAAGCGCGCCGTCGCCTACGGGACCATCTGCGCGTCGGTGAACGTGGAGGACTTCTCGTTCCACGCGATGCGGCGCACGTCGCGCGCCCAGATCGACGCGCGCTACGAGGAGTTCCTGCAGTTCGTGTCGCTCGGCTGACCGTGCGCCGGGCCGTGGCGCACGACGTTCGAGGGAATCTCGGACTCCCTCGCGACGGGCGGGCGCGACGCCACCGTCGCGAAGGAGCGTGACGCAGGGTGCGCGCCTTCTTCGCGATCGAGCTCCCGGACGCGGTGCGCGCCGCCGCGCGCCGCAGCGCCCTCGCTCTCGCGCAAGCGGTGCCGTCCGCGCGGGTTCCGCCGGAGGAGAACCTCCACGTGACGCTCGCATTCCTCGGCGAGGTCGACGAGGGTGCGATCGAGGACCTGACCCTCGCCGTCGCGACGGCGCTTCCTGGGAGGAGTCCGTTCCCGATGCAGCTCGGCTCCGCGGGACGATTCCCCCCGCGGGGCCGGCCGCGGATCGTCTGGATCGGCGTCTCGCGTGGAGCGCACGAGTGCGGCGATCTCGCCGCCCGCGTCGCGGCCGCGTGCGGCGCCGCCGGACGGTCGGTCGACGAGCGGCCCTTCCATGCACACGTCACGGTCGCGCGCGTCGGCACCGGAAGGTCGGGTCGCGGCGCGCGGGTTCCGGCCGGCGCGGCCGAGGCGGTCGACCGATGGGCGCGCTCCGTCGAGGAGATTCCCTGCGGCCCCGGCTTCGAGGTGCGTCGGGTCGTCCTCTTCGAGAGCACGCTCGCTCCCGGCGGGTCGCGCTACCGGGAGCGGGCGGCCATCGAGCTGCCGCGGGATGTCGGCAGGGGCTTTACGGAGCCTCCGGAGGCCGCTACGCTGCGACCCTAACAAAACTAGAACAGGCATCCGCGAGCGGATCGCCACCTCGCTTCTCCTCATTCTCCGACTTTTTCCGACGACGACATGGCCGTGAAGACCGACTCGAAGACCGATCCGAAGAGCGATTCCAAGAGCGATGCGCCCCGTGCGGAAACCAGCAGGGCCGACGCCAGCAGGGCCGACACGAGCAGGGCGGCCCCCGAGAAGGCGCTCTCGCCGGCCGAGAAGACACGCATGCAGGAGCGCGACCGGCAGCTCGGCGCCGCGCTCTCGCAGATCGAGAAAGACCACGGGAAGGGAGCCATCCTGAAGCTCGGGACGAACTCCATCGTCCCGGTGGAGGGCATCTCCACCGGCTGTCTCAGCCTCGACATCGCGCTCGGCGGCGTGGGGCTCCCGCGGGGGCGCGTCGTCGAGGTCTATGGTCCGGAGTCGTCCGGCAAGACGACGCTCACCCTGCACGTCGTCGCGAGCGCGCAGCAGGCGGGCGGCATCGCCGCGTTCATCGACGCGGAGCACGCCCTCGACCCCGCCTACGCGCGCAAGCTCGGCGTCGACGTGAAGGAGCTCCTGGTGTCGCAGCCCGACCACGGCGAGCAGGCGCTCGACATCTGCGAGACGCTCGTGCGGTCGAACTCCGTCGACGTGATCGTCATCGACTCCGTGGCGGCCCTCGTGCCGAAAGCCGAGATCGAGGGCGAGATCGGGGATTCCTTCGTCGGTCTCCACGCGCGCCTGATGAGCCAGGCGATGCGCAAGCTCACCGGCGCCATCGCGCGCTCGCGCACCTGCGTGATCTTCATCAACCAGATCCGCGAGAAGATCGGCGTGATGTTCGGCAACCCCGAG
>CAZJHD010000068.1:0-23377 GCA_964545855.1 uncultured Planctomycetales bacterium
GCGTGCGGCGCGCAAGAGAGAGGGGAGAGAAAAGGGGTCTGACCCCATTCCCGGGTGCGCAGCTCTCGGGGGCGCAGCGTCCTACTTGCCCGCGTCCGCCAGCAGCTCCGCCGCCTTCGGCGCGAGGGCCTCCGCGAGGAGGGCGTGGCCCTCCTTCCAGACGTGGTAGTCGGAGGCGTAGAGGTACCGGTCCTTCGTCGGGAGGAAGAACGGCAGCAGATCGACGTGCGGCGTCCCCAGGTCGGCGAGGATGCGCCCCATGCTGCGATGGATGCGCGCGTTCACGCCGGAGTCGACGGCGGCGGCCGCGCCCGCGCCGAGGGCGCGCACGGTGCCCGGGTAGACGAGGTCGTAGCTCGGCAGGAGCGCCACGAGGAGACGCCCCTCCGTGCGCCGGGCCTCCGCGTCGAGGAGCTCGAAGCATCGCTTCGCCTTGGCGAGCACGGCGTCGAACCGCTCCGGATGCGACGCGAAGTAGGACGCCTGGTTCAGACCCTGGTTCACGAGGTCGGCGTGGCGTTTCGGCAGGTCGAGCGCGTCGATGCGCACCATCGTCTCGCGCGCATCGGAGGGAGCTCCGGCCTCCGCTTCGCGCATCGCGTCGTCGAGGTGGGGCCGCCCGCGGTCCTCCAGCTCGTAGACGTCGTTCCCGAGGAAGACCACGGCCACGACGAGCCGCGGGCGCACCACGTCGGAGAGCGTCCGCGCGCGCAGGACGTACTGGTACAGCGAGTAGTAGCCCGAGGCCGCGTTCGCGACGGTCGCCCGCTCGAGACCCGGCCGCGTGCGCAGCGCGGCCTGCAGCAGCGCGGAGGCGTTCTCGTCGTTTCCGACCACGCCCAGCATGTGGCTGTCGCCGAGGAACAGCGCCGAGGGCTCACCGATCGCGCCGCGGTCGTGGCTCGGCTGAATGAAGCCGCGCGCGTCGTGGTGGCGTTCCATGCGCGCGGACCGCTCCCCGTCGATCGACTTGATCCAGAAGTCGACCGTGAGATCGGGCTTCGGCCGCCAGCCGACGACGGGATCCTCGACGTACTGCGCGTCGCGCACCCAGACGGGCTCCGTCGTGCCGCGCGGCGTGGCCCGCCCGCGCTCGCGGATCGTGTGTAGGAGCTCGTTCCCGAGCCAGAGGATCACGGCGAGGGAGAGCGCGCTCCACGCGAGCAGGAGGATCCGCCGCCTAGAAGCGCGCGGCACGGGGGAGGGCGACGGCACGCGGTGGTGTTCGGAGTGGAGCGTCGCCGAGCGGGGCCGGGCCCGGCGGCCTCCAGTATGCTCCGCGGCTCCGCGCCCGCTCCCCACCGAACGGCTCGACGCATGCCCCTCGATCTCTCCGGGAAGACCCGCCGGCTCCTCGCCCTCCTGCCCGTCGTCCTCGCCGTTTCCTGCGCGACGGCGCCGGCGCCCGTGCTCCCTGACTTCGCGCCGGAGCCGGGGCCGCTCACGGTGCGCGAGCTGTTGGAGCTCCCTTCCGTCGGCGGGCCGCAGCTCTCGCCGGACGGGACGACGGTCGTCTTCGTCGTCCACGAGCCGACGATCGACCCGAAGGGCGAAGCCCGCTCGACGGCGTGGCTCGTCGCGTCCGACGGCGCGGGAGAGCCCCGCGCCGTCGTGAACGTGCCGCCGGGGGCCGGCGGGTTCTCCTGGATGCCCGACGGACGCGCGCTCCTCTGCGTCGCGGCCTCCGGTGGGATCTCCCAGGCCTGGATCGTCCCGCTCGACGGCGGTGAGGCGCGCCGCGTCACCGACGCGCCGAAGAGCATCGCGGGGCCCGTCGTCTCGCCCGACGGAGAGTGGATCGCCTACGCCTCCGACGTGGAGGTCCTGCCGAGGGCGGCCGACGCCATGCCGGCGAAGGTGATCGACGATCTCCTCTTCCGGCACTGGGACGAGTGGCGGCACGGCCTGCGAACGCACACGTTCCTCCAGCGCATCGGCGGCGGCCCCGCCGTCGACGTCTCGCCCGGCATGGCGGACGCTCCCGCCTTCTCGCTCGCGGGCACGACCGAGTACGCCTTCTCCCGCGACTCCAGGACGCTCTTCTTCTCGCGCGGCGCCGAGACCGATCGCGCGACGTCGACCGACTCGAATCTCTACTCCGTCCCCGTCGACGGATCGGAGCCGCCGAAGCGCCTCACGCCGGGTGCCGCCTGGGACGGAACGCCGGTCCCGTCGCCCGACGGGAAGCTCCTCGCCTTCCGCTCCCAGGCGACGCCGGGCTTCGAGTCGGATCGCTATCGGCTCCTCGTGATGGACCTCGCGACGGGCGCCGTGCGCGAGTCCGGCGCCGACATGGACCGTTCCGCGGACGAGATCGCCTGGGCGCCCGACTCCCAGTCCCTCTGGGTCGTGACGGAGGACGAGGGGTCGCACGCGCTCTGGCAGGTGCCGCGCTCCGGCGCGAGCCGCAAGCTCTTCCGCGCGAACTTCGGCGGGCTCTCGCTCGCGCCGGACGGCTCCTTCGCGATCGGACGCGTCTCCTCCTACGTGCGCGCGCCCGAGGTGGTCCGCTGCGAGCTGGGGAGCGGCGTCGCCGACGGCGATCGATGGCGCGCCGTCACGCGCGTGAACGACCGTTTCTTCGCGTCGAAGTCCCTCGCGACGGCCGAGTCCGTCCGGATCCCCGCGTCGTCGAAGGGCGCCGGCGCGAAGGACGGGACGGTCCAGGCGTGGCTGCTGAAGCCGCCGGGGTTCCAGGCCGGCAAGCGCTACCCGATGGTGCTCTTCGTCCACGGCGGGCCGCAGGGCGCGTGGACCGAGACCTTCAGCTCCTCCATGTGGAACCCGCAGATCTACGCGGCGCGCGGATGGATCGTGCTCGCGCTGAATCCCCATGGCTCCACGGGATTCGGTCAGGAGTTCACGAACCAGATCTCCGGCGACTGGGGCGGCGCCGTCTTCGAGGACTGCATGAACGCCTGCGACTGGGCGGTCCAGCAGGGGCTCGCGGACGAAGAGCGCCTCGTCGCCATGGGCGGCTCCTTCGGCGGCTACATGATGAACTGGTTCCTCGGGCACACGACGCGCTTCAAGGCGCTCGTCTCGCACGCGGGGCTCTTCGATCTGGAGTCGTTCTACGGAGTGACCGAGGAACTCTGGTTCCCCGAGTGGGACTTGAAGGGGCGGCCCTGGGACTCGGAGCTCTACCGCGAGTTCTCGCCGAACCGCTTCGTGGAGAAGTTCGAGACGCCCACCCTCGTGACGCACGGCGAGCTCGACTACCGCGTTCCGATCGGCGAGGGGATCGCTCTCTTCCAGACGCTGCAGCGCCACGACGTGCCTTCGCGCTTCGTCTACTTCCCCGACGAGGGCCACTGGCTCCGCAAGGCGCGCAACCGCGAGATCTTCGTGTCGGAAACGATCGCCTGGTTCGAGCGCTGGCTCGGAGCGCCGGCCAGCGGGCCTCGCCCTCGGCGAAGCATCGGTTCCCCGGGTGGTCGTCCCTGAAACGGAACGGCGTGTCCGGGGGTGAAGAGGAGAGCGCCCCTCCAAGCTCTCCCGGCGGGGCGCACCACGGAGCTCTCCCCATGCGCCACGCCCTCCCGCGTTCCTCGTTCCGTCCGCTCGCCCTGCTCGGCGCCCTCCTCGCGACCTCGGGCGTCGCGCCGGCACAGAGCTTCTCGCCAGGCGATCTCTACGGCCGCGTCGGGATCGGGAGCGGGGATGCGATCGTGCGGATCGATCGGCCGACGGGAACGGTCACGTCGATCGCGTCCCTCTCCTTCAGCGATACGAACGGGAACCTCGCCTACTGCCCCAAGCGCCAGAGGCTCGTCACGATCCACAGGCCCAACGCGAGCACCCCGTTCGGGCTCTACGCAGTCGATTCGCTCGGCGCTCTGAGCCTGCTCGCGACGACAGGTCTCCCGGCCGGCGCCCTCGCCCCCGTGGGAGACGGCCGTGTTTACTTCCTTGCGCCGAGTCAGCCCGCGACGCCCATTCGCTACCTGACGGCGAGCAACTCGCTCCAGACGCTGCTCGACGGCTCGACGGGGCTCCCCTTCGTTCCGACGCACCCCTTCGCGACCAACACCGAGGGCCTCACCTACGATCCGATCACCAACGCGCTCTTCTTCGCGACGCGGGGGAACGTCAACACCGGATGCTCGGGAGGATCCACACGGCTGACGGTCCGTCGAGTGCAGCTCTCGGCGGACGGGAGCCAGACCGTCGGCGCCGTCCAGTGTGTCGACTTGTTCGACGGCTCTCCGTTCAACGGTGCGATCGACCCCCGGCAATGGGATCGGCTCCCCGACGGGCGTCTGCTCCTCGTCACGAGCTGCTACACGACGAACCCGCTCCAACCCTCGCTGATCTGGATCGACCCGGTGACGCTCGCGAACGGCGTCCACGCGTCGCCGAACTACGCGACCATCCTCGGGCAGAGCGCAGGCATCTGGTCGAGCCTCGAGCAGCGCGTGCTCGTCCTCGACACGTCGGCGGACTCCCTGCGCTCCTACGCGTCCGGCACGACCGGCGCCGGATCACCGGTCGTCTCGCTGAGCGCGAACCTCGTCGGGATCGCCGATTCGCTCGTCGAGATCCCCGTGACGGGCCCCGACTGCCCGAACGCACTCGTGACGTTCGGAAGCGGGACGCCCGGCTGCTCCGGCACGCAGAGTGTGAGCGCGAACGGCTGCCCGAAGCTCGATACGCCGGGATTCCAGCTCCATTGCGACAGCGCCCCGCCCTCGTCGCTCGGGCTCGGCATCGTCACCGACGTGCCCGACCTGCTCGGCTCCGACCCGTTCGCGATCGGGATCCTGCTCCATGCGGGCTTCGCCGGCGCGACGGAGGTCATTCCGCTCGACTTCGTGAGCGATGCAGCGGGGTTCGGCAGCGCCCCCGCTCCCATCCCCGCGACGCCGATCCTGGCGGGAAAGTCCTACTTCGCGATCGCCATCTGGGCCTGGAGCAGCTGCTCGCTGCCTCCCTACGGCCTGAGTTCGTCCCGCGGGCTGGGCATCACGATCCAGCCGTAGATCCCCGCCGCCCGCGAGCCCCGACCGAGAGCGGGTCGGGCGCTCGCCCGTACGATGCCGCCATTCGGGCGTCCGCCTGCTCCTCCATGCGCGACATGCAGTCCCCCCGGCCCGACTTCGTCGGCGTCTTCGGATGGCTCGAGGAGGAGGGGCGCGTGCTGCTCGTCGCGACGGAGCGCGATCTCGGCGCGGCGGGGCGCGTGCTCTGCTGGGAGTTGCCGGGCGGGAAGAAGGAGCCCGGCGAGAGCGACGATGCGGCGCTGCGGCGCGAGATGCGCGAGGAGACGGGTCTCGGCGTCGAGGTCGGCGCTCTCCTCTTCCGCTTCCACGGCGAGCGCTTCACCGCGGGCCGCCGCCGCTACGGATGGGAAGGTCGCTTCTTCGCGCTCCAGCGCACGGACGGCGAGCCGGCGCCCGGCGGCGACGAGACGATCGACGTCCGCTGGGCCGCGATCACGGAGCTGCCGTCGATCCTGACGGCGCCCTATCACCAGCCGATCGTCCGCTGGCTCGCGCGCGGCCGAGCGTCGGGCGAGGAGACGTTTCGCTGGGACGACGCGTGAAGCGTCGCGCGCGGCGATGCGCGCGCGGCGGCCCCTACTCCAGGAGCTCCGCCACCTTCGCCAGCGCGACCTCGAGCGAGTCGCGCAGGACCCGGACGCGGCCTTCGCGGTCGAGGACGATCGACCGCGGCTTCTCGGTCACGGCGTAGATCTGCGCGAGGTCTCCCTGGAAACCCTTGCCGTCCCACGCGTGGCGCCACGGCATCTCGAAGGCCTTCGTGAAGGCGCGGAGCCCCTCGAGGCCCGGTCCCGCGGGCTCGCGTCCTCCCGGGACGCTCCGGATCGTCGCGCCGTCCATGCTCACGGAGAGCACCTCGAGACCCTTCCCGTGGAGCCCGGCGTAGGCATCGCGCAGCGCGCGCACCTCCGCGATCGAAGCCGCGTCGCCGCTCGCCCAGAAATGCAGCAGCAGGACCTTCCCGCGGAAGCTCGCCGGCGTGAGCGTCTCGCCGCCGAGGTCGTGCACCTCGAAGGGGAGCGTCTCGCGGTCGACGGCGAGCCGTTCGTTCGCGTCGAGCTTGCGGAGGATCCGCTCCACTTGCGCCGCCGACGCCTCGGGCATCTCGTCGCGCGCCTTCGCGAGGAGCGGCCGCGCCTCGCTGGGATTCGCCTGCGCCAGCCAGTCCAGTGCCTGGACCCGCAGCATGAGCTTCTCGCCGTCGCGCGAGTCGCCGATCTCGTGGAGGACGTCGCGCAGGGTGATCGTCGCGTCCTGCGCGTCGCCCGAGGCGAGCGAGAGGGTCGCGCGGAAGACGCGCGCGATGAGCGCCTCGTTCGTGCCCGGATGGGCGCGCGCGAAGTCGTCGAGCGGAGTGCGGCTCTCGCGGAAGTACGTCGTGCGCGCGGCGTCGGCCTCGGGGCCCTCGCCCTTGGGCACGCCCTGCTGGATCTGCATCAGGACGCGGGCGACCGCCTGCTCGCGCGAGACCTCCGGAGTCTCGGTCGCCTGCGGACCGGGCGCCGGCGGGGCGGGGCGCGTCTCGGCGGAGGCGCCGGCCGGCGGCTCGCTCGTGGCCGGCGTGGGTCCCGCCGTTGGCTCCTTGCTCGAGGGACAAGCGAGGAACGTCGTGGCGAGGGGCAGCGCACCGAGGAGCAGGACTCGGAATCGGCGGTTCATGGACCGCTGAGGATGCCATCCGGGGCGGTCGTCGGGAAAACCGCAACTGCCGAGATGCGAGTCGCGTCCGAGGCCCGCCGCGCCGCCGCGGCGCGACTCCGCCCGGGAATGCCCCCGAGTCCGGGCTCGTCGCAGGGCGCCTCGCGCTCTCCCCGCATCCCGGGCCGAACCACGACGCATGCGGACCAAGTCCCGCCCCGCCCCGCATCCCGCACTCCCGATCGGCTGGTTCCTGCGGGTCGTCGTCCTCTCCCTGGCGGGAATGGCGCTCGCGCGGTTGGCCCAGGGACAGAGCGTCCAGAAGGAAGGCGGCGCCCCCGCGGTCGATCGGACCGAGGCGCGCCACGAGTCTCGGGCGCGCGTCGGCCCGGAAGCGAGCGTCCGGGAGAGCCTCGCCGCCTGGATCGGTCACTGCGTGGCGGCGGCGGGCGTGGAGGCCGTCTTCGTGGTGCCGTGCGAGCCTTCGCGCGTCCCCGGCGGGGAGGCCGCGGCGGCCTTCGCGATCGTCCCGGCCGGCGGTGCCTGGGTGGAGTGGCGCAGGCTCCTCGCGCTCTGGCGCTTCCTCGAGCTCTCGGGTGCTGGCCTCGTCTTCACGGAGATCGCGGCGGGTTCGCTCGCCGCGAGCTCCGACCGGCTCGACCCCGAGGGTGCGGGCCTCTGGCAGTTCTTCGCGACGCTCGCCGTCGCCTCCGCGAATCCCGACGCGGCATCGGCCGCCACGCCGGTTCCTTCCGCGCTCGCTGGTCTCCTCCGCGTGCTCGAGCGTTCCTCCGCCGTGCCGGGCCCCGTCGCCGTGGAGACGATCGCCCTCGACGCGCGCCTCGTCGCGCCCTCGCGGCTCGACCGGGCGAACGTCGAGGTGAGGCTGCTGCTCCTCCTCTCCGGGCGGCAGGAGCACGCGGAGGAATACCTCGCGTCGCTCGCGCGCGCCCTGGGACGCACGGAGGGGCGCGTCCGCGCGATCGTGGCCGAGCCCTTCGCGGTGCGCCGTGACGCCTGGATCGTGGAGGTCGACGTGGCGCTCCGGCTGGACGCGCCGAGCCCCTCGCGCGCCGCGACTCCGCGCTGAACGCCGCCGCCGCCCGCACAATGGGCGGCCCATGGGTCTCCTCCCGCGGCTCGCGGTGCTCGTCGCCGTCCTCGCGCCCGCCGATGCGCGCGCCACCGGTGCGCCGTCCGACGCCGAGGCGCCGATCGCGCCGGAGCGCTGGGTCTTCCGCGCGGAGCCCGCCGACGCCGCCGCGGCGGCGCGTTTCGCCGACGCCGACCTCGACGACTCCGGGTGGCAGTCCGCGTCGGAGTACGCCGAGAGCGGCCCGCCTCCCGGCTCTCCCGTCTGGTGGCGCGCGCGGCTCGCGCTGCCCGATCCGCCGAACGTCCCCGCGTTCCTCCAGCTCGGAGCGATGCAAGGGGAGGTCGCCGTCTCCTGGAACGGCGTCGCGCTCGTCGAGGCGGATCCGAACTCTGTCCGCGAGCCGGTCACGGGGCGCGAGCGCGGGTGTGTCGTCCCCGCGGACGCGCGGCGCGCCGGCGAGAACGTCCTCGCGCTGCGCGCCGCGGCGGGCGAGCGGCTCCCGATCGGCGACGTGCGGCTCGCCCTCGGCGGCGAGGCGCGTTGGCTCGAGCGGGCCGTCGCCCGACGCGCGTCGGGATTCGCGGCCGCGAGCTTCGGCTTCGCCATGGAGCTCGCCCGCGACGGGACGTTCCCGGCGCGCCTCTGGTCGAACTCGCTCCGCGACGGAACGTGGCTCGAGGAGTGGACGCTCGGCGGCCTCGCCTTCCGTCTGGGTGGCGCGGAGGTGGACGCCGCCGACGCGCTCGCGGAGTCGGTGCAGCACGCATGGCCCTTCGCGCGCGCGCGCTTCGGCGGTCCGCGCCTCGACGGCCTCTCCGTCGCTCTCGAGGCGTTCTGCCCCATCGCGCGCGCCGGCGACCCCTACTGGGGGGCGCTCCCCCTGGGCTTCGCGTCGGTCCGCGTCGAGAACGCGACGGACCACGAGCGCACGCTCGATCTCGTCTGGCGGTTCTCGTTCCGCGACGAGCAGCAGGGAGTCCTCGCCGACGAGCACGACGGCCGCGTGCTCTCGGGATTCGACGCCGAGACGCTCTCGGCGCGCACGGACGCCGCCACGGTCGAGTTCTCGGGCGGCGCGCTGCGTGTCTGGACGTGCAGGGTCGTCGTGGCGCCGCGCTCGGCCCGCACGGTGCGCTTCTGCTTCGCGAGCTCGCCCCGGCGCGGCACGGGGTTCGGCGGTCCCGTGCCCTGGCCGGCCTCCTCGCAGCTCGCGACGCTCGGCCTTGCGCGCTTCGACGACGCCTGGTCGTCGACGGCGGGCATCGAGGAGTGGCTCCCGCGCACGGGCGACGCGGCGCTCGACGCGGCCTTGCGCGCCTACGTCGGCTCGTCGGTGCAGCTCACGCGCGTCCGCACCGACGGCACCGTGGGGATCCTGTCGGGTCCGTCGTCTCCCGTGCTCGATGGGTTCTGGGCGAGCCAGCTCCACCTCGTGCTCTTCCCCGACCTGGAGCGCCGGATGATCGACCAGGTGTTCCTGTCCCAGAGACGCGACGGGAAGCCGCCGGCGGCGCTCTTCCCGCTGGAGGAAGGCACCGACGACGTCGACGGAGCCTGCGCCGCCATGCTGCGTGTCTTCCGGTTCTCGCGGTGGCACGCCGATCCGCACGCGACCTCGAAGCTCGCGGCCAACCTGAAGGGGACGGCGGCCTGGCTCGCGGCGCGCGACGAGGACGGGGACGGCCTGACGGAGTTCGCCGGACGCCGCGTGGCGCCCTCCGCGTCGTTCCTCTACGTGGCGGCCCTCGAGCGCCTGCGGGACGTCATGCGCGTGGGCCGCGAGGACGCGAGGACGCTCACCTTCGTCGAGGAGCATCTTCGCCGCGCACGCGACACGATCGAGCGCGAGACCGCCCGCGGCGGCCTCTGGACGGGAAGCGCCTACACGGCGCGCCACGGAGAGCAGGTCGTCGAGACGGGGGCGGGCCCGAGTGCGGACCAAGTGGTGGGCATCGTCCTCGGCGCGGTGCGCGACGATCGAGCCGACCTCGTGCTGGCGTCGCTCGCGGCGGCGCGCGGACGACCCTCGCCGCCCGGGAACTCGCCCGGCGCGCCGCTCTCCGCTGTCCGCCCCTGGCTCGACTTCGCCGAGGCCTGGGCGCGATTCGGGCGCGGCCGTCCTTCCGAGGCGATCACGCTGCTGCGCGACGGCTCGCGGAGGGATCTCGCGACGGAGGGCGACGGCGTGCCCCATCCCTGGATCGATGCTGCCGTCGGCCAGAACGGCGGCTGGCCCTGGGATCCGCGCAACGGAAGCCTCTTCTTCGCGGCCGTCTTCCACGGGCTCTTCGGCGTCGACCGAACGCCCGAGGGGATGCTCGTCATCGCGCCGCGAGCGATCGTAGGCCGCGGCTGGCGCGTGCGCGTGCCCCTCGACGAGGGCGAGATCGAGGTGTCCGACGGCGCCGCCGAGGAGGCGCCGCTCCTGCGATGGTCGCTCGGGCGCGAGCTCCCGCTCCGCGTGCGCGTCCCCGGCTGCCCCTCCTTCGACGCCGTGCTCGCACCGGGGACGGGCGAGAAGCGTCTGCGCTGAGCAGCCATCCGCTGGAAGCGTCGAGCGGAAAGCCGAGACTGTCGGCGATTCCATGCCCAAGACCGTCGTCATCGTCGAGGACGAGCGAGACGTGGCCGAGCTCGTGCGCCACGCGCTCGAGCGCGAGGGATTCCGCGCGCGCGTCGAGTCGCGGGGCGACGCGGCGCTCCAGTCGATCGAGCGCGATCCGCCGGATGCGATCGTCCTCGACCTCATGCTCCCGGGCCTCGACGGCCTGGAGATCTGCCGCGCGCTGCGCCGCAACCCTCGGACGGCGGCGATCCCCATCGTGATGCTCACGGCGCGGGGAGACGACGTCGATCAGGTGGCGGGTCTCGAGATCGGCGCCGACGACTACGTCGCGAAGCCCTTCTCGCCCCGCGTGCTCGTCGCGCGCGTGAAGGCCGTGATGCGGCGCGGCGCCGCGGAGCCCCAGGCGAACGAGGTGCTCCGCGTCGGCCCCATCGAGATCGACTCCGGACGCCATCAGGTGCGCACGGAGAAGGCGACCGTGGATCTCACCGCGACGGAGTTCCGGCTGCTGCGCTTCCTCGCGGAACGGCCGGGCCGCGTTCGGACGCGCCTGGAGATCGTCGAGGCGATCTCCGGAGAGATCTCGGTGCTGGAGCGAACCGTCGACGCGCACGTCACCTCGCTCCGGCGGAAGCTCGGCGCCGCCGGGGGCCGCGTCGAGACCGTGCGCGGCGTCGGCTACCGGCTGCGCGAGGGATGAATCCGTTCCGTAGCCGCCTCTTCTTGGGCGTCCTCGCGACGATGCTCGCGCTCTCGAGCGGATCCGTGGGCGTCTCCGGGTGCGTCTCGCTGCGGGAGCACCGCCGCGTCTCCCTCGAGGCGATGGAGCGCAGCCTCGAGCCGCTCGCGCGCTCCGTCGCGAATGCGCCGACCGACGAGCCGCTTCCCCTCGTCGCGGGACTGCGCCTCACGCGGTTCGCGCCGGACGGGTCGCTGCTCATCGACTCGCATCCGCCGGCGGCCCTGGCGGGGGCGCGCGCCGATTGGCCCGAGGTGGACGAGGCCGCGAGGACCGGCCGCGGCCGCAGCGTGCGGAGCACGCCCTCGGACCCCGCGGCGGCGACGCTTCTGGTCGCCGTGCGCGGATCGAACGGGATCGGGCGCGCCTCGAGGTCCCTCGCCGACCTCGCGGCGGGGGAGGAAGCCCTTCGGGACGAGCTGCTCCTCGCGCTCGTCCTCGCGGCCGCCGCCAGCTTCGTCGCGGCGTTCGTCGTGCATCGGTTGGTCGCCGGCGAAGTGCGCCCGATCCTCGCGGCGACGGCGGTCCTTCCGGCGGCGGGGGACGCCCCGAAGGACCCCGAGGATCCCCTTCGTGCGCTCGCCCGGGCCGTGGCCGGCGTGATCGAGCGCGCGAAGCGCGCGGAGGCGCGGGCCGAATCGGAGATGGCGGAGCTGCGCGCGATCCTCGACCACGCCGCCGAGGGCGTGATCGTCCTCGGTGAGGACGGGCGGATCGAGCTCGTGAACGGCGCCGCACGGCGGATCTTCGGTGCGCCGGCCGACGCGGCGGGCCGCCCGTTCGTCGAGGTCTCGCGCAGCGCCTACGTGCAGGGGTTCCTCGACGAGCTCCGCCGTACGGCTGGGACCCACCAGATCGACGTCGAGATCGGCGGCGAGCCGCCGCGCACGGTCCGGCTCACGGGAGGCCGCATCCCCGGTGCGGCGGGGAGCGCGGGACCGATCCTGCTCATGGCGGCGGACATCAGCGATCTGCGGCGTCTCGAGCGGCAGCGGATCGATTTCGTCGCGAACGCGAGCCACGAGCTGAAGACGCCGCTCTCGGCCATCCTCGGCTACACGGAGACGCTCCTCGACGATTCCGACCTCGACGACGAGACGCGGCGCAAGTTCCTGCAGACGATCCTCCGCAACTCGATGCGCCTCCAGGAGCTCGTGTCGGACATGCTCCGGCTCGCGCGGCTGGAGTCTCCCGCGGCTCACTTCCGCTTCGAGCCGCTCGATCTGGCGGAGCTACTGCGGCGCGTCGTCGAGGCGCACACGCCCGCCGCGAAGGAGCGCGACGTGACCCTTTCCTACGGCGACGACGCGGGCACGCCGGTCGTTACGGGCGACCGTGAGCTCCTGACCCAATGCGTGAGCAACCTCGTGTCGAACGCGCTGCGCTTCACGCCGGCCGGTGGAGCCGTGTCGGTCTCCCTCGCCGTCGACGACGGCGAGGTCCGCGTCGACGTCTCGGACACCGGCGTCGGGATCCCCCCGGAGCACCTGCCTCGCATCTTCGAGCGTTTCTACCGCGCGGATCCGGCGCGCGCGCGCGAGGTGGGCGGGACGGGGCTCGGTCTCGCCATCGCCAAGCACGCGGCGGCGGCCCACGGCGGGCGCATCGAGGTGACGAGCGCCGTCGCGAAGGGCTCGCGCTTCCGCGTCGTCCTGCCGGAGGCCCCGCGCTGAGCGCGGTGCGCCCCGGAAAGACCGCCTTCACCGAATCTTCACCGGAGATCGCGAGCGCCTTGACCGGCGAGGCGATGCTCCGAGGTCGTGAGCAACCGAATCGAGCTCGCTCTCGTCGAGGACGAACGCGATCTCTCCGACCTGCTGAAGCACCACTTCGAGCGCGAAGGGTGGCGCGTGCGCGCGTACACCGACGGACGGCTCGCCCTCGCCGGCATCGAGCGCTCGGTTCCGACCGCGATGGTCCTCGACCTCATGCTCCCGGGAATGGACGGCTGGGAGATCTGCCGTCAGGTGCGCCGGCGGCCCGAGACGGCGCGTCTCCCGATCCTCGTCCTGACGGCGCGCTCGGAGGACACCGACCACGTGGCCGGCCTCGAGCTCGGCGCCGACGACTTCGTGACGAAGCCGGTCGCTCCCCGCGTGCTCGTCGCGCGTCTCCGCGCGCTCCTGCGGCGGTCCGCCGCGCCGAGCGAGCCGGTGGAGGTCGTGAAGCTCGGCGAGATGACGATCGACGCCGGTCGCCACCAGGTCCTCGTCCGCGGAACGCCGCTGCCAATGACCCACATGGAGTTCTCGATCCTCTGGTTCCTCGCGTCCCGGCCGGGGCGCGTGCGCTCCCGCGCGGAGATCGTGGACGCGATCCGCGGCGGGCCGCACGTGCTCGAGCGCACGATCGACGTGCACGTCATGTCGATCCGCCGGAAGCTCGGCGCCGCGGGCCGCCGGATCGAGACTGTGATCGGCGTCGGCTATCGCCTCCAGGACGAGAAGCCGGTCCGGTGACTCATCCCCCCGTCGACGCCACGGACCGACCACGAGCGGGAATCCCGATCTCCGGGCCCCCCCGACGCTTCCCCCCATTCCGTCTCCTCCCCATTCCTTCCGGCCGAGAGCCATCTCGATGATCCGATTCCGCTCGATGCATCCATTCCCAGCACCGAGATCCTGCTTCGCGCTCGTCCTCCTCGCGGTCCTCGCGGCGCCGGCCTTCGCGGGCGGAGCCGACGACGAGCGGCGCGACACCGTCGAGGCGCGGCTGCTGCGCATCCTCAGGGACCGCGGCGTCCTGACGGAGCCGGAGTTCCACGAGCTCGCGCAGCTCGGCGCCCGCATGCGCGCCGAGGAGTCGATCACGTCGGTCGCTCTGGAGAAGGAGATCACGGAGCTCGCGCGGCGGCTCGAGGAGCGCGCGCAGGAGTCGAAGAAGGCCGACGATCCGGGGATCAAGGTCTCCTACAAGCTCGGCAAGGGAGTGACCTTCGCGGGCGGCGACGCCTTCAAGCTGACCGTGGGAGGACGCCTCTCTCCCCGGTTCACCTATCTCGACACCGACGGCCGCAACCTCTCGGTGCCGACGGCGTCGGGAACGACCGGCTACACGATCGACGATCGCGCCACCTTCGACGTGCGCCGAGCGCGCGTGTGGCTCGAGGGCTTCGCCGTCGATCCGAACCTCGAGTACAAGCTCCAGTTCGACGTGGCGACCTCGTCGGCCGGCAAGCTCCGCGACGCGCTCCTCGACTACGCGATCGCGCCGGAGCTGCACGTACGCGGCGGACAGATGAAGCGGCCCTTCTCGCGCCAGAACTGGACCTCCTCGAGCGCCCAGCAGTTCGTCGAGCGGATCGCCGTCGTGGAGGAGTTCCGGTCCGTCGCCGGCGGCGATCGGTCCGTCGGCGCGATGCTCTGGGGCGAAGTGGGCGAGAAGAAGGAGCTCGAGTGGTACCTCGGCGCCTTCAACGGCGAGGGCACGCTCAACGGCACGCCCAACTCGGCGAACCCCGACCCCCACGGAGGCGGAATCGGCGCGTCCAACTCCTCGAACGACGACTCCGCCGGTCTCGAGGGAGTGGCCCGCCTCGTCTTCAATCCTCTCGGGCAGCCCGGCTACTCGGAGACGGATCTCGACCGGACTCCCGACCCGCGCGTCGCGTTCGGCCTCCAGTACATGTTCTCGCCGGAGTCTCGGGGCAACCCGCTCGGGATCCCGGCGGGCATGGGCGGCATCCCCTTCGGAGCCCTGCCCGAGTACGACGTGAACACGGTCGGGGCCGACGTCGCCTTCAAGTACCAGGGCTTCTTCGCGACGGGCGAGGCCTACTACCGCGAAGTGATGCCGGCCGGCCGCCTCGCGAGCACGCCGGGCCACTTCCGGACGCTCACGAGCACCGGGTGGTTCGCGCAGGCGGGATACCTCTTCGGCTCCGAGAAGGGGAAGGGCGTCGAGCTCGCGTTCCGGTACGGGCAGATCGATTTCCCGAATGCGGCCTCGACCGCCTCGTTCACCGGCCCCGTGTCGGCGCCCTCGGGCACGCCCTTCGCGAAGCTCGCCGGTCTGACGAAGCTCGAGGACTGCACCGCCGCCATCTCCTGGTTCGGCGCGGGCCACGCCCTGAAGATCCAGGGCGCGCTCACCTATCGCGTGCGCGACCGCCGCGGCACGAGCATCGACGACGAAGACCTTCTCTTCCAGGTGCAGGCGCAGGTCATGTTCTGAGAGGCGCGGGCTCCAAGGAATCCGTCTCCCGTTCGGGGGCGGCTCGGGGAAGACCCCTCGAGCCGCCCTCGGTCGTTTCATGCCGCCTTCACGGGATCTTCACGATTCCGGCGACCCTGCGCGCTCCGGACGACGGTCTCTTCACGGCGTCTTCGCAGCCTCCGCGAAGCTTCTTCGACGCTCGACGGGATCGTCCCCGGAACCCGGCAACGGCCCGCGATGGTGCGGGCGTCTCCGGAGGAGAACCGAAGACGATGCGACAGGAACGAACGCGAACGACCCTCCTCTCTCTCGCGGCCGGCGCGGCTGCCTTCACGAGTCTCTGCTTCGTGCAGGGCCCCCAGGTCGACTCCAAGCTCCCGAAGTACGAGAAGGCGAGCGGAGTCTCCGGACGCCTCGGATCCGTCGGCTCCGACACGCTGAACAACCTCATGACCTTCTGGACGGAGTCGTTCCAGAAGCTCTACCCGAGCGTGCGGACGGAGGTGGAGGGGAAGGGCTCCTCGACGGCGCCGCCGGCCCTCATCAAGGGCACGGCGCAGCTCGGGCCCATGAGCCGGAAGATGAAGTCGACGGAGATCGACGAGTTCCGCGCCAGGTTCGGCTACGAGCCGACGGCGATTCGGGTGGCGATCGATGCGCTCGCGGTCTGGGTGCACGCCGACAACCCGGTCGAGCGCGTGACGATGCAGCAGATCGACGCGATGTTCTCGAAAGCGCGCCGGGGCGGATACGCCGAGGACGTCTCCACGTGGGGCCAGCTCGGCGCCACCGGCGAGTGGGCGAAGCTCCCCCTGAGCCTCTACGGCCGCAACTCGGCCTCGGGGACCTACGGCTACTTCAAGGAGCACGCGCTCTTCAAGGGCGACTTCAAGGACACCGTGAAGGAGCAGCCCGGCTCGGCCTCCGTCGTCCAGAGCGTCACGACCGATCGCGCCGCCGTCGGCTACAGCGGCATCGGCTACCGGACGTCGGGCGTGAAGGCGCTCGCGGTCGCGAACAAGGAAGGCGATCCGTTCGTCTCGACCGATTCGGAGAACGTCTACTCCGGGAAGTACCCGCTCTCGCGGTTCCTCTACGTCTACGTCAACAAGGCGCCGAACCAGCCGATCGATCCGCTCGTTCGCGAGTTCCTCCGCTTCGTGCTCTCGAGCGAGGGCCAGGAGATCGTGCTCAAGGACGGCTATCTCCCGCTGACGGCGAAGATGGCGGAGCAGGAGCTCGAGCGGCTCGGCCCGGTCCAGTAGCTCCGGGCGCCCGCGACCCCCTGCGCTCCCGATGGGAGTCGAGACCGCCGCCCCTCCGGACGGCGCTTCTTCGAGGGCCGCCGGCTCGAGCGGCGGCGCGTCTCCGCGCCGCCGCGTCGGGCCCGTGAAGACCGCGCCGCGGCGGCTCTTCGCCGATCGCGCTGCCCGGTGGGGTGTCGCGGGCGGAGGACTCGCGATCATCGCGAGCATCCTCGGAATCCTCTTCTTCCTCGTGTACGAGGTGGCGCCGCTCTTCGTCCCGGCGGGAGTCGAGGCGCGGGCGGCGAGCGGCGTTCCCGACGTCGCATCGGCGCTCCTCGTCGACGAGAGCTGTACGACGGCGGCATGGCTCGGCGCCGACGGCCGCCTGCGGGCGGGGCGTCTCGACGCGCCGTCGGAGGCGAAGGAGATCCCTCTCGCCGGATTCGAGCCCACGCCCCTCGCCGTCGCGCGCGCGCGGGTCCGGGGAGGCGGGTTCGAGGCGCTCGCGGCCGACGGCCGCGTGCTCGCGATCCCGGTCCGGTTCGCCGAGCGATGGGAGGGCTCGACGCGGCGGGTCGAGGTGGTGCCGGGCGCCGTGATCGCGTGGTCCTTCGGTCCCGACGCCCGTCCGCAGCAAGCGTTCCTCGCGGCCCTCGGCCCCGATGGCCGGGCGCTCCTCGCAGCGCCCGGGATCGACCGGAGGCTCCACCTCGCGCACCGCTCGGTGACGACGAACGAGATGACGGACGAGGAGTCGGAGGAGTGGACGCGCTCGGAGGAGCCGTGTCCTTCGGACCTGACGAGCCTCGTCGCGAGCCGCGATCTGACGAGCGTCTACGGCGGGACGCGGCGGGGAGATCTCGCCTGGTGGTTCCTCGGGGGAGAGGGATTCTCGTCGTTCGCGCAGAACGTCCCGGCGGGCGCCTCCGCCGTGACGGGGCTCGCGCTCCTCTTGGGGGACGAGGCGCTCGCCGTCGGGCAGGCCGACGGGAGCGTGAGCGTGTGGTTCGCCGTGCGCGAGTCCGACTCATCGAAGGCTCTCACGCGAATTCGCGACTTCCCGCGGCACGACGCGGCAGTGCGCTTCTTCGGTGCGTCCACGCGCGACCGGACGTTCGCCGCGCTCGACGAGGCGGGGACGTTCGGCCTCTACCACTCCACGTCGGAGCGGACGCTCTGGCGTGGCGATCTCGGACTGCGCGATCCCCAGTCGCTCACGCTCGCTCCGAAGGGCGATGCGGCGTGGGTGGCCGGCGGCGATCGGACGGTCGCGCTCTCGATCCGCAATCCTCATCCCGAGGTGAGCCTCCACGCCCTCTTCGGCAAGGTCCACTACGAGACGCTCGATGCGCCCTCCTGGACGTGGCAGTCGACGGGGGGCAGCGACGAGTTCGAGGCGAAGCTGAGCCTCTACCCGCTCCTGATCGGGACGCTGAAGGGAACCCTCTACTCGCTGCTCCTCGCGGTGCCCCTCGGCGTGCTGGCGGCGATGTACGTCTCGCAGTTCATGCACCCGAACCTCCGGCGCTGGGTGAAGCCGGTCGTCGAGATCATGGCGGCGCTCCCGAGCGTCGTGCTCGGCTTCCTCGGGGGGCTCTGGCTCGCGCCGCACGTGGAGGAGCGTTTCCCGGGGCTCGTCCTGATGCTCCTCTTCCTGCCGCTCTCGATCGTGGCGGCGGGATTCGCGTCGCGCTGGCTGCCGCTCGGATTCCGCGCGCGCTTTCCTGCCGGATTCGAGGCCTTCGCGTTCGTCGGCGTGCTCGTCGGCGCCATGGCGGCGGCCTTCGCGCTCGGCGGATCCTTCGAGAACCTCGCCTTCGGCGGCGACTACCGGGCGTGGCTGCGCGACGTGCTCGGGATCCGCTTCGACCAGCGGAACGCCATCGTGGTCGGGATCGTGATGGGTTTCGCGGTCGTGCCGATCGTCTTCTCGATCGCCGAGGACGCCTTCACGAACGTGCCCCGCAGCCTGATTTCGGGATCGCTCGCGCTCGGCGCGAGCCGCTGGCAGACGGTGGCGCGCGTCGTCCTCCCCACGGCGAGCCCCGGCATCTTCTCGGCGGTGATGGTCGGGCTCGGCCGCGCCGTCGGGGAGACCATGATCGTGCTGATGGCCACCGGGAACACCGCGACCCTCGACTGGAGCGCTTTCGAGGGCTTCCGGACGCTCTCCGCGAATCTCGCGCAGGAGATTCCCGAGGCGGCCCAGGGCTCGACGCTCTACCGGACGCTCTTCCTCTCCGCTCTGCTCCTCTTCGCGGTGACGTTCCTCCTCAACACCGTCGCGGAGATCGTGCGCCAGCGCCTCCGCAGGAAGTACGCGAACCTGTGAGCGCCGTCGTCGAGCCGCGACCCGCGCGGAGATCGCTTACCCGTGCGAAGCCGCGGTCGGGAACGGGCGGCGACGTGATGATCTGGCTCTGCGGAGGCGCGCTCGCGCTGAATCTC
This sequence comes from uncultured Planctomycetales bacterium, assembly GCA_964545855.1. Taxonomy (GTDB): domain Bacteria; phylum Planctomycetota; class UBA1135; order UBA1135; family JACQFD01; genus CAZJHD01. Next base: position 18,893 of record CAZJHD010000068.1, read on the forward strand.
CTCCTCGTGGGGAGCCTCCTCGTTCTGCTCGCGGTGAACGGGCTCTCGCATTTCTGGCCGAGGGATCTCGTCTCGTTCGAGCTCGCCGATGGGTCGCGGCTCCTCGGGGAGATCCACGAGCGGAAGCCCGTGGCAGGGTCCGCCGCCGACGAGGCGGAGCCGGCCATGCGGATCCGCGTGAAGGCGGGCAACCGCGAGCGCACGCGGGACGAATTCCTGTGGATCGAAGAGAGCGCGATCGCGCGTCGAGAGACGCCTTCCGACGCAGTTCTCCTCGAGCGCGTCCAGAACGGGAACTTCCACGGATACCTGGAGGAGCTCCACGCCGCCGGCGCGCCGCCCGCCGTGGGACGCGCGGAGGCGTGGCGCGCACTCGCGCCGGTGCTCGCAGAGAAGCACCGCGAGGCGGAGCGCGTCGAGCGGTTCCTCCGCGACGAGATCGATCCGCGCAACCGTCGGATGGAGGCGCTGCGCTTCGCGGCCCGCCGGCTCGAGATCGACGGAGTCCCCGAGGCGAAGCCCCGGCCCGAGAAGGACTCGATCGAGAGCGAGCGACGTGCGCTCGGATCCGAGATCGACACCCTCGGCGCCGAAGTCGGTGCGATGCGCGACGAGCTCCTCGAGGACCGCGTCGTCCTCTCCGTCGCGGACGGATCGCGCTTCGAGCTCCCCGTCGCCTCCATCGTCCGGGCGCTGCGGCCGAACGAGCTCGGGACGGCCGGATCGCTCCGCCTCTGGCTTGCCCGCCTGTGGGAGTTCGTCTCCGGCGACCCCCGCGAATCGAACACCGAAGGGGGCGTCTTCCCGGCCCTGTTCGGCACCGTGCTGATGGTCTTCCTCATGTCGATCGCCGTCGTGCCCCTCGGGGTCCTCGCGGCGCTCTACCTGCGCGAGTACGCGAAGCAGGGAGCGATGGTCCAGGCCGTGCGCATCGCGGTGAACAATCTCGCAGGCGTGCCCTCGATCGTCTTCGGGGTCTTCGGCCTCGGATTCTTCGTCTACGTCCTCGGCGGATCGCTCGACGCGCTCTTCTTCCCCGAGAGGCTTCCGCGCGCGACCCTCGGGACCGGCGGGATCCTCTGGGCGAGCCTCACGCTCGCGCTGCTCACCGTGCCCGTCGTGATCGTCGCGACGGAGGAGGGGCTCGCCGCCGTGCCGCGCATCGTGCGCGAGGGGTCGCTCGCGCTCGGTGCCACGAAGTTCGAGACGACGTGGCGCGTCGTGCTGCCGGCGGCGGCGCCGGGGATCCTGACGGGCCTCATCCTCGCCATGGCGCGTGCCGCGGGGGAGGTAGCGCCGCTCATGATCGTCGGGATGGTGAAGATGGTCTCCGACCTCCCCGTGGACGGAGAGTTCCCCTACGTGCATTTCGAGAGGAAGTTCATGCACCTCGGCTTCCAGATCTACGACGTGGGATTCCAGAGCCCGAACGTGGAGGCGGTGAAGCCTCTCGTGTTCGCGACGGCGTTCCTCCTGGTCTTCCTGGTCGTCGCCATGAACGCCCTCGCCATCCGCATTCGAAGCCATCTGCAGCGCAAGTACGCGGGAGCCGCCGTGTGACACTGCCGAAGCCGACCTCCGCGCCTCTCCGCCGAAACCCACGATCCCGAATGACGCCGTCTCCGGAGCCCCGCACACAGCCTCCGCCCTCCCGGAGCGCGAGCGATCCCGCCCTCGATCCGAGGATCGACGACCCGATCCTCGTCGTCGAGGACCTGAGCCTCTGGTACGGCGCGAAGCCCGCGCTCCAGTCGCTCTCGATGAAGATCGCGAAGAACCGCGTCACGGCCTTCATCGGTCCTTCCGGCTGCGGGAAGTCGACGTTCCTGCGCTGCTTCAATCGGATGAACGATCTCGTCGACGGCGTCCGGATCGAGGGGAGCATTCGATTCGACGGAGAGGACGTGTACGACCGGACGACGGACGTGAACGCGCTCCGCAAGCGCATCGGGATGGTGTTCCAGAAGTCGAACCCGTTCCCGAAGTCGATCTACGAGAACGTGGCCTTCGGCTGCCGCATCCACGGCGTCCGCGGCCGGAGCCAGCTCGACGAGATCGTCGAGCGGAGCCTCCGGGGCGCCGCCCTCTGGGAGGAGGTGAAGGATCGCCTCCACGAGAGCGCGCTGGGTCTCTCGGGCGGTCAGCAGCAGCGGCTCTGCATCGCCCGCGCCATCGCCGTCGAGCCCGAGGTGATCCTGCTCGACGAGCCCTGCTCGGCGCTCGACCCGATCGCGACCGGCCGCATCGAGGAGCTCATGCAGGAGCTCAAGCAGAGCTACACGCTGGTGATCGTGACGCACAACATGCAGCAGGCGTCGCGCGTCGCCGACTTCACGGCGTTCATGTATCTCGGCGAGATGATCGAGTACGGGATCACGAACAAGCTCTTCGTGAACCCCATGAAGAAGCAGACCGAGGAGTACATCACCGGCCGCTTCGGATAGCGCGCGGCGCTTCCGCCGGCCGCTCGCCAGCGTTCAGCCCGACGCGGGGGGGATCTTCGATTCCGACTTCGACGCCTCGGCGCCGAGATGCCGGATGTCGCGTCCCTCGACGTAGTAGATGACGTCCTCGCCGATGTTGGTCGCGTGGTCGGCGATGCGCTCGAGGTTGCGCGCGATCAGCAGCAGGTGCAGTGCCCGCGTCACGGTCTTCGGGTCCTCGATCATGAAGGTGAGGAGCTCCCGGAAGAGCTGCTTGTAGAGACCATCGATCTCGTCGTCCCTGCGGCAGATCTCGAGAGCGAGCGCGGCGTCCTTCTGCACGAAGGAATCCAGGCTCTCGCGCACCATGGCCTGCACCATCCCGGCGAGCCGCGGGAGGTCGATGTAGGGCTTGAGGGGCGGCTCCCGATTCAGCACCTCGGCGGCCTGGGCGATGTTCACGGCCGAGTCGCCCATGCGCTCGAGGTCGTTCACGATCTTCATGGCCGCGGCGAGGAAGCGCAGGTCGCGGGCCATGGGTTGCCAGCGGGCGAGCACGCTCAGCACGCGCTCGTCGGTCTCCTTCTCGAGCCGATCCACGTCCAGGTCGGTCTTGCAGACGGCCTTCGCCAAGGCGTCGTCGCGGTCGATCAGCGACTTCATGGAGTCGGAGATCATCTTCTCGACGATCCCGCCCATCCGCAGGACCGACTTGCGGATCGAATCGATCTCTTGCTCGAAGTGGGGCCGCTCCATGGGAGGACTCCGAGTATAGGAGGCTGTGCGGCGCCGCTTCGACGGCGGCGCTGGGGTTCACGGGGATTTCTTGGGGCGGACCGACGCGAAGCGGCCGACGACGAGCGACGTCGACTCCGACGGCGCCGCCTGGAGCGTGACGAGCGGCACGTGGGGAGGGCAGAAGGCGCGCAGCGGGACGCAGACGACGCCGACTCCCCTGCCGACGAAGGCGGTCGTCCGTCCCGCCCGGTAGATCCCGTCGACGAAACGGCCTCGCGTATGCGTCGTGATCGGCGGGATGCCCGGCGCGCGGACCTGGCCACCGTGCGTGTGGCCGCTCAGCATCACGTCGACGTCGCACCGCTGTGCGAAGGGGAGCGCGTCGGGCGTGTGCGAGAGGAGGACGCGCGTCGCCGTATCGCGCGACCGCTCGCGCGCGCGCGCGAGGTCGAATCGGCCGGCTCCGCCGTCGTCCACGCCGAGGAGCGCGAGGTGCTGGCCGCGCCGCTCGATCGTCGTGGCGTGGTTCATGAGCGTGAGAGCGCCTGCCTTCTCCAGCGTCTTGATGATGCGGAGGATGTCCTGCGAGTAGTGGTCGTGGTTCCCGGGCACGGAGAGCACGCCGTCCTTCGCGCGGAGCTTCGCCATCGCATCCGCCACATCGATCGCTTCGTCGGCCTCGTAGTTCACCATGTCGCCGCCGAGCACGATCAGGTCGGGCTTCGCCCGCGTGACCCGCTCGAAGAGCACCGAGAGCACGTCGGCGCCGAGGTAGGGGCCGGCGTGGATGTCCGAGAGGAACGCGATCGTGTAGCCGTCGAAGGCCGCGTGGAGTCCCGGCACGGTGAGCGTGACGCGCGGCAGCTCCGCGCGGTCGAGCATCCGCGCCATCCACCGGCGCCCCGGCGGCCGGATCACCCGCGCGAGCGCCTGCCAGGAGCGCTTCGCCGCCTTCTGGAAGCTCACGGGCACGTGCGGGAACGCAGCGCGCACCTCGGGGTCGTCGGGGCCGAGCGCCGTGAAGCCTCCCGCGTGACGCGGCACGCGATGGATCGGCGCCACGACGTGGAGCCGTCCGCTCGCGTGCCGGCGGATCGGATTCCGCACACGGAGTCGGTGGGGGCCGGAGGGCTTCCTTCGATGCATGAAGTACCGATCGGTCGTCGGGCGGCGCCGGCAGCAGGGATCGGGCCGACCGTTCTACCCGGAGGAGCGTCGCCGGTGCGCGCGCGCCCATTCCCCCTGGGAGGCGTTCGAGGGGAGCCGTAGGCTCCTCGGCACGCGCCCGTAGCTCAGTTGGATAGAGCGACGGTTTCCTAAACCG